>JAJRPI010000066.1 GCA_024280895.1 Alphaproteobacteria bacterium | reverse complement strand
CGCGACCCCCAGATTAGGAATCTGGTGCTCTATCCAACTGAGCTACGGGACCAATTTATGCTCAAAACAGCTGTATGGTGAACTTTTGCCGATTGAGCAGGGGTGCAGGCTTATTTATTGCCTCGAGCTTTGTTGATGCAAGCGAAATTTATTGGCTGCTCGGGGGCTCAGCGCCTGACCGGCTTTATTCTTCGATATTTTCATTTCCAAATGGGGTTGGGATGGCGCCATCCTCTTCGGTGACAGGGATGGCATAGCGGCCGTTCAGCCAGCGCGACAGATCGACATCGGCGCAGCGTTTGGAGCAAAAAGGGCGAAAGGCCTGAACCACTGATTTTTGACAGATCGAGCACGAAGTGGTTTTTGCTTTATTGGTTTTTACTTTGGAAATTTGCATATCAGGCTCCCTCAATCAGCCGTGGTCACCTATTGGCCGTCGACGTGACCGCGTGACAACCAGTTGAAATAAACCGGGTATTTTTCGCCGCGCAACAGATTGACTGTCTCGCGCAGGGGCAGGCCTACAACATTGGTGTAAGAACCCTTGATCCCGGTAATAAAGGCGGCGGCGAAACCCTGGATGGCATATCCTCCTGCCTTGTCGCGCCATTCTCCGGTCGCCAGATAGGCATTGATGTCCTCTCTGGTCAGGCGCATGAATTTGACCTTGGTTTCAACCAGGCGCGAGCGCACCTTGTCATCAGGCGTGATCAGGCAGACGGTTGTATAGACGCGGTGGGAGCGGGCCGACAGCTGGTAAAGCGAGGCGGCGGCATCTTCGGCGGTTTCTGGTTTGGCCAGCACTTTGCGGCCAACGGCAACCACAGTATCGGCAGCCAGAATATAGGCGGTGGCAAGATCGGGTTCTTGGCGGACAATATTGCGGGCAGCTTCCGCTTTGGCGAGCGCCAGCCGGTTGACGAGGGTGCGCGGCATTTCTGCTTTGGCAGGGGTTTCGTCAATGGTGGTGGGGCGCAAGGTATTGGGCACGACGCCGACCTGTTCCAACAGGGCAAGGCGGCGCGGAGAGGCAGAGGCCAGCACAAGTTGTCCGCGCTTCATATGATCGGCTTTTTTGCCTTTCAAGGCCTGGGCCGACACATCGGTGGTGATCTTTTCAACCAAAGCAGCTTGTCCATATGCAAGAGGTGGTGCCAGCAACAAGCTGGCTCAAACCTATTTGAAACGATAGGTGATGCGCCCCTTGGAGAGGTCATAAGGTGTCATCTCGACAAGCACTTTATCTCCCGCCAGAACTCGAATTCTATTTTTGCGCATGCGACCAGCTGTATGAGCGATCACTTCGTGACCGTTTTCGAGTTCGACCCGAAAGGTCGCGTTGGGCAGCAATTCATTGACGATGCCCTCAAACTCCAGCAATTCTTCTTTAGCCATGTAACCCCATTCCTATAAAATTTTTCAAAGCATGTGAGTGATTGGCGACAAAAGCAAGGCCGTTGTTGCAGTTTTTTGTAACTATTTTCATAATTTGCTGGTTTTGAGCTGTGGAGCTAGAGATTTGCGGCCCGATCAAGGCTGAAAAAGCCTTTTATTTTCTTGAACAGGGTGTCGCGGCAGGTGCGGTAAGAGTCTAGAATTTGTTCACGATTGCCGTTCACCAAGGTCGGATCAAGCGTTGGCCAATAGTCCACATCGACCGCCTGCGTGCGGGTTAATTCGAGCGCTTGATGATGTGCTTCGGGGGTCAGGCTGACGATCAAATCGAAATTGGTATCATGGAGATCGCTAATGGCCACGGGATGATGTCTGGAGACATCAATGCCTATTTCATCCATGACGATGGTTACAAATGGATCTTGATCGCCGGTGCGAACGCCGGCGCTTTCCACATAGATCCGCCGCCCGGCAAGATGGCGCAAAATACCCGCTGCCATGGGAGAGCGTACCGCATTCATGGAGCAGGCAAACAGCACCGCGTCCGGGATATTGCGCGCAATGTCAGGGTCTATATTGATCATCGCACCGGCCCTCCTGGCCATTGCAGGGCACAGATCAGCGTGAACAGTCTTCGAGCCGTTTCAAAATCCACATTGATCTTGCCGCTCAAGCGATCCTGCACCAGTTGCGCCCCTTCATTATGCAGGCCGCGTCGTCCCATATCGATGGCCTCAATGCGGCTGGGAGGAGCCGTTTTAATGGCCTCGAAATAGCTCTCGCAGAGCAAGAAATAATCGCCCACCAGACGTTTGAACGATGAAAGAGAGAGCATCAAAGAGTTGATTGGCTTTTGGTGCTCGTCGCCAACATGAAACACCAGCCGGTTTTCTTCCAGTGCCAACTGCAAGCTATAGGGGCCATTGGCACCCTCTTTCAAGAGTTCAAAAAAATTGGTCTCCAGCAGATCATAAATCGCGACATTGCGTTCATGCTCAATATCGGGGGTACAGCGGGCAATGCTGGCCTCATCCAGAAACACTTCCACCAGCCGGTTGCTGGATTGATTGCCGGATTTATCGTCCGGTTTTTCTGGGGGTTCATTGCTCATAAATCGTCATATCACCGGCGGCGCGCTCGGCAAAGCAAGAAGTGATATGAGGGTTTAATTGGTGGGGGGGAGTTTTCCAGATGTACGCAGTGATGGACGTGCATTATTCGTTGTAAATCAAATAGTATCCACAGTGTCCGATGGTTGAGGCTTGACATTTATGCCCTGACAATAGATTCATATGTTCATAAATAGGGACTATTGACAAATTACCTGAAAGGGACTATATTGGAGAGTATGGCATGAGGATCATCTCGCGAAAAGCTCTGCGAGAATTTGGAGATGAGCATGATGATGCAAAAGGGCCTCTGGATAGTTGGTACCATATTGTTAAGGAAGCAGAGTGGCGCACACCGCAAGACGTAAAAGATAAATTTGGGGCTGCCAGCTTTCTTAAAGATCGAAGGATTGTCTTTAACATTGGAGGAAACAAGTACCGCGTGATTGTAAAGGTTAACTATGACTACGGGCAGGTTTTTATTCGTTTTGTCGGAACGCATGAGGAATATGGCAAGATCAACGCGGAGGAGGTTTGACTATGGATGATGTAAAGCTAATCAAAACCGAGGCTCAATATGAGGCCGCCCTTGCCCGTGCATTCGATTTAATGAATGCTAGAAAAGGAACTCCAGAAGGCGACGAATTGGAGTTGCGTTCAAAACTGATCGAGGATTATGAAGATCAGAAATTTCCTATAGATTTGCCTGACCCTATAACAGCAATCAAATTTGCCATGGAACAGGCAAGCCTTAAACAGGTTGACCTTATTCCCATAATCGGCAGCCGCTCCAAGGTTTCAGAAGTTCTGTCAGGAAAGAGAAACCTAACACTGAAAATGATACGTGCACTGAATAATTACCTTGGAATACCCGCTGAGGTTTTAATCAAAGACCCACAAGGATCCCTACCACCAGAACTAGCTGGCATTCAGTGGCATAAATACCCCTTGTCTGGCATGAAGAAACTTGGCTGGATCGAAGGGGCAAGGGATATGAAAGACAGGGCTGAAGAAATAATGCGGGCTCTCATGAAATTGGCGGTGGATAGCGGTGATCTGCCGCTCCCTCATTATCGAAAAAATAATCAGACACGTGTCAACGCCAAGACAGATCAATATGCCTTGCACGCATGGTGTATCCATATTTTGGGTAAGGCACGGTCTAAAACCTTAGATGGTTCATTTACACCAGGTACTGTTACCCCAAACTTCATGGGAGAACTTGCAAAACTCAGTGCATTTCGTGAAGGGCCCAAACTCGCTCAAGAGCACCTGAGTCGCCACGGTATTGCTCTTATCATCGCCGAGCATCTTCCCAGAACTCATTTGGATGGTGCTGCGATGATGACAATTGAGGGCACACCTGTGATTGGCATGACACTTCGCTATGACAGACTTGATAATTTCTGGTTTTGCCTTATGCACGAGCTTGCCCATATTGGACGCCATATTGACGGAGATAGCCATACTTTATTCGTCGATGACCTTACTCTAATCGCTGGGGAGGGAGATGATGTAGATAGGCAAGAGAAGGAAGCTGATGAATGGGCCGAAGAAGCTCTTATCCCAAAAGAGATTTGGAACCGCCATCCGGTAAAATATGAAGCAACCCCACTAAATGTGATGGCTTTGGCTCACCAGCTTAAAATTTCCCCATCAATTGTTGCAGGGCGGGTCCGCTACGAGCGTCATAAGGATGGGTTCAAAAATGCTTACCGACTTCTGACGAAGTTTGTAAAAAATGGAGAAGTGCAACATCACTTCAAGGAATTTAGTTCGTAAAAGTCAAACGGGACCGCAATTGCGGTCCCGTTTTTACATGAGGATTTTCTTCCGGTGCGTGGCGCCATCGGTTGAAGGTGCCACAGAATTTGGGAGGAGCATCTACATGAGTCGCATCATCACGATAGCTTCTCCCGATTCTGGAGGCAAATTATTAATTGCGCCAAAGGAACGAAAAAAATGGCATCAGTCCATAAGCTTACACCACTTGATGTGGCGAAAATTAAGGCCAGAATCCAGCAGGGTGACTTCCAGCACCGTATTGCAGCAGATTTTGATCTGAACCAAGGGAGAATAAGCGAGATCGCGACAGGCAAGCGCTTTTCAAATATCTCACCCGTCAAGGAGTCTCTTCATGTCGAAAGATAAAATCTTTAAGCCGGGAGAAAGGGCTCTCAAATCTGGTCAATATGAGATTGAGGGACCGCGAGGTGGTTGGACGGGAAAAGAGCGGACTGTTACTAAAGGTGAGCCTCTTCCTCCAACTCCTAAATCTGGACAACGCTATAGGTTGGCCGATCCAACTAAGCACTAACATAAAAAATCAAATGACATGGCGGTTTCTCTCCGCCATGTCATGCCGGGCGAGAGTAGTAATAATAATACTCTACAATAATGAAATTACAGTTATGCGAATGTACTGTGGTGGTATCCAAGTTTTAGATAATTTAATGGAAGTTTTTTTGGGTTTTACTAGTTGGCTTTACTTTCAGATCACTTCATACCCCCACTAACATCACCTTCGATTATTTGTGTTATTTCGAGATCATTTCAAATGACCTCAATATCGTAACCCTTTGTCAGTGCGCAGTTAAGGTAATCGCGACGATCAATCGGTTGGTCGATCGGCCATTTTCCAATTATTGGTGCCGCCGGCAATATGACAGGCGGTTGTTATTCCAAGATCCTGGGCTGCGCGTACTGCCATGGCTGATCGCTCTCCAAAGGGGCACAAGAAGACCAGGCGCTTATTCAGGTCAATAGCTTGGGCTCGCAGTTTACCATCATCTGCCAGACTGGTTTGCAAGTCGGAATAGGGGACATGTAGCGCCCCTGGGATCTCGCCGTCTTTTTGGCGCTCTTTGTCTTCGCGCAGGTCCACAAACACGATATCGTCCTGCCCCTGCAGGCTTGAGATCTGTTCAGGAGAGAGTGCCCATCCGCATTTGGCATTTTCTTGTTGCACCAGACCAATTTGCATATTTTCAGGGACGACCACATCCATGAGCTTGGGATTGGGCAGATTGAGATTGTTCATGAGGTCGACATATTCGTCGATTGATTGCACTTGCAGGCGCGGGTTAAACGCCTTTTCTTCGCCGATCGAGCTGACAGTATCGCCTTTGTAATCGTGGCCCGGATAGACGAGCGTTTGTTCAGGCAGCTTCAAGAGCCGATCAAAAATGGAATGATACTGAGCCTTTGCGTCGCCGTTCTGGAAGTCGGTGCGGCCAGTGCCACGGATCAGCAGCGTGTCGCCTGTAAAGACGCGGTCTCCCATCAAGAAACTATAGCTATCATCCGTGTGCCCCGGCGTGTACAAAACCTCAAGGCGGCTGCCTTCAATATCAATATAATCGCCATCAGCGACACGCATGGACACCACGTTGACCAGGCTTTGTTCGCCCATCACGGTGATGCACTGGGTCTTGTCTCGCAAGGCACCAAGCCCCGTGATGTGATCGGCGTGCAAATGGGTGTCGATCGCCTTGACCAGTTTCAAATCCAACTCGTCGATCAGCGTTAAATAACGATCCACCTTTTCGAGTACCGGATCAATGATCAATGCTTCCCCGCCAGGCCTGCTGGCGATGAGATAGCTGTAAGTACTTGAAACACTGTCGAATAATTGGCGAAAAATCATAACTTTTCCTATTGATAGATGGTGTGTGTTCTCTTTAATGCTTACGCTTAAACAACGCTATTATAGGCTGTTTCTAAACATCTTCATGGCTTTTTATCTGGGTTTGTTCAAGAAAAAAACAATGGGCAAAGCGTTTTGAAGTCAGCTGAAAAGATTATTATCTGCGTTTCTTTGACATCATCTGGAGATCTTCCTTGATGACCTCGATATCGTAGCCATTATCAAGAGCGCGGTCGAGCATGTCGTCTATATCCAGTTTGCCGGCGCGGATCATCGCCCATAAGAGCGTGACGCGGGTGCCAGAGCGGCAATAGGTGAGAACCGGTTCTGGCAGTTCCTCGACCATCGAACCGTAGGCAGTGGCGATATATTCATTATTGACCTGATGGCCGTAGAGCGGCATGTAGCGGTAATTGAGGCCAGCACTCTCGACTAGTTGTTGGGCCTGCGCATCGGTCATGTGCTGGTCTGTATCGTCCTTGGGGAGGATATTGACGATGGATTTAAAACCGCAATCCGCCGCCATCTTTATGTCTTGCGGGGTGATATATCCGGCCGTCCAATAGCCATCGTCAAGCTTGCGAACTTTCGTATCTGCAAGTTTGATGGCATCTGTCTTGAACATGAAATGCGCTCGATTTGGTTTATCTCAATCGAATAATCGATTGAATGTATGAAGACTCAAAGAGAATATAAACCCCGATATAGTCATCGGCAAGCGTAACGACGCACCGCTTTCTCGTAATGGTCTATCGCTGCGCTGCCTCAAGCCCTAGCGTGCCCATAGCCCTCAAATAGCGTAGCGGTAGGGCAACTAAAATGGAGGCCCGAGCGAAGTGAGGAATAGCCGTGAGATCAACTAAGCCGTGAGATTAATCCGACCACCGGGAGAGGCAAGGCCGACCGGCCGCCGCGTTTGCGCGCCCCATCGAAGGCCGCGCGTTAGCGCGAATAGCCGTGAGATAGTTTAATGCGCCAGGATCTGGCTCAAGAAGAGCTGGGTGCGATCATGTTTGGGATTGTTGAAGAACTCTTCTGGAGCGGCTTCTTCAACGATTTCGCCGTAATCCATGAAGATCACCCGGTCAGCAACCTGTTTGGCAAAACCCATTTCATGGGTGACGCACAGCATGGTCATGCCGCTATTGGCAAGATCAATCATCACGTCCAGCACTTCTGAGATCATTTCAGGGTCAAGCGCCGAGGTTGGCTCATCAAACAGCATGATGCGTGGGTTCATGCAGAGCGAGCGCGCAATGGCCACACGCTGCTGCTGGCCGCCTGACAGCTGTCCGGGATATTTGTTGGCCTGCTCGGGGATGCGCACGCGCTCAAGATATTTCATGGCGTCAGCGATGGCTTCTTTTTTCGGGGTTTTGCGTACCCAGATCGGTGCCAGCGTGCAATTTTCCAAAACGGTGAGATGAGGGAACAGATTAAAATGCTGGAACACCATGCCGACTTCACGGCGCACCTTGTCGATATTTTTGACATCATTGGTGAGTTCGACACCATCAACAATGATGGTGCCTTCTTGATGCTCTTCCAGACGGTTGAGGCAGCGGATCAGCGTTGACTTACCAGACCCGGATGGCCCGCAAATCACGATGCGCTCGCCCTTGGCGACTTTCAGATTGATGTCTTTTAGAACATGGAAGGTGCCATACCACTTGTTGAGACCCTCAATGTCGATGCTGTACGAGCCTTCGTTAGAACTCGGCATTTGTGGGACCGCTTGGCCTTGTGTATCGGTGTTAGTCATGCGTCAAGTCCTTCCAGACATTTACTTAATTTTTGTGGCCACGGTCGAGTGATTCTTCAAGGTTTTTCGAATAGCGGGACATGCCGAAACAAAACATCCAGAATATGAAGGCTGCAAACAGATAAGCCTCTGTATCATAGCCCTTCCACTCCAACCCTTGCGAGGCTGTTTGTGACATGTTGAGAAGATCAAGCAGGCCGATAATCGATACCAGTGAGGTATCCTTGAACAGCGCGATGAATGTGTTGACGATACCGGGAATGGATATTTTCAGGGCTTGCGGCAGCACAATGAAAGACATTTTTTTCCAGTAAGAAAGTCCAAGCGCGTCGGCTGCTTCAAACTGGCCTTTGGGAATGGCTTGCAAGCCGCCCCTGATGGCTTCGGCGACGTAGGCCGACTGGAATAAGGTGATGCCGATCAGTGCTCGCAATACCTTGTCGAAATCAACGCCAGCGGGGAAGAATAATGGCAGCAAAACGGACGCCATGAACAACACTGTAATGAGCGGTGTGCCGCGCCACAACTCGATATAGAAAACCGAGAACCCCCGGACAATCGGCAGATCTGAACGTCGGCCAAGGGCCAGTAGGATACCGATAGGCAAGGCCGCCACAATGCCCACACTCGCTAAAACGAAGGTCAACAAAAAGCCGCCCCATTCGCTGGTATCAGCAACAGGCAAGCCAAGCCAGGCACCATGAATGAGCGCAAAAGCGATGAACGGGAAGACAATCAAAACGAATGCAGCGAGCTTGCCCTTGTGATTGAAACTGTCAATAAACAAGGGGATAATCAGGCCGACCAGCGAAAAGAATGCCAGTATGGGGCGCCATATCTGGTCGGGATTGGAGCCATAAAACAGACCATACATGATTTGATTGAAGCGCACCTTGATAAAGGTCCAGCAGGCACCGTGCTCATTGGCGTCACAACCGGTTCGATCTGTTCCGGCAAGATTGGCGTTGATAAGGGCCCAATTGACCAATGGCGGCACGAGCACATAGAGCGCGTACAAGCTGAAAAGGGTCATCGCGGTATTGGTCACGGAGCTGAACAGATTTGTTCGAGCCCAGTGAATAATGCCAGCCTCGGAAATAGGAGGAGCGCGATCTGGCAATCTTGTATGTATCAAGGCATCTGTCATTCTAGCGCTCCACCAGCTGTACACGTTTATTGTAAATATTGAGGGCTACGGAGGTCAAAAGGCTCAGCAATTCATAGACAACAACGGTCATCGCGACGATGATCAGTGCTTGCCCGGTCTGATTGAGCGAGGTGCCAGTCCATAAGGCGACAATATCCTCGAAGGCAATGGCAGTGGCCAGTGACGAGTT
>JAJRPI010000065.1 GCA_024280895.1 Alphaproteobacteria bacterium | reverse complement strand
TATAGATGACATTAGTCGTCTTGCCAGGGGGCTGGAAGCTCACTTAAAACTGCGTGCCATGTTGGCCAAAGCTGGCGGCAAGCTGGAATCTCCTTCTATTGAATTTGGTGAAGATTCTGATTCTATCCTCGTTGAAAATCTGCTGGCCAGTGTGGCTCAGCATCAGCGTGAGAAAAATGGCGAGCAAACTTTAAATCGTATGCGAGCGCGTATGATGAATGGCTATTGGTGCTTTCGCCACCCTGTTGGATACAAGTTTGAACGCGTAGCGGGGCATGGAAAATTGCTGGTGCGCAATGAACCGGCTGCCTCCACAATTGTAGATGTACTCGAAGGATATGCCTCTGGGCGCTTCCAGACTCAGGCAGAAGTGAAACGCTTTTTAGAGGGCACGGACCTGTTTCAAAAGAACAAGCATGGTGAGATTTCTCAAACGCGGGTGACAGATGTTCTGACCCGACCGATCTATGCGGGCTATATTTCTCATGAGAACTGGAACCTTCATCTGGTGCCAGGAAAGCATGAGGGGCTGATCAGCCTCAAAACCTACCAGAAAATACAAACAAGGCTTAGTGGCAGCGCTTATGCACCTGCACGCAAGGATATCAGGGCGGACTTCCCGCTTCGGGGGTTTGTCACCTGCGCCGATTGCGGCAAACCCCTGACATCCTGCTGGTCAAAGGGCAAGCGCAAGAAATATGCCTATTATTTATGCGTTACAAAGGGATGTGTTTCGCGCAGCAAATCGATCCCCCGCGCGAAAATCGAGGGAGACTTTGAAGCGATTGTCCGTTCCCTGCAACCAACACCTGGTTTGTTCGGCATCGCCAAATCCATGTTCAAAAAAGCTTGGGATAATAGAGCAACGCGGGCTGATGAGCAGGCAATCATCTTGAAGCAGGATATCGTCAGGTTTGACAAGCAGGTCGAACAGCTTCTTGAGCGAATTGTTGTGGCCACCAACATAAGCGTGATCGCGGCCTAAAGCTTCTTGCCTGAAGACTGCCAGCAAGGCCCTCACGCATAGCGGTGCAGGCTTGTAAAATCAAGTCTTGAGCGAGCATTATCACCGGACGGCCGAACCAATCTGAATTGGCGGCTTGCGGGGATCAGGTACCCTTTTGCGAATGACGGAATCTTTGGGGCAGTTTTGGGTTTTTACTGCCTGTGCTGCTATAGGGTCCAGGATCATCGGGCATGCGTGGGGCAATATAGATCTCGGGATCGTTGTTTTTGACCGGTGTTGCCTTGGGTTCGCTTGGCTCTGGCTCTGGTTCTTGCTTATCGATCGTTGAGGAGGTGTCGAACTTGACGGGCTGCTCAACGGGCTCGGCCTCAATGACCTCGATATAATCCTTTGAATCCTGGTCATCTTCTGGTTGTGGCTCATCGACTTCTTCAGGCGCTTTTTCACTCACGACATCCGCTGGCGCATCTGTTGGCGCAAGTGTGAGGCTGCCAGCCGCGGGTTTGACGATCGCGGTTTCGTTATGGTCGTCAAGATTTGCTTGCTCGGCCTTCATCTCGGCTTTGAGAGGAATAAATTCCTCGAATGGCAGCTCGTCATCTTTATGTTCGAGGCGCTCGACGGGGACTTTCCATTCAAACGCGTCCAGTCGGCCAGTGATGGGGGAGACAGGAGCCCAAAGCTCTGAGACATAGCCATCGGCTGTCCAGGACGGATCGCGCGGGGCGCGAACTGCGCGTGCCAGCCATTCGCGCACGCGTCCCTTGTCGCCAAATTCGCCGCCTTCAATGCGCGCCATTAAGGTGCACACGCGCTCACTTGGTCGTTCATCAAGCAGGCCCTTCAGCGCCGCTCGAGCCTCCTCCCAGTCATGGCTCTCGATGGCAGCCTGCGCAACGGCAATCGCCCCTTCTTGATCGTGGGGCGTACGGGCTGCTAGCTGTTGAACACGGATCAGGCGGTCACGGGGACTATCACCCGGGCGCGCATGAGCATAGGTCAACGCAAGATCTGGATGGGGCGAGACCTCCCAGGTTCGCAGAATGATTTTCGAGGCTTTGCCAACATTCCCCTGGGTTGCCAGAATGCGCCCGGCGACATCGGCGGCGGGCACCAGATCAGGGGCCAGCTTGTGTGCTTCAAGCGCCTGACTTAACGCCATGTCCATTTCACCTTGCTCGTTTTCGAGCGCCTGCGCGGTGAGCAAAACGGCCCGTTGACGATTGGCGGATTTCTTGTCGATCTTGTTATGCTTGCGCGCAAGGGTCAAGGTTTCGAGCGCCTGCGCCCATTGACCAGAGCGCGACTGGATTTCCAGCAAGGCCTGCGAGGACCAGGACAGCTGCGGATTGCGTTGCACGGCTTTTTGCGCAAACTGGCGGGCTGCTTCGATTTCTTTTTCACGGCGCGCTTCAAGATATAGGCCGCGCAGTCCAGCCACTTCAGTTTCGGGGCTTTCCAGCATGGTTTCATAAAGGCGTCTTGCCGTATTGCGATCTCCTGACAATTGCGCCGCCTGTGCTTTGAGCAAGGTGGTGAGGCTATCAGATTGCAGCTTGCGTCCAGCTTTTGCTGCCAGCTTTTTGGCCAGCGCAGCGTCCCCAGCGCTCACCGCAATGAGCCCGCGTGATACGGCTTCAAGGCCTTTTTCGCGTTTATTGACACGCATGGCTTGTGACACCTTGCCAGGGGCAAACAGCACATTCTTGATCAGCCACCACAACGCCATGAGGGTAAAAAGGGTCACCAGAAAGCCGATCACCGCTGTCATTAGCTCTGTTTGATAGACGTTACCTTGCCAGACAAGGTTGATTTTACCAGGTCGATCAGCCAGCCATGAAAAACCAAGGGCTGTGCCGGTGACAGCAACGAAAAAGAGTAGGATCCGCCACATAAACCTTATCCTTTTGCTTTGGGTTTGCTACCCGCAAGCGAGTTGCGAATTTTGTCTTCAAGCGCTCGTAACACCATGTCACCATTGACCCGTGAGCGCGCTTTGGCGACCCAAGATTGCATGACGTCTTTGGCGGAACCTTGGAGCGCGCCGCTTTCTTTGAGTGCGCCACTTAGATCATCACGGTCCAGCTTGTATTCCATGCGAGACAGTACGGCGCCGGTTGTTTCTCCCTCGACAAGTCCGGTTGGCCGTACCTGCACCATGCTCTTGGCATTGGCCATTAACTGATCCATGAATGAGCCCGATTTCGCCGTATGTTCAGAGGCCAGTGCCTTGTTTGAAACGCTCGAAAATTCAGAGCGCAAGGCAGTATGGGTGACGATGCCCTTATTGGCATATTGGGTGAGGATGGCAAGGTCCAGACTTTTGGGGGCGTGGGGTTGTACGCGTGCCAGCTCGGCCTTGTAGGGCGCCCCTTCATTGACAGCGCGTTTTAGCTCTCCCAGCGATAAAGCAAGGGCTATGTTGCGCCCTTCGGCTTTTGATCCAGCTTCCCGGCCCAATACACCATCAATCTTCGCGGTGAGATCGCCAAGCATGGCAATCACGGGTTTGATCTGCGCGGAGACATCTGGCGGACGGCTGGCATCGGCAACCATTTTTGCGTTTGCATTGCGTATTGCGGCGATCTCATTGGAGATTTTGGCACTTGTGGTGCGAAAATCAGCTTGTGCACTGCGAAGGCTGGTGAGGTCTTCGCGAAAAGAGGTCTGGGCCTCACGTAATTTGATGAACTCACCATTGAGCGCAAGGGTCTGCTTGTTGGATTTCTTGAGCTGCTTGGTAACGGCGGTTAGACCGGCCAGCTTGCCGCCTTTGCCTGTTCGCGCGGCTGTTTCGAGATCAGCAAGGATGGTCTCAAGGCGGGCGATTTTTTGCACAAGGGTGGGAGCCCCTTGTTTGCCGCCGCCAAGCCCCGCCTGTGTTTTGTCAAGGCGCTCATTGAGGTGAGCAAGGCGGTTTGTGATGGAGTTGACATCATTTGAGCTGGTTTGGACTTCAAGCGAGCCAACGCGGCCAGCAAGCATATTCAGTTGCTTACTGGTGCCACCTCCCAATTGAACGGTTTGTGGCAACATATTCTGGTTGCTGGCATAGGACAGGCCGAATATTCCCAACACGGCACCAATGATCGAGGCCATGAGATGGGAGAAAAAGCCGCCGCCAGAAGAACTGGCTGCTTTTGGCGCTTTGGGGGGCGTGCCGCCGGGTGGGTTTTTACCTGCGCTGCTTTTGGTGGTTGTTGAGCCGCCAGAAACTGATTTTGGGTTGGTCTTTTTTGCGTTTGAGGCCGTGCTGGCACCTGCCGCTTTCGTGGCGCTTGACGTGGTTTTTTCATCGCCTTTTTTGGGCGGGTCTTTTTTGACTTCGGTGGCTTTTACATTGATGGTCGCCGTGGGGCGTTTTGAACTTGAGCGGGGGGTATTTTTTTTCATATCTCACCATAGCTGGGAACGCAAAACATGGTCTCTTCTTCTCTATAGACCATATTGCGCCATAGGGTAAACCGCAATGATCCATTTAGGAGATATTGCATCAATATTATAGGGAACAACAGCTTAAAGTCCGATCATGTTGATGATGCCCGGCAGATTGGGGGAGCTCGCAATGAGTTTGCGTTTGCACGCCATTTGATCAAGAGCGGTCGCTACATTGTTGGACATGCACAAGCAGGAGATTTCACTCATTTGGCCCTCGAGCTGGTTCTGGCGGATAAGTGCATGAAAATATTTGGCGCTCTGTGGGGACATCAAGACGACGACATCAAGCTTGTTTGAGGTAATGGCGTCAATGGCTTGTGACGAAAAACTGTTGGCGGGACTGGTGTTATAGATCGTTTGTTCGATCAGTCTGATACCTGTCTGCGCCAGCGGTGGGCCAAGGTCGAAGGCTTTTTTTGCTCCCGAGGGATGATAGATCTGGGGATGCTGGATACCCACAAATGCCGCCTTGATGATGGGGACAAGGTCGCTGGCCCGTCCGGGCCCCTCAACTACTTTTTTAAATCCGGCTTCTCTTGATAGACGTGCGCTGGTTTTGCCAACGGCAAACAAAGGCAGGTCATGATAATTTTGCAGATCAGTGATCTGGCGCAAACAAAGAAGGGCATTGCGGCTGGTGATGACCAGCCCGTGCAAAAAGGCGGCATTTGGCAAGGTGGGGCGCAGGCAATTGACGTGCATGACCGGGGAGATAATCACTTCATGGCCCAGACTCTCGAAATCGCTTGCCATCTCCGTTGCATGTAGCAGTGGTCGCGTAATCAAATAGCGCATGTTCTGGCGTCCTTTTTGATCAAGACGTCGTTAAAAAATCAGCACCAGCGACCTCTAGCAACGCATCTGCCGCATCAAGGGCCATTTTTTGAGCATCGGCGAGGGCTCCTTTGCGGCTGGTTTCATGAGCCTGTGCGCCATCAGGGGACAATATCATGCCGCGAAAGCTGATCTCCCCGTCGTTGAGACGCGCAAGGCCAGCGATTGGCGTATGGCAATTGCCATCAAGACGCCCCAGAAAGACGCGCTCCATCATCACGCAATCATAGGTTGGTTGGTGATTGAGTGGCGCGATCAGCGCATTCATTTGCGTGTCGTCCTTGCGAATTTGCAAACCAATGGCCCCTTGGGCCACGGCTGGCAGCATTTCATCGATCTCAATCAACGAGGTGATCTTGTCTTCATAGCCCAGACGCCGCAATCCGGCATTGGCCAGAAGGGTCGCATCGGCCACGCCTTCATCCAGTTTTTTGAGACGGGTCTGAACATTGCCGCGATAATTGATGACCTTAAGGTCCGGGCGCAAGCGGCGCACCTGTGCCTGACGGCGCAGGCTTGAAGTACCAACCACCGCGCCCTGCGGCAGATCCATCAGTTTTTGCGCCTTGAAACTCATAAAGGCGTCGCGCACATCTTCGCGTGTTAGAAGGGCCGGTATGATCAATCCGTCTGGCAATAGGGTCGCCACATCTTTCATGGAATGAACGGCCAGGTCGATCTCATCGTCGCTAAGGGCTTCTTCGATTTCTTTTGTGAACAGTCCCTTGCCGCCAAAATCGCGCAAGGCCTTGTCCTGAATACGGTCACCCGCCGAGGTTTTTTTGATGATCTCGAAGCGATCTTCTTCAAGCCCGTGAGCCTGCATTAACAAGGATCTGGTCTCATAGGCCTGCGCCAGTGCCAAAGGGCTTGAACGGGTGCCAATGCGAATGGGGCGGTCAGTTGGAAAGTCTGGTGAAGGCAAGTGCGTTTCTCCTTGGCGGAAACTGAATTAGCTATTGCGTGCATTTAGACCAACATTTAACACAAAGGCAATGAGGTTTGCGACAGAGCGGGCAGTATTGATATTCAAAATGATGTGTCATCCCAGCGAAGGCTGGGATCCATACTCCCAGTGTCCGCAAATTAGATAAGGGTTTTTTCACGAAATGACAGGTCGGGGGTTATGGTTCCCTGCATTCGCTGGGATGACAATCTGGAAAGTAACTGGTTTGGATCTTTGAAAAAAGACATGTAATGAGAACGCAATGAGCAAACAGCAAAAACATCAAAAAACACTTCGTGTTCTTGGAATAGAGACCAGTTGCGATGAGACGGCGGCATCTGTTGTCGAGCGCGCAACTGATGGCAGCGCGCGCATCAGGTCCAATGTGGTGCGCTCGCAGATAGACGAGCATAAGGCCTTTGGCGGTGTTGTGCCAGAAATCGCGGCGCGTGCTCATGTGGATTTGCTGGACAAACTGGTTGAACAGGCCATGTTAGAAGCTGAATTGAGCTTTGATCAGCTGGACGGGGTTGCGGTCACATCTGGTCCCGGGCTGATTGGCGGCTTGATGGTGGGCTTGATGACCGCCAAGGCCATTTGTTTTGCCAGCGACATTCCCCTTATTGGTATCAACCATCTGGAAGGTCATGCTTTGACCCCGGGCTTGAGCGATGGCGTTAAGCCGCCCTATCTTTTACTGTTGGTATCAGGGGGCCATACACAGGTGCAGATCGTCCATGATGTGGGGCATTATGAGCGACTTGGCACAACGGTGGATGATGCGCTTGGTGAAGCCTTTGATAAAGTCGCCAAACTGTTGGGGCTTGATTATCCCGGCGGGCCGCAAGTAGCGCGTATGGCATTGCAGGGCGATGATAAACGCTTTTCTTTTCCGCGACCCATGAAGGGGCGAACGGAGCTCAATTTTTCTTTTTCGGGTCTTAAAACAGCCGTGCGCCAGCAGGCCACGAAACTGGCCCCTCTTGCAGATCAAGATATTAAGGATTTGTGCGCCTCGTTTGAGCGGGCCGCCAGTGACGCGGTGATCGACCGAGTTGCTCGCTGCATGCAAGCCTATGAAAGTGCGATGGCAGCAAGCGCGCCGCGCCGATTGGTTGTGGCGGGCGGGGTGGCCGCCAATCAACGCTTGCGTGCAGCACTATTGCAACTTGCCAATGACAACGGGTTCGCGTTTGATGTGCCCCCCGTTGATCTTTGCACCGATAATGCGGCGATGATCGCCTATGCGGGGCTTGAGCATCTGGTGCGCGGCAACACGGACACACTTGATTTGTCGGCGCGTGCCCGCTGGCCGCTGGATGAAACGGCCCCTCGGGTATCAGGCGCTGGTATAAAAGCCTGATCAGCTAAAGGAGAGACGAATGAGCTTGCAGAAAATCGGCGTTGTGGGGGCGGGAGCTTGGGGCACAGCACTGGCGCAGACTTTGGCTCTGGCGGGGCGTGAGGTGACCTTGTGGGCGCACGAAGAGCAAGAAGTGTCGGAGATTCTCGACCTTCATGAAAACAAGACCTATCTGGCGGGCATACGACTTGACCCTGGCATAAAGGCGACCAATGATCTCGCTCAAATCGCTGATAATGATGCCTTGCTAATGGTGGTGCCAGCTCAATTCATGCGCGGCACGGCCACACAACTGGCAGCTCACCTCAAGCCTCATACGCCAACTGTTATCTGCTCCAAGGGCATTGAGCAGGATAGCGGCAAATTACTGACGCAGGTGTTGGAAGAAGCATTGCCAAATGCCACCCTTGCGGCATTGTCTGGACCAAGTTTTGCCATCGAAGTCGCGCGCGGCTTACCCGCCGCTGTGACGCTCGCTTGCGAGAATACGCAGCTGGGAGAACAATTGGCTGGCGCCATTGCCCATAGAAATTTCAGGGTCTATCTGTCTGAAGATCTGATGGGGGTCGAAGTTGGCGGCGCTATCAAGAATGTGTTGGCCATTGCGGCAGGTATTGTCGAGGGCAAGCAGCTTGGCAAAAGTGCCCATGCTGCCGTGATCACCCGAGGTTTTGCCGAACTCATGCGCTTTGCTCTCGCCTTTGGGGCCAAACGTGAAACCATGGATGGACTGTCGGGGCTGGGGGATCTGGTGCTGACTTGCTCCTCACCAACCTCGCGCAATATGTCCTTTGGTCATGCGCTGGGCGAGGGCCAGAGCGTTGAACAGATACTAGCGGCTCGCAACAGCGTCACCGAAGGTATGTATACCGCTATTCCTGTCACCCGCATTGCCCGCGAAAAGGGTATCGAAATGCCGATCTGTGAAGCCGTTCGCAATATTATCTGGGGTGGCGTTGAGGGCTATGACTATCCAGCTCTAAGCGTCGATGCTGCCATTGAGGGGCTTTTATCCCGCCCGATGCGCGGGGAGAAGGAATAAAAGAGAATAAGCCAATCGCCTGCGCGGCGGGCGGAAAAGGGCGAGCCCCTTTCATCCCCATTTTATTTCGGGTCTGGGGAGGAGTGCTCAAACAGCGAAGCGATAGTACTACTAGAAACTCCCCAGCGCTATTTGCGTAAAATGCCCGTCCGGCCAGGACCTGCCCGGCAGGGCATCTTGCTATCTCGTAATATCATGCTCTGGAGTTGAGCTGATTTTATGGATGGCGAGATCAGCGCCCATCCGCTCTTCTTCGGGCGTGAGGCGAATGCCGACAAGGCGTTTGAGTTCCCCATAGATCAGCAAGCCTGCCAGACCACCAAAGGCGGCACCTCCAAGCGATCCCATGAGCTGTGCGCCAAAGCTCACATCGCCCAGACCACCAAGTGCTTTGAGGCCGAAAATACCGGCCGCGATGCCACCCCATAATCCGCACATGCCATGCAGGGCCCAGACGCCGAGCACGTCATCAAGCTTCCAGTCATTATGGCATTTCTGGAACAGATAAACGAACAGCGCACCTGCGACGCCGCCAACAATGAACGAGCCGATGGGGTGCATGATATCGGAACCTGCACAAACAGCGACGAGGCCAGCCAGCGCGCCATTGTGAATAAAGCCTGGATCATTGCGGCCAACAATGAGGGCCGACAATATGCCGCCAACCATCGCCATCAAGGAATTGAGCGCAACAAGCCCTGAAATATCCTTGACCGAGCCGGCGGTCATGACGTTAAAGCCAAACCAGCCAATGCACAAAAGCCAGGAGCCAAGGGCCAGCCAGGGCAGGGAAGAGGGGGGGATGGCAACGACTTTGCCTTTGCTATTGTAATGATCTTGACGCGCGCCAAGGGCCCAAACAGCAGACAGAGCGATCCAACCGCCAAAGGCATGGACGACAATCGAGCCGGCAAAATCTCTGAATGGATGGCCAAAGGTCGCTTTCATCCAGTCCTGCAGCCCGTAATTGCCGTTCCAGACGACGCCTTCCAATAAAGGATAGGCGAAGCCAACAATAAGAGCGGTTGCGGCGACTTGTGGCCAAAACCGGGCGCGTTCAGCAATGCCACCCGATATGATGGCGGGGATGGCTGCGGCAAAGGTCGCCAGAAAGAAGAATTTGACGAGGCTCAAGCCTTGATTGGCAAAGCCCTCACCGCCCCCAGAGATCGATTGAGCATCAGAAAAGAAATTCACCCCATAGGCGATGGTGTAACCGATGAAGAAATACATGGTTGTAGAGACGGCGAAATCGACAAGGATTTTCACCAGTGCATTGACCTGGTTTTTGTGTCGCACCGTGCCGACCTCAAGAAACGCAAACCCGGCATGCATGGCAAAAACCAGAATGGCTCCCAACAATACAAAGAACACATCAATGCCTAGCAATGATTCCGCAGTCTTCTCCATGAAATGATAACTCCCCTTCAAACGATCATTATTTTTTCTTGAAATTCTTATGGTTTTTGATTGTTTTAGGGGATTTAGCGCGTAAAACGCAAAGGATTTTTATGAAAGAGGGGGGGGGGCCGGGCAACCAGAGGCATCAAAAATTGTGCTAGGTGATCTTCAATACGGGGCTTTGGGGCGAGTGAAAATAAAAGTGGGTGGCATCCGTGTTGGTTGGATGCCACCCATTATTCTGCGTCGGGGGGACGGTAGTTAGTAGGTTAGGCTCGCCAGCACATATCCGGCTGTAATAGTCGCGAATAGTCCGGAGATTGACCAAAGTATTAACCAGTTATCCGATTTCATCGTAGCTCTCCTTTCCTTCTCATACCCGCAGTACGCGAAGTCTTTTAAATAAGGCATGTCGAGATACGCAAAACAACAAGGGCCCAGCAAGTCTAAAAATTTGGGGGTCCTTGCCGACATTCCCTACTGTTACAATATGTCGCATGTAGTGGGTTGGCAAGAATTTATTAGTAAATGAAGTTTTTTCCTTGTGAAGTTTGGCGTTGTGCGCACTAAAAGTCTGATATTTCATTTCTTTAGTGCGAAATTAGTGTTGTGATCAAATAGTGTTTATTTTTTGTTGTCGATAATTACCCACAATAATTGTGCATAAAATGACCTGTTTACCCGGCAGATATTCAGTATGGAGATAAAAAAATGCCCGCCCAGATAGGACGGGCATTTCTTGTCTTGTCGAGTTTAAAGCGTTTTCGAATTTGTGGCTAGAATTTCTGGGACCCAGAACCAAACTCGGGATAGGCTTCAAGGCCAACTTCGGCTTTATCGAGGCCCATTGCTTCATCTTCCAGCGATGGCCGCACGCCGATGGTGTATTTCAAGAACAGCCAGACAACCGAGCTGACGACGATCACGAAACCAGCAACCGCGCCAACACCAATGGCCTGTGCCAGGAAGGTGGCACCGGTATTGGTGAGCGGTACAGCCATTGTGCCCCAGATACCAGCCATCAGATGGACTGGAATAGCACCCACGACATCGTCAATCTTCATGCGATCAAGCAGTGGCACAGCAAATACGACGATGATGCCGCCAATGCTACCGATGATGATCGACCACAATGGTGAGGGCGTCAAAGGTTCAGCGGTGATGGCAACTAGGCCAGCCAGCGCGCCGTTCAAGGCGAAGGTCAAATCGACTTTGCCGTAGATCAGCTGATTGAGGATGATGGCCGCAACAACACCGCCACAAGCGGCAAGGTTTGTATTGACGAAGATGCGCGAGACATCAGCGGCGTCAGATACGGTACCCATGGCAAGCTGTGATGCGCCGTTAAAGCCGAACCAACCAAGCCACAAGATGAAAGTACCAAGCGTCGCCAGGGCCATGTTGGACCCGGGGATTGGATGGATCATGCCGTTGGACTGGAATTTGCCAGTACGTGCGCCAATGATGATGGCACCCGTCAAAGCGGCCCAGCCACCGGTTGAATGAACAAGGGTTGAACCAGCGAAATCCTGAAATTCAGCGCCAGCGATCGATTTGATCCAGCTTGTGTCGGCACCAGATGCGAGCCAGCCTGCGCCCCATTTCCAGGCACCAATGATGGGATAGATGAAGCCAGTGAGGACAACAACGAACAACAAGAACGGCCAAAGCTTGACGCGTTCGGCAACGGTTCCTGATACGATTGAAGCGGTTGTTGCGCAAAACACCATCTGGAAGAACCAGTCGGAAGCAACAGAATAGCTGCCATCTGCAATAACGCCTTTGCCAGCATCTGGCCAGCTATAGGGAGTGAAGGAGCCAAGGAAACCGCCATCGACGCCCGTGTACATCAAGCTGTAACCGACAACCCAGTACATGAGACCGGCGATGGAATATAGCGCGATGTTTTTAGTACATTGCATGGCAACGTTTTTGGTGCGCACAAGGCCAGCTTCCAGCATCGCAAAGCCAGCGGCCATCCACATGACGAGAAATCCGCCGATGAGAAACAGCAATGTGTTGAAGATATTGGCGACTTCGGGGCTCACCGGAGCTGCTTTGGCGGCATCTTGCGCAAGTGCCGGCTCCATGGCCATGAGGGAGACAGCTGACATAACGGCTGCTCCCACGATGGTCTTCCCCAATTTCTGGGTCCAAGAGTTGATACGCATTTTTTTAGTTCCCTCTTTCGTTTATTTAAAGTGCGTCCGCGTCGGTTTCACCGGTGCGGATGCGCATTGTGTGTGTAATATCAAGGACAAAAATCTTGCCGTCACCGATCTGGCCGGTTTTGGCAGCCGTGGCGATGGCGTTGATTGTTTTGTCGACATCGTCACTGGCGACGATGGCTTCTACTTTGAGTTTTGGCAGGAAAGACACGGCATATTCAGCGCCGCGATAAATTTCTGTGTGACCTTTTTGGCGTCCGTAGCCTTTGACTTCAGATACCGTCATGCCTTCAATTCCGGCGTCGGTGAGGGCTTCACGCACCTCGTCCAGTTTAAACGGCTTGATGATGGCCATAACCATTTTCATGACAATCGCTCCCCAATTGTTAAATCCCTACTGTGTTGCACATCGTGATCCCGGATCAGCTCCAGCCCTTGCACGACGAATGAGTTGCATTTTTCCCGAATGGGAGTCCTGCCGCCTTGTAGAACTCAAGAGCTGTGCCAGTTTGTTAATGATAAGTTAATACGTTGATTTTGTTGAATAAAATTTAGACAATGAATTCGTTGGCGCATAAAGCACCCTTCGGACTGCATAAAAAACAGTCAGAATCCAAAATATGAATGTTTTTTCATCACGGCATTTTGGCGAGGGTATTTAGCCATATACGCTTGACCAGCAACATTTGTCATCCCCGCCCCCATCTTCACGAGCACAGGCTCTGGCGGGGATCCATAATTAAGTGCAACCCCACAACTGACGACCAAGTTCGTCATCCCAGCGAAGGCTGGGATCCATACTCCCAGACCGGACAATTTTAGGCTCTATTTTGCCGCTGGTTCTTCTTTATATCTGATGGGCGAGGGAGTATGGACCCCAGCCTTCGCTGGGGTGACAGTTTTTTACGTTATGTGAATGTTGGTTTTCCATGCCATGACTATGCTGCCCCCTCCATCGCATGTCCGTGCTTGTTTTTCACGTCATGTCCGCGCAAGCGAAGCCCCACCCTCGTCATGCCCGGACAAGCGAAGCGCAGATCCGGGTATCCAATGGGAAGGCGAGGGATTTGCTCATATTGACCGTATAAATGCGAGACTGCAATGGATCACCGGGTCGCCGCTCCGCTTGCCCGGCGATGACGAAGCGGCGGCGGTGGCAGGCGCGTGCAGGGTTGAATGTGCGTTGTCTCGATTGGCTGGGAGAAGATGTAGGGTGCAATATATTGCACCATTGCGGGCGTGCAACAAAGTCAGACATTCCCTTTGAGGACAAGCGGCGCAATATATTGCGCCCTACAAAAAGGATGATATATACGCCTGTTCGTGGCTGTTATCGTTAGCCATTACTATTTTCTCCAAAAATCTAAGTGTCGCACAAGACGGTTAAATGGCGCCTCAGCGATGTTGCCACCTATTGCAGGGGCAAGCCTTGGGCCAGAATAATCTACAAGCCATGTTAAAAGCTTCCCCACCGTGCCTCTTGTCACAGGTTCGTCGGTGACTTCCAGGGTAATGCGTTTAAGCTTCACACCCTCGCCGAAATATTTTGCCATATTATGAGAATCGACCTTTTGGACGCTGGTAGAATCATCCAGGTCGTCAAAGGTGACAAGGGTGGGATATTGATAGTCGGGTAGTTCAACCACGCCGCTGGCCCGGCCATGCTTGTTCACAATTTCGTCAAACAGCTTTTTACTGGCTCCTAGGCTCTTTCGTTTTGAGAGCGCCCCAATAAGCATACTGCTCATTTGTAGGCGACCCGTAGGGACACGACGCAAAAGAGCAAACAAATAGCGCCCTTCGCCCATGTCGACGACTACTGCCTCGCCCTTGTAATAGCTATTCCAGCCTATGGCCGGATTAGAGCCATCAACCCATTTTACCGACGTAACACTGCTGCCGGTTTTGATCCCGTCCGGGGTTTCGACTTCGACGGTCATCTTTTGATGCCAGGAATAAGTGGGATAAGATGACAAAAGTAGCCCCCATACCAAAATAATGGCCAGCAGGAGTATGGCGATAACAGCAAAAATTTTAACAAGAATTTGAGCAAGAAACTTCATATTTTTTCTTCTAACCCTTATCGCCAAGATCGCGGATCAGCCCTTCTTGCGCTGCCGAGGCGATCAATTCGCCGCTACGCGTAAACAAAGTGCCTCTTGTGAAGCCACGCGCGCCGTGGGTCATGGGGCTGTCGGTGGAATAGAGCACCCAGTCATCAAATTTGGCGGGTTTGTGGAACCATAAGGCATGGTCAATGCTGGCCAATGCGAGGCGTGGGTCGAAAATGGTACGCCCATGCGGCACCAGCGCTGTGTCCAGCAGGGAAATATCGGTGGCAAAGGCGATAGCGCATTGGTGCACGGCCAGATCATCGGGCAGCGCGCCGGTGGGTCGCAGCCAGACATGTTGCACGGGGCTGGCCTTTTGCGGATCCAGATAGCGGCTGATATCGACGGGGCGCACTTCGACCGGGCGGTCTCGTTGCCAATAGGCGCGGATGGGGGCTGGCATGTCCTTCAAGAGTTTATCGCGCAACTCGTTTTCGCTTGGCAGCTCATCGGGGCTTGGCACATCTGGCATGTCGATTTGATGCGTAAAGCCGGGCTCTTCCATATGAAACGAGCAGCTCATGGTAAAAATAGGCTTGCCGTGCTGGATGGCAATGACGCGGCGGGTCGAGAAACTGCGCCCCTCTCTGGTCAGCTCGACCTCATAGATGATGGGGATTTTGGGATCGCCGGGGCGCATGAAATAGGCGTGCAGAGAATGAGCGAAGCGATCTGTGAGGGTATGGGTTGCGGCGCGCAAGGCCTGCCCTACGACCTGCCCGCCAAACACGCGCTGCCAGCCATCATCAGGGGAGCGGCCACGAAACAGATTTTGCTCCAATTGCTCAAGTTCAAGCGTGTCCACGAGCTTGCCCATTGCTTTATTTGGGGCTGTATTTGGGGTCTTGTTCTGGTCGGAATTTTTGTCTGATGCCATTGAGCTATTCCCGCCGTGTTGTAGCTTTTTCACTTAACTAGGTATTGTTGCTGGTTTTCTTCTCGTTCTGGCGACTATATATAAAGAGGGCATGAGCAAAAAACTAGGATTGATCCATGAGCGACCATGAAATGAGCGATATTCTTGTTGTGGGGGGCGGCTTGACCGGCCTGCCGCTGGCGCTGGCCTTGCGCGGCGGTGCACAAGACAGTGGGCTGTCGGTGACGGTGTTGAGCATGGAGGGGCCTGATGATCGTCTCGCGCCTGAAATGGACGGGCGAGCCTTTGCGCTTTCTGCTTCAAGTAAAAACCTGTTGCAGCTATTGGGTGTGTGGGAACATGTCGCCGATCTGGCGCAGCCCATGACTTCGGTTGATATTTCTGACAGCAAGCTGGCCGAAGTGATCAGGCCGACTCTCTTGCATATGGATAATGAGATGGAAAGCGGTGAGCCCGCGGCTTTCGTGGTCGAGGCGCATGTTTTGCGCGCGGCGCTGGCCAAGGTTTATGCGGGGCGTGATGATATCAAGGTCATATCGCCGGTGGATGTCACGGGGTTTGAGGTGTTGCCTGGCAAGGTTGAAGTCAAATTGGCAACTGGCGAAACACATACAGCGCGCCTGCTGGTGGCCGCAGATGGCCGCGCATCAAACCTGCGCAAGGTGGCAAAAATCCAGACCATTGATTGGCCCGCCAGCCAGTGGGGGATTGTCGCCACCATTGCTCATAGCGAGCCCCATCATGGCCGTGCTGTGCAACATTTTTTGCCCTCTGGTCCCTTTGCCGTTCTGCCACTCACCGACAACCGCGTATCATTGGTATGGACCGAGCAGGGCGACTTCGCCTCCAAGGTCACACAAATGGATGATGACGAGTTCTTGGCACAGGTGCGCTTGCGCATGGGCGAGGAGCTGGTGGCCAGCCTTGGCGACCTTTCTCTGGCTGGGCCGCGCAACGCCTTCCCGCTTAGTATGCTGGTGGCGCGCGATTATGTGAAGGAGCGCTTTGCCCTGTTGGGGGACGCGGCTCATGGCATGCACTGGATCGCCGGGCAGGGGCTTAATTATGGTTTGCGCGATGTGGCAGCTTTGGCTGAGACCTTGATCGATGCGCATCGTTTGGGCCTTGATATCGGTTCGCTGTCGCAATTGCAGCGCTATGAGCAGTGGCGACGGTTTGACAGTTTCGCGTTTACCGCCTCGATGGTGGCGCTCAATTCCCTGTTTTCAAACGAGAATACATTGTTGCGCTCGGTGCGCGACTTCGGGCTCAATATGGCAGGTAATCTGCCATTTGCCAAAAACCTGTTTGTCAATGAAGCCGCTGGCACGTCTGGCACCATTCCCAAGATGCTGAAAGGCGAACTGGTCTAAGATATGAACTCCAGAAACAAATCCGAGATGGATAAAATCACCAAATCAGCCAGCGTGACGCCGATCTTGAATGTCAGCGATATCGCCACTTCGTTTGATTACTATGTCGACAAGCTGAAATTTATCAAGGCATGGGACTGGGGAGAACCCGCGACATTTGGCAGTGTTTATTTTGGTGACAAGGTGGAGCTGTTTTTTTTGCCAGGAAGGGCAGGGCAATCCCGGGACATGGCTGATGATTTTTGTGAAGGATGTGGATGCGTATCTGAACATCATAAAATCTGCTGGTGCTGATATCGTTTATGGTCCTGTAGACGAACCACATGGCATGCGCGAAATCCATGTCAAAGACCCTGACGGTCATATTATTCGTTTTGGTAGTGCAATTGAAACGGCTACTGAGCCAGTTAAGCCTGCCCATAAATAAACGAATTCCAGTACTTAAAAAAACGTTATCTGTTTTTAAGATGTTGGTGTTTAAACTTGTTTTTGTCTGTGATAGTATCTCGATAAATTGGGGTGCGAATCTGTCTGGGCTTTAGGTGTTGGAAAGAAAGAAAAAATGAATTTTGCGCGATTGGCTGGATTGATTGCAATTGCAATTGCAATTGTGACCTTGGGCGGCTTTTTCATGCCGGGATATGTGCAGGCTCAGACATATACCTCTCATGGCGGAAATATTTCGGTAGAACAATATATTAACGAGGCTGGCGGTGTCGCCAAATATGTTGCTCCTGGAAAGCTCAGCCTCGCTGGCAGGCGCGTTGGTTGTGGTAAACGTCCGACAATTCTTGATCCAGAATTTGATACCTGGGCTGGAGCCTATACTAATCCTGGTTTCATTATCGTCAATATGCGGTATATGCGCAAAGAGCATAAAATCGTTCAGCTTTATATCTATGCGCATGAATGTGGCCATCAATTTCGTGGCTTTGACGAAGATACATCTGATGCGTTTGCCATTCGCCGCGGCGTGCGTCAGGGATGGCTACGGCAAAAGGGCATGAAAGAGGTTTGCCGGTTTATCTCGCGCGTTCCAGGCGATGCTGAACATCCAGCAGGTACAGTGCGTTGCCAACGCATGATCGTTGTCTATAATGATATTGTGAAGCGCAATAACAGATCGATCGCGAGTAAAAAGCATACCAAAAGAAGAAAAAACCAGCTCTTGCTGGGATTTAGAAACTAGCTTTGGTTTAGCGAACCGCAAACACCATCACCACCAAGATTACCATCTCGGTCAGCTCGACAAGAGCACCGGCGCTATCACCTGTGGTGCCGCCAAGACGCGATAGAAAGAGCGTGCGCAGGGCGATAAACGCTGCCGCACAGGCCAGTAAGCCCCAAACAGCATTGAGGCCCGCGATTGCCACGGAAATAGCCAGCGCGATGAGCATCATAAGCAGACTTGTGTGTTTTGGCATATGCTCGCAGATCAGCGCCCCAAGCCCGCCTTTTCGAACATAGGGTGTCGTTAGAAACAAAGCGATCAATGCGGTGCGCCCTAGCAGGGGGGCAATCAATATGCCCAGCCAGTTCTGCATGCCAATGGCCAGCCATAGAGCGGTGAATTTTGCGAGCAAAACAAGCACCAGTGAGATAACACCCATCGGACCGCTGGTCGGGTCTTTCATGATTTCAAGCGTTTTTTGTCGATCGCCAAAGCCCCCCATCAACGCATCAACACTGTCAGCCAAGCCATCCAGATGCAGCCCGCCCGTCAGCAAAACCCAAACAATCAGGGTTAAAGCTGCGACGAGTGGCGCTGTTGCTGGCGAACTCAGTTGTGAAAGACCAGCGGCAAATGCGGCAAGCAGAGCGCCGATCAGAATCCCGATCAGAGGATAATAAAGCAGTGAGCGCCCCATCTCTTGCTCGCTTGGAAGCTGTTTGAGCGTCACCGGAATAGTGGTCAAAAACTGTAGTGCGATGAAGATGGGGTGAGGGGGCAGGACCATGTTAGATTTGCTCCACGAGGACAAAATGATCCTTGTCTTTTGGCGCGAATGTGATGCGTGCGCCATAGCCGACCTCAAGCTCTAATATTTTCGCGAGCGCAATGTTTTGTAAATGGCACAGCAAAATACGGACGACACCGCCATGAGTGACAAGCAATAGATGCTGATTTTTATGACGCTCTATGAGTTCGCCAAAGGCTGCCAGCACGCGCGTTTGAAAATCTTGCAATCGCTCGCCGGCAGGAGGTGGATATTTTTGCGGATCACTCCAGAACCGCGTAAGGTCCTTGGGGGTCTCATCGTAAATCTGCTTGCTTGTACGCCCCTCCCAGTCGCCAAAATGTAGTTCAGTAAGGCGCGGCTCAATGAGCAGTGGCAAAGACTTGTCGTCAGCCAACTCGCTCGCAAAGGCGGCGCAGCGTTGCAGCGGTGAACTGATCACCAGATCGCATGTGAACGGGGCCTTTGTCGCCAACCGCATTTGATCAAATCCCTTTGCGGTCAAGGGATCATTCGTGCTGCCGCGAAAGCGCTTGCCGCCCTTGACTTCCCCGTGCCGCAACAATGTGATCATGCCCCCTTCTCGCAAATTCCAGCCTCGTCAAAGGTGGCCATTTGCGCATGCAGGGCGCAGGCCATGCGCAATAGCGGCACCGCCACGGCTGCGCCAGACCCTTCCCCAAGACGCATGCCCAGATCAAGCAAGGGGCGCGCATGCAGCGCTTCCAGCACGAGTTTGTGACCGGGTTCGGCTGAGCGATGTGCATATAAAAACCAATGGCTCGTGCGCGAAGAAAGTTTTGTCGCCATGAGTGCGGCGACCGAGCTGATATAGCCGTCCACCAGCACCGGCAATCCAGCTTGCGCGCATGTTATATAGGCTCCGACCAAGGCCGCGATTTCAAACCCGCCAAGGCAACGTAAATATTCTAATGGATCATTGAGTGAGGGTTCGTGCTGTTGTAGTGCTTGGCGCACGATGTCGATCTTGTGAGCAATGCCGGTGGCATCCAGCCCTGTTCCAGGGCCTGCAAGATCGGCAGGAGGCAGGTTGAGCGCGGCGCAGGCCAGAGCCACCGCGCTTGTTGTATTGCCAATGCCCATCTCGCCACCAATAAACAAATGAGCGTTATATTGCGCGGCCCGGCTTGCCGCATCGCGCCCTGCTATGAGCGCCTTGCCCAGTTGCTTTTCGCTCATGGCGGGTTCGCTGGAAAGGTCTTTGGTGCCGAACCCAATTTGCAGATCAAGGACGCCTTCAAGAGCTGGTAGCTGGTTGACCGTACCAAGATTGACCACCTCCAGATGCGCGCCGATTTCTCGTGCCAGCACATTGATGGCTGCGCCGCCGTTAGAAAAGTTCTTGATCATTTCACCGGTGACAGCTTGCGGAAACGCCGAGACACCGTTCAAAGCGACCCCGTGATCGGCCGCAAATACCGAGATAAAACCCTCGCTCATTTGCGGACACTCATCGCCTTGCATGGCGGCCAGATCGAGGGTGATTTCTTCAAGACGCCCAAGCGCTCCCGCTGGTTTCGTCAATCTTGATTGGCGAACATCCGCTTGCCGCCGAGCGTCATCATCGAGCGCGGCAATAGAATTTGATAGCCAGCCGATATCACTCATAACTGCACCCCTTTGATAATGTGGGGTAGTCCAGCAACCACCAAAGTGACCTGTTCTGCAATCTGTGCGATCTCTTGATGCAGGCGTCCCATTTCATCACAAAACCGGCGCGAGAGCGCATCCATCGGCACAATCCCCATATTGGTTTCATTGCTGACGAAAATGATCTGTCCTTGCAGGGCTGGCAATATTTCAAGCAGCTCTTTTTTTTGCTGGGCAAACAGTTCCGCGTCCTCATGAAGCAAAAGATTGGTGACCCACAAGGTCAGGCAATCGATTAACAGGCATTGGTTTTTTTTGGTATGGGCTTGCAGGGTGCGGGCCAGAAAAAGAGGTTCCTCGATCAATTGCCAATCGCTCGGGCGCTGGTCCTGATGAGCTTTGATGCGCGCAGCCATTTCTTTGTCGCGCGAAGTGGCGGTCGCAATATAGGTGACGGGCAGGCTGCTTTGACTGGCAAGTTTTTCAGCCCACGCACTTTTTCCAGATCGCATGCCACCAAGGATAAGCTGTTTCATGCCCGCTTCTCCTTTTGGGCATGAGGCATGCCGATAAGCGCAAAGATCTGATCCATATCAAGATGTTCTTCAAGGGCATCGGCAAGCCGATCAATATGCTGCTCGCGGGTTTGTTCAAACTGGCTGGGCGCTATCTGTTTCAGGCCCGCCCATTGCAACAGGGCAGTACAAGCGTTTGGCTCATCGAACAGGCCGTGCAGATAGGTGGCAAATATCTGGCCATCGGGGGATATCGCGCCATCGGATCTGTGTTCAAGCTTGATGGCAGGATTGGAAAGCGCCGGGCCGCTGGTCACGCCGATATGGATTTCATATCCGCAAACCTTGGCATTCTCGATCGTCAAGCGGCCGCTGACATTGCGTAATTGCTTGTTGCGATCAAGCAGGGTTGTGCAGTCAAGCAATTGCAGGCCGGGGGTGCTGCCGGGTTCGCTTTCGATGCCTTCTGGATCATCAATATTGCTACCAAGCATCTGGAAGCCGCCGCAGATGCCCATGAGTTTGCCGTCATAGCGTAGATGTTTGTTGATTACCTGCTCCCAGCCTTGGCTGCGCAACCATTTAAGATCGAGCCGCACATTTTTGCTGCCGGGCAGGATGATCAGATCGGCGGGGGGAATGGCCTCATTGGCTTTGACAAAGAGCAAATTGACCTGGGGATGGAGGTTGAGGGCATCAAAATCCGTGTGATTGCTTAAATGCGGCATGTCGGGAATAATGATCGTCACGCTGTTTTCGTGGCTTGCATGACTGCTGGTGCGGGTAAGGCTGTCTTCGCCTTCGAGATAAAGACCGTGCAGATATGGTAGCGTGCCGGTGACCGGGACCGCGGTTTCGTTCTCCAGCCAGTCGATGCCTGGTTGCAACAGATCGTGATCACCGCGAAAACGATTGATGACCATGCCTTTGACCAGTGCACGCTCGTCAGCTTCGAGCAATTGCAAGGTGCCAACCAGATGCGCAAAGACGCCGCCGCGATCAATATCGGCAATCAGCAATACCGGTGCATCGACCGCCAACGCAAAACCCATATTGGCAATATCGTTGGCGCGCAGATTAATTTCGGCAGGGCTGCCAGCCCCTTCCACCAGCACCACATCATATTGGTCCTGAAGCCGATGATAGGATTGCAGCACCGCTTTCATGGCGATGCGTTTATACTGGTGATAGCGCCGTGCATCCATATTGCCGATAGCGTGACCCTGAATGATCACTTGCGATCCCGTATCGCTATTGGGCTTGAGCAGTACGGGGTTCATGTCGGTGTGCGGGGGAATGCCAGCGGCGCGCGCCTGCAGGGCCTGCGCACGGCCAATTTCGCCGCCATCAATGGTAACGGCTGAGTTTAGCGCCATATTTTGCGGTTTGAAGGGGGCGACCTTGATACCCCGTTTTGCCAGAACGCGGCACAGGCCCGTGACTATCGCGCTTTTGCCCGCATCCGACGTGGTGCCCTGTATCATCAACACGCTCATAGCTGCCCCTTTGCTAGCAGGTCTTGCAATGCCTGCTCCAATTGGTGCCAATGCGCCTCGCTACCCGGCAAACCAAAGCGCAGGGCCGCAGGTTCTTCAAACAGGCGCGTCCAGATGGCCTGTCTGGCGAGGGTTTCATGTATGAGATCAGCATTACTCGATTGCACCCATTGAAACAGATCGGTGCCCCCGCTTGGTGCAAGGCTATATTGTATGAGCAGGTTTTTCAGACGCTGGCCGCTGACACCGAGCTGCAGGCGCATTTTTTGCTGCCAGTAATGATCGGTGAGAGCGTGCCGCGCGATGGTGCGCGAAGGCCCGCTAATCGTCCAGGGTCCTAGTAGCTCTCCCAGAAATTCAAGAAAGATCGGATGCGCAAAAACGAACCCGACCCGCGCTCCCGCGAGCCCGAAAAATTTCCCCAGCGAGCGCAGAACAATAAGCCCGGGCCGATCGCTTTTGCGCACAAGGCTTTGCTCGGGAGTGGTGTCCATAAAGGCTTCATCGACAATCAACCAGCCCTCGCGTTTTTGTAGCGCGCGATGCCAGCCTAGACATTCATCCATGCCAAAGCGCGCGCCCGTCGGGTTGTTGGGGTTGACCAGTACGACGACATCATGCTGGTCGACCGCTTGATTGATATCGCTTGCCGCAAAATCCGTGACCGTAAATCCAGCTTCGCGCCACGCGTGTCTATGCTCCGCGTAAGCTGGTTGCAAAATAGCAATGCGCGATCCTTTGGAGCGCAGGCGCGGCAAAGCCGATATGGCGGCTTGCGAACCTGCCACAGCTAATAAATCTTTAGTGCCATAATAGATTTGGGCGGCTTGCGTGAGGCCATCATTGTCTTGCGGCAAACGTGCCCAGTCTTCTATATCAATTGAGGGGATGGGAAAGCCATGCGGATTGATGCCCGTTGACAGATCGATCCATTGATCAAGAGGAATTTTATAATTTTTGGCAGCTTCCAGCAGCTTGCCCCCATGTTCAAGCAAGTGCCAATCCTCCCGCAATAAAAAGGGCAATGGCGCACCATGCAAGGATGCCGCGCTGCAATAGTTTGGTGGCTCGATTGATATCGCCCGCCACTGGTTGCAGGCCTTTGCCAAGCGCCGGGCGTTTTTGCATCGAGCCGTGGTAAAGCGCCGGGCCGCCAAGTTGCAGCGCCAAAGCGCCAGCCCCTGATGACATAACGGGACCAGCATTAGGGCTCTTCCAATCGGCAGCCTGCGAGCGCCAGCAAGAAAGGGCACTATTGAACTGCCCCGTTAGCGCATAGGTCATGGCCGTGAGGCGGGCGGGTATATAGTTCAGCACATCATCAAACCTGGCGGCTGCCCAGCCAAATTGGGCATAGCGTTTTGTGCGATAGCCCCACATGGCGTCGAGCGTATTGGCAAGGCGATAGCAAAGCGCTGCGGGTGCACCGCCAATCATGAACCAGAACAGGGGGGCAAAGACCGCATCACAGCCGTTTTCCAGAGTGGACTCGATGGTGGCGCGCGACATGTCACGCTCGCTCATATTGTTGGTGTCGCGGCTGACGAGATAGCTTGTGAAACGGCGCGCTTCATCGGGTTTGCCAGCAGCAAGAGCTTGATGCACCTGATGGGCATGTTCCACCAGTGAGCGCCCGCCAAGCGCCAGATAGAGAATGAGCGTCTGGAACACAAGGGGCAGCGGTAGATAGTGGGCAATCAGATAAGTCAGCAATGTCAGCGGGGCAATGAGAACGAACACGCCAATCAATCCAGCGCTCATCCCTGCTCCTTCATTGACATTGAATTTTTGTTCGATCCATGCCGCCAGCTGGCCAAAGCCCACCAGTGGATGCCAGCGTCTTGGCTCGCCAAGCAGATGGTCGAGCGCGAGGGCGGCGACAACGGCGATCATTGTTTCGATCATTGCGTCTCTCCCTCAATAGGCCAGCGATCTTCAAACAACATGCCCACTAAGGGTTTTTCGTCTCGCCAGCCCTCTTGCACCAGCATGGGTTTTTCATAAAATTCTTGCACCGGCCCAATACACAACAGAGCGATTGGTAGCGCCTCTTTTGGGCAATGCAGCAGTGCACCAAGCTTTTGGGGGTCAAACAAGGAGACCCAGCCAAGCCCGATATTTTCGGCGCGCGCCGCCAGCCACATATTTTCAATGGCACAGGCTGCTGAACAAAGAGCCATTTCCTGGGGCAGTGTGCGCCGTCCTAACAAGGTGCCATCGTCGGGGGCCAGCACTACGGCGACAAGCTGTGCGCAGGTTCGGACCCCTTCCAGTTTTAGTTTGAGGAATTCGCTTTTGCGCGGGCCGACCTTATTGGCGGTAGTCTTTATTTCTTCACCGACCAGTCTGGCAATATCTTCACGTAATTGATCATTTTGAACACGGATAAACCGCCATGGCTGCATGAGGCCAACGGATGGTGCCATGTGCGCAGCCGCGAACAGACGCTCCATGACTTCAGGCGATACGCTGGTACCGCTGACGAAGTGGCGCATGTCGCGGCGCGCGGCCAGCACCTTGTGCAAGGTCTCGCGTTCGCCTTGGCTAAAAATGGTCTGTTTGTTGTCAGCCATTTTTGGATCGGTGATAAATCAGATCTTCAACCGGTACGCCCCCAACGAGATGCTCGTTGATGATGCGGTCAAGATTTTTCTCGGTGACATTATAATACCAGATGCCGTCGGGCTGGATCGACAGTACCGGTCCTGATTTGCAGGTCGCGAAACAATGGGTGCGGGTGCGTTTGACGCGCAGATCGCCCTTGTTGATACCCGCCTCGCGAAATTTTTCGCCAAGCATTTGAAACAGGCTTTCAGATTCGCCTTCCTCGGTACAACGGGGACCAACACACACCAGCATATGGCGGTGATAATCCATCATGGTGGGTTTTTCTAATTCACTCATTGATCTGACGTCTCCAATTGTCTGGGGGTGGGTTGATGGGTTTGCCATACTGCTTCAAAAGCTTTGAAGGCGGCTTCATCAAATTTATTATCGGTGCGCACCAGCGATATATTGAAGACAGAGTGCCCGTGAATATCGGTGAAAAAGGCGCTGCGATAGCTATCGTCTCGGCGCACCAGTGTGACATTGGCGACAGATGGCCAGTTGATATGCAGATGGAAATGCTCGTTCTCGATATTCAGCCAATCGTTTTTTTGCACCATGTCTTTGGCGTGCATTTTCAGCTCGCTAATGGCGCCAGCTTGCGAGCGCACAACGGCGCGCAATAGACCCCACTCTTTTGCCGCTTCGATGATCGAAAAGGCATCGCCTTCAATCGATAGCGCTTGAAAGTCCCCGGCCTGATCACCGTCACTTGCCGCCGTTATGGCTTGCAGGATTTGCCCGATGGGCGCATTGAAATGCTCGCCCACTTTGCGCAGGGTATGAAACTCGCCATTGCGCATATATTCACGCACCACGCCATGCCAGCCCGTCAGACCCATTGAAAGAGATCGGCCTTTTTTCTCGCCCTCTAACGCGTCCCCGGTGATGCCCTCATATTTATTGGCGTAGCCTCTTGGTGTAATCATCAAGCCGTTTTTGAGAAACGTGCTGCTATTGCCGATCAGCACCGTTGTCAGCATACCGATTTCGCAATCCTTCATTTGATCAAGGCGCACCATCTGAATGTCCTGGCGGCGGCGATAGGCTGATTTGACGATGGCGACGGGGGTCTCTGGTTTGCGGTGGCGCAGCAAAATTTCCTGCGCCTGTTGGATCTGCCCATGGCGGCGGCTGCTCTTTGGATTATAAAGCGCGATCACGAAATCGCTGGCGCCAACGGCATCGAGACGCTTGGCGATGGTCGGCCATGGCGTCAGCAGGTCCGATAATGAAATCGAACAAAAATCATGGGTGAGGGGCGCGCCAACCAGCGAAGCGCAAGCGCTAAGCGCTGTTGCGCCCGGGATGATCTCCACGGTGATTTCGCTGTCCGGCGTCCAGCCTTCTTGCAGCAAAACTTCAAAGGTCGGGCCGGCCATGCCGTAAACGCCAATATCACCAGAGGAGATAAGCGCCACGGTCTTGCCCATCTTGGCCTGATCATAGGCTTCGATACAGCGGTCGATTTCTTCGGTCATGCCCTTGCGGATGATTTCTTTGCCGACGATCAGATCCTTCACCAGTTTAATATAAGTGGTGTAGCCGATAATGACATCTGCTTCGGTCATGGCCTCAAGGGCGCGCAAGCTCATATGCTCTTTGGCGCCGGGGCCAAAGCCCACCAGCAATATCTTGCCGGGTTTGGTGTCTGTACTCATGCTTGTTCCTTCAGTTGAACGATGGAGACGGTGGCGTTTTTACCATCCGCTCCTTTGTGTTTGAATTTTTCCACCAGCAGATCACTCATGTCGGTTTTGGCGGCCAATATGGCGGCAGCTTCCGACACGGCGGGCGTGCCCATAAATTTGCGTACCACTTCAGAGGGATTGGGCACCTCGACCACTGCCAGCTGCTGGGCGGTAAAAAATTGCAGCGGCCAGTCGTGATCGCTGGACAATGCCAGCAGAGCTACTTCATCATTTTTCTTATCGATGGTGGCCATAGATATGACGGCACTTCGTGCCAGATCAATGGTGCCAAGCGCCAGATCGATGGCCGTCTCCAATGTGGCTTTTGGCGTGCCGCGATCACAGCCCATGCCAAGAATGACCTTCATGCTATTGTCCTTCTGGCGGGCGGTAGACGATTAAGCGCTCGACCATCTCGTCCCACATGGATTGCGGGACTTCCTTTTGGGTGATCCACAAAACGCTTTTGTGAGCATCGAGATCGACATCTTCCAATCGCTCAAATAGATGAATGTTTTTGGGTAAGGGTGTTTTTAACTTCCACCAGTCCTTGGAGCCGCATTCTTGCACCAGCGCCACGGGTTCATCATTGACAACATGGGCCGAGACGCGAATGAGGTTCCATTTCGGCGCTTCGATTTTCCAGCCAAGCTCGCGCCCCAATATATCAACGGCGATTGTTTTACGCGCATCAGATGCGGTGGTGAGTACGGCACGCCCCCCCAATATGGTTGCAAGCTGTTCGGCAAATTCATTGGCGCCGCCGACATGTCCCGACAAAACGGGGATGACATATTGCGCCGCATCGTCCACCACCAATACGCCGGGGTCAACTTCTTTTCCTTTGAGATGGGGAGCAATAAGCCGCACAACCGCCCCCAGTGATACGAAGAAAACGATCTGATCGAATTGCTCAAACAAAGTGCCGACCTGCGCTTTTGACGGTCCTTCATAGGCGTGCAGCCGATCTTTGAAGTCCTCAAAATTTTCAGCGAATTTTATGGGCACGGCAATGGTCGCATCTGGCAGCTCACCGGCGGCTTTCTTGACGAGTTCGCAGCCATGTTTGGTGATGGCGAGTAATGCGACTTTTTGATCTGGGGTATTGGTCATGCGTTCAAAACACTTTCTTGCTTGCTGTTGTCAGTGGATTTCTTGCGGCAACCGCGCAAGATTTCACCGCGCTCATGATCTGGATTTTTGACCAGCATCAAGGATAGATAGTTGACGGTTTGGCCCTTGAGAGTAGAAACATCGCGCACCACGCGCTCTTCCAGGCTGCCAGCTTTTTCAATGAAGGCGGCGTGCTCAACAAGCCCGCGCTTTTCAAGCAGGGCAATGATATCATCGAGCAGTGGTTTGACTTTCATGAGCACCAGCGTGTCGAAATCATTGAGCAATTGATCAATGGTCTCAATACCATAATTGGCTGGGATCACCGCCATTTTATCGTCCACCTCGGTGAGCGGAAACTGCAGACGGGCGGCGGCGGCGTTGAACGAGGAAACTCCCGCAATGGTTTCAATCTCGATGCTGCTATCCATGTCAATGACATGGCGAGCCAAATGCCCAAACGTCGAATAAGTTGAGGCATCTCCCTCCACCAGAAACATCACATCATTCCCGGTGCTCAAAACCTCCAGCACTTTTTCCGCCGCCCTTTGGCGGAATTTGCCAAGCTTGCTTTCGTCATGGGTCATGGGAAAGATCAGCGCGCAATGATCGCTAGGCGGGGAAAGGCCGGCACGTGTCGCTATATTCAAGGCATAGCTGTCGCTTTTTGAATTGCGTACAGGATAAGTCCAATAGGCGCTTTCTTGCAGCAGAGCATAGGCGCGCCGCGTCATGAGATCCGGGTCGCCGGGGCCAACCGAGACGCCATATAGTTTTCCGCTACTCATTGGCTGTCATCCTTTGTCTGTTGGGCGCTAATGATCCACACAAGATTTTCGGCCGCAAAACGGTGCATGTGCAAGATAGGGCGCGAACGCGATACCTGCATTTGGGTGACGTCCCAGCTGACATCTAATTCTTTCAGCATATCTGTCGCGGCGGCCAGATTTTCAATGGTGACAAAATTCATGATGAGGGTGCCCTGTGGTTTCAAGCGCCCCATAATGAGACGGATGAGATCCCCCAGATTACCGCCAGAACCGCCGATGAAAACGGCGTCGGGATCGGGCCACATAACAAGCCCATCAGGGGCCTTGTTATGTGTCAGGTAATAATTGTGAACGCCAAGGTCACGGCGGTTATGTTCAGCGATTGCTGCATCCGCTTCGTTTTTTTCAATGGCGTAGACATAGCCATCGCTCACAAGGCGGGCTGCTTCAAGGCCAACGGAGCCAGAGCCAGCACCAATATCCCAGACAATGCTGTTTTTGCGCAACTGCATGCGGGCCAGCGAAACGGCGCGCACTTCTCGTTTGGTGATCAGCCCTTTATCAGGTTTGCGCTGATGAAAGCGTTCGTCGGGCAATCCAAAGCGCACGTCATTTGCGCGAGCGCTCACCCGCCACAGCAACATCATGTTGGGTTCTGCATATGAGTGATCAGCCGCCTCTTCGATAGAGAGATCTGTGATGAGGCGCTCGCTGTCGCGCGCGATATGCTCAACCACCGCCATTTGAAAATCATCTTGCAGACCTTGCGCCAGCAGCATGCGGGCCAGTCGCGCGGGGCTGTTGTCGGGGCTGGTAAAAATCGCCATGCGGTCATGATGTTGTGCGGCATGCAGCACTGGATACAGGCCGTGATCAACGCCTTTGGCGCGGTCCCATTCTCCTGCATCCTTGCTATGCACCGAAACTATTTTCAGCTCGCTCCACGGGATGCCAAGACGAGCACAGGCCAGTTGCACCATGGACAGGTTGGGCAAGATTTCAAAGGCTTCAATGCAAAGCCGCGACTGCAAAAAACCCGCGATGCCATGGCACAAAGGATCGCCGGTAGCCAGCACGACAACGCGTTTGCCTTCGCTTTGGGCCTGACTGATCTGCTCAGGAACTTTCATGAGCTTGCCAGTGAGATCAAATGTCTGGCAATCGCTGGCAAAAATCTGCTCGAACAGTTTGAGCGTGCGGGTGCCACCAATCACCAGGTCGGCGGATCTGATATGATCAAGCATGGGCTCAGATAGTCCCGATACGCCATCATCAAGCACGCCGATAATGCGGCAAGGATTGATGGTGGGGGTATCAGAGGCAACTAATTTTGTTGGCTGGTTCATTGATCGCTCCCTTGCGAGCTGGCCCCTTTTGAGCTGGCTTGTGCCACCTGCGTGCCTTTGAAATCACTGACCAGAACTTGCAGGGTAAACTTGTCTGGATAGCGCCCCATCAAAGTATCAATGACTTTTTCTGCAACCGCTTGCTGGAACGCGATATCAAGCCCTAGCGGTTCGAGGCGTTCAATGGCGAAGCGTGCGGTGATGGCGGTGGCGATTTCCTGGCAGATATCTTCCTCGACGCCCAGATCTCTGGCAATATCTGCCAGCATTTGTGTGTTGACCTTGGAGCGCCCGGCATGGGTGATGGTTTCCCCTTGGGCGATCTTGGTGAGCTTGCCGATCATGCCGCCAATGATGACATGTTTGATCTCTTCTTTAACTGAGGTGTCGAGGGCATAGCGCAAGAAGTCGCCCATTTGCACGAAGCAAACGGGGGGCAGGTGCGAGAGCTGCTGGATGACGAATTTTTCAGTGCGCCCGCCGGTGGTCAGCACGATAGTATCTTCGCCATTGGCTTTGGCGACTTCAATGCCCTGAATAACGCTGGCCCGAAAAGCAACCGTTGAATAGGGCCGCACGATGCCGGTCGTGCCAAGGATCGAAATGCCGCCCAATATGCCAAGGCGGGCATTGATGGAGCGGGTCGCCATTTTCTCGCCGTCGGGCACAGAAATGGTCACTTCCAGTCCTTGTTTTTGTAAAAGTTTGCTTCCGGCTGAGCGCACATTTTCCTCTATATTTTGACGCGGTACCGGATTGATGGCGGGGCCGCCAACTTCCAGACCAAGCCCGGTGAGGGTGACGGTACCAACACCATCGCCCCCTTTCAGCAGCACTTCGCCGCTGGCATTGGGGAGCAGGCAGACATCAGCGGTGAGGTGGGCTTTGTCGGTGCAATCGGGGTCATCGCCAGCATCCTTGATGATAACAGCATGGGCACAATTATCGTTGAGGCGCGCTTCAATAACCTCAAACTTGACCAGTTGACCATTGGGAAGCTTGCATTCTACATGATCGGGAATTTTTCCTGTGACGAGCCCAAGGGTAGCTGCTTTTGCAGCCGCAGCCGAGCAGGCGCCAGTGGTAAAGCCGGTCCGATCTCCGCGTTTCTTTTTCTTTGGTTTATCGGCCACTAGCTCGCCTTTTGCTTTGTTTCGGCCAAAGCCAGCAGTGCATGGATAGCGGCGACCACCAGCGTCGAGCCGCCTTTGCGCCCGCGGGTGATCATCCAGGGAATATCGGTTAGTTCTGCCAGAGCGTCTTTTGATTCTGCCGCTGACACAAAGCCAACAGGCATGCCAACAATGAGGGCTGGCTTGACCCCTTCGCCCTTGATCAGCTTGATCATTTCGAGCAAAGCGGTGGGTGCATTGCCAACAGCCACGATACCGCCATCGAGCAGGTCAAGATTTTGCGCCTTGCGCATGGCTTGCACGGCTCTGGTGCTATTGACTTCCTTGGCTTTCTTGATGACGTCTTCATCGGAGATGAAATGATGAGGCACGACGCCAAAATGCGACAGACGGGGTTTTGACAGTCCCACGCAGATCATTTCCACATCGGCGACAATGGCGGCCCCAGCCATGATGGCTTCAAGCCCAGCACTGACACAATCGGGGTGAAATTCCGCGAGGCCGTTAAATTCAAAATCAGCGGTGGCGTGGATCATACGCCGGACAATCTGCCACTGCGCCTCGCTATAATTTCCGCGCTCTCCAGCTTCATGATCGACAATGGCAAAACTGTCATGCTCGATCTGTTGACCGGCTTTGGTCATTTGTTCGGTTACAATATTGCTCATGTTACCGCCTCCTCATGGGGGTGGTCATGGTCATGAGAGTGATCGTGATCATCACCATGATCGTGGTGATGGTGCTCATAATGCTCGCCGTGCAGCTTGTAATGCGCTTCCGTATCGTTGTCATAGTCCTTGGCCATTGCTTCAAGGACCCGCTCATCAAGCAGCTCGTAAATCTCGTTTTCAAAACCAAAATTTTCGGCCAGAGCAAAACTGATCTGCGGATATTGGTTTTGCAGGCGCGCTATCTGTTTCTTGATGCGCTCCATCAAGGTGCCCGAAAACAGATAATAGGGCAGCACCGCGATTTGCATCATGCCCAGCTTGATCTGGCGTTGCACGGCCATTTCAAGACGCGGAAAACTGATGCCGGTGAAGGCCGGGTCCACCAGCTCATGCTGGCTTTCTTCAAATACATAGCGTGAGAGCTTGGCGTTTTCGCCATTGGCGATGCGGTCAGAAGAACCGCGCCCCAGCAGCACCACACCGGTGGTTTTGGGGTCCGGCATTTCCATCGTCTCCATCGCCTTGCGCAAGTTGCGTTTAAGGATGGCCAGCATTTTATCATTGGCGCCGAGATGGCGGGCATAGATGAACTCGACATCTGGATATTGCTTGCGGGCTTTTTCAATGTGATGAGGGATCTCCATCTTCACATGTCCAGCAGCATTGAGGATTAGCGGCACGACAATGACGCGGTCGGCCCCGTGGGTTGCATTGGCAAGGCCCATATCTAGCGTGATGGGTGCGAACTCGATAAAGCACAGCTCGATTTTCCATGTGGGATTGCGGTCCTGCCAGATCTTCGTGAATTTTTCGATTTCCGCATTACCGGCTGCGACGCGCGAGCCGTGGCCAACGAGGAGGACAGTGGTGGTCATGATTTTCTCTCCTGCAATGCAACGCTTTTGCGAAAGCGGTGCGTAAAGTCTTTGTCATAGAGCTTTGATTTTTTGAGCTGCGACCACGTTCTTGCCCCAAGCGTCGGGCTGACGACAATCATTGCCTGCGATTTGATCTTGGCAGCGCGGCAATCGTCATAAAGGGTCTCGATGGTGCTGCGCACGATGACTTCTTCATCGGGCCAGCTGGCCTTGTGGACGACCAGCACCAGCGCCTCTTTTTGCCAGCCAGCTTCCAACAGGTCGCTTTGTATTTTTTGTATGAGGGTGATCGATAGAAACAGGCATAAGGTACATTGATGGCGGGCCAGCGCCACCAGATCTTCCCCCGGCGGCATTGGGGTGCGCCCCTCTACACGGGTCAGGATCACCGTTTGCGTGACTTCTGGCAGGGTCAGGCTTTCGCTGGCGGCAGCGACCGATGCCATCGCCGATGAGACGCCGGGGACCACACCGCTCTTGATGCCCGCTTTGTCTAAAGGCTGCACCATTTCAATGAGGGCGCCATACAAGGACGGATCGCCGGTTTGCAGACGGATAACGGTTTCATGGTTTTGGGCTTTGGCGATGAGCCAGCTGGTGATTTCTTCGAGCGTCATGCCCTTGCTATCGGCAACCTCGCAAGTTGCGCTGGCCCAGCGCGTTGCCGCAACCGACACCAGCGAACCTGCAAACAAGATCGCACCGGCCTTGGCAATCAGATCGCGGCCCTTCACCGTGATGAGGTCGGGATCCCCTGGACCTGCCCCCACAAACCATACTTTACTCATGCCCTCTCCATCACTCATACTTCGTCCATCAGTTTTCGATTAAAGAAACCGTATGCCCCTCCAAGGCTTAACCAGAAAACCGCATTGGCAATGGCAGTTGCGATGATGAATGTGGTGATCAGTTCTTGGGGGGCCAGCGCGGCCTGTTGTTCGGGGTGGGGAGCGCCAACAAGATGCGGCACAACCAGCATTATGACACCGATCCCTTTGAACAGATAATTTGGTGCAAAAACCATTAAAGCCAGACCACCAGCCGTGCAAATAGCAGTGGCCGCCCACCAGATTTGCCTTGTTTGCAGAGCCGCCGCTTCCGTTCCGGGAAGTTCAGGGGCGAGACCCAATGAGGGCGCGACGAAAAAGATAAAATAGCCGGCAAGTCCCCAGAGAAGACCGGATTTCCAGCTAATATGTCTGCCGCTCAATGTGGCGGCCGCTCCAAGCAACAAGGCGAAGCCCATAGCGATCAAAATATTGGCGGCGAACGTAAAGAATGTTCGCTCCAATCCGTCTTGCGGGGCCCAGGCTTGGCTGTCATGGCCATGCTCCGCGTGAGCGGGAGTTGTGGTAGGCGTTTTGGTGTCGGCGGGAGTGCTGGTTTCGTATTTTTCAGCTTCCAGAATAGAGGGAATAACTCCTACTTGCTGAACGAGGGTCAGTAATATGCCCGCGAACAGGCTGGCCAGGGCAGCAGCACTGAGTATTTTTGAGAAACTCATTTTGATAATCCAGACTAGTGGCACGGAAAAGAAGCGGCGTGACGGCTGTCATGAGCGGCATTGTGCAGGACTTGCGAGTTGGCGAAACCTGCCGCAAACAGCAGGCCGATGCCAATGATGGCGGCGGCGAATGCTGGCATGAAGCGAGTGGCTGAATGCGATGATGCCTGCGCGGTAGTTAGCTCGGTTTGATTGGGGGTCATGATATGGTTTTTCCTTTATCTTGCGGGAATTGTTACGGTTCAAATCAGGCGGCGGCAAACAGTCTTCTTTCAACAAGGGCGCTGCCATTGAGAGTGCGAAATGATTTGGCCGCAGCGAGAGCGGCGAGGTCAACAAGTGGTTCAATGATGATTACGGTCATATAGGCACTGCCGAACAGGACCACATTAGCCAGATTTTCCGCGCCAAAGCCTTGGCCATAAAAGGCCCAGAACGCCACCCAGCTAACAATACCAGCCTGATAGGTCGCCGAAAGTGCCAGAGCTTGCGTATATTTTATATCTGTATAGGCGGTTTTTGTCGGGATGATTTTACCAGCCAGCACGCTCATGGCATAGAGCGGGACCAGTAGCGTGGTCAGGTTGATGCCATATTGCGGCAGATCAAGAGGGGCAAAGAGCAAACCCTGTAGCGCGAGACCAAGGCCAAGGCCGATGGCGGTGGGAGCAACGCCAAAAATAAGGAACAGGGTTGAACCCATGATCAGATGAACTTCGGAAACCCCGACAGGATGATGGGGCAAAACCTGGAAATAACAAAAGACGGCAATGGTGGTGAAGAGGCTGCGCACGGTGAGAGAAAGCAGGCCATCCTTTTTAACGGTTTCAATAGCCAGCTTACCGGCAAAACCAACGGCGGTGATAGCGGTTCCATAGCTGAGGGTCATTTTGACGGCGTCGACGACTCCTGGTTCGATATGCATGAGTGTTACCTTTCGTTTGGCGAGATTTGATTTGAGGACGCGAACAGCTTTGTTGCGGCCATTGGATTGGATGGAAAATACAGATGAAGATAGGAGGCATTGAGCCTTAGATCACGAAACACAGGTTCGCCGGTGCGGCCCTTGCGAGCCCCTACACTCAAGGCGATGGGTTCGAGCGGGCTATCGAGTTTTGAATAATGATAGGTGTGACCACGCAAATTGCCCTCGGGCAGCTCAATGGCGTGCATGCCAAGGTTTGACAGTCTTTTTTGCATGCGAGCATGGCCGGGCATCAGCCCCACAAGTTCGGCGCTTGCTCCCTCTTTATTGGTCAGCTGATCAAACAGGTAGAGCATGCCGCCACATTCAGCATGGATCGGTTTGCCAGAGCGGTGATGGGCGCGGATGGCCTCTAGCATAGGAGCATTTGCGGCCAATTCATCCAGATGCAATTCGGGATAGCCACCGGGCAGATAAAGCGCATCGGCATCGGGCAATTGCTGGTCTATAAGCGGTGAGAAAAATAAAAGTTCAGCACCCTCGTCGCGCAACAGATCAAGATTGGCGTGATAAAGAAACGAAAAAGAGGCGTCTTGCGCGATGGCAATACGTAGCCCCTCGAGCTGATTGGAGGGTGCATCCAGTTTCGCGGGCTCGAACGAAACGCTTGCAGGCGTGAATTTTTGAATGTCCTTCAGGGCGAGGGCGGCGAGCGAGATACGATTGTCGAGATCGGCAATTTCGCTTGCTTGCACAAGCCCCAAATGACGACTGGGCAGAGCGATCTCTTCATTGCGCGGCAACCAGCCCAGCATGTCGAGGCCATCTGGCAGGCTTTCTTCGAGCATTTCGAAATGGCTGTCAGAGGCAACCCGATTGGCAAATACGCCAGCGAATGGCAGATCGGAACGGTAGGTCGCCAGACCATGAGCGAGCGCTCCAAATGTCTGGGCCATAGCGCTGCCATTGATGACGGCAAGCACCGGAATATTGAACAAGGTCGCCAGATCCGCGCTTGATTTTTCACCATCGAACAGTCCCATCACCCCTTCAATGAGGATGAGATCGGCTGTTTTCGCCGCCTTGTAAAGCAGGTCACGGCAATGCTGCTCGCCGCCCATCCATAGATCAAGCTGATAGACGGGATGGCCGCTGGCTTGTTCAAGGATCATCGGGTCTAGAAAGTCGGGTCCGGTTTTAAACACCCGCACTGTTTGTCCAGCATCGCGATAATGTCGCGCGAGGGCGGCTGTGACCGTGGTTTTTCCCTGGCCAGAAGCTGGTGCGGCGATAAACAGCGCCGGGCATTGCCTTGCCTTGGAATACGAAGAAGGGGAACTCATAGATCAATCCCCTTTTGCGCCTTTACGCCTGCGCGATAAGCATGTTTTTTATCGGCCAGTTCGGTGACGGTATCAGCGGCTTCAACAAGCGCTGATAGCGCTCCGCGGCCCGTCACCACCACATGCTGCATGTCGTGGCGGGCTTGAAGGTCGGCCAGTACCTTGTCCATATCGAGCCATTTATAGCGCAAGGGATAGGTCAGCTCGTCAAGTACGATGAGATCATAGGAGGGATCATGCAACATTTGGCGGGCCACATCCCAGCCTTTTTCAGCCGTTTGCTTGTCTTTTCAAGATTCTGGGTTTCCCAGGTAAAACCTTCCCCCAAAACATGCCAGGTGACGCGTGGATGGTTCTTGAAAAAACTTTCTTCCCCTGTATCTGAGCTGCCCTTGATGAATTGGGCAACCCCCACTTTCATGCCATGACCAAGGGCACGCGCGATCATGCCAAAGGCCGAACTTGATTTGCCTTTGCCATTGCCGGTGAGCACCAGAAGCAGGCCCTGTTCGCGGTCGGCACGACTAATGCCCTCGTCCACGACCTTTTTCTTGCGGGCCATTTTCGTCTGATGTTTTTTTTGTGTTTCTTGGCTCACGAAATTGTCCCCTCGATTGAAAAACAGGGGGATGCGACCACCGAGGTGATCAATGAGCCTTGAAGCTTCATTGCCACAGGGGAGTTAAACCAGATGCCCATCATACTCTTCCTTTATCACGCCGCCCGCGCGATTGAGTGCCACAAAGGATTGATGTGAGAAGAGTGTGTCAAAGCCGTGAGATTATGGATCATAACTCGCCAGCTCCGGCAATGCCCTCCGCATGCCAACCGTAAAGCTTCGGGCCGGTCTCCGGGCTCATGAGGGGTCAAAATTGTGACCAGACAGACCGCCTTCCCATATCGCTTGATACAGTGGCTTCGTGATCTGTCAAACCTCACCTACCGTTGCGGGGGCAGCGCCGGAATTGCCTGTCATGAAACAAAGCGCACCGGCTTCCCATTTCATCCTTTCAAAAACCATCGAAAGGAAACCTGAAGCAGATGAGCAAAATTAGGCGAAGGGGAAGGGGCTGTCAACACGCAATAAATATCAATCGCGGGGAGATATTTGCATAGGCAAAATTTATTGTTTTATTTCAAATGATTGAGAGAAAACGGGCTTCGTGGCTGGTTGCTAAAGCGTAGGGTGCAATTTATTGCACCGATCAGACTATCAACAAATATCCAAGGTGGTTGCTAGGTCAAACGGAGCAATAAATTGCACCCTACGGGTTTCGAGGTTGGAACCTTATTGCTCCTTCTCCCCCTTCGGGGAGAGGGTGGGGTGAGGGGGTTGAGGTAAAATGGGTGAGGCTATTGCGCGCCGGTTGCAGCGGGGCGGGCGTCTTTGGACCACATGGCTTGCGTACCGGTTTTGTTGAAGCGGAAATAATTCATTTTGTGAGTTTGCATGGAAAAGCGCAACGGGTGGTTCTTTGGCATGAGGAATGGCATGGCATTGTCGGGCGAGGCAGTATTGAGCCGTAGTTCAAATTCATAGTCCCCCGCTTCAAAATCCAGAATGCGGTTGATCTTCTCATCGGCGCGCGGCACGAATTGCATGGGCTTGGAATAGCTTGTTTTGCCCAGCAAGGCGACCGGCATAAACGGCGTTTTGGGACTTTGCCCCCAGGTGCCCAGATGGGCGGCGTAAAACCTCTTGGTTTTGCCGGTACGAGGATTGGTGACATTGAGATCGATGGACAAAACTGTGCCGGTGCGGGCACCATCATTAGCAAGGGTCAAGGGTACGATGAATACTTCAAAGGGGTGTTCGGGGCTGTTGGGATCAGTATAAGCGATGCGCGGTGGTACATAGACGGCAAAATCTGCGGAACGCACAACGGTTTCATAGAAACTATAACCAGAAAACATTAGGGCAAAAGCCGAAATGATCGTCGCGAATAATCCCGCATGAGAGATTTCGGAAGCCCCTCTGGCCTGATCGATGGCTTCATTGATAAATTGATCTGCTTTATTGCGTCTGAAAAGTCCCATTTTCACCTCCTGCAAGCCCGCCAGATTAAATTACATATAAAAGTTCGAATGTGGTCGCATTGCGGATACCGCCAATAAGAGAACCTAGTTTATCAGTACTTTTTTGATAATCGTGCAAAGATTTTCGAGCTGCTTGTCATCATAGGCCTCGGCTGGGCTATGCCCCCATACCGGGCCGGGCCAGGCTGGATCATCATCATGGCGGGCAATGATATGAATATGCAATTGCTCGACAATATTGCCAAGGGCACCAATATTCAGTTTTTGTGGCCGAAACAGCTCCTCCATGGCGCTCGACACCCGGCGAATTTCGTGCATCAAAACAAGGCTGTCAGCATCTGATAGATCAGTGAGTTCGCTCATATTCTGGGCTTGCGGTATGAGGATCAGCCAGGGATAGCGATGATCGTTCATCAAGCGGACCGAGCACAATTTGAGCGGGCCTATTTCAACGCTGTCAGCGGCTAGGCGAGGATCGAGATCAAAGGCGGCGCTGATCGAAAGCGCGGGTGGTTCGGCGCTTTGGATTATTTCGGGGGATGGCTCTCCGGCAAGAGTTTCTTTGAGCCCCATGCCGGCCAGTTCATCAGCGCGCTCGTTTTCAGGGTGTCCCGCATGACCCTTGACCCAGTGCCAGGTGACATCGTGATGGGTGCGCGCTTCATCCAGTTCTTGCCAGAGATCGGCGTTCTTAACCGGTTTTTTAGCGGCTGTTTTCCAGCCCCGGCGCTTCCAGCCGTGGATCCATTCGGTGATGCCCTTGCGTACATAGGTGCTGTCGGTGTGCAGATCGATGGTACTGCGTTGCTCTGGATATTGAAGCGCCTTGATGGCGGCCATCAGCTCCATGCGGTTATTGGTGGTATCGCGCTCGCCGCCTCTTATTTCACGGCGCTGCATATTCCCATTATTGGGGCCAAACATCATGGTCGCGCCCCAGCCGCCCGGGCCTGGATTTCCCGAACAGGCACCATCGGTGTAGATCACCACATTAGCTGCAAGCTGTTGATCACTCATTTGCCAAATCCATATTCACTGACATTTTTAATCTGTTGGTGGAAGCGCAGTTTGCGCAAATACTCGCGGGGATCATGGCGATTGACCAGTGCATCTTTGGGCGTGTTGAGCCAATCATAGATGCGGGTCAGCAAAAAGCGTAACGCGGCACCGCGGGCCAGCAGTGGCAGCGCTTCAAGTTCTTGTTCGTGCAAAGGTCTTGTTTGCTCATAGCCAGATAATAGGGCGCGGGCATTGGTCATGTTGAAACTGCTATCTGCTTCAAAGCACCAGGCATTGAGACAAATGGCCAGATCGTAAGCAAAAAAATCATTGCAGGCGAAATAAAAATCGATGAGGCCCGACAGGTGATCGTCGAGGAAAAAGGCATTGTCGGGGAATAGATCCGCGTGAATGATGCCGGTGGGCAGATCTTTGGGCCAATTATCTTCCAAAAAAGCCAGCTCGGTCGTAATGACATCGTGCAAGCCGGGATGAATGTCATCGACATTCTCTCCGCACTTTTCAAACAAAGGCCGCCAGTCCGCGAGCGTCAGGGCATTGGGCCGGACCATCTCAAAATCTGCACCCGCCACGTGCATTGCCCCCAGCGCCGTGCCAAGTTCGCCGCAATGCAAGCGCTTGGGGCGATTCACTGAGAACCCGTCAAGAAAAGTCACCATCACGGCGGGGCGGCCCGACAAGGTTTTGAGGACCTGCCCTTTTTTGTCTTCAACAGGCAGGGGGCAGGAAATATTGTGGGTTGCCAAATGCTCCATCAGCCCGAGGAAAAACGGCAGGTCTTTGGTTTCCACGAGTTTTTCATAGAGCGTCAGAATATAGGAAGTTTTGGAGGTGCGCACCAGATAGTTGGTGTTTTGAACGCCCTCGGCGATGCCCTTGTAGCTATGCAGATCCCCGACATCATAGTCGGCTAGAAACGAGCGCAGATCATCATCGGCAATTTGCGTATAGACAGCCAGGTCAATTCTCCATTAGTTCAATCGGAATTCATTTTGTGGGGTTAGTTTGCTTGCGTCAGTTCTTTGGGCAGCTTGAAGGCAATGTCTTCGGTTGCCGTTGTGATGCTTTTTACGCTAATTTGATAGCGCTTTTCAAAGCTTTCGATGATTTCATCAACAAGCACTTCTGGCGCGGATGCTCCCGCCGAGATGCCCAGCGTTTCTACGCCAGAAAAAGAGGCCCAGTCAATATCGCTGGCTCGTTGTACGAGTGCGGCATTTGGGCAGCCAGAACGAGCGGCAACTTCCACAAGACGCATGGAGTTGGAGCTGTTGGGGGCACCAACAATCAAAAAGGCGTCGCAGCGATCGGCAATGGTTTTGACGGCTTGCTGACGGTTGGTGGTGGCATAACAGATATCGTCTTTGCGAGGTGCTTTAATATCTGGAAAACGCGCTGTGAGGATCTCGATAATTTCCTTGGTGTCATCAAGGGACAATGTTGTCTGGGTGATATAGGCAAGCTGTGCGCCGCCCTGTGGCGTAAATTGGCGTGCATCACTTGCAGTTTCGACCAGCGACACAGCTCCGGCTGGCAATTGTCCCATCGTGCCGATGACTTCGGGATGTCCTGCGTGACCGATGAGAATGGTCTCTCGATCATCGCTAAAATGGCGTTCGGCTTCACGGTGGACTTTTGAAACAAGCGGGCAGGTGGCATCGAGGTAAAACAATTTGCGTTGCCGGGCAGCAGTAGGCACGGATTTTGGCACGCCATGAGCGGAAAAAATAACCGGCGCGCCATCATCTGGCACCTCGCTAAGTTCTTCCACAAAGACCGCACCCTTTTTCTTCAGGTCGTCAACCACATAGCGATTATGGACGATCTCGTGGCGCACATAAACGGGCGCCCCATATTGTTGCAGGGATTTTTCAACGATCTGGATGGCGCGATCAACCCCTGCGCAAAACCCACGAGGTTCGCACAACAATATTTTCAAGGGAGCACGGTTTGGCTCAAAGCGCGGCATAAAGCTATTCTCGCTGGTTTAAAGAGGCAGGGCTAATCCGTATGGCAAAAACTGTGACATACAAGCTCCATATTTACCATGTTTTATATAGCAGTAGGGAAATTGTCCTTTGGTGGCTTGCGGGTACAGGCTAGCTGGTAGTAAGTTGATTTTAACAAAAAGCTACGTTTTGTTAAGCATTGCGTGTTGTTTAGGTTGGCGTAACCATAATGGGTTATCATTGCGAGCATATTGCAATTGGCTGGCTGCAAAACGGCCGTCAGCTACGGAAATAAAGGTGCAGGATCTTTCCTGAAACAAGCATGAAATCTGTTTCTATTGTCGCGCGAATATTGTTGGTCGGGGCTTTTGGCCTGATGACGAGCGGCTGCGCGATGACACAGCTTGGCGGTATGTTCGGTAGCTCTAGCCCCGAAGACACCACCGCTTCCATTAATAGCTCCGCGCTCCCGCAAGAACGCTCACTCGCCATGGCGGCAAATGAGATGGTTCCAGCTGCACAGGCAGGAGGCGTTGGCAGTTGTCCTCGTATTTCTATCTGGAAGAATGATTCGCAGTTGACCATCTTCCAAATTGGCCGTGTTGGCGATAATCTTGCCATTCGGCATCGTGGTGAAATTACCAAAACGGCCCGTGAATGCGAAATTGCTCCAGGACAGGTCACCGTCAAATATGGTGTTGCCGGTCGTGTATTGCTGGGGCCCCTTGGTAAATCGGGAGCGATCAAACTGCCCGTGCTTGTCCATGTGACTGATAGAGCCAGTAAGAAAATCCAGACCACTAAACTGGATGTGATTGTCAATATTGAAGGCGGTAAACTGCATGGCAGTTTCTCCACCGTGCAGAGCCTGTCATTCCCCATCGAACCTGGCGTTCCCGCCAGTCAATATAGCGTGTTCGTTGCTTTCGACAAAAATGCCGCTGGTGCCAGCTAGGCGTTATTGACTTAGACGCTCGTTAAAGTTTCCCTTATTCAGAAGAAAATTAATATGACCATCCTGTTGCAGGCCGGGATACAAACTTCCTGTCCTGACAAATTGTTTGAAAGGTTATCAGATTAATTGTGAATGCTGGGGGTATGGTTCCCCGCCTTCGCGGGGATGACACTTATCGTTTGTTTCGAGGATGGCAAATATTCGTGATTCCCCGCTTCGTCATCCTTGAAAATATGCGGCCACGGTTTTTTTCGGGGCAGTGAATTCAACCCGCATATTTATCGAGGATCCACTCTTCGCGATCTATCCTGGCGCCGCTCAAAAGCGCCAAGTCGAGAATTTGCCAAAGCAACGGTCGTCTCTCATCATGACATTCATGCAGTTTTTGTGCTTGGCGTCGCCACTGCGAATTTGATATTCCAGACGAACAAGGCAGTAAACCCGGCCAGCGCGATCAGGTGGAGCGGCAGAGCGGCGGGCCAGATCAGGGCGATGCCGACCCCAAGACCCAGCAGGCGCGGAATGATCGATACGCGGTTCTCCCAATGGCCCTCGACCGCAGCGCTTAAAATCCATAAGCCAAACAGCGCAAAGACAAAAATCTCCATCATTTTCAGCCAGTCACCCGAGAGCAATGGCGTATAGGCAAACAGCAACGGTACGACATAGAGGCCCTTGGCGATTTTCCAGGCGGAAAAGCCCGTTTTCATGGGCGGTGATTTGGCAATGGCGGCGGCTGTGAAAGCTGCCAGACAAACCGGCGGCGTGACATTACTG
>JAJRPI010000001.1 GCA_024280895.1 Alphaproteobacteria bacterium | reverse complement strand
TTACATCGCCGGGTCGTTTTTCGCCTTTCGGTCCTTTGGGCATGATTTCTCCTTATGCTTACCGATAAGCATTATATAGGAATTGCTGGCGGGAAGCGATAGGGAGAACAAAAAAGAACATTTCAAACTGAGACACTACCACCTCCTGGTCTTGGCCAACTATACTTTGCTGATCACACGAGGTGTGCTATGACCTCGTTTAGAGTCTGCCTGGACAGACTCGAGGTCATAGACTCATAAACGGATTTCGGCTGTGTTTGTCTTGAAAGGAGCAGAATCAAGTAAAAAATCCTGAGTGATACTGGTATCACTCCTGTTTTTTTGCGCCGATAATGCTCCTTTCAAGACAAATCTGGAAGATTGACCTGATTGTCGCCAGTTCAAGCGAGAAATTTGATTATTGGGAAAGCCCAATGCACAAATTTCCCACTCAAACTGACAAAAAACAGGTCAACACAGTCCAAAGCCGTTTATGAGATTATGACCTAAAGGAGCTTGATGTGAAAATGATCGCCAAGGGCACTCCGCCGGAAAACTGGCCGGCATTGGTACTGAACGCCGATTATCGGCCGCTGAGCTACTATCCCTTGTCCTTGTGGAACTGGCAGGCAACCGTGAAAGCGGTGTTTCTTGACCGTGTCGACATTGTCGACAGCTATGATCACAAAGTCCACAGCCCAAGCTTTGAAATCCAGCTGCCAAGTGTTGTGGCCCTTAAAACATATGTGCGCCCGGCTCTTTATCCAGCCTTTACCCGCTTCAACGTCTTTTTGCGTGATCGTTTCTCTTGCCAATATTGTGGCGATCTCGATGATCTGACCTTTGATCATCTGATCCCGCGCTCAAAGGGCGGCCGCACCCGTTGGGATAATGTGGTCACTGCATGCTCGCCGTGCAATCTCAAAAAAGGCGCGCGTGATGCCAAAACCATAGGCATGCTGCCCATGCAGGCACCATATCGTCCAACCGTCTATGAATTGCACCGCAATGGCCGCGCGTTTCCCCCCAATTTCCTGCACCAAAGCTGGATCGACTATCTTTATTGGGATACCGAACTCGAAGAGTAGTTCGCCCTTGAAATTGAAATACAAATTATGATGATAATCAGATCATTTATAACCGCCGACTTCCCTGAACTCACTAAAATCTATCCACATGGGTGGCGCTCTATTCGAGCAAACATGTTTGCGTTCATTGACCTTCGTGAATGAACCTTGCATAGATGCCCTCTTAATAAGTTCTCGGGGTCCAAGGCATGGCACGCGACAAGCAAATCTACCCAAATAAAAAACGCAATGAGCGCCAGTTACAAGTGGCGCGTAAACTGTTTTCTGAAATTGGCGAGCAGCTCAATGTCGACCTTTGTGTAAAACTGTGGGATGGCTCGATTGTACCGCTTGGCGAAGACGTGACCAGCGATCTCATGATCATCGTCAAGCATCCAGGCGTCATCACATCACTCTTGCGACGCCCCAAGCTGGATGGCATAATTCAACATTATATCAAAGGTATGATCGATATTGAGGGCGGCACCCTACTGGATGTGGGTGTGCGTCTGGCCTTTAAGCACACCAGAGGACGACTTAAGAAAATCCCTCGGAGTAGCATCTTTAATTTCGCGCGGGCATTCGTGTTTGCGCCAACTCTCAAACCAGGTGAAACCCGTGGCTTTGGTGGCGATGAAACGGGCAAACCGCAAACCCGTACCAAGCAGGACGACAAGGCTTTTATTGAGTTTCACTACGATCTTTCCAATGAGTTCTATGAGCTGTTTCTGGGCGAGCACATGGTTTATACCTGCGCCTATTTTACCGATTGGGAAAACTCCCTGGACAAGGCGCAGCTCGACAAGCTGGATATGATCTGCCGCAAGCTACGCCTCGCGCCGGATGAGCGTTTTCTCGATATTGGCTGCGGCTGGGGCGGGCTGATCATTCATGCGGCGAAACATTATGGCGTCAAGGCCCATGGCGTCACGCTTTCGAGTGAGCAATATGAATATGCGACCAAACGTATTGCCGAGCTTGGCCTCCAAGACCGCGTTACCCTTGAAATCAAGGACTATACAAAATTGGATCGGCAATTTGACAAAATCGCCTCCATTGGCATGGCAGAGCATATTGGCTTGGCCAACATGGATATTTATCTTTCGACTGTTAACAGATTGCTCGTCGACAAGGGGCTTTTTCTCAATCACGCCATTGCCCGCAAGGCCAAAAAGAAAAACAGCAAATTTTCAAGCCGTCCCGAACAACGCGCGTTACAAAAATACATCTTTCCAGGCGGTGAACTAGATGATCTGGGCCATACCATTGCAGCTCTTGAACAGCACAAGTTCGAGATCATGGATGTAGAGGGCTGGCGCGAACATTATCAATTGACCACCCAGCTATGGTGTGATCGCCTGACCCAGAACAAAGAACAGGCCATCGCGCTGGTTGGTGAGGAAACCTATCGCATTTGGGTCGCCTATCTTGGTGGCGTCTCCCTCGCATTTTTACGTGGCTCCGCGCGGGTCTATCAAACCCTTGTGAGCAAAAACCCCAAGGGGCCAACCAAACTACCACCCAGCCGCGCCGATCTGTACAAATAACCTTCGCGGCCCCCTCTTTGCTCTCCCTAAAGGTGCGCTGACACACGTATACACGTTAGCACTTTAATTATTTTTTAGGATTATACTGGGGGCAGGAAGGACTTTTATTATGTTTCCCAGCAAACCGCTCGCCTTTTTCACCCTGCTCTGGGTGTATTTAATCCCCGCTGCGCTCCCCGCAATGAGCGCAAAAGTGACAACCATGAGTGATTGCGAGAAATCACCCTTCAGCGGCTCATGGGTTTCAACTGATAAAACTGTGCCTTTTTTGTCAAAACTTGACATTACAGACCTTTGCAAACAGGTCACAACCAAGCCCGTGGCGACCAATAATCTCTGGGCAGGTATCCTTGGTCAGGAGCAAAAATATACCTATCGCGAATACAGGCTTCGCCCCTCCAGCACCTGTTCACCGCTTGATTGTGTGTGGGGTCGCGCCAAAGGCCAAATGGACACAAATGGCGCCCTGACAGCAAGTTTCCGTCTGTTCTTTTCACAAAGATACTTAAAGTTAACATGGCAAAAACAGGCACTTCTTGTTAATTGGCGTATTCAGTATCTCGGCGGCAAAAAACCTGATCAGGTTGGCAAAACGCTACTTGTACGCGCCAACTAATGTTCTAGCGCATGAATTCAGGTCGTTCGATACATGCCAGCTTGCGGCAGGCTTGAGCGCATAAACATATAAAAAAATCCCAATAAAACAAACGTTTATTTTAACGCATTAACTACCATAACACCGTTATTTCCTTGTTATTTCAAACCCCTTTTATTATTCTCACCTTTCATAATGAATGTGAGGACTGATCCAGCATGGACCTGATCAGAAAACGAAAAGCCAGTAATATTCAGGCGCGGTTTAACTGCGCCGGACTTCTCACTGCTTATTGTCTGTTCGCCCTGTTCACCTCGCTCCCCTCGCAATCAGCCAACCATAACCAGCATAACCTTTCCCAGCAGTCCTCAAACCTGCCTGTGCCTGCCCCCTTACCAGAAGTTCAGACAATAAACACCGGTGAGTGGTGGCAACAGCATATAGAATTAGCTTTGTTGCGCGAAAAGTGGTGGCAACGCCATCATCGCGCCAATGCGGTAAAGACTGTTACAGCGCCCACCCAAACAGCGCCCACACAAGAGAACACGGCCAATTTCGAGCTGGCCAGTGCTCCAAGGGCGAAACCGGTTCCCAAGGCGGCCATCAAAACGGCAAGCGCGGTGAAACAAGCGGCGACGCCCATCAAGGAGAATGTGAAAGCAGCTGCTCTTGCAATCCTTGCGGCAAAGAAAACAGAGCCGAAGCTCATCGCCTCACCCGCTCTTTTGTCAAGCGCCGACACGGCCTCACCCTCGCAAAAACCTGTCAAACTGAACGAAATTCAACTGCCTGCCAAAATAACGCTGGCTAGTCTTTCACCTCTCGCGGCTTCCTTCCTTGAGAAGGTTGCTGATAATCTTGCGGGGCCATTAAACGCCGATTACGATTCTCTCGCGCCAGCCTTCATCAAAAAAGCTTTTAAGGCGCATGATAAGCGCCCCATAAAAAAAACTGAAGCTGCTCGTTGCGTCGCAGACAATATTGCGGGCTGGTCTGGCATAAAACTGTTGCCACGCCATATAGAAATACTCAAAAAAACCAGCTCGACACCTTTGCAGGTTTCGCTCACGCTCGCGGCTCGTTTGAAATTGGGAGGTTTTAGCGCTGGCTCAGAAATTTTCATGCGGATTTTCAAAGACCGCTCAGAACTTGAAGTCTGGTTGAAAAAAGGTGAGCGCTATGCGCTTTACCACACCTATAAAATTTGCCGCTGGTCAGGGTCGTTTGGGCCCAAGCTCTATGAGGGGGACAAGCAAAGTCCCGAAGGGTTCTATACCGTCAACCGGCAATTATTCAAACGCCCCAGCTGGAAATGGAAAGGCAGTTTTTCCCTTGGCTATCCCAATGCCTATGACAAGCTGCACGGTCGCACCGGCTCGCTAATCCTCGTACATGGTGGCTGCACGTCATCTGGTTGTTTCGCCATGACTGACCCAGTGATCAACGAAGTACACGAGCTGGCGCAATTGGCGCGGGACAATGGCCAAAAAGAATTCAGCGTCCATGTCTATCCGTTCAAACTAACTGCTGCCAATCTTGCCAAACACAAACACAGCCCATGGAAGCCGTTCTGGAACAATCTCAAAGAAGGCTATGATCTGTTTGAAAAAACCGGTTTGCCACCAAGAGTACGTGTTTGCGACAAGCGTTATGTGTTCGCCGCAAATGGCGTTGATCGGGCCGATGCTGGTTGGTCAGGCAAAGGATGCTATGGGCTGGCGGCCTATATTCCGGGCTGGAAACCGGCCAGCCGTTATGCCACAAAAAAAATGGGGAAGAGAGCCAGGCGCGCCGCACGCAAGGCCCGCAGAGCAGGTGTGCGGTCTCGCTGCAATCTCAATCTCGCCAGTTGCCGTAAATTCATCGCTCTTAAACGTAAAAATTCCAGCAAACGCCGCGCCAAATCAAGCAAAAGAAAACGCCGCGCGACTCTTCGCCGGGCACGAGCTATCGGCCGCAAGCAAAAAAAACGTGCGTTCAAATCGAATGGCGGCAATTCCTAATTGGGATCATTATTTTATCTTGATGGGACGATCAGGTTGAAACGCGTGGAAGGCAAACGCAAACGTCACTTCATAGGCGATATCTTTTAGCTCGCCATCCACCTTGCGCTGCGCGATGACATTGCCCACATCCCGGCCTTTTTTAATGACGGAATGCTCCAGCGCCGAATTTTGCCCGGCCTGCCAGCCAAGACTTACATCTCCCAGTTTCAGCGAACCTTGCTTGCGCAAAAGTTCCAGCGCCACGGCGTGTTTTTTGCCACCGCTTTTGATCACCACCACACGCGCCATAGGCGAGATACCTTTTGGCATATCGCCTTTATACAAAAACGGTGTCGCAGCTCGATCATAATTGGCGTAGGGGTTGCGGCCATAGTCACGCCTTGCTGCTGGATCACCGCGCAACACTTTGCCAGCGGGAAAACGCTTTTTGAAATTTTCAAATGATTCAAGGCGCGAGGGCACAGTCACAAGTTTGGTGCCCAGTAGTTTGCCAACAATGGCCTCGCCAGAAAATTGCTGCCACCAGCTCTGAGTCTGGCGATCATACATAACAAGATCGGAATAACGCAATTTCCCCGTCGTGCCAAAATCGTAAAGCGTGTCACCGATTTTACGCTCAAAAACGATAGAGGTATTACACAAAGGACAATAAGTGACGCTCACCGGCACGCCGCCAATCACATCATTGACGATCTCGTGCCACATGAGGATGCGCAGAGGATAGGCGCGCGCCTCACCATTGATCGACAGGCCGATCACTGGTTCTTGTGGACCCAGTTTTGTCTCGGCATCAATGGTATGAAACAAGGGCTTGTCGATGGAGGGGATGCCGTCTTTTGGCGGCCCCCCTGACAAGATGTCAGCAAAATCAATGGAGCTTTTGGAAAAGTCGGTTTGCTTCCATTCTTTTTGCCACCATTCCACTTGAGATTGCGCGCTACTTTGCGTAGCGCCAGCGAGCATACCGATTGGCGCCAGCGCAACCAGCAATAAAATTTTTGAAAATACTGACATCATCCAATCACTATAGGGATTTGCACTGATATTTGCCAATCACAAGGCATAAACAGCTTGTGATGTTGACATTGAGACCTTTCGTCCTAACGATGCGACCATGTATGATATTGCGATCATCGGTGGGGGTGTGAACGGCTGTGGCATCGCCAGGGATGCTGCTGGTCGCGGTCTCAAAACCTTACTGGTGGAAATGAATGATCTGGCCAGTGGCACCTCTTGTCGTTCCACCAAACTCATTCATGGTGGCTTGCGCTATCTTGAACATTATGAATTCGCACTGGTGCGCAAATCGCTGATTGAACGAGAAGTGCTCTACAAAATAGCCCCGCATATTATCGACCCCCTACGCTTCATATTTCCGCACCACCACGCCATGCGGCCCGTTTGGTTGATGCGCCTTGGATTGTTTTTATATGATCATATTGGTGGCCGAAAAATCCTGCCCGCCAGTAAAGCGCTTGATCTTTCCAAAGATGAGGCGGGAGAAGTGCTGCAAAACTCGCTCACAACGGGTTTTGAATATTCAGACTGCCGGGTGGATGATGCAAGACTAGTCGTTCTCAATGCGATGGATGCGTTTGAGCGAGGGGCCGATATTCTTGTTGGCACAAAGCTCATGAGCGCGCGGCGCGAAGGTCAGTATTGGTCCCTCCAACTACGCGATAAAAAAACCGAAAAACAACAAACGCTTAAAGCCCGCACCCTTATTAATGCCGCGGGGCCGTGGGTCGATGAAGTCGTTGCCAATCGCCTGCAAATTAGATCCAATAGCATGGTGCGACAGGTAAAGGGCAGCCATATTGTGGTGCCTAAATTGTTCGCCCATAATCGTGCTTATATTTTTCAGAACCCCGACCAACGCATCATTTTTGCCATTCCCTATGAGGGGAAGTTCACGCTGATCGGCACCACTGATGTTGATGTCACGGGGGATCCCGGCGATGTTGAAATTTCAAGCGATGAAATCAGCTATTTGTGCGAGGCGGTCAGCCAATATTTCAAGAAACCTGTTGCCCCGCGCGATGTCGTTTGGAGCTTTGCCGGAGTGCGGCCCTTGTTTGGCAATGAGAAAACTTCCGCCAGCCAACTAACAAGGGACTATGTGCTGGAGCGCAATGGCCAACAGGGCGAACCGGCGCTACTGAGCATCTTTGGCGGCAAAATTACCACCTATCGCAAGCTGGCCGAAAAGGTACTGGCCAAACTTGAAGATCAGCTTCCCGCCCATACCAGCAAACCGTGGACCAGCGAACGCCCCCTGCCCGGCGGCGATTTCGAGATCGGCGCGTTCGATATGCTGGTGGAACAACTAATGCTTTTGTGCCCGCATATGACGCTTTCACAAGCCACCCGCCTGATGCGCGCCTATGGCACTCGCGCCTTTGAGGTTTTTGCACCAGACAAAAAATGCCTGCCGGTTGGTGAAAATTTTGGCGGCGGGCTGACGCAGATCGAAGTGGAACATCTTGTTGAGCATGAATGGGCCACAAGCGCCGATGATATTTTATGGCGGCGTAGCAAGCTTGGGCTAACACTATCGCGCCAGCAGCAAACCCATCTGGAACAATGGCTGCAAGAATATCAAAAGGTGCGAGAGCTATGAGCAAATATGTGCTGGCCATCGATCAGGGAACAACGTCAAGCCGGGCCATCCTGTTTGATCAAAATTTGCGTATTGCCGAAACAGAGAGCCAAGAATTCAAACAGATTTTCCCCCGTTCTGGCTGGGTCGAACATGACCCGGAAGAAATCTGGCAAAGCGTTCTTTCAACATGCCGCAACGTCTTAAAAAAGCACGATGTGCAGGCCAGCGCGATCAAATCTATCGGCATCACCAACCAACGGGAAACGGTTGTTCTATGGGACAGGCAAAGCGGCAAATGCTTACATAATGCACTGGTCTGGCAAGACAGGCGCACCAGTGATCTATGCACGAAACTAAAAGCACAGGGCTATGAAACGCTGGTCACGCAAAAAACCGGGCTATTGCTTGATCCCTATTTCTCGGCCACCAAAATCGCGTGGTTGCTGGACCATGTTTCGGGCGCACGACAAGCCGCAAAGGAAGGTCGCCTCGCCTTTGGCACCATTGACAGTTTCTTGCTTTGGCGCTTGACGGGAGGGAGGGTGCACGCAACAGATGCCACCAATGCCAGCCGCACCCTGCTCTATGATATCCACAAAGGCGGCTGGAGCAATGAGCTTTGCGAGCTGTTCAACATCCCCTTGTCCCTGCTGCCGCAAGTCAAGGATTGCGCCGCTGATTTTGGCGCTTGCCATGCCGATCTGTTTGGTGCGCAAATCCCCATCAACGGGGTCGCTGGAGATCAACACGCGGCCACTATCGGTCAGGCCTGCTTTACTCCTGGCATGATCAAATCGACCTATGGCACCGGCTGTTTCGCGATGCTCAACACGGGAGACACACCGGTACGATCCAGCAATCGATTGCTCACAACCATCGCCTATCAGCTCAATGGCACCCCCACCTACGCGCTTGAAGGATCGATCTTTATCGCCGGTGCAGCTGTACAATGGCTGCGCGATGGTTTGGGCATAATTGAGCATGCCGATGAAACAAGCGAGCTGGCTGCCAGCGCCGACGCTTATCAAGCCGTTTATCTGGTGCCAGCCTTTGTCGGCCTTGGTGCCCCCCATTGGGATGCTGAGGCGCGCGGCGCTCTTTATGGCCTGACGCGTAATACCGGACCAGCAGAGCTGGCAAAAGCAGCGCTTGAAAGCGTTTGCTATCAAACAAAGGATCTGCTGGACGCCATGCAAGCAGATTGGCCACAAATGGCGCAAACCATATTACGGGTCGATGGTGGCATGGCCGCGTCCAACTGGACCATGCAGGCGCTTGCCGATATTCTCGACACCCCCATTGATCGAGCTGCTATCACGGAAACAACGGCGCTAGGCGCCGCTTATCTGGCGGGCATGCACATGGGGTTTTATCCCTCGATCAGCGAGTTCAAACAAGGCTGGTCTCTTGATCAACGCTTCGAACCCTTGATGGAAGAAGAGGAGCGCACCCGCAAAATCCATGGTTGGAGAGATGCCGTTAAAAGAACGCTGACGCGTTAGATGTCAGCGTATGTTCTACCCGTTTCCTTTGATTGGTTGGCTTGTGCTTGTCTGCGAGAACGGACATTTGTACGAGAGTGTGTGAGCGGTAAGGCGATCGACTGCTTAAGATGGCTCCCGGATAAATTTGTGGGTCAAGGCCGTTCAATATCCCAACCATCGTGGCCACAAATTTTCCGGGGTGACGATGGGGTACACACTCTTCGTCATCCTTGAAAATATGCGGCCAATGTGTTTTTTCGGGGCATCGTTTTCAACCCGCATATTTGTCGAGGATCCATCTTTAGCGATCTTTCGAGTTACTGCTCGCAATGTCCGTACCTGCACCGAAGCGGAAAAAACAGCCAGTTTTACAGGTTCAGGCCCCTCAAGCTTCTCGTAGATGGGCCGTGCTTTTTTGCCCCAATATGCGCCAGGTGCCCAGTAGGCCAAGCGGTAAGATCAGCGCCAGAACGAGGCCCAGGGTTTCCACCAGCACCCACCAGGAAAAGACAAAAGGCAGCTCCATTGCATATGTGACGATAGCGTAAGCCGCCAGCCCCCCAAACAACAGGGCGATCAAGGCGCTTAACAGAGCCAGCACCAGATATTCCATGAAATGCACACTCAAAATACGCGAGCGTGTCGCTCCCAATACCTTGAAAATGACCGTCTCGCGCAGCCTCGCATTGTGGGTTGCCGCCATTGCCCCCGCGAGCGCCACAGCCCCCACCAATAGCAAAACCAGATTGGCGGCCTTCACCGCCACCAAAATACCCTGCAACACCCGATCGATACTGGCCAAGACTTCACGCACACCAATCGGCGTGATATCCGGCAAAGCGGCAATGAGGTCGTGGATCAAGCGCCCCTCTTGCGCGACGTCATCCTTGTTTGGCAATGACAGGGGCGCCAAGATTTTATAGGGAGCATTTTGTAACGTATTGGGTGAAAAAATCATCACGAAATTAAGCGACAGGTTCTTCCAGTCAACCCTGCGCAGATTGGCGATTTCAGCTTTGATATCCCGGCCCAGTACATTGACGATAACCTCGTCGCCAAGTTTGAGACCAAGCCCCTTGGCGGTGCCTTCTTCAAACGACACAAGCGGTGGCCCCTGATAGGTTTTTGACCACCACTTTCCTTTGGTGATGACAGAACCCTTGGGGATTTCATGTGCAAATGTCAGGCCGCGATCACCGCGCAAAACCCAGCCCGTGCCAGGCGATGGCTTGATCTTTGCAGCGGGGACGCCCGCCAGCGTTGTCAGACGTCCACGCAGCATTGGAGCATCATTGACCCTGATCCCCGGCGCAGCCTTGTTAGCGATTTTTTTGAAACGGGCCAGATCCGATTTATCAATATCAAGCACAAAGAAATTTGGCGCATCTTGCGGCAAACCGTTTTGCAATTCTGCCACCATGGAGTTTTGCACAAGCGATACCGTGGACAACAAGCTAAGACCAATGCCAAGCGATAGCATGGTGGTTGTCAGCAAGGGCGTGGGGCCAGCAAGACTGGCACGCACCATGGCAAGGCGCGGGTTTTGGGGGCGCGGCAAAGCCCCAAAGCCGCGCTTCAGCAAAGCGGCAATGGCTTTGAAGAGGAAATAGATAACAACAAATCCCCCACATACAAACAAGGAGACAAGTTTCATATTCGAGAACGTAATCACCAACGCCCCAAGCCCCACAAGCAGCGAAAATATCAAAGCGATGACGATCCAGCCCGGCCCCTTTTTGGAAGAGGTGATTTGCGAGCGATACAGCTCGGCGGCGCGAATTTTGCGCGCTTCGCCAAGCGGCCACAACATAAAGATCAATGCTACCAAAAACCCGTAAAGTGTCGACAGCATCAAGGCTTCCATGGGCAAACCAAAATGCAGTTTAACCGGTAGCATGGAGGCAATAAACATATTGAGCACTGGTGGCAGCGCGATCCCCAGCAACAGACCCAAACTGATACCAAGCCCGGCCAGCATCAAGATCTGCAACAAATAGATCAAAAAAATCACTTCCCCCGACGCGCCAAGAGACTTGAACGTGGCGATGACGTCTCGTTTGCGATTAATGTGAGAGGTCACCGCATTGGCCACCCCCACCCCGCCGATAAACAAGGCGGCAAGAGAAATCAGTTCCAGAAATTTCGTGAACCTGTTGATGGCACGAGAAATCCCAGGCGTTGGATTGGCGCGATCAAGCACAATGAACCCGGCTTGCGGGAATTTTTCGATGACACGATCTTTGATCGCATGCACCTGCTTGATCGAACTTGTCTTGTCTGTGAGCGCCAGACGCACCGAATAACGAATGAGGCTGCCTGGTTGCACCAATCCGGTGCGTTGCAAGGTTTTTTGCGAGATCAGGACACGAGGGCCAAAATTCAAACGCCCCGACAAGCGATCAGGCTCCAGGGCAATCGTGCCAGCTACGGTAATTTTGGCGTCTCCCAACATGAAGGAGCCACCTCGCTTGATCGACAACCGCTCTAGCAACAGCTTATCGACAAGCGCTTTGTTCTCTTGCAAAAGGCTTTGATTAAACAAGCCATTATTGACGCCAAAACTGCCGATCAGAGGATAGGCCTCATCCACCGCTTTAATATCAACAAGCACGGCGCGATCTGGCGTTTTTGCGCGCGCCTTCTTGCGCGCCATTGAGCGCATGGTGGCGATCTGACTGGTATCGCCAAAGCTGGCGATAAAATCACGCTGAGCAACAGTTGGTTCATTATGCACGAGGGCAAAAGACAGATCGCCGCCAAGCAGGACCCGCCCCTGATCACCCAGCCCGGTCCGCATGGCGCTCGACAAGACGCCCACCGTGGTGATGGCTGTGACCCCCAGCATGATGCAGGCGACCAGAACATAAAAACCAGACAGTCCGCCGCGTAACTCACGCACCGCCAGTTTGCCCGCAAGAAATAGATTGCTGATCATCCAACCTCCGCTTTGGCAGGTTTGTGCATTGATTTTATGCGCCCGTCTTCAATCTTGATTTGCCGCTGACAGTGGCTTGCTAGTGCTTCATCATGGGTGACCAGCACCAGCGTGGTGTTGTGGACCTTGTGCAGATCAAATATCAGATCGATAACCTCGCCGCCGGTATGGCCATCAAGATTGCCGGTGGGTTCATCGGCCAGCAGCAGACTGGGCTTTGGGGCCAGTGCTCGTGCCAGCGCCACTCGTTGACGCTCGCCGCCTGATAATTGGGCTGGAAAATGGTCATGTCGATGCCCAAGGCCAACATCTTCAAGCAAGGCACGCGCCCGCTCAAAAGGCTCCGCTGCCCCCGCAAACTCCAGCGGTAAAGCGGTATTTTCCAGCGCCGTCATGGTGGGTACCAGATTAAAGGACTGAAAAACAATGCCGATATGTTCGCCGCGGATCAATGCCAGCTGGTCCTCGTTAAGTGCCGACATTTCATGATCGGCAAACATCACACGGCCGCTCGTCACCTGTTCAAGTCCCGCCATCACCATCAATAAAGAGGTTTTGCCAGATCCCGACGGTCCCACAATGCCCACTGTTTCGCCGGTATGGATGGTCAGATTGATGTCACGCAATATGTCAACCGCCCCGGCGCGACTTGAAAGGGTCAAACTGGTATCCGATATGTCGATCAGCGCTGTTTCGTTTGTTGAAGTCATAAAACCCTGTCTCATATTATTGCCGCTGTGATAAGGTTCACTGGTTTGGCAATTAGTCCCTCGCCCCTATATAGGTCATAGCATGTCCATTTTAAGCCGCATTACCAGAAGCACACAATTAATTGCCCTCGCCTTGTTGGGTTTAACACTCCAATCAATTGCTTCAATGAGCATTGCAGGCACGGTAAAGCTCGTGGTGCTGGGGGATAGTCTGTCGGCGGGCTATCATTTGCCCCAGGGATCAGGATTTCCAGAACAGTTGCAATTGCGGCTCAACAAGGATGGCTTTAAAGTCAAGATCATCAATGCCGGGGTCTCTGGGGACACAACGGCCGGTGGCTTGGCGCGTCTCTCATGGTCTGTGCCCAAAGGCACCCATGCCGTCATCGTGGAACTGGGGGCCAATGATGCCTTGCGCGGCGTCAATCCGCGCCAAACCTATAAAAACCTCGATAAATTGATCGGCAAACTGCGAAAACGCGGCATTAAAGTCCTGTTGGCCGGTATGGAAGCACCGCGCAATCTTGGCGTTCCATATGTCAAGGCGTTTGGTGCGATCTATCCAGCTCTTGCCAAAAAATACCGTGTCGCTCTTTACCCGTTTTTTCTAAAAGGCGTCGCTCTACAAAAACGGTACTTACTGTCAGATGGCCTGCATCCCAATAAAAAAGGCGTCGCTGTGATGGTTAAAAATATCAAACCATATGTGGTACGACTATTGAAGCAGGCCGCACGAACCGCCACTCATTAGGCCTCTTTGCACCATCTGCTATCCCTTTCTTTCGACCCAGTTTTTGCTATTGAACATCCGCGTTTTTTTTAAATGACGATGCACTCCAGATTTGTTAGCTTGCCAGCAAATAACGTTACCTCGCGGGAGCTGATGGATGATCAAGCACATAATCTGGTTCGACAAGCTGGGCATGGACGATGTTCCGCTGGTGGGAGGCAAAAACGCCTCTCTTGGAGAAATGGTCGGCGGCCTCAAAAGCAAGGGGGTGCGCGTGCCGTTTGGGTTCGCCACCACGGCGGACGCCTATCGCGAATTTATCACCCATAATGATCTGGCCGCAAAAATTGATCATGAACTCGATGAGCTCGATGTCGACGACATAAAAGCCCTGCAAAAAGCGGGCGCTGCAATCCGCGCAATGATCCTTGCAGCCAGCTTCCCACAAGCATTCGAGCAAGAATTGGCCAGCGCCTACGAGCGGCTGCATGAGCTGGGCGGCCCTGACAGCTCAGTCGCCGTTCGTTCCTCGGCAACGGCAGAAGATTTGCCCGACGCCTCGTTTGCCGGGCAACAAGAAAGCTATCTTAATGTGGTCGGGCTAGAGGATGTCCGCCTTGCCGTGCATGAAGTTTTTGCCTCGCTATATAATGACCGGGCCATCGCTTACCGCGTTCACAAGGGTTTTGATCACAAGCTGGTTGCCCTGTCGGCGGGCGTACAGCATATGGTGCGCAGTGACCTTGGGGCATCGGGCGTGATGTTCACGCTTGATACGGAATCAGGGTTTCGCGAGGCCGTGTTTATCACAGCGGCTTACGGGCTGGGCGAAACCGTTGTGCAAGGAGCCGTCAATCCTGACGAGTTCTATGTGTTCAAACCCAACCTGCAAGCGGGCCGCCCCGCCATTCTCAAACGGGTGCTGGGCGAAAAAGCCATAAAAATGATCTATGCTGATAAGGATAGCGGCGACAAGGTGCTGACCATTGACGTGCCAATGGAGGAGCGCCAACGCTTTTCTCTCAGCAATGAACATGTTGAAGAGCTGGCTCGCTACGCGCTGCTGATTGAAGATCATTATGGCCGCCCCATGGATATCGAATGGGTGCTGGATGGCACCGATCAAAAACTTTATATCGTGCAGGCGCGGCCCGAAACCGTGGAGAGCCGCACCGATAGCGCCGTCAGTGTCACCTATAAGCTCAAGGGCAGTGGTGATGTGCTTGCAACTGGTCGCGCCATTGGACAGCGCATCGGGGCTGGAACCGTGCGTGTACTCAAAAACCTTGAAGAGATGGACAAGGTCAAGCCGGGCGATATTCTGGTCACCGATATGACCGACCCTGATTGGGAGCCCATCATGAAGCGCGCCGGCGGCATTGTCACCAATCGTGGCGGGCGCACCTGTCACGCGGCGATTATCGCCAGAGAACTTGGCGTGCCCGCCATTGTCGGCTGCGGTGACGCCACCAGCACCATTGCGGATGGCATTGAGGCAACTGTTTCTTGTGCGCAAGGCGAGGAAGGGCGCGTTTACACCGGCAAGCTCGACTTTGAAATCTTGCACGCTGATGCGGGAGAAATGCCCAAATTACCCGTTAAAATCATGATGAATGTGGGTAATCCAAGCCGCGCCTTCACCTTCTCCCAGATGCCCAATGAAGGCATTGGTTTGGCCCGCCTTGAGTTCATGGTGAGCAATACAATCGGCGTGCATCCACGCGCCTTGCTGGAATATGACCAACAGGACGATGAGCTGAAGCGCCAGATCGATGCAAAAATCGCCGGTTATGATGGACCGGTTTCCTTCTATGTCGAAAAGCTTGTTGAGGGCATCTCGACGCTGGCCGCCGCCTTTGCAGGCAAACCGGTGATTGTGCGCCTGTCGGATTTTAAATCAAATGAATATGCCAATCTACTGGGCGGCAAGGATTTTGAACCCGATGAAGAAAATCCCATGATCGGTTTTCGCGGTGCCTCGCGCTATATCGCTGACAGCTTTCGCCCCTGTTTCGAGTTGGAATGCCGGGCCGTCAGACGGGTGCGAAACGAGATGGGTCTGACCAATCTGGAAATCATGATCCCGTTTGTACGCACGCTTGACGAGGCCAGAAAAGTCATCGAGCTGCTGGCGCAAAATGGTTTGAAGCGCGGTGAAAATGGCTTGCGCGTCATCATGATGTGCGAGATCCCCTCAAACGCTTTGCTGGCCAACGAGTTCCTCGAATATTTCGATGGATTTTCCATTGGTTCCAATGACTTGACACAACTAACACTGGGATTAGATCGCGACAGTGCGCTGGTTGCAAGTAGCTTTGATGAGCGCAATGGGGCCGTAAAAGCGCTGATGGTAATGGCCATAGAGGCTTGCCAGAAACAGGGGAAATATGTCGGCATCTGCGGACAAGGCCCCTCGGACTATCCCGACCTTGCCGAATGGCTGGCAGACCTTGATATATCGAGCCTGTCGCTCAATCCAGATACGGTGACCGATACCTGGCTGCACCTCGCCAAGCATCTCAAAATCGACGCGTGAATGTCCTCGCCGGACGGGCAGCTTGTGCAGCTGGCAGCAGGGACTAGTCCCTGCACCCAATTTAACAATATGGGGTTGAAAGGGGCTCGCCCTTTTCCGCCCGCTGCGCAAGCGGCCTGTCCGCGCAGGACATTTACCCCACCACAATCACATGCAGACGCCGTGGGCCATGGGCACCAGTGATGAGAGTTTGCTCAATATCGGCGGTGCGGGACGGTCCAGAAATGAGATTGACGGTACGGGGCATTTGCGGACCGCGCACACCCCAAGGTAGTTTCAACCAGGCATCTTCATAGGAACCAACAATATCCTGGGCGCGGATCAGCACAATATTGGTCTCTGGAAGAAAGCTCAGGGTGACCGGGTTTTGCGGGCCAGAGGCGACAAACAAGGTGCCGGTTTCAGAGGCACCCGCAAACGCATGTGTCAAGGAAACGGCATCCTTGCCGATTGCCGGACCCGACAAAATTTTAAGATCAGATTGCTGGCTCCAGTCAATTTCAGCGATCAATGTATCGCTCCCGCACTTAAGCTCATGGGCAAGATCATTGACGATCTGATAGCGAGCCACTTCGCTAGCAACGTCCGCCAATTCTGGCAGATGGGCAACGGTTGCCTCGACGCTTTCGAGTGTTTGGATAAAAAGATCAACCAGCTCTTGATGGGAGCGCAATGCCCTTTCCGGGATCAGATTGCGGGTATGATCATCAAGATGTTTACGCACGATCTCAAGGCGTTCTGGATCGCTGGCGCTCACGCCAAGGGCGCTGCGAATATTTTCAACAAAGCCGGTCACAAGCGCCCCTCCTTTTGATGTTTTTTCAACAAGGACATGAAGGTTTTGCCACTGGGAGCTGGCAGATCACGGCTGTTGGTCCAGCCACTGGCCAATGGTAACCAGCCAAATTTACGCTTGGCGCCTGCCAGTTTGCCAAGTAGGGGCATCATCATGCCGGTCAAAAATTGATAGAGCCTTGGTCTTTTGGCAACAAAGGCCCAGATCGACAATGAACCCCGCACCATCGCGGGTGGTCCCCCCGCCTCATGATGTTTTTCGCGCCATTTGCGCATCAGATCAGGCAGCTTGATCCCCATGGGGCAAACCTGCTCGCAGCGCCCGCAAAGGCTCGAGGCATTGGGCAAATCCGCCGCTTCGGCAAGTCCCAGGAACGAGGGGTTTAAAACAGCTCCGATGGGCCCTGGATAGACCCAGCCATAAGCATGCCCGCCGATAGATTGATAGACCGGGCAATGGTTCATGCAGGCACCGCACCGGATACAGCGCAAAGCCTCTGCAAACTCGCTCGCCAACTGCTTCGTGCGGCCATTATCAAGCAGCACCACATGATATTCTTGCGGCCCATCCAAATCTTGTGCACGCCTTGGCCCGGTCGAAAACGTGGTGTAAGTGGTAATCGATTGCCCCGTCGCAGAACGCGCCAGCACCCGTATGAGCGTGCTGGCATCATTCAAGGTCGGCACCAACTTGTCGATGCTGGTGATAACGATATGAACGGGGGCCAGCGATTGCGTCAGATCGCCATTGCCCTCATTGGTGACAATCACAGAAGAGCCGGTCTGGGCAATCAAAAAGTTGGCACCGGTGATGCCGACATCAGCATCGATAAATTCATTGCGCAACATGTTACGTGCTTCAAAAACCAGCGCGGCTGGATCACTAAGGTCGCGTGACGCTGGCAGGTCTTTGTGCACCCGGCGAAAATCAGCTTCCACCTGATCGGCCCCGACATGCACGGCGGGGGCAACAATATGGCTGGGAGGTTCCTTGCGCAACTGGATGATATATTCACCAAGATCGGTTTCAACCACTCGCAAACCGGCTTCTTCAAGACGCTCGTTAAGGCCGATTTCTTCAGCCACCATACTCTTGCCCTTGGTAATCAAGCGGGCATTTTTATCGCGGCAGATCTGCAAAATCTGTTCACAGGCATCTGCGGCTGTGTGGGCCAGATGCAAATGCCCACCACTGGCAGTGAGTTGTTTTTCATAGACTTCCAGATAAAGATCTAGATGCTCCAGCGTATGGGTTTTAATCGCTTGCCCCTGCTTGCAAAGCTCGTCAAATTCCGGCAATGCGGCTCGCGCTTTGGCTCGCTTTTCAACAAAGCCGCGCCCCATGACTTTCAGGGATTTTTGCAAGCGCTGGTTTTTGAGGGCCTCATGAGCATTTTCTTTAAAAGAGCGAGCGGTGGATTTCATTTTTGTTTCCCCTGCTCTGGCCCGTTCGATCCTGCAATTGGCGGCTCGTCCACCATGCCTGCCAATATTTCCGCCACATGACGAACCTCGATCGCGCTGCCATCACGCGATAGTTTGCCCGCCATATTCATCAAGCAACCCATGTCACCGCCGAGCAGTGTCTGGGCATTGGCTGCCTGGATATTTGCGCATTTTTTACCAACCATAGCGTCAGAAATTTCGGGATATTTGACGCAGAAAGTGCCGCCGAACCCACAGCAAGCCTCCCCGTCGGCCATTTCCAAAAGCTCAAGACCGCGCATGGAGCGGAGCAATTGACGCGGCTGTTGTTTGACATGCAGCTCGCGTAATCCAGCGCAGGCATCATGATAGGTGATGCGGCCGGCAAAAACCCGATCAACGCTTTGCAAGGCGCATTTATCAACCAGAAAACTCGTCAGCTCAAAAACCTTGTCGGAAAATGCGAGCGCCCGCTCAGCGTGATCGGTGTCTTTTAATAGTTCTGGATAATGGGTTTTCAGCATACCGGCGCAGGACCCGGACGGCGCCACCACATAATCAAAATTCTCAAAATTCTTGATGACCTCGATGGCCAGCGTTTGAGCCGCGGCGCGATCACCGGAATTATAGGCGGGTTGACCGCAACAGGTCTGGGCCAGTGGCACCGAAACTTCACAACCCGCTTCTTGCAGCAGCTTCATTGCAGCAAACCCGACGACCGGGCGAAACAGATCCACAAGGCAAGTGACATATAACCCGACTTGCGGAGCATTGTGGGAGTTGATATTCTCGTCCAAGGCATAAAACTCCTTTTGTAATACCAAGCACGATAGTTGAGCTACATCTCACAAACAACCGATTTATAGGCAAAATTACACGTCCCTATAGGTTTTTAGAAAAATGCAGCCAGAGGATAAACACTAAAATGATGAAACTCTATTACGCTCCCCATACCTGTGCCCTGGCCGCTCATATCGCGCTCATAGATGCGGGAGCCGACTATGAAACGCAAAAACTGGATTTCTCCCAGCAAGAGCAGACCAAAAACGAGTTTTTGGCGATTAATCCAAAAGGCCGGGTGCCCGCACTTTTATGCGACAAGGGCCTGATCACCGAAAGCCCTGCCATCCTCTCCTACATCGCCCAGACCCACCCGCAAGCCAATCTTGCGCCTCTCGATGACCCTTTTCAATTCGCCAAAGTGCAAGAGTTCAACGCCTATCTGGCCTCGACCCTGCATGTCGCCCATGCCCATGGCAAACGGGCCGAGCGCTGGGCTGATGACCCGCAAGCCAAGGCCGAGCTGCACCGTAAAATGCCGCAAGTCGTGCTGGAGAGCTTCCTGCTCGTCGAAAATTCCATGTTTAAAGGGCCCTATGTGTGGGGCGAACAATATACAATTTGTGATCCGTACCTGTTTACTTTTGCGCAATGGCTGGAGGCCGATAGCGTCGATCCCGACATGGTGCCAAATATCAGGGATCACCGGCAAATGATGTTTCAAAGACCAAGCGTGCAAACAGCCATTAAAGCGCAACTGGCGACCCATTAGGGATTTGTTAAGGCCGTTGGCAATCTTTCCCCCCAATTGTCGCTCCATTAGTTTTTAGACGCTATGGTTTCAAGCAGTCTAAACGTGGTGGTAATTCAATGAGTTCTGATAATAAACGATCCATACATCCCTATATTTTATCGGGTGGTTCAGGCACGCGCCTATGGCCATTGTCGCGCAAATCCTATCCCAAGCAGTTTTTGAAACTTGTTGGCGAAGACAGCTTGTTGCAGCAAACAGCCAAGCGCCTGCGCGGCCCGCATTTTAGCGATCCATCAGTGCTGGCCAATAATGATCACCGTTTTATCATCGCCGAGCAGATGCAGCTGGTGGGCACCACCCCCAAAGACATTATTCTTGAGCCGGTTGGTCGCAACACGGCCCCCGCCGCGCTAATCGCTGCCCTGCAAAGCGCGCAAACCGATGAAAATGCTCTTATCTTGCTGTTACCATCCGATCACGTCATCAATGATGTTGAAAAATTTCAGGAAACCATATTGTCCGGCATTACAGATGCCAGCCAAGGGCATCTCGTGACCTTTGGCATCAAGCCAACGGCTCCCGAAACCGGATATGGCTATATCGAAACCAGCGGCGATGCAAAAACAGCCCTCAATGTGGAACGCTTTGTCGAGAAACCAGAGCGCGCCAAGGCCGAGCAATATCTGGCGGCTGGAAATTTTTACTGGAACGCGGGCATTTTCATGTATCGTGCCGGATCAATGATCGAGGCTTTCGCCACCCATGCCCCAAAGATCCTCACCCATTGCCAAGCCGCTCTTGAAAAAGCCCAAAGCGATCTCGATTCTCTGCGCCTTGATGAACAGTCCTACGCCGCGTGCGAAAGCATTTCCCTTGACTATGCCATTATGGAAAAAGCTAGTGGAATCAAGTGCATACCCCTTGAAACCGACTGGAGCGATCTTGGTGCCTGGTCGGCCATCTGGGATGTCATGGACAAAGACGAAAATGGCAATGTCATCAAAGGCGACGTGGTCGTTCACAATACAAAAAACAGTTTTATCCAAAGTGCCCACGGCACCTGCCTGTCGCTGGTTGGCCTCGACAATGTGCTGGCCATCGCCACCAAGGATGCGATTTTGCTGGCCAACAAGGATAATGCGCAAGACGTCAAAGCCATCGTTGACAAGCTGCAAGCCTCTGGACGCAGCGAAGCCGTGGAACACAGGCGCGTCTATCGCCCGTGGGGCTGGTATGAGCAATTGAGTGCAGGCAACCGCTTTCAGGTTAAGGCGCTAATGGTCAATCCGGGCGCTCAGCTTTCCTTGCAAAGTCATTATCATCGCGCCGAACACTGGGTCGTGGTCTCCGGCACAGCAGAAGTGCGGGTCGGCGACAAAGTCTCTTTATTGTCAGAAAATGAAAGCACCTATATTCCCATTGGCACCCTTCACCGTCTTGGCAATCCGGGCAAACTGCCAGCCATGTTGATCGAAGTGCAATCCGGTTCTTATCTTGGCGAAGATGATATCGAGCGCTATGAAGATGATTTTGGGCGTAGCGACAGCTAAGGCGCACAACACCCATCATCAGAGCGGGATTACATATTGGGATAGTTTGGTCCCTCGCCGCCGTTTGGTGTGACCCAATTGATGTTTTGCCCCGGATCCTTGATGTCACAGCACTTGCAATGAAGACAGTTCTGCGCATGGATCAGTAATTTTTTCGAAGCCGTTTGATCGACCCCGACATATTCATATACACCTGCCGGGCAATAGCGCACTTCAGGACCATCATAGCGCGCCAGATTGACCGTGAGCGGTGCCTGCTCGTCTTTAATCTGCAAATGGCAGGGCTGATCCTCTTCGTGGCTAACGGCGGCAAAAGACAGGTTGGTCGCCTTGTCAAAGCTGATGACCCCATCTGCTTTGGGATAGGAAATTTGCGGCATGTCAACTGCTGGTTTCAAAGCTTCATGATCGCTATGGTGGCGCAGCGTCCACGGCGCGCGGCCACGCAATATATAAGTATCAAGCGCCGCATGGACGAGACCACCCCATAAGCCACCCTTGGCAAAACCGGGGCGAATATTGCGCGCTTTTTCAAGCTCATCCCAGATCCATGAGCCCTCCACCCTTTGTTGCAGATCCAGTTCAAGCGGGGGCTGATCGGACGCGATGGCAGCAAAGGCCGCCTTTGCCGCTAGCATGCCCGACTTCATGGCCGTGTGAGTTCCCTTGATCTTTGCCACATTCAAGAAACCAGCTTCGCAGCCAATCAAGCAGCCGCCGGGAAAGCTCAGCTTGGGAATGGACTGCAATCCGCCCTCGTTCAAAGCGCGCGCGCCATATGTGATGCGCCGCCCCCCTTCCAAAATCGGTTTGATGAAGGGGTGGGTCTTGAAGCGTTGCAGCTCGTCATAGGGTGATAAATGCGGATTGGCGTAATCAAGCCCGACGATCAAGCCCAGTGACAGCAGATTGTCTTCTTGATGATAAAGGAAGGAGCCGCCATAAGTGTTTGATTTCAAGGGCCAGCCAACCGTATGCAGAACCTCCCCCAGCTTGTGATTTTCCGGTTTAATCTCCCATAATTCCTTGAGGCCGATGCCATAGGTTTGCGGATCGCAATTGGCACGCAGATCAAACTTTTCCATCAATTGCTTGCCAAGATGGCCGCGACAGCCCTCAGAAAAAAAAGTGTAACTGGCGTGCAGCTCCATACCTTGCTGAAAACCGGGACCTTCGCTGCCATCGCGCAAACGCCCCATATCACCCGTGACGATGCCTTTGACCGCCCCATTCTCATGATAGACAATCGAGCTTGCGGCAAAACCTGGGTAAATTTCAACGCCCAGCGCTTGCGCCTGAACAGCCAACCAGCGGCAAAACGCGCCAAGACTGATGATATAATTGCCCGTATTTTTCATCGATGCGGCAATCGGCAGGGGAAGCGCATGTGATTTGGACAATAGAAGAAATTGGTCTTTGCTGACCTTTGTCTTGAGCGGTGCGTTTTGTTGGCGCCAATCGGGCAAAAGCTCATCGAGCGCCCGCGTTTCAAGGACAGCGCCAGACAAGATATGCGCCCCCACCTGCGCGCCCTTTTCCACCACACAAACCGATATGTCACGCCCCTCTTGCAAAGCCAATTGCTTCAACTGGATAGCGCCAGACAGTCCCGCCGGCCCAGCGCCGACGATCACAATATCAAATGCCATGCTCTCGCGACTTGTCATTATCCAAACGATCCTTCGTCAAATGATCACCAACCGCAATATCGGTCGCTCATTGACCTTGTTATACACAAATTTACGGGATTTCAGGTCATAAATAGAGGCCAATGCGGGATCAAGCCTCACGGGTATCCATTGTTGAGAGTCCATTGAAGGCCATGTCATCTGGGCCATCAACAAAACTTCATTTCAACCACTGGCAAGAAAAGTCCGTCCGAGGACGCATCAAGCTGGAAATCTCTGGAAGATCGATTGAAATATCGCTACAAGATCCCTTCGCGCGATTTTGCGGAACAAGACAATAGAGTGGAACAGCTATGGATAATTGTATTTTTTGTAAGATAATCAAGGGCGAGATCGCTGATTTCATCATCAATGAGACCAACGATATTATCACCATCTTGTCATTGGAAGGGCACCCGCTGATTATCCCCAAACAACATATTGAAAATATCTATGGATTGGCGCCTGACATTGCCTCGCAAATCATGGTGGAAGCCGTGAGGATGGCCAAAGCGGTCCGCTAGACAAGCGGATGTACCGGTCTCAACCTCATTCAGTCCAATGGGAAAGACGCCGGACAAGAAGTGTTTCACTTTCATCTGCATGTCAGGCCGCGCTGGGAAAATGACGGGATCGAAGAGACCTGGAATACCGCGGAACTGGACCGGGACAAAAGAAAGATATTGTCAGACACGCTGCTTGCATATTTTGAAAAATTTGATGGATGATGGCACCCCATCATCCACTTCCAGCCTCCCCGCATATGTCGTTATGTTTGTGCTATAGCCGCCCTGAATGTATAAAAGCAGATGTTCTCGTTTTTTGAAAAACTCATAGACCCCTTCCCCAATGAGCCCTCTGGTCAACCGCCAGATACGCTGGCCGCTTATTGCTGGCATTACACCAAGGATATCTGGCCGTTTTTTGCGGTCATCTCGACCTTGTCGGCCATCATATCGATCCTTGAAGTCATTCTTTATGGATTTCTCGGCAATCTCGTCGACTGGCTTTCGGATGCTGACAAGCAGACCTTTCTAGCCCTTGAGCAGGGAAAACTGATCGCCATGGCGGCAATCATTCTGGTCGCCGTGCCCACCTTTAGTTTTATCCACTCGCTGATTGTCCGCCAGAGCGTTCTTGCCAATTCGCAAATGATCACGCGTTGGCTTGGACATCGCTATTTGCTGGGGCAAAGCTACACATTTTATCAAGATGATTTTGCCGGACGCATCGCCACCAAGGTCATGCAATCAGCTGGCGCCATTCGCGAAATTGTTCTCAAACTGCTGGATGTGCTGGTCTATGTCAGCATCTATTTCCTTGGCGCTATCATCCTTGTGGGCTCCTTCAATCTTTGGCTGGTGCTGCCATTTCTCATCTGGCTTTTGTGCTATGTGATCATGCTGCGTGTTTTGTTGCCAAAGCTCTCGTCTGAATCCAAAAAATTTGCGGACAGCCGCTCGCTGCTGACCGGGCGCATCGTCGACAGCTATACCAATATCATGACCGTCAAACTGTTTGCCCACACTGGCAAAGAAGAGCTTTATGCCCGCGACGCCATGCAGGTCATGCTGAAAGACAATCATCAGATATTGCGCTATCTCACTGTGCTGGAGCTTTGCCTTTCAATCATCAATGCGCTTTTGCTTTTTTCTGTGAGCTGGATTGCCCTGTGGCTTTGGCTAACAGGTGCCGGCACTGTTGGCGCGGTTGCCGTCAGCGCCACGCTGGTGTTGAAGTTTTTTGGCATGTCTCACTGGATCATGTGGGAGATGTGGGGCCTGTTCGAGAATATCGGTATTGCCCGCGATAGCATGTCAACCATTGCGCAAAAACGCGATGTTCAGGATCGTCCCGATGCGGGCGAACTTGATGTGCACAGTGGAGGCATCCATTTTGACAATATCAAATTTCACTATGGTAAAAAAAGCGGCGTCATTGAACGGCTTTCCTTGCAGATCAAGCCGGGGGAAAAAGTGGGCATTGTCGGGCGCTCTGGGTCTGGCAAAACAACGCTGATGAATATTTTACTGCGCCTTTACGACCTCGAAGGGGGGCGTATTCTCATCGATGGTCAGGACATTGCAAATCTGAAGCAGGATCGCTTGCGAGCGCAAATCGGTGTGGTTTCGCAAGATACGTCCCTGCTGCACCGATCAATCGCCGACAATATCGCTTATGGCTTTGCCAAGGCAACCCGCAAACAGATCATCACGGCGGCCAAGCGCGCCAATGCTCATGAATTTATTTCGTCACTAGAGGACAAGAAGGGCAATAAGGACTATGACGTGCTGGTCGGCGAGCGCGGCGTCAAGCTGTCGGGCGGTCAACGCCAACGCATCGCCATTGCCCGCATGTTCCTGAAAGACGCGCCGATCTTGTTGCTGGATGAAGCAACTTCCGCGCTCGATAGCGAGGTCGAGGCGGCCATTCAGGAAAATCTCTACGCTTTGATGGAAGGAAAAACCGTCATCGCCATCGCCCACCGGCTGTCGACCATCTCTTCCCTCGACCGGCTTGTCGTCATGGACCAGGGCGCGATTATCGAACAGGGCACCCATGACGAACTTATTAAAGCGCGAGGTCTTTACGCCCAGCTATGGAGCCGCCAGTCCGGTGGCTTCCTTGCCGAAGAAGTTGAAGTTTGACCAGAGCACTTTGCGTTCACTCGAACTCAAAACGCTCTAGGCAAAACGAAACTGGCCCCACAAGGGAGCCAGAACAGGTTTAAGACAATTTCAAAGGGGAGCTTATTGAACAGGTACCTTGTGGGCACCTTTGACATCTGGCGGTTCAATGATGGCACCACCTGCTTCGAATTCTTCGTCGGTTGGCTCACGCACCGTCAATATTTCCAGTGTGAAAACGGCTTCTCTGCCGCAAAGCGGGTTATTGCCATCCACCGTCAATGACTTGTCATCCATCCTCGTGACGATAAAATTCTTGGACTCGCCCTTTTCGTTTTGCGTGACAATCGTTGCGCCGATTTCATGGAATTCCTTGGGAACATTCTCAATGCGATCAGTAAAAACCAATGACTCATCTCTGGGGCCATAGATCTTATTGCAATCAATTGGCACGTCAATGATATCGCCTGCGGACTTGCCTACCAGCTCGGTGAGGATGGCTGGCAACAAGACGTCATTATGGCCGTGCACATAGCCCAGCGGAAATTCAACCTCGCTGAGAACATGGCCGGTTTTTTGATCGACCACCTTGAAGGTCAGTTCGACAAACTTGTTGTCTTGTATCGTTTCGCTCATATCAAATTCGCAACTAGGTCCATCGGGACGATATCGAAGGAGTTATTGTGGCCACACGAACTAAAAAGATCGCGTGGCCACATCTTATCAAGCTTACTTATGGTTTTTTTGGTGTTTGGTATTTTTGTTCTTTCTGGAAGGGTTCCCAGATAAGATCATACCCTACATAACCCTTTTCATTTGGCTTCATCTGACGAGTTGTCAAGAAGCGGGTCTTGCCTTCAGGAACTTTTGCTTTAGGATCTACTTTAGCCATAAATCACCTCTTTCATGTTAGCCAGGATAGCCGCTGCAAGTTACATGCTGCTTAAAACAATCCCGACATCTTAACTTCATTGACTTTCGACGTCGAAAATACTCGACTTGGGAGCGTTTAGAAAATGGAAGCCCCGAAAATCTTGATATCATCTTCTTCATAGCCCAGGACCAGTCTGCCAAGCCATTCGCCTTCTTTCTTGGTGCTGCGTTGCCGGTAAAGAACCGTAACATGCTGGCCACGACGAATAAGGCCGATATAGTCCATCTCTTCTGACAGGCTCCTGGTAAGCTCACTTTTTGCGAACTGTTTACCCACCTCAACCTGATCAAGGCCATGCGCCAGGTCACGCGAAAAATTCTTGACGAAATCTCCGTATTTACCTGCGTTTGACTGCTTGACAAGATCATTCCACAAGGGATGTGCGATCTCAGTTATCTCATCATCGGTTTTATCAAGAATATTCATCTCAGACTCTTTATTGCAGTTACACCAAGGAGCCTCAATATTGGCGCTCCCTGGTGCAAAAGACTGGATTTGTCACATTATCAAGAAGATCAACATGTTAAATGTTGATCTTCTTTTTTGTTCAAACAGACACTTTCAAAAACGTCTGTTTGTAATGTTCTACTTTTTAGCTTCTTTTGCCTTGATGTCTTTGAGACCTTTATCTTCCATTTCGTCTTTTTCACCGACGAGATGATACAAAGGCGCTTTTTCCATCGTGTATTCGCCAGTTTTAGGGTCACGACGAGAAACAGTCAGAACATGCCAATTATCATCGTCCAACTTCATGTGGTCGCCACGATAATAATAGCCAGGCCAACGTGTTTCTTTACGGAACAGCGTATGCTGGAAGACAGATTCAGAAGTCAAGAAGCGATGCTTCAATTCCCAAACACGCAGCAACTCATGAACATCCTTGGCAGCCAGACTTTCAAAGTCTTCTTCCATGATCTTCATTTTTTTGAGGCCAATGTTCAGCAGCTTCTCGTTGGTCATGTAGTTGACGGTCACGCCACCACAATATTCATCCATACATTTTTGCAAACGGTCGAGACCCTGCCTTGGATTAATATAGTGTGGGTTAACGTCACCAGCGACGATTTCGTTGCGATAGAGTTTGTAATGTTCCATTGGATGGAAGATCTGTTCGCCGCGATTTCTGATCTGCTCATCGGAGACAACAATACCGTCTCCTTTACCATCGTCGATATATTTGCAAGCAGCTTTGGCAGCAAGGCGACCTTCGGTAAATGATCCAGATGAAAACGCATGCGGTGTACCACCAACAGCATCACCAGCACCAAACAGACCATGGACAGTCATCATGCGGTTATAACCCCAGAAATATTCTGGTGGTGAAAGATCTTCTGGTCCACTGGCCCAACCGCCACAACCTGTCGCATGGGATCCCATGACATAAGGCTCTGATGTCGTCAGTTCAGGGTTTTCATATTTGGGATCGACATCTGTCGCGGCCCACAATACAGCCTGACCAACAGTCATGCCCAGGAAGTTTTCCCAGCCGACTTCCTCCAGATGCGGATCCTGGAATGAATGCATGGTGATCATGTGGATAGGACCACGACCAGCCGCTACTTCATTGATAAAGGCATGGTTACGCAAGCAGGTTGGAATCGGCTTATGCGATACATGCTGCCCTTCCGTATCCAGGTAAGCCTTACCGACCATTTTAGAGAGTTCAGGGAACCATTTGGATTCATACTCTTCACCATTACAGTTTTGAGTATAAGTTTTGAGATGCAGGAAGTAAGCCCCAACAGGACCATAACCGTCTTTAAAACGTGCAAGCACGATACGGTTTTCCATCTGGGTCATCTTGGCGCCAGCGCCAATCATAAGACCATAAGCTGAGCCTGAAGACCAAGGAGCATACCAGACGCGACCAGCACCCTCACCAACAGAACGTGGCTTAAAGATATTGGAAGCACCACCAGCGCCACAAATAACGGTTTTGGATTTGAAAACGTGATAATCACCGGTGCGGACATTAAAGCCCACAGCACCCGCAACGCGGTCTTCCTGGGCATCATCCATAAGAAGATGAGTGACACAGATCCGGTTGAAAACCTTGTCAGCTGATTTTTTCGCAGCTTCAGCAACAATCGGCTTATATGACTCACCATGAATCATGATCTGCCAACGACCTTCACGCATGTAGTTACCCGTATCAGGGTCTTTCATGATGGGCAGGCCCCATTCTTCGAACTGATGCACGGCACTATCGACATGGCGAGCCATATCAAAGGCCAGATCTTCGCGAACCATACCCATGAGATCCATACGAGCGTAGCGTACATGGTCTTCCGGGTTGTTCTCACCCCAGCGTGTGCCCATATAGCAGTTGATCGCATAAAGACCCTGAGCAACCGCACCAGAGCGGTCCATATTTGCTTTTTCAGCAATGACGATTTTCTTGTCTTTGCCCCAGAACCTGGCTTCCCAGGCGGCACCTGTGCCACCAAGGCCGGCACCGGCGACAAGGATATCAATATCGTCTTCAATAATCGTTTTATAAGCCATTAGTAGTACACGCCTTCCTTCAATGTCAGTCCGTTTGACTCCAAAGTATGTAGTCCACCTTCATCCAGGCGGATATATTTGGGTTCATTAAAAAGCAACTCGCCATCTCGCATATCCTTGCTTGGCGGAGTAGCGTCAGCAAGCTGAGGAATGTATTTTCCCCAAGGCTTTGTTGTAATGGGTGACAGGAATTCTTTCACGCGGCCATCTCTGAACGTGATCTTCCAGGCGATTGTGCCTTTTTCTTCATCGCGAAGAACGCGTACGCTACTACCCAGTGGGGCAAAGTCGGCATATCCGCGAACGTCAATGGCGTTATGTGGGCAGGCCTTGACGCAGGAGTAACACTCCCAACACATGTTAGGTTCAATATTGTATGCACGACGATAAGTCTTGTCGATATGCATAATATCCGACGGGCAGATGTCGACGCAATGACCGCAGCCATCACATCTAGTCATATAAACGAAAGTAGGCATATTCGTTTCCTTAAATTGTTTGATCGAAACTTACTGGTATCCAGAAGCTTGCGAGTTGATTTCTCTAGTAGTGATTTGGCCGTTCGCGCTTGATACCAAGACCCATATCCATAGGGGCATCTTTCAACAGTTCCATAGAATGGCGCTCTTGTTGCTTGGTTTCATCACGGGTAATCGTTGGCAAATTCTCAGCGGATCCATCCGCTTTGGTAATGCGTTTTTGATAAGCCGCAGCAGGTTTGAAGAACATATGGGCGAATTTCGACCAGAGCACTCCACCAAACAAGATCGTAGACGCCAGGATAAACAGGCCAAGGAACAACTGTTCCCATCCAGCAACATTCGTTGCTTGCATGTAGGACCAGATCAGCCCGAAGGTTACCATCGCCAAAAGGGAGAGGATAAACATATCAGCTTTAACAAGATGGTACCATGTACGACCTTCAGCCGCGACGTCGACCCTGATAAAGAACCAGAACCAGTAGCCGCCAAATGCAAGCATCAGCGCTCCCACATGCCAAAGCATTGGCCAGATCGCTGGCGTCGAAGCTTTAGCGCCCGGAAAGAGGAATATCATGATGGCGGTTGTGGCTACGAAAAGCACAAAACCATACATGCTAAACAGATGAGAAAGTCTGCGTCGCTTGCTCGAGAACTCGGAGGAAGTCAAAACTTCACTCATGCCTGTCTGCGCTGCAATCACCAGTTTTTCGGAACTCTCAATTTTCCGGGTGGCTCTTTTCTGCGCGTCCTTGGCATTTATAAAGAACCACTTGGCACTTTTCTTGTGAAGCGTATCAATCACAGTACCGCCGATAACAAGAATCGCCATAGCGATGACGTAGCCCTGCTGGACATAGACAGGTATTAACTCCGAAAGCTCGGAGAAGGGGTTGATCGTAAACATGAACTCAAGGTTCCTTCTTCTGTGATTATTTCAATGGCTACGCCAGTTGGCGATAGTTCAAGTGCCATGAAAAAAACTTTATTGCAAGTCCACGGTTTGGACATACAAGATTCAATTAAATCAGCTTTGTTTATAAGATTTGTCAGCAATCCCAGGTCAGCATCTCAGCAGAATTCCCATGTCTCCAGAAAAATGCAAACGCCGTCCTCCCTGGCAAGCCAGATACAAATTCAAATGCAAATGCGCATATATTCTGAAATACGAATGCACAAAGCAAAAGTACACCTAGCAAACAAACGGGCATATTACAAACCTGAAAATGATCAATAATGCAATTTCTATTGTCTGCGCAATGAATATGATTCCAAATAAAATATTTCCCCGCGTGTTATTCAATGGTATACGAGAGTAAAGTCTATTTGTTTACTTCGGCAAAGGCCAGTAATGCGATCTCGAAACTATAATAACGAAGCAATCTCATACGCGCATGTTTTTGTTCATTGCGACAGTTTGTCATATACAAGGGAAGTATGAGCGGCACCAAGGCATTGAACAAGCACCCACCCACCACGTGAGCCACAGCCCCCGAACACCGGTCTGACGATGATCTGTCATTGAACTTACCAGGAAGGGATCAGCAAAGCTGCTCCCCTACGGGCGCGGACAAATCGCCCATATCATATCGACCCCTGACGGGGTGCGCAGCTTTGCTGCCGGTATCGCTCGCCTGACGACGTGTCAATATGCAAGCCGTTTATGAAACCCATTATCTAATGGGCTGAGGACATGGTGGCGCGAAAGCGCATCAGAGCCGTAAAGAACAAGATCGTTCCAATGAATAACATGGCTGCCATCTGCGGCCAGACAATCGACAGACCAGCACCACGAAATAAAACCGCCTGGGCAAAACTGGTGAAGTGGGTGGAGGGAGCGGCCTGCATTATGATCTGCAAAAATTTCGGCATACCCTCAAGAGGCGATGTTCCACCTGAAAGCATATTCATCACAACGAAGAAGGGAATGGCCAGCAAAGCGAATTGCGGCATTGATCTGGCAAAGGTTGACAGGACAATACCAAGCGCCGTCATGGCATAAAGAAAAAGCGAGGTTCCCAGGACAAACAAGGTGATTGAGCCAGTGATATTGACCGCCAGGACGCCCTGAACAACCACATATAGCGACAGGACCACGGCAAGGATAATGGCCAGTCCATTGGCCCATATTTTGGCCAGCATGATCTCTCCGGGTGTCACAGGCATCACCAGCAGATGTTCGATGGTGCCGCGCTCACGTTCGCGGATAACAGCTGCTCCCGAGAGGATCAGGGACAGCATCGTGATGTTCGAGACAATCTGCATGATCGACATGAACCAGCTCGAATCAAGATTGGGATTGAACTTGGTGCGCATGGTCAAGGTGACAGGTTGCGCGAGTTTCATGTCGGATCTGTTCAAAAACTCAACCAGTTGCCGATTAATGATGGTTTGAATATACGCAGCGCCATTACCCGCCAGCGTCATGGCGGTGGCATCGACATTGACTTGCAGGCGGGGCTGGCGCGCCTGCAGTACATCGGCCTGAAAGTTTGGCGGGATATCAATGACGAAAGCAAATTGGCTGGCATCCATCACACGATCGATCTCTTCAAGTTCAAGCAAAACCGGAGGCTTGAAATAGGGTTTAAGAAAGGCCGCCCTGATTTGGCGCGACAGATCAGAACGATCCTCATCAACCACCGCGATGGAGGCGTTGCGCAGCTCGGTCTGTACGCCGGTGGCCACAATATAGATCGCAAAGGTGAAGGTGAAGAAAATCAAAAATACCAGTACCGGGTCACGCCGTAAACTGTTGAGTTCCTTAACCCCAAGCCGAAAAATATTTTTGAGATGTCTTTGCATCACGCTTCCTGTTTTTTCAATAAGAGGGCCGCCAATGTCCAAAAGATCAGGCAAAATAGCACCAGCCAGAGATAGCTTGGATAAAGAGACGAGAAGCCCAGTCCTTTATTGAACACACCACTTGTCACGTTCTGGAAGTAGAGCGCTGGGAAACTATGGCCAATGATCCACCCTCCCCCCTCAAGCGTTGAAACTGGATAGAGCATGCCGGAAAAATTCAGCGTCGGGATCATAACGATAATGGCTGAGCCAAAAATCGCCGCAAGTTGGCTCGAGACAAAAGAAGAAATAACCAGACCAAGCGATGTGGCAGCTGTTGCAAACAAAACGGCTCCCACCATCAGGGCCATAAAACTGCCTGTCATTGGCACAGCAAAGAAACCCACATTCAAAATGACCAGGCTCGAAAAACTAACAAGGGCGAGGGCAATATAGGGCAGCTGTTTACCGATCAAAAACTCCAGCTTGCTGGCAGGCGAGGCATAAAGATTGGTGATGGACCCCAGCTCTTTTTCTCTTACCACACCCAGCGCCGTCAGCATCGTCGAGAACATATAAATCAACAGCATGAGCACGCCGGGAGAGATAGCATAAATACTCAAAAAGGCTTGGTTATACCTGAAGCGCGTTTCAATCTGCGCAAGTTGCGAAACGGCCTGCCCACTGCTTTCGCGTCTGGAAAACTCCGCTAGATAGTTGGCCAGCACGCCTTGTACATAACCTCTGGATGTCTCGGCCTGAAAAGTCACCGCTCCATCAAACCAGGCTCCCACATCCGGGGACCGGCCAGAGAGCAAGTCGCGACCAAAATCTGGCGGCACAACAAGTGCAAATTTAAGCTCTCCGCTTTGCAAACGACGGTCAAGTTCAGCGCGAGCATAGATTGGTGGCTTCAATTGAAAATAGCGGGAACTGGAAAAGTTTTCGAGAAACGACTGACTTTCACGCGAGCGGTCCTGATCAAAAACCGCATAATCCAGTTTTTCCACGTCAAACGAAATACCGTTCGCCATAGCAATGGCCAGGATAATGGGACCAAGCAGGGCAAATATGATGCGAATGGGATCGCGGGTCAGCTCCATCGCTTCACGGCGCGTAAAGGCCCACATGCGCCCCCGATCAAACAAACGAGATGAGGGCTTTTTAGGTGCAGTTTTGGTTTGAAGAGCTTCAGCTTTTGGGACGTGCTCACTCTCTTCAAGAGTATCCGCATTCACAGCCTCTTCCAGATAGCCAATGAACGCGTCTTCAAGCGTTTTGGCTCCGCGCGAACGCCGTAACTCATCAGGCACATCAATCGCCAGGATTTTCCCTGCGTGCATCAATGAGATCCGGTCGCAACGCTCCGCTTCATTGATAAAGTGGGTCGAAATAAAAATGGTGACGCCATCCCGGCGCGACAGCTCAATGAGCAGCCGCCAAAATTGATCCCGCGCAATGGGGTCAACCCCTGAAGTGGGTTCATCAAGGATCAGTATTTCGGGCTTGTGGATCATGGCAACAGAGAGCTGCAATCTTTGACGCACACCAAGCGGCAAGCTGCCTGGCAAATCATCCGCCACATCACCAAGGTCGAAGTGGTCAATCATCTCGCCCACCCGCTGGCTTATTTTAGACGTTGGAATGTCAAACAGGCGCGCATGAAGATCGAGATTTTGCCGAACGCTAAGCTCGCCATAGAGTGAGAAGGATTGCGACATGTAGCCCACTCGCCGGCGGGTCTCCATATCATTGGCATCCACAGGCTTGCCGAATAGTTTGGCGGTGCCCTCACTTGGGTTCAAAAGGCCCGTCAGCATTTTCATAGTGGTGGTTTTACCGCAACCATTAGAGCCAAGAAAGCCAAATATTTCGCCCCGTTCAATCTCGACACTTACTTTATCGACAGCGGTAAAGTCGCCAAACTTCATGGTGAGATCGCTCGCTTCAATCGCCAACTCACCATCATGAGCGCCCCTTGGCGGCAGCACCACAACCTCGTGCCCAGCGCGTTTTTCTTTGGGTAGCAAGGAAATAAAGGCCTCTTCGAGCGTTTTTTGCCCGGTCTGTTTTTTCAACTCATTGGGCGTACCGGTCGAAAGAACCTTCCCGTCATCCATGGCGATCAGATAATCGAAACGCTCCGCCTCCTCCATATAGGCTGTCGCAGTTATCACACTCATGCCGGGGCGGCGTTCGCGAATACGATCAATCAGCTCCCAAAACTGACGACGTGACAAGGGATCAACGCCAGTTGTCGGTTCATCAAGGATCAGCAGATCCGGGTCGTGGATCAACGAGCAACACAGGGATAATTTTTGCTTCATGCCACCTGACAGTTTGCCTGCCGGGCGGTCCCTGAAGGGGGACAGACCCGTACTGTGCAGCAAATCATCAATGCGCCAGGCCCGTTCAGAAGCAGATTGACCGAACAAACGACCAAAAAAATCGACATTTTCCTGAACCGTGAGGGTTGGATAAAGATTATGCCCCAGCCCTTGAGGCATATAAGCAATCTGGGCGCACACCTCATTGCGATGGCGCTTCTCTGCGATGTCACTCCCAAGAACGGGAACACGGCCGCTTTGTATT
>JAJRPI010000064.1 GCA_024280895.1 Alphaproteobacteria bacterium | reverse complement strand
TCGAGGCACGAGGCCGTTACAGGCACAGATAAATCAGCGTGTGCATCAAACGCTAAACGCAAAATACAGAGGAATTATAATCATGGCTATTAATGTTGCTATATCAGGTTTTGGACGCATCGGACGCAATGTCCTGCGCGCCATCGGCGAATCAGGACGTACAGACGTCAATGTGGTTGCCATTAATGATCTGGGCTCCCCCGAGCACAATGTGCACATGATGCAATATGACAGTGTTCATGGCAAATACCCCAAAGACATCACCCTTAGTGGTGACATGATGGATGCCGGCACTGGCGGTCCGATCAAAGTATTGGCCGAACGTGATCCAACCAAACTGCCTTGGGGCGAACTTGGTGTTGATCTGGTCATGGAATGTACAGGTATTTTCAACGACAAAGATAAAGCCATGATGCATGTCAATGCCGGCGCCAAAAAGGTTCTTTGTTCCGCTCCCGCCAACAATGCCGATAAAACCATTGTTTATGGTGTCAACCATGACACGCTGGAAGCCAGCGATGTGATCGTTTCCAACGCTTCATGTACCACCAACTGCCTGTCGCCAATGGCCAAAGTGCTCGACGATCTTTGCGGCATCGACCATGGTTACATGACCACCATTCATGCCTATACTGGCGACCAGAACATTCATGATGGTCCTCATGGCGATATGTACCGCGCCCGTGCTGCGGCTCTTTCCATGATCCCGACTTCAACTGGTGCCGCTAAAGCTGTTGGCCTTGTGCTTCCACAGCTTGCTGGCAAGCTTGATGGTGCCGCGATCCGCGTACCAACGCCAAACGTATCAGTCGTCGATCTCAAATTCGTGCCTGTGCGCGAAACATCAATTGAAGAAATTCATGCCGCCATGAAACAGGCCGCTGATGGTCCCATGAAGAACATCTTGCAATATGTCGACAAGAAGCTCGTTTCCATCGACTTCAACCATGATCCACATTCATCTAACTTCGACAGCAATCTGACACAGATCGTTGCTGGCAAGCTGATCCGCGTTGTTTCATGGTACGACAACGAATGGGGCTTCTCCAACCGCATGAACGACACCGCTGTTGCCATGATGGAAGCCTAGTTAGTTTTATCTCGCTCAGGCTATCGCGCGTTGCGCGGCCTTCGCTAGAGCGGGTTAATACCTGGCACCCAGTCGGGCTTGTCTCAGCTTCGCTTCGGAATTCTTGTTCCATGTGAAGTTGGCGCAGATACAGAATAAAAAAAACCGTCCGCAGAGAAATCTGCGGGCGGTTTTTTATTCGGGCCCTTAAAGAGCTTACTCGTCAAACCAAAAATCAATACATCGAGCTCCCTTAGATAAATTAACTTGGAATTAACAATATTTATTATCTAGTAAAACTTCGTCTCAAAAGTTTCCTCGTAAGAAGATGACCAAAACCAAAAACGAACAGCTAGTCTCATTATCTGGAGCAATATTATATGGCCTCTCATGTTTCCAACATTTTGCAATCCGTCTCTTTAAAAATAAAGATACTTGTCATTCTCAGCCTTACATTTCTTACCATAGCTGGATCATTTGGCTTCATCATCTATCAGTTAACGAAGCAAACACCAGAGCTCGAATATGCGAGAACTCAGTCTCAAAAAGTTGCCAATGATGCCGTGCCTTTATTGCTGAATATCAAAGATATCCACTATTCGGTTGTACAAGTTCAACAATGGCTAAGCGATATTTCCGCAACACGTGGCCTGGATGGACTGGATGATGGTTTTAAAGAAGCAAAAGCTTCCGCAGAAAACTTTAGAAAAGAAGTTGCAGATGCGAGGAAACACGCAAAACTCCTTGGTTTGGATGAAATTTTAACAACGCTTGATGGAGTATCAAAGACCTTCCCTCTTTATTATAAAGCAGGAATAAAAATGGCGACCAGCTATGTCGAGAAAGGGCCAGCTGGCGGCAATAAAATAATGGCTTCTTTCGATAAGGTTGCCGCAGAACTTAGTAAAACCATCGAACAATTGGAAAAAATTGGTTCAGAGGTAACAATGCAACGGCTAGAGAATTTATCTTCTTCTGCAAATAGCATCCGAACGGAAAATAACAAAATTATTCAGATCACTATTGCTGTAGCAGGCCTGACACTCCTATTTATTTTGATTGGCGCATCATATCTATTCCTATTCACGAAGAAAAATTTCGATGGAATACTTCATGACGTTGAAATGGTCACAAACAACAATTTAGAAAAACCTTTTACAATCTCTTCCAGTCGCAACGATGAATTTGGAATTCTGGCCAGCGCATTGGCATTATTTCGAAAAGATCAGAAAGAAAAACAAAGCGCAGACAAGGAAATCGCCAGCAACAGGCGCACAAAAGAAGAAAAACGTGTTCAAATGGACCATGTCACAACGACGTTCTCCAAGAATGTGCAAGGCATCGTTGAGGCCGTTTCTTCTGCTTCAACAGAATTGGAGGCCACAGCTCAATCTATGGCTGGCATATCTGAACATACCAGTAATCAAGTAGAGCAGGCCACACAGTCATCTCATCAAACTTCAAATAATGTGCAATCCGTTGCCACTGCAACAGAAGAACTGACCAGCACTATTCGCGAGATCAGCCAACAGGTTGCAGATGCGTCAATTGCTTCAAGGCAAGCAGTCCAAGAAGTCGATGAAACCAGCCAACAAATGCAAGCATTGGCGCAAACAGCTATCAAGATTGGGGAAGTGGTGGAACTCATTTCCGGGATTGCTGAGCAAACAAACTTGCTGGCCCTTAATGCCACTATCGAATCTGCGCGAGCTGGAGAGGCCGGCAAGGGGTTTGCAGTTGTGGCCGGTGAGGTCAAGCAACTGGCAAGTCAGACTGCCAAGGCCACTGGTCAGATATCTTCGCAAATATCTGATATTCAAAATGCAACGAATAAAGCTTCTGGTTCAATGGCGAGTGTTGCAAAGACTATTGGTAAAGTTGAAGAAATTTCCACGGCCATTTCTGCAGCCATGGAAGAACAAAGCGCTGCCACTCAAGAAATCGCCTCAAGCGTTAATCAGGCCGCGATGGGTACGCATAAAGTAAATGACAACATCAATTCAGTAACTGAGGCTTCTCAAGAAGCACAAGTCGCGTCTGGCCAAGTCACATCTGCAGCCCATGAACTCTCTCAGCAGGCAATATTTTTAAAGGATGAGGTTGATGAGTTCATTTCGCAAGTGCAGGCTGGATAGCCCTGAAAATATCATATATTTCAATTAGATGATCAATAATTCATAGCATGCAAAGAAATAAAACCGCCCGCAGTTTCCTGCGGGCGGTTTTTTTATTCGGCGGCAGAACAAAACAAAGATCAATGCCTTGATCATTTCCGGCAATTGATCGAGAACGGACCGGGATACGACTTTAAATACATATTGGAAACCTGATATTTGGCGTCATTTATGCTACCATTAGCCAATGACCTAAGGCGTTGAGATATTTGTAAGTACTATTGCAATTATGGGGCAGACAACCAATGCGCAAGAAGCAAAGACTACTCGTCGTTTTGATCGCGTTAGCTCTCGCCGCCTGCGCAGGCGGTAAGACACCGATTGAGAAGGAGGGGCTCCAAAAGGGGCTTAGGGATTTCCCCCAGCTCTCGCGCTGCACCTTGATCGATTTGGTCATGCTTAAGGATGGCGTCCGGACACCATCTCCAGAATTCGAGCGCGTTAACCGCAAAATGGTGTGGCGGTTTTCTTTGGTAAACAATGTGCTCCGATCAGAGCGCAAAGGCCCAGGTCAACCGATCGTTGCGCAAGTTCCCATTGTTAAAAACTCCCGCGAGACGATTGTCGCCGAGGGGCACGTCCCGGACGCATTGGGCCCCAAACGGGTACGAATTGAAATTGCGAGAAAGGCTGATACCGTTGGCAAGATTCGCGTCCGCCAATCGAGAACCTGGAAGATATCAGATGGCCCAGCTTATAAACTAAACCGTAAAACCATAACGTTTAAGGATATATGGACGCTACAGTGCCAAGCCGAAAAGAACAGCTAGCTGCTTCACTCCGCTGGTTGGTGAAACATCTGCGATCTACTGTTTCAATATCCCAGTCCTTCCCGGTCCAACTGGGATCGTATTTCTCCGTCGAACAACATTTCTACTCCAACAATTTTTCCTGCACATCCTTGCTCCAGCCTAGCAACAGCTCGTCGCCATGCTCGATGACCGGGCGTTTCATTAAGGTTGGGTGTTGTTGCAATAGCGTCAGCGGGTCGGTTTTTCTCGCCGCCTCATCGAGCCCGCGCCAGGTGGTGGAGCGGGTATTGAGGAGGGCTTGACCAAAGGTCTGCCAAAAGTGTTCAAGCTGCTCTTTGCTCAAGGGGGTATCGCGCACATCGTGCAGCTCCGCGTCCAAAGCCTTCATTGCCTTGCGGCAGGTATCACAGTTTTTAATGCCGTAGATTTTCAAGAGATTTGCGTTCCTTTGTCTATTGTTTGCGGCCCTAGAATGGTCTGATTCTTTGCATTTGTCTGGTCTTTCCCAGGCATCCACAGAAGCGGACTTAATAGGATCGTTTTTGAGCGGCAAGGCGAACGAGCGCTTAAGATGGTTCCTCGATAAATTTATGGGTTAAAGCCTTTCAACAACCCAACCCTCGCGACCATAAATTTTCAAGGATGACGATTGGACGGGTTGCTCCCCCTCGTCATCCTTGAAAATATGCGGCCACAGAGGTTGTTCGGGGCAATGAACTCACCCAGCATATTTATCGAGGATCCACTCTTTGCGATCTATTGAGTTGCCGCTTAAGCACTTTTACAAAATATCGCCATTTACTGCGGGTTCAAAACAGTGCAATACGCTGCGCAATTGACACCCTACATTCTTTTCATATTCAGCGGCCGTCCCTGCCGACAACCATTCCAGCCAACTAGGAGAGCAAGTCCATTTTCTTGACGATCTGCACGGCGATTTCTTCCACCGATGTGGTGGAGGTGTCATAGATTGGCACGCCGCTCAGTTTAAAAATCTCGTCAGCGCGGCGTACTTCCTGACGGCAGGTTTGCAGCGCAGAATAGGGACTGTCAGGGCGCCGTTTCTGGCGAATGGCGTGCAGGCGTCCAGGATTGATGTGCAGACCCACCACACGATCTTTTTTGTCACGCAAAAAGGGGGGCAATTGTTCGCCGTCCAGATCCTCGCCGGTCAGTGGGAAATTGGCGGCGCGGACAAAAAAGTGCATGGCCAGATAAAGACAAATCGGTGTCTTGGCGCTGCGTGAGACACCCACCACGATGACATCGGCATTATCGTAATGATTGGGACGCAATCCATCATCATGAGCCAGACTAAAATCCAGCGCCTTGGTGCGGCGCTGATAATCACTGGCTTCGCGCAGCTCAAATCCGTCATGGCTAGCGCCCACTTTTGAGGCGTTGGGACTATGCAATATTTTCTTCAAGGGGCTTAAAAAGGTTTCGTACAAATCGACGATGGGTGCGCCGCTGGCCGCCAACAGATCACGCAAGGGCGCTTCCACCAACGTGCTGAATATCACCGGCGGCTCCTCCCCTTGCTCGATGCTGCGAGCTATATCGCTGGCCAACGAGCTCACCTTGTCCGCATTGTCCATGAAGGCAAAACGATGGGTCTGATATTGGATGCCGGGAAATTGCGACATCAGGCTTTCCCCGTTCAGCTCGGCCGTGCGCCCCGTACGGTCAGAAACATAATAGACCTGACGCAATACAGGCTTGTCGGATGTCTCACTCATGATGGCTAAAACTCCCCTCTCGATGGCCCAGTATTGAGCTTACACGATGTTTTGCAACTCGATCCAGTCTCGCACCTGCTTGAACGGGACATGCTCCAGCGAGCCAAACAATTCGTGACGGGTGAGGCGCGCTTTTGATATGCCCGGGGAGCTGATACCGCACAAAAAACGCGTCATTGAGCGCGTATCATTCAAGACCAAGGTATTTTTCTCAACTCCCAGCAGATCCTGTACGCCCGCTACAAGCCCCTCCTCGATAAGTGGCGGCTCAACGTCAGACAGCGCGCTTGGACCATGCAGGCAATGGGAACAATGACCGCACGGCTCATCGCGGGTTTGCGCAAAATGGGCGGCCAGAGCATTCGTCTGGCAGCTATCAAGGCGCGCCAGATCAACTACTTGCGCCAAACGGGCAATCTCGGCGTCCTCTCGTTGTTCCATGCGCGCAAATAATCGCCCCGCCAGCTCATCCATATCATCGGGACTTTTAAGCCGTTGATAGCGATGGCGAATACCAGCGGCCTTGACCTCAAACATTTGCCGATCGCCCAGATAATCAAGAGACTTGATGACCTTCTCGCGATCACAATCAAGCGCTTGCGCCGTCTTGTCTGGATCAATATGAAACCAGACTTTCTTTTTCACGGATTGCTTGAAGATCCCGCCTAAAAAATCCCTTTGCGACCCGTCAAATTGTGCGAGAATTTCGCTTGAACTCATCAAGGGTTTGAACTGATAGTCGGCATAAAAAGGGGTGCCGCCGCGCAAATAGCCTTCAAGCTCCAGATAGGTAAGCAGGGTGCGCAACACCAGCGCGCGAATATCATGGGCGCTCGATAGCTCATACAAATTAACGTCAAAACGCTCTTCTTGCGTAAACAATGTTTTGACCAGGCCGCGCAAGGCAGTGAGCGTTGGCGTGTCGCCATAGACAAAATTCTCCAGCACAAAGCGATCATCGGGGCAAATAAAGGCGTCGCAGATAGAAGGGGCATCATCGCGCCCTGCCCGACCGATTTCCTGCGAATAGTTTTCAAGGCTTTTGGGAGAGTTATAATGATAGACAGAGCGGATATCGGCTTTATCGACCCCCATGCCAAAGGCGATGGTGGCAACCACGATACCATCGCTTGACCCCATGAACCAATCTTGGATATCGGCCCGCACATCTGGTTTCATACCGGCGTGATAAGCGCGCGCGCTGTAGCCTGCTGCAAGGAGGCGGTCAGCAACTTCTTGCGCCGTTTTTTGCAAGGTCACATAGATGATGGTGGGACCAGCGGGGCGTTCACGCAATTTTTCCAGTAGCAGATCATCTCGCTTGCTTGCCGCCACCGGGGTCATCAGCAAGGTTAGATTGGAGCGATAAAACCCCGTGCGCACAGCGCATTCTGGCACAATATCAAAACCGGCGCGAATATCTTCCAGCACTTTGCTGGTGGCGGTGGCGGTGAGGGCCAGCACACATTGGGCGTTGAGATCGCGGGCAAAGCCTGCCAGTTTGAGATAATCGGGGCGAAAATTATGCCCCCATTCGGAAATACAGTGGGCCTCGTCAACCGCGAACAGGGAAATCTCGATGCCCTTGATAGCGGCGCGAAAACGCTCATTGTTAAAGCGTTCGGGGGCCACGTACAGCATACGCAACGACCCATCGCGCACCCGCGCCATAACATCGCGATATTCATAAAGGCTCAAACTGCTGTCGAGTTGAGAGGCCGCGATATTGCGCCGCGCCAGCGCATCCACCTGATCTTTCATCAAGGCAATGAGCGGCGAAACCACCAGCGTTAGCCCCGGCTTCAAGAGCGCAGGCAATTGATAACAAAGAGATTTACCAGCTCCCGTTGGAAACACGGCGGCCGCCGATCGTCCCGCCATCAAATGCTCAATAACCTCGCGCTGCCCACCGCGAAACTGGTCAAATCCAAAATAGTCCTTGAGCGCTTTATCAATGTCATTTGTCATCCGCAACAACTAACCCGCTACGAACGGCGCAACAAGGTTTTTGACGTGTTGCGTTGTTATTTGGAGAACGCAAAGGATTTAGCCCCTATCGGGTTGCATCAATATATCGACGTTCGCAGCGATATTGTCGATGAATTACCCTTGCTCTCAAAATGTCTGTGCAGCATTCATGATGACGGGCATTTTGAATTTCCATTCGTCCCAAAGTTGCGCGTTTTCAATGAGCGCCACCATGAAGTGAGCAACATTGGCCCGTGTTGTCGGACGACCACAAAAGATGCCGGTCACAGGGGATGTTCTGAGTTCGTAAGAGGAGACAGGACCGTTGATCAGCGTGTCGGGGCGCACACTACTCCACTCGATTGCAGAATTGTTTTGGCCGATATTTGTATGCAGCATCTCAGCGGCTGTTTCATTATCTTGATGCGGCGGCAAGGTCGCGTGCAATAAGGCAAGCAGGACCCGCTCAACCCATGTTCTTTTTTCACGACTAGCTGGATTTTTAACCCCCACACTATTCATGAGGATGAATTTTGTCGGCTCAAGGCTACCATTGCTTTCGATAGCCTCGCACAAGCGCCTCGTTGCATCCGTACACAGTTTTCTGGGGTTTCCAAACAATCCCTTGAAATTAATCACATGTCCAAGACAAGAAACAACAGCTTTGCAATCGTTTACAAGATCCAGCAATGCCGCATCGCTCAAGTCGAGTATTGCTGCCTCAACAATTGTCAGATTTGGATGAGCACGAACCTGCGACGATAATTTATCGATTGAGCGAACGACCACGCGGACCTTGTGCCCCCTACCCAGCAATTGCTCAACAAGAGGGTGGCCGGTCATTCCAGTGGCTCCGACGACTAAAATTGTCATTATATTTTCCTTTGCATCATTGATGTCAAAGAAATAGTCCCTCAATCTAACTATTTAAATTGACCAATTTCGTTAGTCTGATATGCATTTTTGCATGGACTGGAAATCTGTAAAATTCGACTGGAACCGCGCAAGAGCCTTTTTGGTGACCGCTCAAGAGGGATCACTATCGGCGGCGGCACGTGCCCTTGGCATGGCGCAACCAACGCTCGGTCGTCAGGTCAAGGCGCTCGAAGAAGAGCTTGGCATTGTGTTGTTTGAGCGCGCCGGTCAGGGATTGACCCTGACGCCGGGCGGGCTGGAGCTTCTTCAACATGTCCGCGCTATGGGGGATGCTGCAAACGCGGTGTCACTTAGCGCCTCAGGCCAATCACAGGCCATTGAGGGAACAATTTGCATTACAGCCAGCGAAACCTATGCAGCAATCTTGTTGCCACCGATTATTGCGAAGCTGCGGGTGATGGAACCAGGAATTAACATCGAAATTGCTGTGTCAAATACCGCGACTGACCTGAGACGGCGTGAGGCAGATATTGCCATCCGCAATTTCCGTCCCACGGAACCAGACCTGATTGCCAAAAAAATACGGGACGTTCCGGCTCGTCTGTATGCCACGCCGGACTATCTTCAAAAGATCGGCAATCCAAAAAGCCTGCAAGATCTCGCGCGGGCCGATTTCATTAGTGTTGATGGCTCGGGCCTGTTTTTAAAAGGCCTCAACTCACTTGGTCTCAATCTCACCCAAAGCAATTTCCCCATACTGACCGAGAATTATCTCGTCATGTGGGAGATGGTCAAACATGGCCTTGGCATCGGCATACTGGATGGCAATATCGGCGATGACGAACCCCTTGTTCAACGCGTCATTGCTGATATGGAACCGCTAATGTTCCCGATCTGGCTAGTGGCACATCGCGAGCTTATCACCAGCCGCCGCATTCGAATGGTCTTCGATCTACTGGCCAGCGAGCTTGCCAGGGTATAAAAAATGGCGGACAAGCGCTTTATAGGTTCGAAAAAAGTAAAATGGCGAAGAGAAATGGACGGGAGTAACTTCAAACCCCACACCAAGGCACCAAACAGAGCCCGACCGGGCGACGACCGAACAGGCCGCGCCACCGCAGGCCCGAACGAAGTGAGGAATAGCCGTGAGATATGAATAGTGGCGGAGGGAAGGGAACTGGAATCAAACCTTCTCCACTCTGTTTGGGATTTTACGCAATCGCGAAATGTTAGGTAAAACACTGTCAAAACAAAGCGCTAAGTCAGCGTGAAGACTACCACAGAACTTTCAGCCGAGCTGCCTGCTGAAAAGCGCTGTCGGCAGAGACGAGCGTCAGTTCTTCTTGTTTGGCCTGAGCCGCAAGCATACGGTCAAAGGGATCTTTGTGATCCCAGTCGAGCAGACCGGCGACCTTTGCATGCTTCAATGTAATAGGCAAAGATTCAAAACATTCCGCTTGTAGCTCTGCGCGATAATTCTC
>JAJRPI010000063.1 GCA_024280895.1 Alphaproteobacteria bacterium | reverse complement strand
TTTACAGTTTGATAGAGCAAAAGAGTTGACGTCTAAAGGCAATTTCGGCTAAATAGGCGCTTAATTCTCGAAAATTAATGCACATCCGGCCAACGGTAAGATGATACCGATGGCCGGTCGTGTGTTTTATATATTGTCGAACGCTCAAAGAAGTACTTTGAAACCGCGATAATATGCGATTGCATAAGATATTTGACCGTTTCAGCGATGCGTTTCTCAAGGGAACCATGCGGAACATGACAGGAGAACAAGGTGGCTCGTATAGCTGGGGTGAATATCCCGACCAACAAGCGGGTGCTAATTGCACTGCAGTATATCCACGGGATCGGCGACAGATTTGCCAAAGACATCTGCGCGAAGGTTAAGATTCCCGCCGAACGGCGTGTGAATGAGTTAACTGACGCCGAAGTCATTCAGATCCGTGAAGTAATTGATGCTGACTATATGGTAGAAGGTGATCTTCGACGCACCGTTGCCATGAACATCAAGCGTTTGATGGATCTTGGTTGTTATCGCGGTATCCGTCATCGTCGTGGATTGCCCGTCAACGGTCAGCGGACCCATACCAATGCGCGCACTCGTAAAGGCCCAGCCAAAGCGATTGCCGGCAAGAAAAAATAGCCCTTATTACCTTTGGCTCGTTTGGTGATGGTATCGCTGGCGAGCATAAATTGGACGGAATTAGAAAATGGCCAAGGAAAAAACCCGCGTTAAAAAACGCGAGCGAAAAAATATCAGCACCGGTGTCGCACATGTATGTGCCACATTTAATAACACCATGATCACAATCACAGATGCTCACGGCAATACAATTGCCTGGTCAACTGCGGGAACCATGGGTTTTAAAGGATCACGCAAATCCACACCTTATGCCGCGCAGATGGCTGCTGAGGATGCCGGTAAAAAAGCCCAGGAACATGGCATGCGTAATCTGGAAGTTGAAGTCAAAGGTCCAGGATCTGGACGTGAATCAGCGCTGCGTGCCCTACAGGCCGCTGGTTTCCAGATCACCTCTATCCGTGATGTTACACCCATTCCTCATAATGGCTGTCGCCCACGCAAGAGACGGCGCGTATAACAAGCGACCATTTTTCTGCAAACAGAACCTCCGGCCCCCCGAGCCCCGGATTGTTCTGTGAATTGTTTTGGCGGGACTAGTGAATTAGAAGGTGATGCAGGTGATCCAGAATAACTGGCAGGAGCTGATCAAGCCTACCAAGCTTGAAGTTATCTCAAAAGGCGATATCAACCGTTTGGCGACGATTGTAGCTGAACCATTGGAACGTGGATTTGGTACAACGCTTGGCAATGCCTTGCGTCGTGTGCTGCTTTCATCGTTGCAAGGGTCAGCCATTACATCAGTCCATATTGATGGCGTGCTGCACGAGATTTCTTCGATTTCGGGCGTTCGTGAGGATGTGACGAATATCGTTCTTAACATTAAGGGCATTGCTCTTCGTATCCATTCAGAGGGTACAAAGCGCATGATCCTTCATAAAGAAGGTCAAGGCGTTGTCACCGCTGGTGATATTGAAACCGGATCTGATGTTGAAGTGTTAAACCCGGAACAGGTTATTTGTACACTTGATGAAGATACCGTTCTGCACATGGAATTTACGGCTGATACTGGTAAAGGCTATCAGGCTGCTGAACACAACCGGCCTGAGGATGCGCCGATTGGTTTGATTCCAGTCGATAGTTTGTACAGCCCGGTCAAGCAGGTATCCTATCACGTTGAAAATACCCGTGAAGGTCAGGTGCTTGATTATGACAAACTGACCATGCACGTGGAAACAGACGGTTCGATCACGCCTGAAAATGCGATCGCCTTTGCCGCTCGTATCTTGCAGGATCAGCTGACCATCTTCGTTAATTTCGAAGAACCAGAAGTGATTGCCGAAGAAGCAAAAGAACCAGAATTGGCGTTTAATGCGGCCTTGCTGAAAAAGGTTGATGAGCTGGAACTTTCTGTTCGTTCCGCGAACTGTCTTAAAAACGATAATATCGTCTATATCGGCGATCTTATTCAAAAAAGCGAAACAGCGATGCTGCGCACACCTAACTTTGGGCGCAAGTCACTGAATGAAATCAAACAGGTGCTGGCCACGATGGGTCTGCATCTTGGAATGGAAGTTCCTAATTGGCCGCCAGAAAATATCGAAGAACTGGCCAAACGATACGAAGATCAATATTGAACAAAATAACGAGACGATGCGACATATGAGATTTTCGCATCTGATTTAAAGGAGAGACGTTGTGCGTCACCGCAAAAAAGGGCGTAAGCTCAATATGACTGCAAGTCATCGTAAGGCGATGTTTGCCAATATGGCTGCAGCGCTGATCAAGCATGAGCAGATCATGACGACCTTGCCCAAAGCCAAAGAAATGAAGCGGATCATTGATCGCCTTATCACCCTTGGCAAACGTGGTGATATGCATGCTCGACGTCAGGCTTTTGCCCGTCTTCGTGATGATGCCATGGTCACAAAGCTTTTTGACGTCCTTGGTGAACGTTACAAGGATCGGTCTGGTGGATATGCTCGCGTCATGAGAGCTGGATATCGCTTTGGCGATAATGCCCCTCGTGCTGTCATTGAGCTTGTTGATCGTGATGTTTCGGCCAAGGGCCAGGATAGCGGACCAGATATGAGCCAGCAAGGCGAAGAAGGTGGCGAGGCTGTTGCAGCCGCTTAAAGTTAAGCAGTGAACGCAAGTTCTCAATTGATCTGTAGAATTCCAAATATGAAAAAGCGGCTCATTGGGCCGCTTTTTTATTTGTTTGAAGCGCTTGATTTAGAGGTCTATGTTCCAACCATCAGGCCAATATGGATATTTTGATGGGTGGCATCATGATATCGCCTTGGTAAAATGGGATTTGCTAAAGTCAATTCTGTGTCACGCGAGAGATAATCAAGGAAACAAATGATAAAAATTCCATCCTTTAGAAAAGTGTTTAAAGCGAGCCTTGTGATTGGCGCCATTTGCACCTTCGTTTTGTTGTCCCATGTCATAGAACCTCGTTCGAGCAATGCCAAGGGGTGGGGGCTGCCAACCAGCCAGGCGGCTATCAAATATTCCTATGCGCCCGTTGTCAAACAGGCGCTGCCTGCTGTCGTCAATGTTTATGTTCGAGTGCGTACCAAACGTTCGAGAAGGCGCAGTCGCCTTTCTCGCGATCCGTTTTTTCGGCGGTTTTTCGGCGATAGCTTTGGTGTACCAAAAGAGCGCATTGAGAGCTCGCTAGGATCTGGCGTGATCATCGATGCGAGCGGCATTGTGGTGACCAATTATCATGTCATTGAAGGGGCGACCGGAGATGAAATAAAAATTGCCATGGCCAATCGCAAGGAGTATCAGGCTGATATAATCCTGAAAGACAAGAAAACTGATCTTGCGGTTGTCAGAATACGGGCTGATGGCGAAAAATTTCCTTTTCTCAATATAGCCAATTCAGATGATCTTGAAGTGGGGGATCTGGTGCTGGCCATGGGAAACCCTTTTGGTGTTGGTCAAACCGTGACCAGCGGTATTGTCTCGGCACTGGCTCGCACCGGTATTGGTAGGGGAGATGCGCAATATTTCATTCAAACAGATGCAGCCATTAATCCTGGTAATTCGGGGGGGGCGCTTGTTGATATGAATGGGGACTTGATTGGCATTAATACGGCGATTTTTTCAAAATCGGGTGGTTCGCTGGGTATTGGCTTTGCCATTCCCTCCAATATGGTCAGCCTGGTCGTCAATTCCGCCAAGAACGGGCGCAGTGTGCAACGACCCTGGTTCGGTGGCAATGTCAAAAAAGTAACACCAGCCATCAGCGAAGGGCTGCAATTACCAAAACCAACCGGCGTTTATATCAACAGCCTTGGTGACGAAAGTCCGGCCAGAGATGCCGGGTTGCGGGTCGGCGATGTTATTCTTTCGGTCAATACTCATGCCATAACCGATGCCAAATCGTTTCGCTATCAATTTTCGATCAAGGGAACTGGTGGCCGTGCAAAACTGAAGATCTGGCGTAATGGCCGTAACCTCGATAAAATGGTGTCCCTTGTTCGCGCTCCAGAGACACCGGCCAGAAATGAGACCAGGTTGCGGGGCAAACATCCTTTTTCAGGTGCGCTGGTCGCAAATCTTTCACCGGCTCTGGCCGAAGAAATCTCCATGAGTGATCAGTCTGGGGTGGTCGTGGTTGCGCTCGGGCGGCGTTCCTTTGCCAAACGCATCGGGCTAGTACGAAAAGATATCTTGCTGCAGATTAATGGTACAGAAATCGAAAGCGTTGCTGATCTGGTTGATACTTTGCGCGGTCGTCAACGGTCATGGCGCTTTACGATTAAACGGGGCGATAATATTTTGTCCATGAGTCTGGGACGCTAGGCGCCACAAGGCAATTGGCGGAAAAGCGGTATTTTCAAATGGGTGCGCAATAGCCATGAGTGATCTTTTTGAAAATGCAGGGTTGGAGAATGATGCACCGCGCCCGCTCGCTGATCGTTTGCGCCCGCAAACACTGGATGATGTCGTCGGGCAGGATCATTTGCTGGGTCACGATGGTTTTCTGGGGGCCATGGTGCGCACGCGAAAACCTGGTTCAACGATTTTCTGGGGACCGCCAGGCTCTGGCAAAACCACTGTTGCCAGACTGCTTGCTCATGAGACCGATCTGCATTTTGTGCAGATATCAGCTATTTTTTCAGGCGTGAAAGATTTACGGGCGGTGTTTGACGAAGCTATGGGGCGACGTAAGGCCGGGCTAGGCACCTTGTTATTTATCGACGAGATCCATCGCTTTAACAAATCCCAACAGGACAGCTTTTTACCTCACCTGGAGGATGGCACCATTGTTTTGGTGGGAGCGACCACCGAAAATCCTTCCTTTGAGCTTAACCCGGCGCTTTTGTCGCGGACCAGCGTTTTGACCTTCAAGCGCATAGATGAAACCGGGCTTGAAGCCTTGTTGCTAAAAGCCGAATCCCACCTTGGTGCTCCTTTGCCACTTGATAAAGAGGCGCGCGCGGCTCTTATTAACATGGCCGATGGGGACGGTCGTTCGATCTATAATCTGGTCGAAGATGTGTTGCGCGGCGTTGGGGATGAGGGCGGCGAAATTGATACGAAAAAGCTGGTGTCTCTCGTGCAGCGTCGAGCGCCGGTCTATGATAAAAACAGCGATGGTCACTATAATCTTGTTAGTGCCCTTCACAAGAGTATTCGCGGCTCCGACCCACAAGCGGCTTTGTACTGGTTCGCACGCATGCTGGCTGGCGGTGAAGACCCCTTGTTTCTGGCGCGCCGACTGGTACGCATGGCTGTTGAGGATATTGGTCTGGCCGACCCCCAGGCATTGATACAGGCAAATGGCGCGAAAGAGGCCTATCAGTTTTTGGGCTCACCGGAGGGAGAGTTGGCATTGGCGCAAAGCGTTGTCTATCTGGCCACGGCGCCCAAATCCAACGCGGTTTATAGCGCCTATAAAGAGGCCATGACATCTGCGAAAAGCTCGGGGTCTTTGTCGCCGCCAAAAATCATACTCAATGCGCCAACCAAGCTGATGAAGCAAGAAGGCTATGGCGAGGGTTATGAATATGATCACTCATGCGAGCATGGGTTTTCGGGACAGGACTATTTTCCCGATGACTATGCGCGCCAGAATTATTATCGCCCCGTGCCGCGTGGTTATGAGCGCGAAATACAAAAAAGACTTGACTACTGGGATGGTCTTCGCAAAAAGCGCGGGTAACACAGATTTTATAGTAAGGAAAAATACATGCAGTGGATGAACGCCATACCATTACCGCTTCTCGTCATCATGTCTTTGACGCTGGGGCTTGCACCCTTTATGCCTGAGCCACATGTGGTCGAGAAATTACGCATGCTGTTTGCAGGTACTTTAAGCAAACCAGTGGATATCTTCGACCTTTTGATGCACGGCACGCCGTGGGTTTTACTTGGTCTCAAGCTTGTCAGTATGGGTCTTGCAAAATCGAATTAGGAGCCTCGTCAAGATGAAGATGATATTGATGGTGGCACTGGGGGGAGCGATTGGCTCCTCCTTTCGTTATTTGGTCGGCGTTGCAGCGACGCGGCTGTTTGGCATAGGGTTTCCGTGGGGCACCCTGATTGTCAATATTGTGGGTTCGTTTTTGATGGGGGCTTTGATCGTGGCGTTGGCTCTGCGATATTCCGTCAGCAATGAGGTGCGAGCCTTTTTGGCCATCGGTGTGCTGGGCGGCTTTACGACGTTTTCAAGTTTTGCGCTTGATGTAGTAGCTCTTTATGACAAAAAGCAGTATTTTGCGTCGATGGGCTATTTGAGCGTTTCGGTGATATGTTCCATTCTCGCCTTGTTCCTGGGAATGGCTGTTGTTCGCTCCTTTTCGGGCTGAACTGATTAATTGGAAACCGATATGAGCGGCGTTACACAAAAAAGCATTGCTGAAAATGAAGACGGCATGCGGCTTGATCGCTGGTTCCGCTCGCATTTCCCCCACATCTCGCAAGGTCAGTTGCAAAAATATTTGCGCAAGGGAGAAGTGCGCGTCGATGGCGGCCGATCGAAAACGTCACGACGGCTGATCTCCGGGCAAGAAGTGCGTATCCCGCCATTGCCAGATGAGCCAACAGATAAAAAACCGCGCATCAGGCGACTATCGCAAAGTGATATTGAGTTTATTCAATCACTGGTGATCTATCGCGACAAGCATTTCATTGCCATCAATAAACCAGCGGGGCTTTCAGTGCAGGGCGGCACCAATCAAGAGCGCCATGTGGATGGCTTGCTGGAAGGTCTGAAATATGATGAGGAAGAGCGCCCCAAGCTGGTGCATAGGCTTGACCGTGATACGTCTGGTGTTTTGATGCTGGCGCGCTCACGGGCGGCCGCCATGCTGATAGGCAAGCTTTTCAAGCAGCGCGACACTTCTAAACTCTATTGGGCCGCCGTGATGGGCACGCCGCGCCCTGCGAACGGTGAGATACAACTGGCTCTGGCCAAGAAAAAAGGCCGCTCCGGCGAAAAGATGCAAGTTTGTTATGATGGAGAAGAGGAGGGGCAATATGCAGTCTCCAAATATTCTGTGCTGGCATCGGCTGGCCAGAAATTCTCCTTTGTCGCCCTGACGCCAATCACCGGGCGCACCCATCAGCTACGCGTGCATATGAACGCGATTGATTTTCCCATCGTTGGGGACGGCAAATATGGCGGCAAAGATGCTCATCCTGGCGGCGAGGTGCCAAGAAAATTGCATCTTCACGCCCGCTCTTTCAGTTTTGTACACCCAGATACCAAGCGAGCGGTCACGGTTCTTGCACCATTGCCAGCTCATATGTTGACGACCTGGGAATTGATGGGGTTCGATCCAGATGGTACGGACAACCCGTTTGATGTGCAAAGCGGCAAAGGGGCCTAGATGAAACTGGTGAAGCAAGAGCCAAAACTCGTCATTTTTGATTGCGATGGCACGCTAGTTGATAGTCAGCATATTATTATCAAGGCCATGAAAACAGCATTTGAAGCGCATGATCTTGCGCCGCCACCTGATCGCGATATACGGGGCATCATTGGCTTGTCACTTACGGTCGCCGTTGAGGCTTTGCTCACCGAAGCGCAAAAATCAAAACTGCCAGAGCTTTGCGAGGTCTTTAAAGCGTCCTTTATTGCTCAGCGCGAATTGCCCGATTTTCATGAACCCTTGTTTGCAGGAGCGCGCGAAATATTGCGTGAATTATCCGCGCGTGATGATATTTTGCTTGGCGTGGCAACGGGCAAATCTCGTCGCGGCGTTGACAAACTGTTCGAACGAGAAAATTTGGGACAGTATTTTTTCAATATCCAGACGGCAGATGATGCGCCCTCCAAGCCTCACCCCGGTATGATCCAGCAAGCTAATGAGCAAACCGGGATAGCTTGTAAAAACACATTGATGATTGGCGATACGACCTTTGACATGGAAATGGCACGTAACGCAGATGTGGGGGCTATTGGTGTGCGCTGGGGATATCATGAGGATCATCTTTTAAAGAGCGCTGGAGCACATCACTTGATCGATCAATTCAGTGAGATCTCCGATTTGCTGGCAAACCTTGATCGAACGGCTTGCCAATGAGCCAGAAGATCAAACGCTTTTATTCTGATGTCGATATTCACGGCGATGAAAGCGGCTTTCAAATTAGGCTTGATAAGCGTCCTATAAAATCGGCAGGGCAACAAATATTGCAGCTTCCCAACGAAAACATGGCGGAGCAATTGGCCAATGAATGGCGCCAGCAAAAAGAGTTTATCGATTTTAACAACATGCCGGTGATGCGTTTTGCAAGTGCCGTTCGCGACAATATCTTCCCACGCCCCAACGAGGCCCGTGCGGAAATACTCAAATATGCTCATTCTGATCTTCTGTGCTATCGCGTTAGCGAACCAGATAGCCTGATCGAGCGGCAAGCAAACTTATGGGATCCGGTTTTGCTCCAGTTCAAGGATGAGCTGAATATTGAATTTGTTATTTCTACTGGTATTCAATATGTGGAGCAGGGCGCTGACGCCATGAAGCGCATTGAGGCGCTCATCGCTGCTTTTGAGGGCTATCAATTAGGGGCCATTCATTTGCTGACGGTGATGACGGGATCAGCTGTTTTGGCAATCGCTCTTTTCAATGACTGGCTGACGATTGATGCAGCTTGGCAATGTGCCCATCTTGATGAAGATTTTCAGGCTGAGCATTGGGGGGAGGATGATGAAGCCATTTTGCGGCGACAGCGGCGCTATACTGAATTTTGCGCCGCCGCTCTGGTTTTCGATCATTAGTCTACTTGTCTGAATTATCTTCAAGATTTTTATGAAGATAACCATCGATCACCGCCATCAGGTCTTCGATCCGGTTCTCGAAAAAATGATTGGCATTGGGAACCACCACATGGCCAATATCAATCCCTTTTTGGGTCTTCAATTTTTCAACAAGCGTTTGGACATCTGCCGCTGGCACCACCCGGTCGATCTCACCATTGACGATGAGGCCAGAAGACGGGCAGGGTGCCAGAAAAGAAAAATCATAAAGATTGGCTGGCGGAGCCACGGATATAAATCCTTGCAACTCTGGCCGTCTCATCAATAGCTGCATGCTAATCCAGGCACCAAACGACACGCCAGCGATCCAGCAGCTTGTGGCTTCCTTATTGATGGCTTGCATCCAGTCAAGGGCGGCGGCGGCATCAAGCATCTCGCCCGCTCCATTGTCAAACAGTCCCTGAGACCGCCCGACACCGCGAAAATTGAAGCGCAAAACGGAAAAGCCGCGCTGCACAAAGCTGTAATAGAGGTGATAGACGATCTGGTTATTGATCGTGCCACCAAATTGAGGATGGGGATGCAGGATCAGCGCAATGGGTGATTCTGGATCTGTGTTATGATGATAGCGGCCTTCAAGGCGGCCAGCAGGTCCATTAAAGACGACCTCGGGCATGAGTGTGATGCTCCTGCATTGTTTTCAGATTGAACTGAATGGTTTTGATAAGTTTGATATACTTGAAAAACGGACAATCAAGAAACCACCCCTGTGACAAAAGAGGTGGGTTAAATACTTGACTGCTATAGTCAGGAATTATATATCATAACTATGGAATGTGATTGACCTGTTCAGTTTAGGCGCTCGTTTATGATCTAACTGAGCAATGTTTTAAGACATATTTGTTTACACGAATGTGCTGGCCAATGGCAAGTGAATTACGTCAAGAGTGTCGAAAATAGGGCTTAAATGCCGGTTTGATGGCAGTGAGCGGTTTTCAACCTTCTGATAGCGGATTATGGATGATTTGAATGAAGCTTAATACCAAAGGCAGATATGCGGTGATGGCGATGGCAGATATTGCCAAATGCGGTCAGGGGGGAGCTGCGGGCAAAGCGGTTCCCATGGCCAAGATCGCCGAACGTCAGCATATTTCACTACCCTATCTGGAACAGTTGTTTTCAAAGCTTCGACGTGAGGGGCTGGTTTCAAGTATGCGCGGCCCAGGTGGCGGCTATACATTGGCCCGCCCGGCATCCCAGATTTTTATCGGCGAGATCATGCAAGCCGTTGGTGAACCGGTAAAAATGACGAGATGCAATCGCGAGAAAAATAATTCCGAAGGCTGCATTGGCGGTGGTGACTGCAACACGCATGAACTCTGGAGCGCCTTGAGCGATCATATTTATACCTTTCTTGGCAGTATCAGCCTGCAGGATGTCATTGATAAAAACGTCGGATCCTTTGGGTCGCTGACCTCTAATCTGCGGGCGGTCAATGAAAAGAGTGATCCCGCCGTGGTCGAGGAGGCGATATGAACGTCAATCCGAGCGCTATCGACAGGGTTTACCTTGATCACAATGCGACCTCCCCTTTACGCCAAAGGGTGCGCGACGCGATGATGGAGGCCATGAATTTTGCTGGTAACCCTTCGTCTGTGCACGCAGAAGGGCGTAAGGCGCATGCCTTTATTGAGCGCTCAAGAGAAAAGATCGCGGCGCTCATTGGGGCAGATGCCAATGATGTGTTGTTCACCTCTGGTGGCACAGAGGCCAATATAACGGCTTTATCTCCAGGATTGGTGGCCAAAACCCGCGAAAATCGTGAACGAGCCTTGTGTTTTGTATCAGCCGTTGAGCATCCATCGGTACGCAAAGGGGGGCGGTTTGATCCCTCACAGGTCCACACAATTCCAGTGACCCCGTCTGGTGTTGTTGATCTGGATGCGTTTATTGATCTGCTTGATGCTCACGAACTTGCGCCATTGGCGGGAGAAAACAGTAAACATCCGTTTATTGTCTCGGTGATGCTGGCCAACAATGAAACAGGTGCCATACAGCCCGTGACCGAGATTTCCGGCATCGTACTGGAGCGTGGCGGCATGATGCATTGTGATGCAGTGCAGGCACTGGGACGGATGCCTTTTGATCTGGCCTCCATCGGTGTGGATCTGGTGACGATTGCGGCTCATAAGATTGGCGGTCCAAAAGGTGTTGGTGCCTTGGTTGGACCAGCGATTGACAATATTTTGAGCGATCCCTTGATGAGGGGCGGCGGTCAAGAATTAAGACGCCGGGCCGGAACAGAAGATATTGTCTCCATCGCCGGCTTTGCGGTCGCTGCCGAGATTTCATGTGAAGAACTTGCTGATCGCGAAATGGTCAGGTTTTTACGTGATCGTTCAGAGCGGCGTTTGCGCAAAGAACATCCTGATTTGATCGTTTTTGCCAAGGATACAGACCGGCTGGATAATACGACATTCATGGCAATTCCCGGGATTTCGGCCCAGAATATGGTGATCGCCCTTGATCTTGATGGTATCGCCATTAGCGCTGGAACGGCCTGTTCCTCTGGTAAAGTGAAACGCTCTGATGGCCTTGAAGCTATGGGTGTGAGCGCCGATATCGCACAATGCGCCTTTCGGGTCAGCTTTGGGCCACAGAACTGGCTGAGTGACGTGGACCGGTTAGTGGCCGCCATCGCCAAAACAGTGAAACAACATAAGAAAGCCGGGGCGATTGGCTAATCGCTCTCGTGGTTTTTGACCGCAATTTTGAGAAGTAACAAGGAATTGAGCCAATGGCTGGCATACAAGACGAAACAATTGATCACGTTAAAGATCTGGACGTCGACAAATATAAATATGGTTTTACCACCGATATCGAAATGGAAATGGCTCCAAAGGGCCTGTCTGAGGATATTGTGCGCTATATTTCAGCCAAAAAGAACGAGCCCGAATGGATGCTCGAATATCGCCTTGATGCCTATCGGCGCTGGTTGACCATGGAGGAGCCCTCATGGGCCATCCTCAACTATCCCAAGATCGATTTCGATGATCTTTATTACTATGCCGCGCCAAAGCAAAAGGTCGAGCTGGATAGCCTGGATGATCTGGATCCTGAAATTCTGGCAACCTATGAAAAGCTTGGCATTTCTCTCAAAGAGCAGGAAATTCTGGCGGGTGTCAAAGGCACGCGAAATAAGGTCGCCGTTGATGCGGTTTTCGACAGTGTATCGGTGGCGACAACTTTTAAAGAAGAGCTGGCTAAGGCCGGGGTGATTTTTTGCCCGATCTCGGAAGCGCTGCAAACGCATCCCGAACTGGTGAAAAAATATCTGGGATCGGTTGTGCCAGCCACGGATAATTTTTACGCGACGCTCAATCAGGCGGTATTCTCGGATGGCAGTTTTGTCTATATCCCTGAAGGGGTGAAGTGTCCCATGGAGCTTTCCACCTATTTCCGCATTAATGCCGAAAATACAGGGCAGTTCGAGCGCACCTTGATCATCGCGGACAAGGGCTCTTATGTGTCCTATCTTGAAGGTTGCACGGCCCCCATGCGCGACGAAAACCAGCTGCATGCGGCAGTTGTCGAGCTGATCATCATGGATGATGCAGAAATCAAATATTCCACCGTGCAGAACTGGTATCCCGGTGACAAGGATGGCAAGGGCGGCATTTATAATTTTGTCACCAAGCGCGCTGATTGCCGTGGCCGAAATTCAAAAGTGTCGTGGACACAGGTGGAAACCGGTTCGGCTATTACCTGGAAATATCCCAGCTGCATCTTGCGCGGAGACAATTCGCAAGGCGAGTTTTATTCCATCGCTGTCTCGAACGGGATGCAGCAGGTCGATAGTGGCACCAAGATGATTCATCTGGGCAAGAACACCTCCAGCCGCATTATCTCCAAGGGGATTTCGGCAGGTAAAAGCTCCAACTGCTACCGCGGCTTGGTGTCTGCCCACCGGCGCGCCACAGGGTCGCGCAATTACACGCAGTGCGACAGCCTGTTGATCGGCGACAAGTGCTCAGCCCACACGGTGCCGTACCTCGAAGCCAAAACGCCCAGCGCGCAGTTTGAACATGAGGCCACGACCTCGAAGATCTCGGAAGATCAGCTGTTTTACTGCATGCAGCGTGGCATGAATGAAGAAGAAGCCGTGGCGCTGATCGTCAATGGGTTTGTGCGCGACGTGTTGCAGCATTTGCCCATGGAGTTTATGGCCGAAAGCCAGAAACTGATCGGTATTAGTTTGGAGGGCAGCGTTGGGTAGATTGAAAAAAGCCGTTCGGTATATGCAATTGGCTGCATTAATTGTTGCTGCTGTATTTATGATCTGGATGTTTTTCTATGGAGATCTGAAATGGTCAGCCCTGTTTGATTCAGGAGGCGGGAGAGGAAAAGCCTTTCTTTTCTGGATTGTGATGTCGCCTGTAATTGTAGCTGTTTTGTTGGTTCACGCGATCTATAAATTGATCAAAGGTGAAGCAACAAATGAAGATGAATAAAAGAGAATACCAATTAGGGGTGCTTATGTAGCGTCATTCCTACGAAGGCAGGAACGGCGGATAAAAAACGAGAGACGGGGATGGCGAATTAGAGTGTTGGATAGAGAATGGAACAATATGCGCAATTGCTAAAAGGGGCCAACTGGCTCGTACTGGCAATACTGGCATTTAGCCTGGTGTTCACGAAAGATATTGTGAGCTATCTGGGAATGGAAAATACGCTGCAAAGCGTGCTGATTGTGATTTTGCCGTTGGTATTTCTTGCGGTCGGAATTGAGTTGATAACGAGACGTTTGAAGAAATGAAAAACGTAGGGTGCAATTTTTTTGCACCAATTTGAGCCGGCAGCGGTGCAATAAATTGCACCCTACAAGATGAGTGATATAAAATGCTAAAAATCGAAAACTTGCACGCTACTGTTGGAGGATCGAAGATCCTCAATGGGATCTCGCTGGAAATCCCTAACGGGGAAGTGCACGCTATTATGGGACCAAACGGTTCTGGTAAATCGACCCTGTCTTATGTTCTGGCTGGCCGTGATGGTTATGAAGTGACACAAGGTACGGCAACTTTGAATGGCACTAATCTGCTTGATCTGGAAGTTGACGAACGGGCTGCTGCCGGTGTGTTTCTGGCCTTTCAATATCCCCACGAAATTCCCGGTGTCGCGACTTTCATATTCCTGCGCCATGCCCTTAACTCTGTGCGCAAGGCACGCGGACAAGAAGAACTGACAACGCCAGATTTTATGCGCCTCGTTAAAGGCAAGGCTGCCGAACTTGGTGTTAAGGATGAGATGCTTAAACGGCCATTGAATGTGGGCTTTTCAGGCGGTGAAAAAAAACGCATGGAAATTTTGCAAATGGCAATTCTTGAGCCATCACTTTGCATCCTTGATGAAACTGATAGTGGCCTTGATATTGATGCGCTGAAAACTGTTTCAGAGGGCGTCAATGCGCTTCGCTCAAAGGATCGCTCCATGCTGGTCATTACCCACTATCAGCGCCTGCTTGATTATATCGTGCCCGATAAGGTGCATGTGCTTTCCAAAGGCAAAATTCGCCACTCTGGTGGCAAAGAGCTGGCACTGGAGCTGGAAAAATCTGGCTATGCAGAATTTGTCGATGAAGATGCCGCGTAATTAAAATTTGAGATCAAAGATATGACTGCTGTAACAAACATTCAAAAGACCGATGCTGAATTGGGACTGGCCCAACAGTTTGACGATACGCGCGCCAACCTTCCTGGTAATGCGTGGGTCAACACGCTGCGTGAGGACGCTATTCGCACCTTCGCCAAGCTTGGTTTGCCCCATCGGCGTGTTGAAGCCTGGAAATATACCGACTTGCGCTCCATGCTCAAAGTGGCCAATACCCCCGCGGGGAGCGAATTGCACACGGTCAGCGATGCCGATCTTTATCAGGCGCTTGGTGCAGATCTGCATGGGCTAGGTGCTCACCATATTGTGTTTGTCGATGGCGTCTATGATGAGGAAAATTCCTTTATCATTGGCGATGAGGCGGGGCTTGTTCATATGACCTCGCTGGCAGAAACACTCGACAATCCGCCCGAATGGTTCAAGGGCAATTTTAACAAGGTCAATCCGCGCGACAATGATCATGTTGTGGCACTCAATACGGCGTTCATGCGCGATGGTGCCGTCCTTGAGATCGTCAAGGATGCCAAGCTGAAGCGGCCAGTGCATTTGATTTTCATCTCAAGTTCAAAAAGCGCCGAGGCGATAACCGAGCGCCATTTCATTCATGTGGAAGAAGGGGCCAGCGCCACTATATTGGAGAGCTATGTGCATTTGCGTGCGCCTGATACACAGCGCAACAGCGTCACCGAATTAAGTATTGGAAAAGGTGCCAAAGTCAATCACATCAAGTTTCAGCATGAAGGCGCGCAAGCCTCTCATCTGTCCAACTGGATGATATCGATTGGTGAGAGCGCCAATTACCGAGGGTTCCAATTTACCATCGGCGCAAAAGTCTCGCGCAATACGATCAATGTAAATTTTGATGGTAGTCATTCTGAAGCTGATATCTCTGGCGTTGCCATGCTATGGGATGAACAGCACTCTGATACCACAATGGATATTGTGCACGGGGTCCCCAATACACTAAGCCGTGAGCTGTTTAAAACAGTGCTGGATGATCGCGGTCGCGCCGTTTTTCAAGGCAAACTGGTGGTCAAGCCCGACGCCCAGAAAACGGACGCCAAGCAGATGGCTCATGGCATGCTTTTGTCAGAAACAGCCGAATTTGATGCCAAGCCCGAATTGGAAATCTACGCCGACGATGTGGTCTGCGGTCATGGCGCGACGTCTGGTCAGCTTGATGAAGACATGATGTTTTATATGCGTCAGCGCGGCATGAGCGAAGAAACAGTTCAGACATTGCTCATTCTGGCTTTTGTCGGCGAAGCTTTTGAACTTGTTGAAGACGAAGATATTCGCGCCGCGTTTACGGCAATGGCACAAGCCTGGCTTGGAGGCAAAAGCGATGAATAGCATGAACCCTTCCACCGACAAGCTTCAAGGGACCAGCACGCAAAAGAAATTTGATGTGCAGGAAATACGAGCACAGTTCCCAATATTGTCACGAGAAGTGCACGGCAAGCCTTTGGTTTATCTCGATAATGGCGCGTCGGCTCAAAAACCAAAGATTGTCCTTGATGCGGTCCAACAGGCTTATTCACAAGAATATGCCAATGTGCATCGCGGGCTGCATTTCTTGTCAAATACGGCAACGGATCATTTCGAACAGGCCCGCAAATCAGTGGCCAAATTCCTCAATGCCCCTGATGTCAATGAGATCATCTTCACCAGTAATGCAACAGCCGCGATTAATCTGGTTGCGTCCTCCTATGGCGCAGTGGCTTTTGAAAAGGGTGATGAGATTGTCCTGTCGGTCATGGAGCATCATTCTAATATTGTACCCTGGCATTTCCACCGCGAGCGTAATGGCGTGGTTCTCCAGTGGGCGCCGGTGTCCGATGATGGTGATTTCCTCATCGAAGAGTTTGAAAAGCTGTTAAGCGAGCGCACCAAACTGGTGGCTATCACCCATATGTCAAATGTGCTGGGCACCATTGTGCCGATCAAGCAGGTGATCGCGCTGGCCCATGCCAGAGGAATTCCGGTGCTTGTCGATGGATCGCAAGCGGCCGTTCATATGAGCGTTGATGTGCAAGATCTCGATGCTGATTTTTATGTGATGACCGGACATAAGCTTTATGGGCCGTCCGGCATTGGTGTTCTTTATGCAAAGCGCGCGTTTCAAGAACGTATGCAGCCCTATATGGGCGGCGGTGAAATGATCGAAACGGTTACCATGGAGGGGGTCAAATACGGCAAGCCTCCTCATAAATTTGAAGCGGGCACACCGCCGATTGTTCAGGCCATTGGCATGGGGGTCGCGCTTGATTATATGATGGATATTGGTTCAAAAACCATTGAGGCTCATGAAGAGGATCTCAAAAATTATGCCCGTGAAAAACTGAGCGCGCTTAATTCGCTGCGAATTATCGGTGATGCGAAAGACAAAGGGGCTATTTTCTCGTTCGAGATCGAGGGTGTCCATGCCCATGATATAGCAACCTTGCTGGATCGCTCTGGCATTGCCGTGCGGGCCGGAACCCATTGCGCCGAACCCTTGATGGCGCGTTTTAATGTCACCTCGACGTGTCGCGCCTCATTTGCCATGTATAATACGCGCGACGAAGTGGATGCCCTTTGTGAAGGGTTGCGCCGTGCCAAAGATTTCTTCACCTGATCACCCCAATGATGAGTAACCCCCGTGAATTTTCAACATCAAAAGTAAAGCTGATGCCATGAATGACCAAACAACAGACGTTAAAGAAACCAACGATAGCCCCAAGCCTCCCTCGATTGCTGATGGTGGTACGCCGGTCGCAGGTTCTAAGCTGTCGAAAGAAGAGCTGAACGATTTGCGCCGCAAAATTGTTGCGGCGGTCAAAACCGTTAAGGACCCGGAAATCCCGGTTGATATTTATGAACTCGGACTTATCTATGTTATTGACGTGACTGATGAGAAAAAAGTGCGCATTGATATGACCTTGACGGCCCCGGGTTGTCCTGTGGCTGGTGAAATGCCTGGCTGGGTACATGATGCGGTAAGCGCTATACCTGAAGTCACAAGTGTTGGCGTCAATATGGTGTTTGATCCTCCCTGGGATCCTAACCAGATGTCCGACGAGGCCCGCCTTGAGCTGGGCATGTTCTAGAAAATAAAGGTAGTGAATATGATTGCGACCCCAAAACTGATGACCGTGAGCGATGCGGCTGCTGATCGTATCAAGGCGATCATGGCAAAATCTGACGAGTCTCTGACTGGCCTTCGTATCGGCATTGAAAATTCTGGCTGCGCGGGCGTTGGCTATACAATGGAGTATGCGCAAGAGGCCTCCAAAGGGGATGATACCGTCAATGATAATGGCGTCACATTGTTTGTCGACGCGAAAGCCGTGATGTTTCTGCTTGGCACCAAAATGGATTATAAGGTCGATAAAATGACCTCCGGTTTTCTTTTTGACAATCCTAATCAGACCAGCGCTTGTGGTTGCGGCGAGAGTGTTGAACTGACGGCGGTATCAACGGATGCTCTCAATAACTTCATGGCTGGTGAGTAAATATGGGCGGCGTTTGCGATACGTCCCTTAAGGCAGACTGGCGCGGCGCTGCCAATTTTGAAGAGCGGCGCAATGATCTGGCCCCTTCGCTATTGATCATGCATTATACTGGCATGGAAAGCGCCAAAGCGGCGCTTGATATTTTGTGCAGCCCAGAAAGCAGCGTCTCTTGCCATTATCTTGTTGATGAACAAGGTGAGATCACTCAGATGGTCGCCGAGCAGCACCGCGCTTGGCATGCAGGGCGCGCTCATTGGGCAGGTGAGAATGATATCAATTCGTGTTCGATTGGTATCGAGATTGTCAATGAAGGTCATGTCCTCGAACTGCAACCATTTCCAGATCAGCAAATCAAAGCGGTGATGGCACTCTCTCATGACATTCTCAAACGCCATGATATCTTACCAAGAAATATAATTGGCCACTCTGATATTGCCCCGGCGCGCAAGAAAGATCCCGGTGAAAAATTTCCCTGGAACCGGCTGCATGAGAACGGTATCGGGCATTTTGTTGAGCCGCTCGCGATCGAAGGCGATGGCGGTTATGGCCTTGGTGATACCAATGATGATATTGCCAAAGCGCAGCGCTTGCTGGCACAATATGGTTATCAGGTCGGCGAAGGTGGTCATTTTGATGAAGTTTCAGATTTTGTCGTGCGAGCTTTTCAGCGCCATTTCAGGCCTGAAAAAATCGATGGTCGTCTTGATCGCTCGACGATCAAGACCCTCAATAAGTTGATTGCGGCTTTGCTGCAAGGAGCAACAAGTTAAATCATAACGGGGTCCTATTATGAAAGCTGAACTCAACTGGAAGCAAAATGTGCGCTTTGATGCGCTGACACAAACCGGTCATGAAATCATAATGGATGGTGCCCCCGATCATGGTGGCAATAATGAAGGTGCGCGTCCTATGGAGTTGCTGCTCATCGGCATGGGGGGCTGCACGGCATTTGATGTAGTGGGCATATTGAAAAAAGCCCGCGCGGAGCTATTGAACCTGAAAATTGAGCTTGAAGCGGAACGTGCCGATGATGTTCCAGCCGTCTTTACCAAAATTCATGTGCATTTTATTTTGACGGGCAGGGGGCTAAAAGAAAAGCTTGTCGCACGGGCCATTGACCTATCGGCTGAGAAATATTGTTCGGCATCCATAATGCTCGGCCAAACCGCAGATATTACCCATAGTTTCGAAATCATCGAGCAGGCCGCATAGGGCTAAAAATCAATTGCATATTGCGAGCAATAGCCCCATAAGTTTCCACAACATTGAGCAAGTTTCGCGGGCGTGGTGGAACTGGTAGACACACAGGACTTAAAATCCTGAGGCCTTTGTGCCGTGCGGGTTCGAGTCCCGCCGCCCGCACCATTTTCTTGTATTTCACGGCTATTCGCGCGTTCGCGCGGCCTTCACTATAATTGTCCTGCAGCTTAGCTATTTGAGGACTATGGAGCGGCCGGTTCTGATCACTGATATGTGGGGGATCTCATTGACGGGATTTTTTTCCTTATGATGAGACTTGTTGTTTCCTCTGGATGCAAAAAGACCGAACAATATATCTGTATATTCCAATTAAACTGTGACTGAAAACCAATGTATTTCGAAGCTGTGACGGGTATTTCCCAATTTTCAGGTTAATGTAATGTTAAGTATGGTAAGTGTACGGTATTTGCTGAAAAATTGAATTGAATTGAAATGGGTTTTCGTTGCGTTTAGTCGATAAATTAGAAAAGTGAAGCAATGCTGTACAAAGAATTGAAAGAGCAGGGTAACTGGCTGTTTAGATGGAGGAGTTATGTGCCGCTAGTCATGCTTCCTTTAATGTTTGCAGCCCTGCTTTACGAAAGAGAACATGTGTTTTTCGTAACGCCGGAGGCTCAATTTATCTATCTTTTGTGTTGTCTGGCATTATCTGCGCTGGGGCTTTTGGTAAGGGCGCTGGTCATTGGGTATGTGCCTGTAGGTACTTCGGGGCGCAACACAACGGAGCAAAGAGCCACTAGCCTGAATACTGATGGTATCTATTCGGTCGTGCGACATCCTCTATATCTCGGTAATTTTATGATATTATTGGGTATAGCACTCAGTATACCGGTTTGGTGGTTTGGTTTGATTTTCGGTATGTTCTTTTTCCTTTACTATGAGCGTATCATGTATGCCGAAGAAGCCTATCTCCATGATCTATATGGTGAGGATTATAAGAAATGGGCTCTGGTCACCCCAGCGTTTCTGCCACGTTTGAGTGGTTGGCGTACTCCGAGTATGGAGTTTTCTTTATTAAATATTTTGAAAAGGGAATATCCCGGTTTATTCGCCATCATTGTCTCTTTCACAGTGATCGAGATATTGCGTGGGCTGATTGGGCATGGGAAATTAGAGCTTTCGACCGGCTGGATGACGTTTTTCATGGTAGGGCTGGTGATTTATATCACATTACGAACACTCAAGAAAACCACCCGAATTTTGCATGTAGAGGGGCGCTGACTGGCATGGCACGTCTGCAAGGTAGTCCAAGGCGCTAGGTAGGGCGGTTCAGGGGGAAACGGTACGATTGCAAATTTTTGTCACTGTATTATCTCCTTTCCCCTCCAAACTAACTGGATAGAGGGGGCGCTAGATGGGATCCATTTCAGTGATTTGCTACGGCACAATTGATGTTCCACCCTCGCAACTTCATTTTTAATGTTCCGGTCCTTGCTGATATGAGCGCCGCCGCGACCGGGGACCTTTGACCTATTGCAGATTTGCGGTGTACCAGAATTCCTTCCTTCCTTATTTTTGTAACCCAGGCCGCTGCGACAATAAAGGGGTTGCCCTCTGATTGAAAATATTGTATTTCTCTAATTACAGAAATAACTGTATGGAGAGGCGTGATGACACCGATTGTTGAAAAATTCGTACTGCATTGGGGTGAAATGGGTAGTCGCTGGGGGGTCAACCGGTCGGTATCGCAGATACATGGATTGCTGTATCTGACGCGCAAACCCATGACCGCAGAGCAGATTTGCGAGGAACTCAATATCGCGCGCTCCAATGTCTCCAATAGCTTGAAAGAATTACAAAGCCTTGGGCTTGTCCATAAAGCCCATGTGATCGGTGACCGGCGTGATCATTTTAGTGCACTTAAAGATGTGCAAGAGACTTTTAACGTCATTGTCGAAAGCCGTAAACAGCGCGAAATTGATCCAACCTTGTCGATCTTGCGGGACCTTAGCGACGAGGCGGCACGGGAAAAGCAAACAGATCCCCATGTCAAACAACAGATTGGCAATATGCTCACATTCGTCGACCAGATGTCGGACTGGTATGAGGATGTGAAGAAGGTTCCCAATGAGACCTTGATGAAAATGGTCAATATGGGCAGCAAAATCATCCGGCTGATTGGTAGGTGATTTTTTTAGACTGTTATTTCTCTAATTACAGAAATAACAAACATAATGAAAGGAATTTTGATATGATGACAACTCTTCTAATGAGTGGCATTGCGGCCTGTGGTACGGGTGCCTTGTTCGCGATTTTACTTGCCAAACCTTTATATGGAACGCTGGGGGATGCTTGCCGCACGGGGCGCAGTGCTACTTTCTGGACGGCCTATTCCACGGCCATGATGGTTTTGGCACCCGCCATCGGTGTTTTGTTTATGGCAGCCTATCCAAGTCGTGGTCTGCCGATGGAAGTCGTCTTTTCCAGGTCCTTATTGTTCGGATTGGTCTGCTTGATCATAGCTCTTTTGGTGATTGGCCGGGTTATGGGGCGCTCGGCATTCAGGCAGCTCGATGCTGAGTTGGGCGCAAGCCAGGCTGCTGCTTTGCCAAAGGAGCAGTGATATGCGGATATTGGTGACAGGGGCCACAGGGTTTGTTGGCCGCCATATCGTACAGGCTCTTGGCAGCCAACATCATGACCTTGTTCTCACATCAAGAACGCCTCAAGCGGGGATGGATGGTCATGATTGGCGGTGCATTGATTTTGCAACGGCACACAGCCCGGATGACTGGCGTGATCTGGTTGAAAATGTTGATCTTGTCATCAATGCCGTTGGGATCTTTAAACCAACGGGCGCGCAAAGCTTCGAGGCTTTGCATGATAGGGCACCAAGGGCCTTGTTTGAAGCTTGTAAACGGGCCGGGGTCAAGCGGATTATCCAGATCTCGGCGCTTGGCACGGATGAGAGCGCCACCAGTGCCTATCATTTATCCAAGCAGCGCGCTGATGATGCGCTTGCCAGGCTGGGCGTGGAATGGGTGGTGTTGCGCCCGTCTTTGATCATTGGCTCTGATGGGGAAAGCTGGCGCTTTTTCAACGCATTGGCATCCTTGCCGGTTACGCCGGTGATTGGCGAGGGCACTCAACCCTTGCAGCCCATCAGCATCGATGATGTGACCAAGGCTGTATTGGCCTCGATCCATCGTCCAGAGGCTGCGGGATATAGGATCAATCTGGTTGGCGGAGAAAGCGTTACGCTGAAAACATATTTGCAGGCTCTGTCAAAATGGTTGCATCGCTCTAAATTTAGCCCTGTTCCCATTCCTTATGGGCTCGCAGGGGTGCTGGCTGGGGCCGGGCACCTGTTAGCCGATATGCCGTTTAACCGGCAAGCGGTGAGCATGCTGAAAGAAGCACGAGCATTTGACGGCAATGACTGCCAATCAAAGCTGGGATTTACGCCTATGGGTCTAGCTCAATTTCTGACGAAAAAACCCGCCAGTAAAGAGACGAGATCAGCGGCCAGCCTGTATTTTTTGGGGCCGGTTCTGCGGATTGCTCTGGCCTTTATGTGGCTCATGGCGGGGGTGGTGTCTTTGTTCTTTTATCCGCTCGAGCAAAGCCTTGCATTGCTTGCCAAGCTGGGTTTTGCCGGCTCCATGGGAACACTGGCATTTTATGGGGCGGCTCTAAGCGATATTCTTATCGGATTATCTTTGCTCATGCGATTTCGCATCAGGCAAATAGCGATATTGCAGCTTGGCCTGATCGTGGTTTATACGGCAGCGCTTAGCTGGGTCGCGCCCTTCATGTGGGCTGACCCCTTTGGGCCTCTTGTCAAAAACATTCCCATCCTTGTCTCGATACTGATTATGCAAAAACTGGAGGGTTAAATCATGCTGGAAGACTTTACGGCTTACAACCTATTGAAATGGAGCCATATCCTAAGCGCTTTTCTGCTTTTTGGCACCGGTCTTGGCAGTGCCTTTTACCGATGGATGGCCGATCGGGTCGGGGATCTTCACGCGCAGGCCGTGACGGCCCGCCATGTTGTTCTGGCGGACTATTTATTCACGACCCCAACGGTTATCTATCAGCCCCTTAGCGGTTATTTACTATTGCGCGAACTGGGACTGCCCTTGAGCGAACCCTGGGTGGTGGCATCCTTTGCTCTTTATATTCTGGCTGGTATCTGCTGGTTACCCGTCGTCTATTTGCAAATCCAGATGCGTGATATGGCGGTGGAGGCCCTTGAGAGCAGCACGCCCTTGCCTCCCCAATATTATCAAAAGGCACGGCTTTGGTTCTGGCTTGGCTGGCCGGCTTTTCTTGCCCTGGTGGTGGCGGTCTGGTTGATGGTCGCAAAACCAAACCTGTCGGTTCTATGGAGTTGATGATGGAAAAAAAACAAACACCGATTATAGCGCGAGCGCTTGGCGATCAATGGCAGGATGTGGCGCCGCTAATGCGCGCTCACTATGGATTGCATCCAGATAGCCAAGAAGAAGTGCTGCTCAAGGGGGTGATGTCCGTCTATTATCCGCGTCTGGCCATTTTGCTATTGGGATTTGCCAGATTGCTTGGTGGCCTAGTTTTATTGCGTGAGGATAATGCCCTTGTAACGGTTAAAAATAGCTCGCGCCCCGGCTCGTCCGCGATGTATTGGCATCGATCGTTTTTCGTTCCGGGCAAGAAAAAACCGGTGATTTTTCGCTCTCGCATGGAATATGCCGGGGGAGGAGAAGTGGTTGAATATATTGGCTCGAGCGAATGGGTGAGTATGGGCATCAAGATGAAAGTACGCCAAGTGGAAAGCGCGGTCCATTTTGACAGCACTGGGTATTTAATGAAGATTGGGCCCATGCAGCTGCCAATACCGGGACATTTTCTACTTGGCAGAGCCTCGATCTTTGAAAAGGCATTGGATGAGGACACCATATCCATGGGGTTTTCAATCAAGCATCCCCTTTGGGGGGAGATCTACTCCTATAGTGGGACATTTAATGCGCCGATCAGCCAAGAGGGATGATATACAAGAACGGGTTTCCTCTCTATCTGTTTCGCGGTAAGATGTGCGTGGCTGGTAAAGCGAATTGGCGCTGACCCCTGATCGGAGTGATATGTTCAGATTTTTATCCCGTTTCTGGCAGACAAGCGTTGTGGGGACCTTTCTGGCAGGATTGTTTTTTCTGTTGCCGGTTGTGCTGACCATTTTCATCATCATCTGGCTGGTGCGCTGGATCAAGGATGCGCTGGGGCCAGGCACCTTCTTTGGGGAGCTATTGTTACAGAGCGGCAAGGTGCTGGTGGGGCGTGAATATGAAGTCGTGGCCTTTGCGCTTGGATTGCTGATCGCGATTGTCGGGATCTGGATTTTGGGCCTGTTTGTACGCACCACGGCCCGCAAGGGAATTGAAAGCGCATTTGATGCGGCCATGGACCGGGTGCCATTTTTCCGCTCGATCTACAAGCCTGTCGCACGCATTGTACGTTTTGCGTCTGGTGAACAGAATGAAAATGAACTGGCTGGAATGAGCGTTGTGCGTTGTCGCCTTGGCAGTCTGGGGGGCGTTGACACTCTTGCATTGCTGGCCTCCCCGCAAACCTATGAACTTGACGGAGCGGCGCGCAAGCTGGTCTATTTCCCGACCTCGCCCATTCCCATGTCTGGCTATTTGTTATTTATGCCGGTGGAAAATATCACCCAGGTCCCCGGCATGCAGGTGGAACAGTTGATGAAGATATATATATCGCTTGGCGCACTGGCCCCTGAGAATATGCCAGCGGAGTTTATAGCTGCACCTAAAAATCTCGACGACGTTTCAGAGATTGTCGCGGATCTGCCCGTGGTCGATCCAGATGTTCATAAGCCATAAAAGCTGTGGAATTTGATTATTTCTTGAAGCAGATCTGCACAAGTGCGCCACCTGTTGAGGAGGTGCCAATTTTTACTTGCCCACCATGTAGTTCGGCAGCTTTCTTTACGACTGCTAAACCCAGGCCAGATCCATCAACTGTGGTATTGCCCCGATTAAACGGTTCGAGATATTTTTCAACATCTCCGGATGGAAAACCGGGTCCATTATCCTCTACAGTGACACAACTGCCAGGTCCGCATGTTACATTAATCTGTGTACCGTTTGGTGAATGTTTTATAGCGTTTTCGATTAAATTGACGATCGCATCGCGAACAGAATATATTTGGCTTTCGAACGGCTCGGGCTCTCGATCCCGCAATATGAGTGTGCATTTGTTTTTATGAAGAAGCGGGGCAACATGCTCGTTGATCTTTGCAAGAACTGCAACCAGATCGACGGTCGTGAGATCTTCTTTTTTCATCGCATCCATATGGGCCAATCCCAGCAACCGATTTACGGTACCTGTCATAATCTCTATGTCATCTTCCAGGCGTCTTGCTCGTTGTCCGGTGATCTTGCCGACTTCGAGAAGCATAATCCCTAAAGGAGTACGTAATTCATGAGCTGCCCTTGAGATGAATTTTTCTTGCGATGACAAGAGATTTGAAAAACGTTCCAGCAATTTATTGATGGTGACGTAAAAGCGGTTTGCCTCAAGTGGAAGGTTTTTGATAGTGGGAAGTTGGCCAGCATAGGGCGGAACAAGTTTTTCCGCGATGAGCGAGGCTTCTTCAAGTGGGCGCAATGCGGCTCGTACAGAGAATATGGCGAAAGAAGCCAGAAGCAGGATTGTTGGCAAAACCGGGACCCAAACATCTTCAACGAGATCCATCCAGAGCGCATCATAGCGCTGTCCTGTCGGGTCTCCTGCAGTCGCATATTCGATCCATACGGGATTGCCTGCAACTAATAGTTTGTGCCCCCCGGTAAAGTGAAATTTTAACTGGTCTGGATTATGGCGTATCCAGGAGTCTGGTAGTAATCGGGATAGATTGTTCAATCGCACATAGGGGGGGAATAATGACTCATTGCTACTGGCAATGACCTGACCAGTGTTATCGTAAACTCTGTATCCGTAAGCCGAAGTAAAATTACCGCGATAATGGTCCAGATCATTGGCATAGATCTGTTTAAGTTTGCCTCCCTCGAATTGGATGGTACGCAGAACTCTCGATGTTTCAAGCTTGAGAAACGAATTGGCAAAATAGCGTTCATTTCCTAAATTTTCAACAAGACAAATCGCGAATTGAAGGAGGACTGCCAATGCCGCGGCAATCATAACTCTAGAGGATACAATCCAGGAAAGTGACGCAGGTGTTCTAGTTGCACTATTCGTCACCGCCTTGCCCCTTCAAGTATATAGCCAACACCCCTGACAGTTTTAAGTTGCAAGTCTGTTTTTGTTGTTGCCAAGGCTTTTCGAAGACGCGAGACCATCTTGTCAATGCTATTGGAGGAGCAGTTTTCCTGGAAGTTTTTCAACCTGGATTCAATGAGCTCTCTGGTAACAGTATTGCCAGAATGCTGGATCAACAATGTCAGCAATCGTCGTTCACCGCGTCTTAGTTGAAGATTTAGATCCCCACAGCTGAGGTCTCCGGTGATCATGTTAAACGATAGGCTTGGGGTCGTGAACAATTCAGATTGAATAGTTGGGTTGCGGCGCAGCAATGCTCTGATGCGCGCCAGCAACTCGCGGTGATTGAACGGTTTGACGAGGTAATCATCCGCGCCAGCATCAAGGCCTTTAATTTTATCATCAAGCCTTGCCCGTGCAGTGGCAATGAGAACTGGGGTGTTATTATTGTTCTGGCGAAGACGCTGGATCAATTTGATTCCATCACCATCGGGCAATTTGAGATCAACAATATAAAGATCAAATGCCATGTAGCTAATGATTGAATAAAATTCTTCGACAGTTCCCACAAGATCTACAATATAGTCTGCCTCGCTTAGATGTTCGACAACCAATCGTCCAAAGCGGTCGTTGTCTTCGACCACGAGTATACGCATTACAACTCCTTTTTATTAAACAAATATATTTTGCCGCGCGGAAGTTCCTGCGCGAGTCTCGATTAATAATTTTAGAAAATTTTAGGCTCCAGCCACCAGGACTCCTAAAAGGATGGCGAGAATTCAATGCCATACCCTTAAAGTTTAAAGATCTGCGATTTGATTGTCCATAGCTAGGCGCCATAATTTGGTCGTGCGCCCAAAAAATATGTAGTTGGGAGTGATCGCTAAGGTTTTATAATGCACGCGGAGATCGTTAGGAAATGAAGGTGTTAAATAAATCTTTATACGTTGTATGTGCATAAGTGTCAGTTAGCTGCAAAGAGGGATGCCAAACCTCTGGGATGTCAGGTTCTTGTCAGGGAGACGCGCTAGCATTTTAACTCCTAACAGGTTTCGTTGCTGCATGTCTGATCTCGGCGAGGCAACAATTCAACCAACAGAATAGTTTGCGTGGATTTCGTCCTCGCGTAGCGTTTGGGAGGACGTGATTTCCATGGCCAATACATTTAATTTAAAACCTTTCTTTTTCAACTTGAACGATATTAATTTCATTCTTGATCAGGTTGATTTCCAGCCGCTTTTTACTGCGGCGGGTGACGCGATTGTAAATTGGGACGGCATTGGTGCCATCTTCGATCCGTTCGGCGATGAATTATGGAACGGATCTGACGCTTTGCCGGGGGGGTCGTCATCAATTGATTTTTTCGGCACGTCATATGCTCACATTACCTCTTTGCAGGGTATTCGCGAAGTGACCGGTCTCAACAATAATCTGTTTCAGGCCAATCAGACCTGGGGGGCTGTGGATCAACAATTCGTGCGCTTGACCAGCGCGAATTATATTTTCCTTGGCCAGGAATTCGATCCATCCGCAATCAGACCGATTGCTGTGCCCACTGATATACTTGGTGATGTCAACGAGGCGCAGCATCTGATCGATGCGATGGCGGCTCTTGCCCTCACGCCGCTCACGTCTGTTGGGAATGTAGATGTTACAATGGATGGAAATTTCCAAACCTATTCAATCCAGACAAACATTAATCCCAACGACATATATTCTCAGACATTTAATTATCAGTACACAACATTTGGACGTATTACGGAACGGCTCATCACGGAGACAACAACCATTGGTGGCGGGCGTGAATTTGTTTCCTGGTCGCAGATTGACACGTTGAGCAATAAAAAATCAGATGCGTATTTGATTGATGCAAACGGCACAAATCTTATACTTCCTGGATTATTTGCCACGTCAGACGCGTTGGTATCCAGTGAGTTCATTGTGTCGGGCGGGGAACTCGATCCATTCTATCACAGTTTTACGACTGCCGAACTTATTGCCTCAGAGGCGCAAGGCTACACGCCGACAAATCAAGCTGCCCTGGATGCGCTGGCAGCAAATCCCACCACGACACAGGCGGATTTGGAGAACGCTCCCGTTGAGCTGGGCGATATCATTGATTACACACCTCGCATGATCACACAAACGATCACCACTGGTGAGGTTGAGATGCTGACTGTCGGAGATCTGTTTTCTGCAAATGGGGTGCCGGTCGGGCTCAATCCCAACCATATTGTCTATAATACAGAATTCCTTGATGATGGTGTGACCCTCAACTCGGCTTATACCCAGGGCCAGGATCCAAATGCTGCAAATTTCAGCCTAGGTGCCGTCGAAGGCATTGCCATTGTGCAGGATTATGGCCTCCTTCAGGATCTTGGTATTCAGGACAATCAGAACCTTAACAATGACGAATATTTCATTGGCTCGGTCAATCCCGGCGTGGCACCGACCAATGGCTTCTTTGCTGTGTTTGGCCAGTTCTTTGATCATGGCCTCGACTTTATTGCCAAGAGCGGTGACACAGCCACTGGCGAAACGGCGAAAATCAAGATCGCGCTGGCTGTCGATGATCCACTCTACGGCGTCATCGGTCCAGATGGACGTCCGACCACCGAGATCACCATTTCCCGTGCTACACCAACAGGTATTGATGAAAACGGTGATGCCCGCTACGTCAACCACACCTCACCTTTTGTTGATCAAAGTCAGAGCTACGGTTCTATCGATCAAATTGAATCGCTGTTACGTGAATGGGTCGAAGATCCAAATGCTGCAGCTGGTACCTACATCGCTGGTACTGATCTTGTGGATAGCTTTACGCTTGAAAACAGCTGGACACGCTGGGACGGCGTTGAGACACAACAGACATTGGTCACCGTTAATACGCTGCGTCAGCATATCCGCGAGACAGGTCGCGACGATTTAAACTGGGATGATATTCTGGATGTTCGCAACCGTGATGACAGCGGCCATCTGATTGACAGTGATAGCAATGCTACGAACGGTATTCAGACAACGAGTTCGGGGCATGCGCTGCTGCTCGACATGAACCCGCGTTTTGATAGTCAACGTCTGGATTCTACCGATCTCATCGACAGCAATAGCATCATCAATCCCACTCAAACCGTTGAGAATGTTGTTGATGCGGCGATTGTGACCCTAAATGCGGTTCTGCAAACTGCAGGCCCCGGATCGACATCGATCGGCTCATTTTATCAAGATGCTAATGGCCTTTTGACGCTTGATGTTGCCGCCAATGTCATGGGCCCTGGCGCCCCTGCGCAGACTTTTACCGGTGCTGGCGCTATGGCAGCTTTCGTCGATTTTTCAGACTTCTCTATAGCTGATACCCTGTTCAATATTCCAGGAATGGCCGTCATTGATCCTGTCGCCTATGAGGCGGTCAGTGATATTCTTGTTGCCTCTGTCGGAGATCACTATTTGTCTGGCGATGGTCGCGTCAATGAAAATGCTGCTCTGACCTCGATCCATCATGTGTTCCACGAAGAGCATAATTTTCAGGTGCAGAATATCGAGACGTGGGTGTTGCGTCAGGATGATGATCAATCAACTGGCCCAAATGACCATCCGGTGGCAATCGACTGGATGACGGCAATCACCAATACGGTTACGCCGATTACCAATGGTTTTGTGACAGATGCCAATGGTTTTTATGAAGCAACGGGTGGACTGCTGGCGTCTGACAAGAGCGGCGATGTCTATGTTGTTGCTGTCGGCACGACCACGACAAGCGACGTAAATTTCGTCGATTTCGTTCGCACGCCGCCGACCGTTGATACTGCTGGTAATCAGCAATTGGGTGATCCCATTGTTGCAACCGGCTATCTGACAACTGCTGATGGTTATCTGTCCTGGAATCAGGACAAGATGTTTGAGGCGGTCAAGCTGATCGTCGAAACGGAATATAACCATGTGGCCACCGACCAGTTCGCGGGGGCTGTTAGTCCTGACATTCCAGAATTTGTTGGTTATAATACCGGGCGCGATGCCTCTATCACCCTTGAGTTTGCGCAAAATGCTTATCGCTATGGTCACTCGACCTTGCGTGAGACGATCGACGTCCTTGATCCAGATGGTGGTCTGACCAGCCGCGTTATGAGTTACGCGCTGGAAGCAGCTTTTCTCAATCCTGAACTATTTGCGGCTGCGGGACCGGGTGGCCTCATTCTGGGCCAGTCGCGCCAGCAGATGAACGAGATCGATGAAATCATCACGCCAGCTTTGCAGCAGGGCTTGCTCGGCTTGCCCCTTGATCTGGCGGCGATCAATATTGCCCGTGGTCGCGATGTTGGTTTGGCTACCTTCAATGAAATGCGTGAGGGGCTAGGTTTTGGTGCCTATACTTCCTGGGCCGATTACGGTGCCAATATGGTGCATCCGGAATCTGTGGTGAAATTCGTCGCTGCCTATAGTTTTGACGGCGATTTAGACCATGCGCAGGCGTTTTTCGATGCCGCTAATGGGGACACGAGTAATCTGCTCGCCAACTACAACAAGGGTGATGGCACCGCCTTTGCAGATGCTGCAGATGCCATCAATTATGCAAACAGGTTCATGAACGGCACATTGGATGCCGCCAACAGAGCTGGTGATAATGACAAGGGCATTGATCTTGTTGACGCCTGGATGGGCGGCATTGCGGAGGTGCATGTCAATGGGGGGCTACTTGGTGAAACGTTTAACGCCATTTTTGTCGACCAGATAACGGCTCTTAAAGACGGCGATCGTTTTTACTATCTCTATCGCCTGTTCGGACAGGAAATCGACGAGCAGATCAAGGCTGAGCAGTTCAAGGATATTGTCGAGCGGACGACCGGCACCGAGAATTTGAACGGTAATATCTTTGGCTATGCCGAAGAATATCACGATTTCTCTTTAGATGCCGCTTGGCCGTCAGGGGAGTATCTCTATAGTTCAGATGGCACAGTTCTGGTGCAGCCCGGCGAGTTTTTTGACCCAGGTGTTACCTATTACACGCAGGGCGGAGCGCTAGCTGTTGCGGGAATTACGACTTTCGCCAATCTCTACGGCGCGAGCGGAGCCGCTGGCGGGGTTCTGGTGAATGCCGGTGTTGTACCACCAGCTGGCGTCGTCTATTACGATGCTGCTGGCGTCTTCATTGGTGCCAATCAGCATAAATATGGCCAGATCACTGCAGCACATGCTCTCGATGCTAATGGTAATAATAGTTTTGACGGCAGTGCAAATACTGGTCTGGGTATTTATTCCGACGCTGGTGGGTCAGCGAACGCCAATGGTGACATCATCACGACGAATAGTGAGATAACGACTGGCAGCGCGCAATATATTCAGGACATACGTACTCCCGCTGCTCACCGCAACAATGATAACCTCGATGGCGAACCGGGCAGTGGCGCGGATTCCCACGAAGTGATCGTTGGCACTGACTATAACGACATCATCTATGCCAGAGGCGGCGATGACACGGTCTATGGCGGTAAGGGCAATGATCTCATCTATGGCGGCAATGGAACCGACGCCCTTTATGGCGGCGATGGTCATGACATAATTCATGGGGGAGATGGTCCCGAAGTTATTGATGGTGGCGCGGGTGACGACATACTTTACGGGGACAGCTCTGAAACAGCGGCTGGTGGTGTGGATCTGCTAATCGGCGGGGCTGGCAATGACATTATTTATGGCGGCGGCGGTATTGATGAGCTGATCGGCAATGGCGGTGACGATATTATCTTTGGCGGCAATGATACCGATCCCTTCACCCGCGCTGGCGATGGCAATGACTATGTCGACGGCGGTGCGGATGGTGATCTGCTCTATGGCGATGATGGTGATGATCTTGTGGTTGGCGGTGATAATCAGGACATCGTGCAGGGCGGTCTTGGCGACGATATTTTACGTCCGGGGAAATTATCACAAGCTCTTGGTGGCGGCCCTGACGAAGTGATCGGGGGGGATGGCTTCCGCGATGGCGGCTTTGACATTATGGAGTTCAACGATTGGGACGTGGCACCGACTGGCGTTGACATTGATCTGAACCTTCAGGCCAACCCATTGATCGCGGTTGATGGCATCACACCAAATGCTGCCTTCACACAGATACAAGGAGTTATCGGCACGCAGAACGCTGATAATCTGATCGGCGACAGTTTCCGCCCACAAAACCATGAAGCGGGACCAACCGACGGGGCCAACTGGTTGATTGGCGGCACGGGCAGTGATAATTTCTCCGGCAATGGCGGTAATGATGTCATCATTGGTGGCTCCATCCGGCTGGATACGCTAATCGGTCGCTATGAGAATAATCTCGGTGATTTGGCAGAGTACCACACCTATGACGCCTATGCCGGTGCCTCGCATCGTGTAGCGGTCGATGCTGTTCTGTCAGACGGTCTACTCGGCAATGCGAGCATTGGCACCGAAATGTTCGAACTTCATCTTACCGAGTTTCTGAAGTCCGATATGTTCTATGACTATGTGCTGGGTGATGCCAATGCAGTCTTCGATCCGTTAAATCCTCATAATGTGGCATCTGCTACAGCGGCCAGTGACTTTGGCACCACGGATGTTGCCAATTTCTCGGGCAATCGTGCCGATTACACGATTAACGAGATTCAGTTTACTGATGCTCAAAACAATTCGTTTACTGCCTACAAGATTATTGACAATCGTGTTGCAGATCCCCTGACAGGTATTTTGTTGAATGGAGACGGCATTGCCACTTCTGATGGAACAGATCTGGTACTGGGTGTCGAGAATTTTGTTTTTGCCGATCAGACCCTTGGCGAGACACAGCTCACGGATGTCGTGCCAACTCTTGCCGGTTTTGCCACTGCCAATGAGCCGACCGGCCTGCAATTAAATAATCTGCTTGGTATTCCCAGGTTGACTACCGCAGGTCTTTTGGACGTGGTTGGTCAACAATGGCAGTCCTCTAACGATGGTGGTGTTACCTGGAGTGATGTTCCCGTGCCTGTGCCGATGCTTTCAACGCCAGAGACCAGCGGTACAGGAACAAGCTTTGATCCCACCGGTTTCATTGGCCAGCAATTGCGCGCAGTCGTTACTTACGACAATGGAAGCTCAACGATCGCCACGGCTCCAACGGAGACAGTTGGTAACTATTTGCGCGATCCGTTAAATCTAAATGATGCTCAAATCCAGGGCACAAGCGGTCAAGATATCATTGTTGGCCGGAATGGGGCGGACCAGTTGCAGGGTGGCGATGGTAGCGATTACATCAATGGTGGCACTGGTGCCGACCAGATGGATGGAGGAACTGGCAATGATTTCTTTATTGTCGACAACATAAATGACCAGGTTGTAGAGGGCAATAATGAAGGTATCGACGAGGTACGTTCAACGGTTAACTGGACCCTTGGTGCCAATGTTGAAAACCTGCGTCTAATCGGCAATTCCAGCAGCACTTTCAATATCAATACCAATGGGTTCGGAAATGCTCTGGACAACCGTATTAGCGGCAATATTGGTGACAATGTACTAACAGGCGGCGCTGGTAACGATACGCTGATCGGAAGCAATGGGTCTGATACTATGAACTGGGCTACGGGCGATGGCCGCGATGTTGTCAATGGCGGCGGCGGTGGAAATGTTGTTCTTGGCATCGATACTTTTTCGGTGACAGGAGATGCGAGCGCAGAGACCTTCAATATTTACGCCATTTCCGGTGGTGCCAATGCTGTGCAGCGTAACCTGCTTATTGACCAGTTCGGCCCATTTGCAGTTGGCACAGAGATTGTTATAACGCGAGGAACTGGTGTCAATGAACAGGTCATCGCGGAGCTCGACAATATTGAAGAAATTGAAGTGAATGGTGAAAATCCACCTGAAATCATACCGACACCTGGCACCCCTATCGTGGGAGACACCGTCAATATTCTAGGCAACTTCTTGCCGACGAGCTTGCTTCTTAGTACCATCACTATTCAGGGTACGGCGGGCAATGATACGGTCGATATTTCGGGTCTCGATTCCGATCATCGCATCGTCTTTAAAACCAAAGGCGGTGTGGATACCATTATCGGCGACCTGCGCGCTCAAGATGTCATCGAACTTGCCAGTGGCAATGCGGTTGATTTCTCCGCCACCACGAACAATGATGGTACGCAAACGCTGAGCGACGGCACTAATTCGCTCACGGTATCAAATGGATCTGTACCAACCCTTCAAGATGCCAATGGGATTTCGGTGACATTTGAAGCGGCAACTCCTGGCGATGGTCAAAATACGGATACAACGACGGATACTCCTGTGGTGCCCGGTGTTACCAATGCTATCGATGGACCAGGTGCTCCCACTTTTGACGATGTTAATCTGGACAATGCTGGTTATGGCACGACGGTTGGCGATAAACTTGGTGGCAGCGCTGATAACGACATTCTCTTTGGTCGCGAAGGAGAGGATATTATTGGCTCTGACGCTGGCGACGATAATGTCTTTGGCGGTAGTGGTGACGATATCATCTTTACTGGTAGTGGAAATGACACGGCGTTTGGCGGTTCCGGCGATGATATTATCTATGCCGGAAGCGGTGTCGATACGGTTTATGGGCAGTCAGGAGATGATCTTTTGTTCGGTGGCGCAGGGGCCGACACGCTAAAAGGCGGTAGCGGAGATGACGAACTTACCGGCGGGGCTGGGGCGGATATACTGAACGGTGGTGCTGGAAGTGATAGTTTCATTTTCACAACGGCAGCTGACAGCGGCGTTGGTGCTGGCAACCGGGACAAGATTACCGGCTTCCAGATTGGTGAGGACACTATTGATCTAAGTGCGATCGACGCCAATAGTACACAGACCGGCCGGCAATCCTTCCAGTTCATTGAGCCTGGGCAAACGGTTGAGGCGGGCCGCATCACCTATAGCTTGAAGGATGGCAACACCATCATTGAAGCCTTTATGGATAATGACGAAATCGCTGATTTCCAGATTGAAATCTCTGGTGAGCAGTCCTTGTCGTCAAGTGACTTCAATTTCTAAGAATGGCTGATTGACGCGATGGGGAAGGGGGGGCAAGCCTCCCCCTTACACCAATATTTGTATTTTATGTTTTGTTAGTAGTAAAAGGTTGTCGCATAAATATGGGCCGCAAATCAGCTCTTGGCGGAAACAAAAACCGCAAAAGCCAGATGTCTACACTATTGTCGGGTTTCCGGGGAATTTTGATATTCGTTTTCGGCCTTTCGGGCGTTGTGAATATTTTGGCATTGACTGGCGCATTTTATATGCTGCAGATTTACGATCGGGCGCTGACAAGTGGCAGCGTTCCGACATTGGTCGCTCTTTCCATTCTGGCAATTGTTCTCTACCTGTTTCAGGGCGTTCTGGATATCATACGCTCGCAAATACTGGTGAGGCTAGGGGCCAAGCTTGATCATCAATTGTCACCGGTGGCCTATAAAGTCACCATTGATATGCCGCGTTATGGTTTCTCTTCCGCCGAGGCAATCGAACGTAGCCGGGATGTTGATACAATACGAGGTTTCATGGGTAGTCAGGGGCCGTTGGCTTTGTTTGATTTGCCGTGGATGCCCTTATATATCAGCTTTGTTTATCTGCTTCATCCCTGGTTGGGGACGCTGACATTGCTTGGTACAATGGTAATGGGTGTGCTTACCTTGACGACCGAGCTCATGACCAAAAAACGAGGAGCCAAGGCTCAGCAAGCGTCGATAACGCGTGCTGCATTGGCCGCCTCGCATACGCGTAATGCCGATGTCCTCAAAGCCATGGGGTTTGCTGGCCGTGCAGTTCAAAAATTTGAGACCATCAATGCCAAACATTTGGGACTGCATACCAGCACCACGGATATCGGCGGTACGTTAAGCGGCATCGCCAAGGTTTTGCGGATGATTTTGCAATCGGCAATTCTTGGCCTTGGCGCTTATCTCACCATGCAGGGGCAGCTTAGCCCTGGAGCGATCATTGCAGCCTCAATTATCGCGGCGCGTGCTTTGGCACCCGTCGATATGGCCATTGCACAATGGAAAAATATTGTTGCCGCTAGGCGCAGTTATAGCAGGCTCAAGGAAACATTTTCAGCGCTTCGTGATGATGAAATACTCGTCCAGCTTCCCAAACCAGAACGCACTATGAAACTTGAAAATGTGGCGGTGGCAGCGCCAAGTAACGGCACGGTCATTCTTTCCGATATCAGCTTTGATCTTGAGGCGGGGCAGGCAGTTGGCCTCATTGGCCCAAGCGGCGGTGGTAAATCCACACTTGCCAAAGCAATCACTAATGTCTGGCCATTGGCCAGGGGGAGTGTGCGATTGGACGGCGCCGAGTTGAACCAATGGTCAGACGAAGATCGCGGTGCCCATGTGGGATATCTTCCACAAAATGTTGGCCTGCTGGATGGCACCATAGCTGAAAATATATGTCGTTTTGAACCTGATCCAGAAGCAGGACATATCATCAAAGCCGCCAAAGGCGCTGGTGTGCATGAACTAATTGTTCGTTTGTCAGATGGCTATCAAACAATGCTGGGGCCAGATGGCTCCTCACTGTCGGCAGGACAGCGCCAGCGTATCGCCCTGGCTCGTGCGCTTTATCGCGATCCCTTCCTGGTCGTACTGGATGAACCCAATTCCAATCTGGATGCCGAAGGAGAAATTGCCCTTACAACAGCCATCGAGGGGATCTGTGAGCGAGGCGGCATCACGGTTGTTATTGCCCATCGTCCTAGCGCCTTAAAGGCTGTAAATATGATTGGTATTATCCAAAATGGTCGACTGGTGCAATTTGGCCCTAAAGACGAAATTGTAAAACCGACTGCCAATCCGGCAATGAATGTCAATCCTCGTGAGCCTGTTCCTGCCGTAGCGGGAGAATAGAGATGAGCGGATATAATTATTTCAATGATCAAGGGGAGAGCGCTGCCAAGGATGATTTCGACCTGGAATCAGACACACCATCCAGCGGTGTAAAATCCAAAGCATTGATTGGCGTTCTGGTTGTTTCATTTGTCATGATGATCAAAGATCTATTGTGGGGGGCCGGGCGTGCCAAGTCCGAACCAACAGATGGAGATGCCGATCTGTCGGTGCAGGAGAATGAGATTAAGGAAATGCCAGGGCGCATGGACGGGGCGTTCAAGCTGGTTAGTAATGAACAGCCTCCGGTGAAAGCCTCAAACGATCTGGATAATAATGTGGGTTCAGCTGCCCCCCCCCATAGAGGCTCGTCAGGTCAGGTTCGTGACCAGCCATCCCCGTCCTCCAATGTCGTGCCTTTTAAAAACGCCCAAGGGGCCAATCAGGCAGATGCAACCAGTAACGGTTCTTCCAAGGCAAGTGTTATCACAACAAATGATTCGCTCGATTTTCGTTCTATCGCCAATCTCAAGCCAACAGTATCAGCATCTGATAGTTTGGATGTGGGGGATAAAGTAGAGGACGAGACAAATGAGGATGATATCGGAGGCAACTCATTTACCAATCGTTTGCCGGTCGTGACGGCGCCTTTGATTCTGGGGCAGTTGCATGTAAACAATCTGCTTGTGATTTCCTTTAGTGATCTACTGGAAAACTCTTTTGACTTCGACAACGACCAGCTATCAATCGAGAATTTAACAGCGTCCTCAGGAACCCTTGAACAGTCGGGCCCGACTAGCTGGACATTTACGCCTGAAGAAGAGGGAGGCGACGATGTCGAATTCTCTTACGAGATCAGTGATGGGACGGGGGCTGTATCGCAGAGCGCAGTTCTGGAAATTCTTCCGCCAGCAGGAAAAGTTATTGAAGGGAGTGCAGACAATGATGTGCTTACCGGTACGGCCTATGATGATGTCGTCATCGGCAGGGCCGGCAATGATTTAATCACTGCTGATAATGGCGACGATATTATTTTTGGCGGCGATGGTGATGATGAAATTTACGCCGGTGAAGGCGATGATATTGTTTATGGAGGAGCTGGTGATGATTTGATCGATGGTGGCTCTGGAGATGATGAGCTGTTTGGCGATGATGGCGATGACAAACTGTTTGGCGAAAGCGGTAATGACGAGCTCGTTGGCGGCGCGGGCGATGACGAATTGACCGGCGGCGAGGATGCGGATGTGTTGGACGGAGGCAGCGGTAATGATTTGTTTTTGGCCACCATATCGGATGGAAATGATCATTATTCCGGCGGTCTGGGGGCCGACACCTATGACATCTCCGACACCAATGCTGATGCGCTGGTCGATCTGTCGCAAAATACTGCGATCAGTGACGATATTGGCGAAGATTGGATCGAGGGAATTGAAAATGTTGTTGGCGGTTCCGGCGATGATGTCATCGTCGCGAACGATGAGGTGAATGTTTTGAGCGGGGGGGCCGGGGAAGATGTTTTTGTCTTTAACTCGGCCACGGATGCGGGCGCGGGTGATAACCACCGTGACCAGATCACGGATCTTGAGGTTGGTGATAGAATAGATATCTCTCATATTGATGGTGATGAGACGCAAGAAGGCAATCAATCGTTCCAACTCATTCAAAATGAGGCCGACTTCACACAAGCGGGTCAGATAAGAACGCGATATGAATATTTTGACGACGAAGAACACACCATTATTGAAGGCAATACCGATGAGGATGATGACGTTGAATTCGAGATTGAACTTGATGACCATCACGACCTCGATCATGACTATTTCATAGGTGTAAGTTGAGTTTAAATCCCGAACTGGTGAATGAAGACATGGAAAAAATATTGAAGCGCTCGTCCGATATGCCCAGCAGCGACAAGAAATTGACCGTCGAGGGGCAGGGCACTCTTGGCTTTGGCTTGAAGCCGCGGCTTGTTATCGGCTCGCTGGTGACAATATTGCTGCTTGTGGCCGGCGGGACATGGGCTGCGACCGCCAAACTGTCGGGTGCCATTATTGCCAGCGGAGTAGTCGTTGTGCAAAAGCATGTCAAAAAGGTCCAGCATCACGATGGCGGTATCGTTGCTGAGATCAATGTTAGAAATGGCGATGTCGTGGAACGAAACGACATTTTAATTCGACTGGATGATACCCAGACCAAAGCGGAACTTGGTATTATATCCTCCCAACTCATTGAACTTCTGGGCCGAAAATCTCGTCTTATATCCGAACGAGACGGGCAAAAAGGCATTGTTTTTCCTTTTGAAACCAGAGATATGGGGTCCGATACGAAACGCGTTATTGCTGGCGAGAACCGGCTATTGAAAAACAATATAAAAACCCGGGAAAGCAAGAAGCAGCAGCTTGAACTACGTATTGGACAGCTAAATCAGGAAATAGTTGGTTTGAAATCGCAACGGACCGCCAAGTCGGGGGAATTGCGTCTGATCTTGAAAGAACTCAAAGATATCAAGCGGCTCTATAGGAAGAAATTAACAGCTTCTTCCCGCGTCTACGCAATGCAACGTGAAGCAACACGCATCAGAGGTGATCATGGGGGGCTTGTGGCTCAAATAGCCCGTGTTCGAGCGCAGATTAGTGAAGTCAATATTCAAAAATTGTCTATTGATCAAGATGCTCAGACTTTGGCACAAAAGGAAATTCGCTCAATCGAAGGTAAAATTGCCGAGTTAAGCGAGCGCCGGGTTGCAGTACGCGACAAACTTAAGCGCATCAATATTCGCGCTCCTTTGTCGGGGACTGTTCATGAACTCACCGCTCATACGATTGACGGTATTATCAGCCCGGCAGAACCGATCATGCTGATCGTTCCAAAAAATGATGACCTGACGATTGAAGCACGAATTTCGCCTACTGATATTGATCAGATTTCGATTGATCAGGAGGTCAAACTGCGTTTTTCGGCCTTTAATCAGCGAACGACACCCGAGCTGCCCAGCAAGCTGAAGCAAATTTCGGCTGATATAACAAGAGACCGTAATACGGGACAAAGCTACTATATTGCCCGTATCGAAGTTGACGAGAAAGCCCTGAGTAAGCTGGGTCAGCAAAAACTCGTACCTGGCATGCCGGTGGAAGTGTTTATTACCACGCAAGAGCGTACCGCCCTATCCTTCTTCGCAAAGCCATTTACAGATCAATTTGAGCGCGCATTTAGAGAAGAATAGTTTTTGGATGAGGTCTATTCACCAGGATTGTAAGAGCTTTACCGACAAACAGCACGAAATCTACGATGTCCATATCGCGTCAGCATTGTTTCGTAATGTAGAAATATTAGAGTTGCGCGAGAGGGGGGAGCGTTATCAAAATTATTAATCGTTGCTGCTACTGCTGAAAATTTTTCAATATATTGTTACATAAACAAGCAACTTAAACGAATAGCTTTCGCACCCGCACAACGCGGCGATTAATATGTCTCATGATTGCCAACTGCATCATGATCTGATGGTTTTTTGCATATCCCTCTTGGTTGATAAGCATCATGCAATATTTGTAATAGTCGCTCATGACCTGTTTTTTTTCTTTCAGCCCAAGCTTATTGCAGCTGTTTTGCCCGGTTCCAAAGTCGCGTTGATGAAACAGGGCTTTGTGCGACCCGACAATACCGCCATGTATAATCGCATGAAAAAGCGCGATATGATCACTGGCCCACAGATGCGGATAGTTTTCACATGCGCTTGCATGCGCCTTTTTTAAAAACTCGGTCCGAAACAGTCCATAGATCCACGCGGCTTCAGAATTTCTGAGCAGGGCATAGGGACTATTTCCCTCTTTATAGGGTCTGGTTCTATGTTTCGACTTGGCGATTTTGGAGGTCAATATGGTTGGCGCTGCAAGGATTGCATTTTCTTGGTGATCCAGCAGGTTTTTCAAAACCGTAAAATATTGGGGATTTGAGAGATCGTCATAGGCGCGCCAAGCAAAATATTTGCTATCACAGGCCGCCAGTGCTTTGCGAAAATTGCCGATTGCTCCGATATTTTCATCGTTGCATATGTAAGAAAATCGCGGGTCTTTTCAACAAAGCGCTGGGCGATCTGCGCGGTTTTATCGGTTGACGCATTGTCATATATGACGATCTTCATGTCTTTTAGCTCGTCATCGCACAGACTTTGCAGCGATTCCTCGATGAGCGATGCGCCATTATAAACAGGCACGCCGATTGTTACATCGATTTTGGGTGTTTTGGTCATTACTTAGATCCGCTTGCTTTGCCCTATTGAACGAGTACTGTTTGCAGATTGAGCCCCAATTCATTGATTTTCTGCTTTATTTCCGTTTGGTAATTCTCGTTCATAATGAGAATAGTGGCCAAATCGGCGACGCGCTGATCATCTGGAGAGACGATAGGATGGGCAGTTAGCGGTAAAAAACCACCGGCTTTGTCAGGGTTTGAATCGATTAATAATGCAATCGAGGCGCGCTGTTCATCCACCATCAATGCAAATGTCGCCCCCTTTGCTCCCGCTCCCCAAATACCAACATCGCCTGTCTCTTTATATTGTGCGATTCGTTTTTGCCAGTCCGTGATATAGGTCGACGAGCCTCTTTCGAACTCATTCATAGTGATATTTTTTGTACCGCTGACCACAGCATGGGCCCACAAATACTGTCCCTCAAAACAGCTTTCAATGCGCACAGGCGTAAAACCGGTTTTGTGCAATATTTCAGCCATCGAGCGAAAATTGAACAAGCTGCAATGCTCATAAAAAAAGTCGTGAAAAACACCGTTTTGCAATATCCATTCACTATCAGGGGTTTCCAAAAACAAATGAGTGGTCTGGCCCTTGGGGATGGCGCCCTTGATGGTGCGCAAAAAGTCGACGGGGTCGGCAACGTGTTCAATCGTATGACGTGATATGATGATATCCGGAGTTAGCTCAAGGCGGTCCAGAGTCTGGCGGGATAAATATTCTCCGACAAGGGTTATATTAGAAGGGATTTCGTTTATATCGCGCCTTATGGCAGGGTCAAAGCCAGTGGCATGCACCGTTTTATCGCTTGGAACACGCGCAACAATCTCGTCCAGAAAGTAACCCTGTCCGCACCCGACTTCAACAATTTCGAGCGTTGATTTATCCGGCAGTGCTGCAAAAATTTCTTTTGTGCGGGTACTCAAATGCTCAACAAAGGCACGCGAGTGAGTCTGGCAGTTTTCATAATCTTCGTCATAGCCGATGGCATCAGGGTCAAAGCTGGCGTTCCAGATAAACCCGCAATTTTGACAGCGTTGCATATGCAATTGCGCAGTTGCGCATGCTGCGGCAGCTTTTGGGGTTTTAAAAACAGTATTTTGATAAACCGGCGTGGTGTCCCGGTGCAATAGTTTTTGAGAGGACGAGGCACCACAAACTGGACAGCTCATCGTGCGAGATTCTGGCAGATAATCATGGTGTTTCTTTTCTCTTGATCCAGGCGGATGGCCAATGGGTTGGTGCTTTTGACAAGGTGCTTTCATTGAACGGCCAGCTGGGTTGTTCGATGATAAATGCCGAGTTTTTCTTGACAAAATCCTCTGCCGCATTGGCGGGGTTATCACTTACCCAATCGGGGTTGCCCTTTGGCACGTTGGCAACATCGCGCATGATCCCGTCTGTTGCTATAATATAGGAGCTAGGGGTCACCAACGGGCTATAGGCCTGAAGCTCGGCAGCGACATGGTCATAGGTGTGGTTGCTGTCAAGCAGCACCAGCACGCTGGGCGCATCGCCAACTGATTTCGTGACCTCACTAACGAGGCCCTCATCAATGGAGCTGCCTTCAAATAATTCAATATAGGAAAACAGCTCATGTTGCTCAATGGCGGCTCGATTATGGGGTCTGATCTCGATATCGATGCCGATCACCCGGCCTTTGCCCATCGCCTTGCACAGACTGGCATAAAAAATTAGCGAACCGCCATGGGCTACGCCGGTCTCAACGATAACATCTGGCTGCAGCTTGTAGATGGCTTCTTGCAGACGGACCATATCGTCTGGCAATTGAATAATGGGGCGACCCATCCAGGAATAGCTATAGGACTGTTTCTGGTTCCAGCCTACTTTGGTGTAATAGCGGCTGATCACCTCAAAGGCTTCATCGGAATAGAGCTCAAAACTGGTCTCGCTGCCCTTGTCGCTCACCGTTAGCTGGGATTTGTCCGTGTCGATCGTGATTTTCATATTGTGATTGCTCTTATTAAATGACGATGGCTCTGCAGGGCCTGGTTATTGTGTGCGCCACCAATTGATAACATCCTCTAGCGCGCTCTCAAGCGTAAACGCTGGTGAGAAACCGATTCGTTGCCGCAATATCTCGTTTTCACCCCAAAGGTTTGGCGGATCACCAGCCTGGTCAGGTCGTGCTCCCAGCTGAACAAGTTCAGGGTGTCCTAGCATATCTGCCAGGAGATTTACAATATGGGCAATGGTCACTTGTTGCCCCGAACATATATTCAACTCGCCGTCATGGTCACTGTTGGAAACAGCGGCAAATGCCGCTCCCAGATCTCTAGCGTGCATGAAATCCCTGATTTGGTGCCCGGAAGAGCATTGGGCGGGTTGGCCGTCCAAAAGTGCATTGATGATATAGGGGACAAGGCGGTTTGGTGATTCGTGCGGACCCATCACCATAAAGACGCGGGCCCAGGCGAAACTAGCTCCCCGTGATCGGGTCATCCATTGCAACATGGAACGCAAAGAATTCTTTGAAATGGAATAAGGATGGATAGGATTGAGGGGGGTTTGCCCGATGATGCAAGGACCGGTAGCTGGGGCATCATATTCGACACAGGTGCCAGCACAGACAATCCGTTGTCCCCCGGCCTGCAAAAAATGATCGGCCAAATGCAAGCTTCCGGTCAGCCAGTCAGTATTGGTATTTGCGCTCCAGAATTTACCGTGCTCAGTCTCCCAGGCCAGATGAAGTAGCGTGTCGATATGGCGATCGGCAAAAAGCGGCGCAAAATCAGTGTTTTTTGACAGTATATCGCACTCAAGAAAAGTGATCCTAGATGGCGCTTCAAGGGATTGAGCGCGCCGGGTCAGCACAAAAACATCATGACCAGCGTCCGCCAGTTCCTTGATCGCATGCCTGCCGATGAGGCCCGTACCACCGGTAACCAGTATGCGCATGTGCGTAACCTTCGAAACAAGAATGAAATTTGACGCTTATTGAAGAGCCAAAGACTATGGTGATCTTGCCAAAGGGTCAACTGGCGTGACAAATTTTGCTTGACTGATCGGCCATATTTTTTAACCAGTAGGAAACATAAAAATGCGCAAGGGGCGAACCCCGGGAGAACAGTTTTGAAAACAGTGATATTGGCAGGGGGATACGGGACACGGATTTCCGAGGAATCCCATTTGAAGCCCAAACCGATGATCGAGATCGGTGGGCGCCCCATATTATGGCATATCATGAAGCATTATGCCCATTTTGGGCTGGATGAATTTATCATCTGCCTTGGTTATAAGGGCTATATGATCAAGGAATATTTTGCCAATTATGTGCTGCATAATTCCGATATTACGGTGGATGCGCGCTCTGGGGAGATCACCTATCACCAGTCACAGGCCGAGCCATGGAAAGTGACGCTGGTCGATACCGGGGAGGATGTGATGACCGGGGGACGTCTGAAACGCGTGCGCTCGTTTCTTGAGGAGGGGGAAAGTTTTTGCCTGACCTATGGCGACGGAGTTTCCGATGTCGATATTGGCGCTTTGACGAAATTTCACAAACAACATGGTCAGCGCGCCACCATGACGGCGGTGATCCCGCCCGGGCGCTATGGAGCAATTGAGCTTGAGGGCGACCGCATTACTCGTTTCACCGAAAAACCACCCGGAGATGAAGGTCTGATAAATGGCGGCTTTTTCGTCTTGCAACCCGATGTTATCGACCTCATAAAAGATGATAATACCTCATGGGAAGTAGGGCCGCTCAATCAGCTGGCCGAGGCAGGTGATCTCACGGCCTACCGGCATCTGGGGTTCTGGCACGCCATGGACACCTTGCGTGACCGCAAACATCTCGAAAAGCTATGGCAATCCGGCCAGGCACCCTGGAAGGTATGGAGTTAGCATGGCGGATCCTGCATTCTGGCAAGGAAAATCTGTTTTACTCACGGGCCACACAGGCTTCAAGGGCGCTTGGGCGGCGCGCTGGTTGACCATGCTTGGCGCAAAAGTTAGCGGCGTTGCCCTTGCCCCCCATACCGATCCCAACCTGTTCACGTTGGCAGATATAGGTTCCTATATAAATCCTTTCATTGCTGATATTCGCGACAAGGATCGCCTGGCGGAAATTGTCCAGGAGGTGCGTCCAGATATTATTATCCACATGGCTGCGCAAGCGTTGGTGCGCCAATCCTATACCGAACCATTGGCAACGCTTGAAGCCAATATTATGGGTACGGCAAATCTGCTCGAAGCAGCGCGCGGCGTTGACGCGCTGGACACAATCTTGATCATCACATCGGACAAGGTTTATAAAAACAGCGAGCAAAGCCATGCCTTTGTGGAGGAAGACCGATTGGGGGGGCATGACCCTTACTCCGTGTCAAAAGCTGCCGCAGAACTCGTCACCGCCAGCTATGCCAGCTCGTTTTTCGCTGATACAAATGTCAAGATCGCTACGGCGCGCGGCGGCAATGTCATTGGTGGGGGAGATTTTTCAACCGACCGGATCGTGCCAGATATCTATCGCGCCGCCATCAGTGAAAAACCTTTGACCCTGCGTTATCCAGACGCCACAAGGCCCTGGCAACATGTGCTGGATTGTCTCAATGGTTATTTTTTGTATATCGAGAAGCTGTCGCACAGCGAGGCAAAAACAGTCCCTAGTTCCCTTAACTTTGGGCCAACCGGAGAGGTGCAGTTTTCGGTTTCCCAACTCGCTGACATCATGCAAGAAGCTATGCAGACGCCGCGTGGCTGGCAGCGTGAAAAAGGACCCGTGCCCAAAGAAATGAGCAGTCTTTGCCTTGATACCAGCAAGGCCCGCATCGTACTTGGCTGGCATGACAGCCTGCCTGATAAAAGATCTCTTGAATGGACGGCAGCCTGGTATCTGGAATACAAGAAGGGGGCGGATATGGGCCGCTTCACCACGCAGCAAATAACAAGTTTTATGGACCTTATATGACCGATCCTGCTTGCCGCTTTTGTGGCGACCCGCTGGCAACAAGTTTTGCCGATCTTGGGGAAACCCCGCTGGCCAACAGCTATTTGCGCGATGAGGCAGATGAGATAGCCGCTGAGCGCTCCTATCCATTGCATGCCAAGGTTTGCGGCTCGTGTTTCCTCGTGCAATTGGATGCTGCGGTGCCAGCTGACGAGATTTTTGATCATGACTATGCTTATTTTTCATCCTTTTCGCAGGGCTGGCTGGACCATGCCAAGCGCTATAGCATGGAGATGGCGGCGCGCTTTGGACTGGGGCGAGAAAGCCTTGTTGTGGAGGTGGCCAGCAATGATGGTTATTTGTTGCGCTATTTTGTCGAGCAGAAAATCCCAGTATTGGGGATCGAACCAGCTGGAGCTGCGGCGCAGGCAGCGATTGATCTTGGCGTACCATCGAGAGTTCAGTTTTTTGATGAGGAGAGCGCCGCGGCCCTAGCTAAAGAGGGCATCAAGGCGGATCTGATTGCCGCCAATAATGTCTTTGCCCACGTGCCAGATATCCGTTTCTTTGCGGCCGGGTTCCCCAAAATATTAAAGCGCGAGGGGGTCGTCACGTTCGAATTTCCCCATCTGTTGAACCTCATTGAGGGATATCAGTTCGATACCATCTATCACGAGCATTATTCCTATCTGTCATTGTTGAGCGTCGAGAAAGTTCTGGCAGCTGTTGGCATGCGCGTTTTTGATGTTGCAGAATTGCCAACTCATGGCGGATCGCTGCGGGTCTTTGTCTGTCATCAAGACGCACACCACGAAGCGCAAAAAGGGGTCGCTCATATCCGGGCCAAAGAGGCTCAAGCAGGACTTGATCAACTCGAAACCTATCAGCGTTATTCACAAAATATCGGTTCTATTCGTGATGATTTTCTAGCCTTTCTTGCACGTGCGAAAGAACAAGGCTCGCAAGTTGCCGCCTATGGGGCCGCGGCCAAGGGCAACACGTTTCTCAACTATTGCGGCGTCACCAGCGATGACATCAGTTTCGTGGTTGATCGCAATCCCGCCAAGCAGAACCATCTGTTGCCAGGAAGTCATATCCCGGTCCGTGCCCCCGAGGCACTAGCGCTTGAAAAACCCGATTATGTCATCATCCTGCCTTGGAACCTGTTTGAAGAGATAAGCAGCTCTATGGGTCATATCAATGATTGGGGAGGGCGCTTTGTAACGGCTGTTCCCGAGGTGAAAATTTGGCCGAAAGTAACGGCAGATGGATAAGTAGCGGTCAAAAGGACAATCAGCATGCGCTTTCAGAAAAGCTCGATTGACGGGGTGTTCGAGGTCCTTGTAGATCCACATCAAGATGAACGTGGTTTTTTTGCGCGCCTCTATTGCCCGCAAGAACTGATCGATGCCGGTATCGAGTTTAATTCAACACAAATCAATCTATCAGGCAATTTAAGCGCCCATACCCTGCGCGGCATGCATTATCAAAACGCCCCGTTCGAAGAGGCAAAACTCGTGCGCTGTATGTCGGGCAGCGCCTATGATGTGGTGGTGGATATTAGACCAGATAGCCGGACATTTGGACACTGGCAAGCCTTCACATTGTCGGCAAAGGACCTCAATGCTGTGTTCATTCCACAAGGCTGCGCGCACGGCTTTTTAACGCTGGCGGATGATACGGTGATCCAATATCAGATGGGACGAGCATTCGAGCCAGGGCAGGCGAGGGGGTTTCGCTGGGATGATCCATTTTTTGCCATTGACTGGTCCCATGACCCGCGCGTTATTTCAGACGCTGACGAAAATTGGGCTGCCTTTGAAGTCCCTTCAGTCATAAAATGACGTCCTCAACGATCCCGGCAATAAATTGAGTTCGATTGCATGGCGCTGGGACATGGCAGTTAGCACCGGCGATGAAGGGATCGGTGAATAAAGGGAGGTCTTGGAGCAATAGCTTGATGAAGGTAGTTGAGTGAAACGGATACCATGTTCATCATTCATCACCTCAAGCTACAGATTGGTACTTAAAGCGCGTTTTTCAGAGAGATGGATTTGGCTCAAACGCCGGTAGGTATATGGCTCCCCGGGCAAGACTCGAACTTGCGACAAGTCGGTTAACAGCCGACTGCTCTACCAACTGAGCTACCGGGGAACATAATACCTGGCCAAGAGACGATGATATCGTTCTTAGCTGCAAGTGGGGAAGCTATACCAGAACTCTTAATGATTTGTCATCAAAAATATTTGCTTTGATGTCGTCTATTTTGTCCCGTTTCGCAGGGCCGGTTTTTGATGAGGTCAATTGGCTTTGGGGGACGCGATAGGAATTTATTCCATGACATTTGGTAGATCCATTTTCTGATCCAGTAACCAGGACGGGCAGGGCAGTTCCTTGTCTTTGAGGAATTGTGGATTATACAGTTTGCTTTGGTAGCGGGAGCCATAGTCAGCAAGGATTGTGACGATCGTTTTGCCCGGTCCAAGATCGCGGGCCAGCGCTATGGCACCCGCTATGTTAATGGCACTGGACCCGCCAAGGCAAAGTCCTTCCTCCACCACCAGATCAAATAACAGGGGCAGGGCTTTGGTGTCAGAGATCTGATAGGGGTGATCGATTGCCAAGCCCTCGAGATTAGCCGTTATGCGTGCTTGACCGATGCCCTCAGTGATGGAAGACCCATCAGAGGCCAGTTCTCCCGTGGTATAATAGCTGTAGAGCGCTGCTCCCATCGGGTCTGCAAGCCCGATTTTGATATTTGGGTTTTTGGCCTTTAGTCCAATCGAGACGCCAGCCAGCGTTCCCCCCGAGCCAACAGCGCAGATAAAGCCATCAACAGCGCCATTTGTTTGCTCCCAGATTTCAACGGCCGTTGTTTCGATATGAGCCTGTCGATTGGCGATATTATCGAACTGGTTGGCCCAGATGGCTCCATTTGGTTCCGTTTTGGCCAAGGCTGCTGCCAGACGTTGCGAATAACGCACAAAATTATTGGGTTTTTTGTAGGGAGCTGCTGGAACTTCGACCAGATGCGCCCCTTGCAGGCGAATAGCGTCCTTTTTTTCCTGGGACTGGGTTTGCGGGATCACGATCACCGTTTTATAGCCAAGAGCATTTGCAACAACAGATAGCCCGATGCCAGTGTTGCCGGCAGTGCCCTCGACAATGGTGCCTCCAGGAAGAAGCTCGCCGCGCGCGATCGCATCATTGATGATAAACAAGGCTGCGCGATCTTTGACAGACTGGCCAGGATTCATGAACTCGGCTTTGCCTAATATGGTGCATCCGGTTTGCTCCGATGCGCGTTTCAATTTGATCAAAGGGGTCTGGCCAATTGCAGCGAGAACCGAATTTTGTGAGTGCTCGACCATATTGGTTTTCCTATTCAAATTAACGAGATATTTAGCTTGGAGGTGTATTGTAACGGCTCATAGCTCTCATATGAAGCCTAATTCGTTTGTCGGCTTTGTATAATACATGCCGATGATTTGGACAGGCAAGCAAGTGTATTGGGAGCTTCGAGGGGGTGTGGAAAATGTTTGGTGAAGATGTTCCCATCTGGCATGGCAATTGCTCGCACCAGTTCTAATTTAGTATTGTATGTGTTCCATTGCTACTTTTGGACCAAAAGATCAGCAATTTGTGAGGTAGTAATGAATAAAATACTGATCGGTTTGGGCGCTGTTTGGCTGGGATTTTCACTCTATAGCACGAGTTTCACCATAAATCTTGATTTCTGGGCAGGGTTACTCCCGGTAACTTATGGTTTGAGCCTTATATTGCTTCTCACTTCGAAATAATATTTAAAATGTAACGGCCCTGGTTGCGGTAAAAAGTGCAGGTTGTGCATCAGCTCCTTTTCGTAACTGGCTATATCGCTCTCATTTTGAGCGTGCAAACTCCCCAATATCCCCATTTCGTTTGCCCTGCTTTGAAAAATAGGGCTTAACAGGCAAAACTTTTCTGCTTATAAGATTGAATTCTTTGATAGACACCGCTTTGGGTGTCTTGATTTGCTTGTCTAAATGCATTTTAGCCCGACCATCACTGGGCGGAAGAGAACAAGGTCTCCTGAAGCTGTAGTAAAAATGCGGCGATAGGGGCGAATGCGGGCGTGGTGGAATTGGTAGACACGCCAGATTTAGGTTCTGGTGGCTTATGCCGTGGGGGTTCAAGTCCCTCCGCCCGCACCAATATTAATTCAGCCAGGAAGGCATTGAATGACGCCCGCGCGCAGGGGCTCTTCAGAGTAGGAACATATGCAGGTAACCGAAAAACAATCAGATGGTTTGAAACG
>JAJRPI010000062.1 GCA_024280895.1 Alphaproteobacteria bacterium | reverse complement strand
TTTCATTAACAGCATGGCTAGCCCAGCACATGCTACTGCCATTACCAGTACGATAATTCTTCCGCGATTCATTTGACTATGGTCCTTCGACTCGAACGGTTTCACTAAAATTCTTCAGCCCAGTGTCGCGCAACATGGTCAATGGAGTATTAACCGCTGTATCATTTTTGGATAACGATGAGACAGATACAAAAAAACCCCGCAAATTGCGGGGTTTTTGATGTTTGTGTTCGTCTATCTCTGGGTGTTTTAAGCCGTCCGACCCACTTCGATTAGCAAATAAGCCAATTTCAATCGTCAGTTCTCCTACAAAATACCTGTAATCCATATGGAATGAGGATAGATCAGCAAAGCTGAGGCTGCCAGTGCAACTCCGTAAGGCACTCCCTCATCAGGATCATGCAGGCGCAGCAGCCATTTGAAATTTAAAAAGCGGGGCACCATTGGCAGCGACCGCAATTTCAAAATCGCCAAAGTCAGTACACCGCCCATCAAACTGGCATATAGCGCATATTCGAACATCTGAGTGGAATAGCCAAGCCACAAGCCAGTGGCCGCAAACAGTTTCGCGTCCCCTCCCCCGATCCAGCCCATCGCAAACATGAACATGCCGATCAACAATAAGCCAAAGGCTAAGCCGATATGAATGGCAAGATCCATCCAGCCAAGCCCTACAAATGGTGCCAACAAAAAGAAACCAGCGACCAGCGCCAAGGTAATCTTGTTGGGAATGGTCATCGTCAAAATATCCATGCTGGCAGACAACAACATGGCCAGTGGAAAGATTGTCAGAATGGCAATTTCAAGCATTAAACCGTAACCTCATGAAAATTAAACTTTATTTGTACGGATCATACCTCATTCAGGTAAACCAGCGGTAAAATAAGCAAAGATTTATCTCAGAGTTCAACTCAAAAAATCTCAACTCAACAAAGCTCAACTGGGGCCGAACATCATTGCGGGCACATGACGGGGAGCCGAATAAGCAGTGGCTCTTCGCGCCAACCATTCTTGCAGTTTTAACAATCCGTACCAGACAAGTACGGCAACAGCAGCTCCCGCTACCATATCGGCAAGATAGTGATTGCCATCCAGCGGTACGGTCAGCAAAATGGCAAAATTCAAAATGCCTCCACACCACGAAACCCAGCCATAGCCACGAAGCGCAAAAATCATCAGCACCGACATGACTGTCTGAAAGGAAGGAAAGGTTATCACACCCTCGGAATTCGACAGACTTAGAATGCGCATTGAACCATCTCGCAATCCCATGACATGAGAAAGCCAGGTACTGCCCGGGCCCTGAGTCGTGACCGCTGGGGCAAATTCTTGATAGAGTTCAGCCGGAATATTGTAGTGACCATATGGGCCCATAGCCACCATTGGTCCAGACAGGGCAATCGTCACAAAGCAGGCAATGATCAGCGACGTCATAAACAGCTCCAGCCGCTTTGAACGACCGGTCAAGCCCAGATAGATCAGCGTAAACGCCACCAATGGAAGAGAAGTAGAATAAATCGCTGTCGCGACGTTACCAATCATTGGATCGCGCCCCACAAGCTCTAAAAGAGACACCCAATCAAATCCAAAGAGATGATCAAAGGCCGCTAAATACTCATCCTTGAAAGAAAATTGAAGAGATGCCATCAGATAGCTGTTCAAGGCGGCAACGACGGAAAACGATATCAAGATTGCTGTCCACAAAGTCACGACAGCAAAATCCTTGACCGGCCGGTAAACCGTATAAAAAGCGCTGATTGCCAACAATATCGTCACGCCTATAACAGGACTAAGAAGATCCCTCCAGACGAATTCAAATCCACCATAACTGATCCACACGATATTCAGCAGGCCAACGGCACCAATCGTAAAAATACTCAACCTGGCAAACGGGGACATCACTCTTAACTCCTTATGCCGCTGGCATGCAACAAGATAGACAGCTCTTCATTTATCAAATCAGACTGCATCGACTAACGCCGTTTCAAGCCCGCCAAACTAGCAGCAAGCGGAGAAACCGCCGCCCCGAGCTTTGTCACCAGACGCCCCGCAAGCCATTGGGGAGACGCAAAATAACGAAGTTTCGAGCCCTCAGTTATCATCTGATTTAGCGCCGCAAGGCCATACCATGCAATCAACGCGATCACGCCACCGGCGATCATATCAACCAAATAATGTCCTCCATCAATTGGCACAGTCAGCAAAATCAAGAGATTATAAAATCCAGAAATCCAGAAAACAGCTCCACAGCCGCGAAGAGCCAAGATCATCAATACGGACAAAGCGGTATGGAAAGACGGGAATTCAACGATCCCTTCATACACCCCACGACCAAGCTCACGAAACGTTCCATCACGCAATTCAGTCACATGCGTAAACCAGTTTTTCGCCTCTACGGTAATAACCGGGGCAAGGTCACGGTATAATTCCGGTGGAACATTAAAATGGCCAAAGGGTCCTTTGGCAGCAAATGGTGCCGCCACGGCGACGATCACGAAACAAGAGAGAAATACTGAAGCCAGCAAAAGCTCACCGCGTTCGAAACGGCCGGTCAAAGCCAGGTAAGCCCAAATAACCAAAAGAACTTTCGCCGAACTGAGATAAATCGCCCCCGAATATTCGCCGACCCACGGATGATCAGACAAAAAAGTAAGCATAGCCACCCAGTCAAAACCAAGCGCGCGATCCACTGCGACAAAATAGGTATCCATAAACGCCCCGCCCATACTCGCAAACAAGTAACTGATGGGAGCGACAACGGCAGTATAAAGGCTTACCAGACACAGCCAAACAACAAATGTTGCAATTCTTTTGGCAAGAGAGATGGTCGAATAGGATTTGATAGCCCAACTGATACTAAGAAATGTAGCGACAACCAAAAGAACCTCGGGGGTTCCAGTGAAATTATAATGGAAATCACTAAACCAGATCCACAATGTGACCATTGTGGTGGTACCAATAAGAAAAGCAATACTGAATCTGAGTAGAAAAGACATCCACGCGTCCCTTTGTTACTACGGCACTGACAAGAATGGATGTTAACAAAAACGCATTAAAAAAAAGCTAAATTTGGCAGTAACTTCCACAAAAAAACCGCCCTTCTTGCGAAGGGCGGTCTTTCGTGATGTCACGCAAAAAGCGTGAACGATCAAGACTAGCTGACGGTTGTCGAGATTTTTGAACCGATAGCATCAAACATTGTATCAAGTTTCGTACCGATGCTCTGTACAGCAACGATGATCGCAACAGCAATACCTGAAGCAATGAGGCCATACTCAATAGCAGTGGCACCAGATTCGTCATTAGCAAAGCGAGCTACAAATTTAGTCATATTATAATACTCCTACGTATTTTTACAATTACACAACACTAAATTCAGACACAGGTGATACCAGATTGGTTCGTCCTGTTATTGTCTGAACTGATGCTCAAGTTACCCATAATTTGTTGCCATCTTATTAATTCGCATGGTTACCAAAATTAATTATTCCGATCACCGATCATATGGTTAACCAATCCTCAAAATCGTTGATATGACACCAAACGCCACTGCTGATTGGCGAACGATTTCAGGCCCATCGACAATTTGGGATATACGAGTAATGTTGGCCGGCATTTCCCCAAACAAAAAAGCCGCCCTTCTTTCGAAGAACGGTCTTCTTTGACATCACGCAAAAGCGTGAACGATCGATATTAGTTGACAGTGGTATCGACTTTCATACCAATTGCGTCAAACATAATATCAAGTTTTGTGCCGATGCTTTGAACAGCAACGATGATCGCAACAGCGATACCAGAAGCAATAAGGCCATACTCAATAGCAGTGGCGCCAGATTCGTCATGAGCAAAACGAGCCACAAACTTAGTCTCAATCAAATAGTCCAACATTTGCATAGCACTGAAATCGAACAACTACCCCCCGCCAAAGCACGGGCCGCTCCTTACTCGAACAAATGCTCAACATAAGTCGGAATTATTGCCACCAGCCTCAAATATTTAATTAGCAAAGCGCTTGTCAAATATCATCCACTCTACTCTTAGCAAACCGCGAACATGCTATTTTTTGAATTACATACAATATATATACCGACGAGAAAGGTCGGCATCTACTCAGCAATCATCTCTCAAATTTACACTTCCTTCACCATAAGCTTGTCTAATGATCACCAGTGTAGCCAGAATAGTGAGTATTTAAAATGCAATTTCAGAATATCAAACGCCTGGTGATCATGGAAAGATTGATCATTTCAGCCCTGTTTTCCGTTCTTTCGCTCGGCTTTTTTGCCTCCAGCACGAGCGCAGCTCCTATCAATGTTCTTATTGATGAAGCCAAAATCGTCGAACTGACCCGTCCCGTGCATCATGTCATCATCGGCAACCCGGCAATCGCCGATGTTGCCGTGCAAAGCAAAAACATACTGGTCTTTACCGGCAAATCTACCGGCCACACCAATATCATTCTGCTCGATGAGAACAATCGTCAGATTCTCAACAAAAAAATACATGTCTCCACCAGCAATGAAGCTGGCCTTGTCATTGTGCACCGCGGTCGTAACCGCAGCTCTTACCATTGCGGTACGGTCTGCAATGCCCGCATTGCTCTTGGTGATAGTCCCAAATTCACCTCCCAAGTCATGTCGGCAACAGATGCCAAGCTTAACTTGGCGAACAAGGCCGCCAAAGGCAATTAGTCCCTGCTGCTTTTCAAATCATTGAGAAAGAGCGCATTGCTATTTTTAGCACTGCGCTCTTTTTTTGTACAAAGAGGCGGCAAAACAAATATTATTTGGCGTGAAATTACTCTAACATCTTTGTATTCTGGCCGAGCATTACAAGTAACAGGAAACCTAACGACCAATGAAATCGCTGAACAAGTATCTCGCAAGCACCGCTTTTATCGCTCTTTGCACCCTCCCCCACACTGCTGGCGCCATCCAGGCCAGTGGGCCAAAAGTAACCCTTCAAGGCAATAATTGCGTGCGCATCTCAACCGCTGGCGTTGACCATGGCAAAGCTGTCGCGCAAAAATATGCCGATGACTTGCTAGCCTCCGACCTAAAAGCCTTTCGCAAAAAGCGCGGTTTGAAATCAATAAAGGTGCAGTGGCGTTTTAAGAAGTGCAAAGAGCATTTGTGGTTCTTTGGCCAGGAATATAACTGCACCTCCATCGCCAAAGCATGCTGGTAGGGTTTCATATCTCGTGTCCTTTGTTTGGTCTCCCGGCTAATTCACGCTACGCGCGGCCTCCGACGGGCGGGCAATGCCCGGCGCGTAGTCACGCTTGCCTCCCGATGGTCGGATTTCTTTTCCGATTAATACGAATTGCTATAGATCAAGAACACCGCTGTACTCAGCGGCAAGGCCGACTGGCCGCCGCGCTGTAGCGCGCCCGTCGGAGGCCGCGCGTTAGCGCGAATAGCCGGGAGACCAAACAAACACCGTGAGACATACAAAGCCCCCCTCCTCTAATCCCAGGGGCCTTTGGGCGTATTGGGCTCATCATCACGCTCAGTATCCCAGGGGCGTAGCTGGATTTTTGTCTCCACCATGTGATTACTCACATCGGCTCGCTGGCCCATCTCATCTGCCATGTGGATCAGCGCATTGATACGGTTCTGGGTATCTGGATGGGTGGAAAACAGGTTGTCCATACTGCGCCCACTCAAAGGGTTGATGATAAACATATGAGCCGATGCCGGATTGGCCTCAGCGGCTTCATTGGGGATATGAGCGGCCATGCCGGAAATTTTTCCCAGCGCATTGGCCAGCCAGAGAGGATGACCGCATATTTGCGCCCCCAGCTTGTCGGCTTGATATTCCCGCGAGCGCGAAATAGCCATTTGCACAAGGCCAGCAGCCATAGGGGCAAGGATCATCAACGCGATCATCACGATGGGATTGGTACGATTACCTTCCCCGTCACGGCCCCCCAAAAACATACCAAATTGCGCAAGCATGCCAATGGCCCCCGCGATGGTCGCCGTCAATGTCATGATCAAAATATCACGATTTTTAATATGCCCAAGCTCATGGGCCATGACGCCGGCAATTTCTTCGCGGGTCAACATGTTGAGCAGACCTGTCGTTGCGGCAACTGCCGCATGCTCGGGATTGCGTCCAGTGGCAAAGGCATTGGGTTGGTCGTTCTCCATGATATAGACTTTTGGCATGGGCAGATCCGCATTATCCGCAAGCTGTACAATCAGGTCGTAATACTCCGACGATGAGTGCTCATCCACTTCCCTTGCGCCGTGCATGCGCAAGACCATCTTGTCGGCATTCCAATAGGAAAAGAAATTCATGCCAACGGCGATGACAAAGGCGATCAGCATACCGGTCTGGCCGCCAATGACAAAGCCGACACCCGTAAACAAAGCCGTCATTGCCGCGAGTAAAACGGCCGTTTGGAAATAATTCATGCGCTCCCAACCTCTTCGTTACCAGCCCTTGGTCATCCGCGACCAAACCGCCATTTATGCAAGCTTAGTATGGGCATCAAATTCATCAAATTCAAGGATGACGGCAAAGCAACACAAGCGCTTTCGCCCCGCTCTGCACCGATGCGAGAGGAGCCAAAGAACAAGAATTGCAGCTTTGTGCCAGGAGGTGACGAACCATTGGGCCTATATAGCTTATTTCATTTATTTGCAAAAAGAGAAATCTGAAAATGTGCCTTAAGGCCCCCTAGAGGAGACCTGTCTAATGCAAGGGTTTCACCATAGATATCCAGTATATCACTTACAATTGCCAGGCCCAGACCGGAGCCTGCAATGGAGCGGTCCAGTCGAACGCCCCGCTTTTGAACTCTGTCTAGCAAGGAGCTTTCAATGCCTTCTCCATCATCTTCCACATCGACTTTGATCAATTGATCTGTACACCTGACCCGTACGAGCACCTTTTTGGTAGCATGTTTGACCGCATTCTCAATAAGATTTCCCAATATATCAGTGAGGTCATCGGAATCGACCTTGATCTCAATATGGCACCTGCAATCGATCTGAAACTGCTTTTTTTCACCATCTGGCGTCCTGGCAACCGTTGCAATAATCGAGTCAATGACGGGGCGAATTTTCATGCTGGGCATATTTTGCAGGTCTCGTATTCGCGCTTTTGTCAATTCCCTGTCGATCTGTCTCTGCATTAGCATCGACGTTGCATCAAGGTCGTTCGCCAGCTCATGCTCGCCTTTGCTTCGCAAGCGTCTGATATCCGACCTGAGGGCCGTAAGAGGTGTTTTAAAACCATGAGCAAGGTCGCCGGCGCGATGTTTGGCTTTCAAAATCGCCTTTTCCTGGGCTGCGAGCAGATTGTTCACCTCAACAACCAGCGGCGCCACTTCTTTTGGCAGATTGGCGTTCATCCTTGAGGCCGCGCCACTTCGTATTAGAGCAATCGATTTTTGAATGAGAGACAAGGGACCAAGACCAATAAGAATTTGCATCCAACCTGCAAGGAGCAAAAATACCCCCAGTCCAAACAGGGCGATAGCGACCTCAGCTGTAAAATCAGCACTCATCTTATCAAGCTCGGTCATATCGATCGCGACAATCAAGCGAGCGACCTGCCCCCCTTTGGGCGACTTAAACCGCAACCGGCGCTCGTGCACCAACAAAACCGTATTTTGTGGTCCGTTGATCGTATGAGCATGAACTTTACCAAGGCTCGGACTGTCGTTCGGCAAACTTAATCGTGTGTCCCACAACGACCTGGAATGTTCGGCGCGACCCGCGGTTTCATTATTAATCTGCCAATAGAGGCCGCTATATATTTTCTCGAAACGAGGGTCTGCCAGCTTGCCACCAAGCCGTGGCAACCCCGTAGAGCTGAAGCTGAGACGAGAAGCAATTTGTGTAATATAGGTATCAAGCTCAAGGCTGACCCGCCGCTCGACATGCCGCTCGAAAAGTATCGTGAGACCCACACCCGTGAGGCCAAGCGCTAATATGAGAACGATGGACCCGGTGGTCAGCAATCGGGTTTTAAGCGAACGGCCTCTCATGAGGGCCCGGTTTCTGTTTCAGGCTCTGCTTGAGCGACGATCATATACCCAAAGCCCCTGCGGGTTTCAATGAGACCACCTCCCAGCTTGCGCCGCAACCGGCCCACCAGCACCTCAACCGCATTTGATTCTCGCTGTTCATATTCCCCTTGCAAATGCTCAGCCAGTTCTTGTTGTGAAACAACACGATCGCTATGATGCATCAGATAGGATAAAAGGCGATATTCCTGTGGGGTGAGCGTCTTTGGAACCCCTTTGAGAGTGACGCGCATTTGCCGGGGATCAAGTTTCAGATCGCCTATGGATATTGCCGGGCTGGCATGACCTGTTGAACGCCTGATAACAGCACGTAATCTTGCAAGTAATTCATCCATCTCAAAGGGCTTGGGAAGATAGTCATCTGCTCCAGCATCTATTCCTTCGACGCGTTCACTCCAGGTTCCCCGCGCGGTGAGGACAAGAATGGGAAATGGGCGACCATTCTCGCGCCATTTTCGAAGAATTGTCAGGCCATCCATACCGGGCAAACCAAGATCAAGCACGACAGCCGCATAGTCATTGGTATCACCAAGAAACCAAACCTCTTCACCATTGCTTTCATGCTCGACAACATAGCCTGCCGCGTTCAGTGTTTCACTAACATCGCGGATTATTCGAGGGTCATCTTCAGCAAACAGAATGCGCATTAATCCAGTTTATCCTTGATGATCTTGCCTGTCTTTGCGTTAACATACATCTCTCTGACCCGACCAGATTTATCGATATATTTAAACTCATATGTGGGGATGCCGTGTTCGATTTCGAATTCAGTTTCAATGATTTCGCCCTTAATGCGCGGGCGCACGGCTTTCAAAATTTCTTTGAACGATAAAATGTCTCTGGACTTACGGTGCTTATAAACCTGTTGCTGCTTGCTGAAGCGGGTACGATCAGCAATGGTTTGGGTCGTCGAGACGAATATCGCGATCGTCAAGAGGCCAGCATACGCAATTAATATGAGAGACAATTTTTTCATATGTAACAGACTATCTTGTAGGACATGACAAAAGGCTGAACAAAGATATCAGCAGCCTGTCACGAGCTCTCGATTATGTTGAGGTTATCGCTTTTGTGGCGAACAAAAACAAATGGAGATACCAATGAATAAGTTTCTTATCATAACAGCCTCATCAATGACACTGGCTTTTGCAACTTTTGGCCCCACCACGATGGCACTCGCCAGCGATGGTCACGCATATTGCGCCAAAACTTCAGGCCAATGGATGAGCAAGAATGCAGCCAAAAGCAAAGTGACTAATATGGGCTATGACGTACGCCGCGTTAAGCATGAAAACGGTTGTTACGAGATTTATGCCATCGGCAAAAGCGGGGCACGGGTTGAAATCTATATGAATCCAGTGACCGGTGCTGTGGTCAGAATAAAAAACAAATCCTGATGACGATGCCTGAAATAACAACCTAGGCTGACCGGGCAATGCGGTCAGCCTAGGTTCAAGTCTGGGATACAACCCCCGGGGCGTGGAATAGGTGGGAGAGTTACATGAGATCACAACTTACCTAACGCTTGCGCTCTTAGATTTGCACGTCGTCATCGTTGTTTTCGCCAGCATTGAGCACAGCGAGAACCTCGTAAAATCAATGATCACCCGCATAAAGCGACAATCAGTTGACTAATCTGTCAAATAGAAGTGGATCAAAAGCGGGCAATATTCATGAATTCTGGATGGAGCCTGTTCCGTTGCGGATACATTTTCCACATCGCGCCTAATAAAGGAATTAATTCCTATAATATTGACTTACATCCTATTTATGCCCATATTTGCTCCTATATTCCTCATATGTTCCCGTGATTCGAGCGGGGCGGAGGTTTAAGGAGGCGGGTTTGGCTGGTTTCAAAAAGTGGGGGATTGTCTTGATCCTCATTGTTGTGTTTTCCGCCTCGCGATCATTTGAGGCGCTAGCACGTCCAAAGGCTTTGGCAGGCCCTATCCCCGCTTTTGTTGAGCGGGTGGTTGATGGCGATACGCTGGTTGTGCGTGCGCGCATCTGGCTTGGTCAGGAATTGAAGGTAATGGTACGGATCAGCGGCATTGATGCCCCCGAATTGCGCGCCCGATGTGACAAGGAACGCCAGATGGCCATTTCTGCGCGCCAATTTGTCAAACGCCTGGTCGGACAGCGCAAGGTAACATTGTCTCACATTCGCCAAGGAAAATATGCTGGCCGAGTAATCGCAAAAGTCATCGACAAACAGGGATCCTCCTTGTCTATGCAACTGTTAAATGCCAAGCTAGCCCGTCCCTATCATCGCGGTCGGCGCAAAAGCTGGTGCACGCAAACCTCTGTTCGGTCATATAAAAAAGCCCAAATAGCTCGTACTCGTGTCAAAACTGTTGCTCCATAGCATCAGCTCTTGATGTTTCGGTGACAATCCAATTCCATCTCTATCAAGACGAACTAATTGAATGGCATCATTCATGCAGTTAGAAGGAAAGGTCTTAGTCTGATATCGGAATACCCGATGAAAAAGGGGGTTCTGATATTATTGCGTGGAGTTATTTTAATGCGGACCCAATCGCTCACGACCCTCATTGTCGGCTGCTTGTTAATTGTATTTTCAACATCTGCATTCGCAAAGAAACATATTAAAAGAGCCAAAAAAGTCGGTGTCATTGCCGTCACTGGACTGGCCGCCATGCACACCCTTAAAAGGTCGCGTGGCAGGCTGTGCATGGCAGATCACTATCATTTTGGCGATGGAAGTTCACGCCGCAGCAAGTCACAAGCCCTTATTGCTGCACGGGCTGACTGGACTTCTTTTGTCAACGCTGAATATGGCCAAGCCTGGTCTCGCTATTCACTTGCCCGCAGCAAAGGCGGCAAATGCACCCGTATAAATGGTCGCTATAGTTGCAGCATATCTGCCCGCCCCTGCACGCGCTAACCCTTAGCCAAGGTCCAAGTCTTTGACACGGGAGCTTGGGCAAAAGCAGATCGCCTGAACCGCTGATAAATTCACCTAAATTTAGCGCTCGACCGCGACATAGCGCGCGATCGGGAGCTTTTGCGCATGCGTCTCTTGAACACTTGCCCTGTTGATCAGATATCTCTAGGAAATAAAGTGAGACCAAAGCTTGACCGAGGGTCGGCTCCCTAGCGAAAGAACTATTTATGAGCGAAGCTATCCAACTTGTCTGCCCGTCTTGTGCCGCTATCAACCGCGTGCCTACCGACAAGGATAAATCAAAAGCCAATTGCGGCAAATGCCATGTGCCCTTGTTCCCCGATGAACCGGTTGTTCTGTCAGCGGCCACCTTTAAGCGCACAGTGGCCAAATCGCAATTTCCGGTACTGGTAGATTTTTGGGCGGACTGGTGTGGTCCGTGCAAACAAATGGCTCCCGAATTTGCCAAGGCTGCCAAAATGATGTCGAACGATGTGCGCTTTGCCAAACTCGACACCGAAACGGCGCCCGAACTCATGCAGGTGTATGGCATCCGCGGTATCCCGGCGCTGATCTTGTTCAAGGAAGGCCAGGAAGTCGCCCGCAAAGCCGGCGCTCAGCACCATGAAGATATTGTCGATTGGGTGAAGGGCTATTTGTAGGGCGGGTTGAAACAAAAGGTCCTGGCTCAATTGCCCTTTCGCTCACAAAAGCACTTAACAGTCCCTTGTGCCTCCACTAGGTTTGCAAAAGCTCGCCTTTGGTGCCTGCTGCACAAGCAGCCCATCCGGGGAGGGCATTCTTTCTTGAAGGTTCCCGGTTTGTTTTAACCAATCATGCAGCAGAATCGGTTTATGATCAGGCACGATTATCAAAGCGGAGCGGAACCCATGCGCGAAACAGACCTTTATCCAGCCATCAAGCACCTGCTCGAAAAACAGGGCTATGAGGTCAAGGCCGAAGTCAATGATTGCGACGTTGTTGCTGTGCGCGGCGATGAGCCACCGATTATTGTAGAGATGAAACTAAGCTTCTCATTGCCATTGCTCATTCAGGCCATTGATCGCCAGAGCCTCAGCGAGGAGGTTTATATCGCCATTCCAAAACCCACCAAAAAATCTGGTGGGGCCTTATGGAAACGCAACAAGCGCGGCCTGTTGAAATTATGCCGCCGTTTAGGTATCGGGCTGATGACCGTGAATCTAAAAAAAACCATTGGCAGAGCTGTTGAGGTTCATTGCGACCCGCTGCCCACCACGCCGCGCAAAAACAAACGCCGCTCAGGTCGCCTACTGAAAGAATTCACGCAAAGGGTTGGTGATCCCAATATGGGCGGCAGCAACAAATGCAAGATTATCACATCATATCGCCAGGATGCCTTGCGCTGCCTGTCTTTTATTGATGCCCAAGGGGCGGTCAAACTCAAGGAAATCCGAGAAAAAACCAGTGTCGATCGTGCCGGTGGTATCTTGCAAAAAGATCACTATGGCTGGTTCACCCGCGTTGATCGCGGTATTTATGATCTGACCCCACAGGGCCGATCAGCCCTTGATACCTTTAGCGCCGCGATTGCTGCGCTATAGAGATTTCGACCTATTGCTTTGACGCATCATCACATTCCATCACTCATAAGTTTCGTTGAATTTCAACGATATCATACGATATAAATGTAAACGTCACGCCAAATCAAACGGTTAGCACCGTGCAAGTCAAAGCTAGAAAACACCGTTAGCTTTTTGCACATCGCGAATAAAGACGATGATCTTGCTGACGTCCTGGGTTGTCACAGTGCGGATCGGAGGCATATTGCCAAAGCGCCAGTGATGAGCCCGCACCCCAGTTGCAGCAGCGCGATAAAAAGCCCCGTCGGCATGATGGTTGGGTTCATAATATTTGTGAATAAGCGGTGGCCCCTGCGTGGTACCTCCGGCATTTGGCCCATGACACTGGGAGCAGTTGGTCTTAAAGATGGCCTGACCACCTGCAGCTGTGCTGCTTAAAACTGGCAGTTTGACCGCGACACTCGTGCCTGGTTTTTTACCACCCCCGGAAAATAGAAAATAAACGCCCATGATCAGCGCACCAATCACCAGTAAGGGAACCATTTTGTCTTTCATCATATTTTCCTGATTATTTATACAATTACGATTTCTCCCAAGCTAGTCCTTCCCGTAAGGGGAAGGTCAAGCCATTGGTGCATTCCCATTGGGGGCATTCCCATTGGTGCATTCTATGAACACAACCTATTTCGTCAATTCATCAATAATCGGACAAGCGGCATGCTCATCGCCATGACAAGACGTCACCAATTTTTGGAGTACATTTCTCATGGTCTCAAGCTCGGATATTTTGCGTTCAATATTATCGAGATGGGCCGAAGCGATGGCCTTGACATCCCGGCTCGATCTTTCCTCATCATCGCACAGAGATAAAAGGTTGCGGCAGCCATCAATCGAGAACCCCAGGGAGCGAGCCCGGCCCAAAAATTTCAAGCGAGCAAGATCATCATCATTATAATCACGATAACCATTTTCAAGGCGCTGTGGTTTAACCAGACCGATTTCCTCATAATAGCGCAACGTCTTGGCAGGCAGCCCTGATTGCCTTGCAGCGTCACCAACTCTCATCTTATACTTCCTCTTCTCCCTGCGACCTCATCCAAACATTCGTAACCATTGATTTAAAAGGATAAATATTGGCTCTTTGTTGACAGGTTAAAATTCATATGCGGTACTGAAAATGTTCCAATACCCCATAAAAAAACCTGGCAGACCCCATAACCCGACATTAAATCAGTCCTAGCCCCCAAGCGTCAACAGGCCCGCACCAAAGGGAGTCAATAAATGAACTATAAAGACACCTATTCTCGCTCAATGAACGATCCAAATGCTTTTTGGGCCGATGCCGCCAAGGGCATTGACTGGATCACCCCATTTGACACGGTTCTGGATGATACTGACCCTCCCTTTTATCACTGGTTCAAAGGGGGGGAGCTCAACACCTGCTATAATGCGGTGGATCGCCATGTCGAAAATGGCCGCGGCGAACAGGCGGCGATCATTTATGACAGCCCCGTCACCAATACCAAAGGCACCCTCACTTATAATGATCTGCAAGCCGCCACGGCTTTATTTGCTGGTATTCTGGCAGGCCAAGGGGTCACCAAGGGCGACCGCGTTTTGATCTATATGCCAATGATCCCCGAAGCCGCCATTGCCATGTTGGCCTGCGCGCGCATTGGTGCCATTCACTCGGTGGTGTTTGGAGGATTTGCGGCCAAAGAGCTGGCCACCCGTATTGATGACGCCAAACCCAAAGTCATTGTCTCCGCCTCTTGCGGGATCGAGGTCAAGAACGTCATCGAGTATAAACCATTGCTCGACAGGGCGATTGATTTCGCCGCCCACAAGCCGGCCAACACCATCATTTATCAACGCTCCCAAGCCACCGCACAGATGATCAAGGGCCGCGATATTGATTGGCTTGAAGCTGCCAAAACGGCAACGCCCGCCGCCTGCGTCCCGGTCGCGGCGACCGATCCTCTTTATATCCTTTACACGTCCGGCACCACAGGCATCCCCAAGGGGGTCGTGCGCGACAATGGCGGGCACGCGGTAGCCCTGCACTGGAGCATGAAAAATGTCTATAATATTGAAGCGGGTGATGTGTTCTGGTCGGCGTCCGACGTTGGCTGGGTGGTGGGCCATTCCTATATTGTTTACGGCCCGCTACTGGCAGGGTGCACTACGGTTTTTTATGAAGGCAAGCCGGTAGGCACGCCCGACCCCGGGGCCTTTTGGCGGGTTATTAGCGAATATGATGTCAAAGTCCTGTTCACCGCCCCAACGGCCTTTCGCGCCATCAAGCGTGAAGACCCTGAGGGGACCCATCTGCAAAAATATGACATGATCAAATTTGAAGCCCTGTTTCTGGCGGGTGAGCGCTGCGACCCCGATACCCTGTCATGGGCGCAAGAAAAGCTTGGCGTGCCGGTCATTGATCATTGGTGGCAGACGGAAACCGGCTGGGCCATTGCCGCCAATCTTTTAGGTGTTGAGCAATTACCCATCAAGGCCGGATCGCCAACGGTCGCCGTTCCTGGCTATGACGTGCGTATCCTCAAGGAAAATGGCGAGGAAGAACAAAGCGGTGAAATCGGCCTTATCATGATCAAACTGCCCCTGCCACCGGGCTGTTTGCCGACCCTTTGGCAAAATGATGAACGCTATGTGGAAAGCTATCTGTCAACAATCGAGGGTTATTACCTGACGGGGGACGCGGGCTTTAAGGATGAGGACGGCTATCTGTGGATCATGAGCCGCATCGACGATATTATCAATGTAGCAGGGCATCGCCTGTCAACGGGTGGCATGGAAGAAGTGCTGGCCAATCACGCTGATGTCGCCGAATGTGCCGTCATTGGCGTGGCGGATCCGTTAAAGGGTGAGCTGCCTTTAGGGCTTGTTGTACTAAAAGCTGGTGCAGATCGAGACGCCAGCGAACTGGCAGGAGAATTGGTGCAAATGGTACGAGATAAAATCGGCCCGGTGGCCTCGTTCAAAATGGCCGTCGTGGTTGATCGCTTGCCGAAAACCCGCTCTGGAAAAATCTTGCGCGGCACCATGAAGAGCATCGCTGATAGCACAGAGGTGAAAGTCCCCGCCACCATTGATGATCTCTCCATACTGGATGAGATCAAGGCGGCACTGCAAACAATAGGATATGCCAAGGAGGCTTGAGGCAGAAAAAAGGGGGCCGTAGGGTGTCAATAGCGACAGCGTATTGTACCATTGCGGACTCAAATCGGTGCAATACGCTATCGCTATTGGCACCCTACAATCCAGGTATATTTTTGTAAGCCATAGTATATCAGCCCTTGAAGGACTGCTGAATGACCAACAATAATAACAAAAAACCGTCATTGACCGACTGGCAACAGCTGGCGCAAAAAGAATTGCGCGGCAAACCCCTAAGCTCGCTCGACCGCGCCACCTATGAAGGCATCACAACAAAACCGCTCTATACAAGTGAAGACCTCAAAGGCATTAAACTAAATCACGGTTTGCCAGGGTTTGAACCTTTTTTACGTGGCCCGCGCGCGACCATGTATGCGGGGCGCCCCTGGACCATCCGCCAATATGCCGGTTTTTCAACAGCCGAAGACAGCAACGCTTTTTACAAAAAGAACCTGGCGGCGGGACAACAAGGCCTGTCGGTGGCTTTTGATCTGGCCACTCATCGCGGCTATGACAGCGATCATCCGCGCGTCACCGGCGATGTCGGCGCGGCCGGTGTGGCGATTGACAGCGTCGAGGACATGAAAATCCTGTTCAAGGATATCCCGCTTGATCAAGTCTCGGTATCCATGACCATGAACGGGGCGGTGCTGCCGGTGATGGCCGGATTTATTGTCGCCGCGCAAGAAAGCGGCGTCGCAATGGATCAGCTCAATGGCACTTTGCAAAATGACATTTTAAAAGAATTCATGGTGCGCAATACCTATATCTTCCCCCCTGCCCCCTCGATCCGCATCGTCTCCGACATTATCGGTTTCACCGCGCAAAACATGCCAAAATTCAATCCCATTTCGATCTCTGGCTATCATATGCAAGAAGCGGGCGCGACGGCCGTGCAAGAGCTCGCCTTTACCATCGCCGATGGCCTCGAATATGTGCGCACCGCCATTGATCGCGGCATGAAAGTCGATGATTTCGCGCCGCGCCTAAGTTTCTTCTTTGGCATTGGCATGGACTTCTTTATGGAGATCGCCAAGCTGCGCGCCGCTCGTCTTTTATGGTCGCAGCTCATGGAAGAAAATTTTGCCCCCAAAGATCCACGCTCGAAAATGCTGCGCACTCATTGTCAAACTTCTGGGGTCAGCCTCACCGCGTCAGACCCCTATAACAATATCATGCGCACCACTATTGAAGCGATGGCTGCGGTGCTTGGCGGCACCCAGTCATTGCATACCAACGCTTTTGATGAGGCGCTGGCCCTGCCGTCCGAGTTTTCAGCCCATATCGCCCGCAACACGCAAATCGTTTTGCAGGAAGAAACCGGCATCACCAAAGTGGTGGATCCGCTGGGCGGGTCATATTATGTGGAAGCCCTGACCAATGAAATCGCCACCAAGGCCCGCGCGCTCATCAATGAGGTCGAGCAGCTCGGCGGCATGACCAAAGCGGTGCAGGAAGGCATGCCTAAAAGACGCATAGAAGAAGCTGCCGCCTTGCGCCAGGCCCGCATTGATCGGGGCGAAGAAGTGATCGTTGGGGTCAATAAATATCTGCACGATAATGACAGCCAGATTGATGTGCTTTCTGTTGATAATGCGCAGGTGCGCGACGCTCAGATCAAGCGCCTCACCCAGATCAAAAGTGCCCGCGATAACAAGGCTTGCCAAAAGGCACTCGACGCCCTTAAAACAGGGGCGCAAAGCGATACAAACCTGCTGGAGCTATCCATCGAAGCGACGCGTGCCCGTGCCACTGTCGGCGAGATTACCGCGACGCTGGAACAGGTGTTTGGACGCCACAAAGCGATCAACTCAACGATTTCGGGAGTATATGGTTCCGTGTATGAAGGCGATGAAGAGTTTGAAAAGATCAAGAACGAAATTGAGCGTTTCGCCGTTGATACTGGTCGCCGCCCTCGTATGCTGGTCGTCAAAATGGGCCAGGATGGCCATGATCGCGGAGCCAAGGTGATCGCCACCGCCTATGCTGACCTTGGTTTTGACGTCGATATTGGTCCTTTGTTCCAGACCCCGGCAGAAGCGGTTCGCCAGGCCATTGAAAACGATGTCCACATGATTGGCATTTCGTCGCTTGCCGCTGGACACAAAACACTGGTGCCAGCACTGATGGACGAATTAAAACAACAAGAGGCGAGCGATATTCTGGTGATCTGCGGCGGCGTTATTCCTCCCAAGGATCATCAACAGCTACTTGATATTGGTGTGGCCGCCATTTACGGCCCCGGCACCAATATCCCCAAAGCGGCGCGCGAGATGATCCAGATGATCAAACAAAACGAGCCAACCTGAATGCAAGTTCCAAAACAGGCAACAAGTCAGAAAATATTATGAGAGAAATTGTCCAAAGACTGGAAGAAAAACGCGCCGCAGCCACACTTGGCGGGGGGCAGATACGGATCGACAAACAGCATGCCAAAGGCAAGCTGACAGCACGCGAACGCATCCAATTATTGCTCGACCCCGGCACATTTGAGGAGTGGGACATGTTCGTGGAGCATCGCTGCACCGACTTTGGCATGGATGAAAACAAGGTGCCAGGCGATGGCGTGGTGATTGGCTATGGCACCATTTGCGGGCGTTTAGTGTTTGTTTACTCTCAAGATTTCACCGTTTTTGGCGGCTCGCTTTCCTCGGCTCATGCAGCCAAGATCTGCAAGATCTTCAAACAGGCCATCAAGGTCGGCGCTCCGGTCATCGGTATCAACGATAGTGGCGGTGCCCGTATCCAGGAAGGCGTCGAGAGCCTTGGCGGTTATTCGGATGTATTTCAGGCCAATGTACTGGCCTCTGGCGTGGTCCCGCAAATTTCCATGATTATGGGACCATGCGCTGGCGGCGCTGTTTATTCGCCTGCCATTACCGATTTTATCTTTATGGTCAAAGACACTTCTTACATGTTCCTGACCGGCCCTGAAGTCGTCAAAACCGTCACTCATGAAGTCGTCACCTCGGAAGAACTGGGCGGTGCCAAAACCCATACCAGTAAATCCGGCGTTGCCGCTCTGGCCTTTGAAAATGATGTGGAAGCGCTGCTGCTACTACGCCGCTTCATCAATTTTCTGCCTGCCAGCAACAAGGAAAAACCTCCCCATTGGCCAACCAGCGACCCCGGCACTCGTATAGTCCCATCTTTGTGCTCACTGATCCCCGCCGATCCCAACAAGCCCTATGATATGAAAGAAGCCATATACAAAATTGTCGACGACAATGACTTCTTTGAACTGCAACCAGACTTTGCCGCCAATATCATTATCGGCTTTGGCCGCATGGAAGGCTCTACCGTTGGCATCATCGCCAATCAGCCCATGGTGCTGGCTGGCTGCCTCGATATTAACGCCTCCACAAAGGCAGCGCGCTTCATCCGCTTTTGTGATGCCTTCAATATTCCCCTGCTGACCTTGATCGACGTGCCCGGTTTTCTGCCTGGCACCGATCAGGAATATGGCGGCATTATCAAACATGGTGCCAAGCTTTTATATGCCTATGCGGAAGCAACCGTCCCCAAGATCACCGTCATCACCCGCAAAGCCTATGGCGGGGCCTATTGCGTGATGGCCTCCAAGCATTTGCGCGGCGATGTCAACTTCGCCTGGCCCAGTGCGGAAATCGCCGTTATGGGACCCAAAGGAGCTGTCGAGATTATTTTCCGTTCAAAAATGGGTGATCCCGAAAAAATTGAAGAACTGACAGAGGATTATCGCGAAAAATTTGCCAATCCGTTTGTGGCTGGTAAGCTCGGGTTTATCGACGATGTGCTGATGCCACAAAATACCCGTATCCGCGTTTGCCGATCACTATCCATGCTCAAAGACAAAGACCTCAAAAACCCGTGGCGCAAGCACGGCAATATCCCGCTTTAATCTGCAATAGCAAGCAAGGCCCTCAAATATGTTCGATAAAATTCTGATTGCCAATCGCGGGGAAATAGCCTGCCGGGTAATCAAGAGTGCCCAAAAGATGGGTATCAAAACGGTGGCAGTTTATTCTGACGCCGACAAAAATGCGGTGCATGTCGATATGGCTGATGAAGCCGTTTGCATTGGCCCGGCGCCTGCCGCGCAAAGCTACCTGCTCGCCGACAAAATCATCGCCGCCTGCAAGAAAACCGGCGCGCAAGCCGTCCATCCCGGCTATGGGTTCTTGTCCGAAAATGTCACATTTTACAAAGCCCTCAAAAAACAGGACATCGCCTTTATTGGACCAGGTGAATTGGCCATTGCCAGCATGGGCGATAAAATGGCTTCCAAAAAACTGGCGATGGAGGCTGGCGTCAATGTGGTACCCGGGCATGATGAATTGATCGAAGACGTCAAGCACGCGGTGCAGGTCGCCAAAGAAATCGGCTATCCTGTCATGATCAAGGCATCAGCTGGCGGCGGCGGCAAAGGCATGCGCGTCGCCCACAATGAAAAAGAATGTAAAAGCGGCTTTGAGCGCGCCAAAAACGAAGCCCTCTCCAGCTTTGGGGACGATCGCATCTTGATGGAAAAGTTCATCGAGCAACCGCGCCATATCGAAATTCAGATACTCGCCGACAGCCATGGCAATGTGGTTTATCTGGGGGAGCGCGAATGTTCCATTCAGCGCCGCCATCAAAAAATCGTCGAAGAGGCGCCCTCGCCGTTTATCGACAAGGCCACTCGTAAATCAATGGGCGAACAGGCCGTTGCCCTTGCCAAGGCGGTCAATTATCGCTCCGCTGGTACGGTTGAATTCATCGTTGATGCCAAACGTAATTTCTATTTCCTGGAGATGAACACGCGCTTGCAGGTGGAGCACCCCGTCACGGAAATGATCACCGGACTGGATCTTGTCGAACTGATGATCAAGGTGGCCGCAGGCGAAAAACTGCCACTTGCTCAAAAAGACGTCAAACTGAACGGCTGGTCGATTGAAACCCGCATCTATGCAGAAGACCCCTCGCGCGGGTTTTTGCCCTCGATTGGTCGCCTCACCAACTATATCCCTCCTGCCAGTAGCGATCATGTCCGCGTTGATAGCGGCGTCATTGAAGGGGGAGAAGTATCGATCCACTATGATCCCATGATTGCCAAACTGATCACCCACGGCGAAGATCGGGCACAAGCCATCGACCATATGCGCACGGCGCTCGATGGCTTTCATATTCGCGGCATCAAGCACAATATCAGCTTTCTCAATCATATCATTGGTCACAAGCGCTTTTTGTCAGGTGATATCACCACCAATTTTATTGCCGAGGAATATCCAGAGGGTTTTAATCCCCTCGATACCAGCAAAAGTGATCTTGCTCCCGCATTGGTCATAGCCGCTGCCGTGCACAATATTCACAAGATACGGGCCAACCAGCTCAGCGGCCAGTTCACAGGCAGCGTCCGCGAGCCCGATGATAACTGGGTGGTGATCCACAATGGGATTGAGCACCAGATACGGGTTGAACTCGAAGCAGGCAGCCATTTCGTTCATTTTGATGGCAAGGATTATCAGGTTTCCACCAATTGGCAATTCGGCCAGCCCTTGTTCCATTGCTCCATCAATAACAAGCCTATGACCTTTCAAGTGGAGCGCTCTGGCGTCTGGTATCATATTCTGCATGGCGGCGTGCAGCACGATGTTTTGGTGCTGACCAATTTCGCGGCGCAGCTTTATCGCTACATGCCCGAACCCAACGAAAGCGATAGCGGTAAATTCCATCTCTCTCCCATGCCCGGACTGATCATCAAGCTTTGTGTGAGCGAAGGACAAGAGGTCAAGGCGGGAGAAGAGCTGGCCGTCATCGAGGCCATGAAGATGGAAAATGTGCTGACCGCCGAACGCGATACCACCATTGCCAAAATTCTTGTTGATCTCAATGAAAGCGTCGCCGTCGACCAGCCCCTTATCGAATTTGAATGAGATCCTATGCAACAACTTGCCAAACAGATCTTGAGTGGCAACAGGCGAGCGCTTTCCAAGGCCATCACGCTTGTTGAATCGACCCGCACAGACCATCGCCAGCAGGCCGACAAGCTTTTATCCGCTCTCATGCCTCATACGGGCAACTCATTTCGCATCGGTATCACAGGATCGCCCGGCGTCGGCAAATCAACCTTCATCGAAGCGATCGGCGAGACCATCATTGCACGCGGCCAAAAACTTGCCGTGCTGGCCATCGACCCCTCATCGAGCCGCTCGGGCGGTTCTATTCTTGGCGATAAAACCCGCATGGAAAGCCTCACCCAAAACGAGCACGCCTATATCAGACCAACGCCTGCTGGCAAAACCCTTGGGGGTGTAGCACGAAGCAGTTTTGAAACCATGCTATTGTGCGAAGCGGCCGGATTTGATGTGATTCTAGTGGAAACCGTTGGCGTCGGGCAATCAGAAACACGGGTTGCCGACATGACCGATATGTTCTTGCTACTGCTCTCGCCAGGTGGCGGTGACGAGCTGCAAGGCATCAAGCGCGGCATCATGGAACTGGCCGATCTGCTGATCGTCAACAAAGCTGATGGCACACAAGCAACGCTGGCCAAAAAAACCGCCTCCGAGTATCGCAATGCCCTCAAACTATTGCGCCCTCGCCATGCAAAGTGGACACCCCCCGTTGCCACATGTTCAGCGCTTGAGGGAGCTGGCATTGCCGATCTGTGGAACACCATATCAAAATATCGCCAGTTTCTGGAGAGCAATGAGCGGCTCGATCCACAAAGACGCGCCCAGATGCGCGCCTGGATGTGGTCGCAAATAAGCGAGGGACTGATTGAGGCCCTGCACAAGAAAAAGACCATGACACGCCTCATAAGCGAGACAGAAGAAGCCGTCTATGAAGGACGCCTGCCAGCCTCAACTGGCGCCAACGCGCTCATACAAACCTTTCTCACAGGCAAACAAGGAGATCCCAAATGATTGGCAAACTCAACCATGTGGCCATCGTCGTCCCCGATCTCACAGCTGCCGCCACTCTTTATCGCGATACGCTGGGCGCCAGGGTCTCAAGCCCAACTGACGTGCCAGAACACGGTGTCACCACCATTTTTGTGGAACTACCCAATACCAAGATCGAGTTGTTGCACCCGCTTGGCGACCAGTCTCCCATCGCTAAATTTCTGACCAAAAACCCGGCAGGGGGCATGCACCATCTGTGCTATGAAGTGAGCGATATAAAAGCTGCTGCCGCCAAGCTAACCGCTTCTGGCGCCCGTGCCCTTGGCAAGGTCAAAACAGGGGCGCACGGCAAGCCCGTCTTGTTCCTGCACCCCAAAGATTTTTGCGGCACCCTCATTGAGCTGGAAGAGGTATAAACCATGATCGCTGTCATTTTCGAAGTCGAACCCCATGCCAAGCACAAGCAGCAATATCTCGATATCGCTGCCAGCCTGCGCCCGCAACTGGAACAGATCGATGGCTTCATCTCCATAGAGCGCTTTCAAAGCCTCTCAGATGAAAACAAGATCCTCTCCCTGTCGTTCTTTCGCGACGAACAAGCGGTCAAAGACTGGCGCACCCTCCAGTCCCACCGCGAAGCGCAAAGCAAGGGCCGCGAAAATATCTTTAGAGATTACCGCATCCGCATCGCCAGCGTCATGCGTGATTACAGTCTAAATGAACGCGATGAAGCGCCGAGCGATAGTCGGGAAATCCACAAGTAATGACCTCGCCGGTCGGCAGCTTATGCAGCTGGCACCAAAGGCCAGCCCTTGGAACCTATTTGATCAGGTAGGTTTATCGGCCTGGTTCATAGGTTTTAAACTGGGGAATGTCATCCTCGATGTCTTCCCAGTTGGCTTTGGATGACGCGAAGGTATGGGCGCTGGGCCGCTCAACAATTTCTGAGCTGATCGTACCAATTCGAACGCGCACCGTTTCGGGTTTCGATAAGACCTTACTAAGAATTGGCGAACCACAATGCTTGCAGAAATATCGCGTTTTACCGGCGCTTGTCTCATAGCCCGTTAATTCATCTTCCCCGCTAACAAAGGTAAAGCACTTGGCATCGACAATCCCGTTTGTCGCAAAAGCACTGCCTTGCGCCTTTCGGCACTGCGAGCAATGGCACATGATTATACTTTTGATTTCACCAGTGATTACAAAGCGCACCTTGCCACAAAGGCAGCTTCCCTCATATTCGTGTGCTGTCATTGAATCACTCCCTACCCTCTCCACCAAATCGGGGTTTGGGGACCAGTCCCCAATGCCGTCTGCAAAGACATTCCTCTTACAGCACCCTAATGCACAAAGCCGATATTGGAGAAGCTGCCGGGCTTGGTTTTGGAGATTTCGCTCAAGAGGTCGATGACCTCCAGTGGTTTATCCATGAGGCCAAGCACGCGGGCCTGACGGCGTGCTTGTGCAAAATCACCCGGTGTCAGGTTTTTGAAGGTCATGCCTTCGCCGGGCACGGCCTTGAAGCCAAAAAACACTTTATAGGCGTGAGGCAGTTCGACCTTGCCGAGAAAATTATATTTCACATGGAAGGTGAAGCGGCGCATGGAGGCGCGATCAAAACGGTCCATCAGATTGGTGGTGCAGATGATTGGATAGGGATGGTCTTCCATCCAGGTAAGCATCTCGTTGACCTGCGAGATTTCCCATGAGCGCACGGCATCGCGGCGATCGAACAAGAAGGTTTCCGCTTCATCAAATATCAGCATGGCCTTTTGGTCGCGTGACTGCTCGAAGGCGTCCGCAATATGTTTTTCGCTTTCGCCAACAAAGGCACCCAATATATCAGATGCCCGCTTGTGAATAACCTCAAGCCCCAGATGGTTGGCGAGATAGCGACCATAGGCTGATTTACCGGTGCCAGGAGGCCCAGACAACAAGAGCGAAAAGTCCAGCGTACCAATTTCGCTCAAGCGATCAGTGAGACCGGCCAGATCAGGTTTGGCACGGGTAAGCTTTGGATCAAATTCGGGCAAGGCGGTGGTTTTCTTGGCACGGTTTCCTGAGATTGCACGCACGATACCGCCAGCTGCCCGCTCCACGGCCTCACGACCACCACCCGAAAATTTTGCAGCTTTGAGTGCATTTTCAAGCACCGCTGGCGTCGCATCAATCTGGCGCGACAATTGCTCGATATCCTCATCCGACAGGCCAACTTCGATGCGCTCATCAAGACGGCGCAAGATATGAGCACGTTGACTGGCGGGGGGCTGTTTCAGCTCAATGGCCAGCGTCATGCGGCGCAGGACCGCTGGGTCAACCTCGCCAATATGATTGGAGGTCCACAAAACCGGTACCGGATTATTTTCAAGGATGCGATTGAGATAGAGTTTCGAGCCGCCGCGCTTGATCAGCTGCCAGGCCACATCTTCCATCTCGTCAAACAAGACGGCAGTGCCCCGTGCCCCGGCCAGCAGGCGAAGAGCGAACACCAGATCCGAAAGGCGTTCCGATCGATTGGATTCGCCGTCAGAAGATGCACTGACTTCACCGGCCGCATAAAGCGACAGCTTGGCAGTTTGTGCCGCCATTTTGGTTAATTCGGTTTTGCCGGAACCAGCGGGGCCGTAAATCAGAATATTAACGCCCTTGGCGCGGCTCTTGGTGGCGCCCTTCAAAACCCCGGCGATGAGGTCACGGTCTGTCGCAATATGATTATAGTCAGCCATTTCGAGGCTGGATGACAGGGACGAGCCTAGCAGCATCTGCCGCATTTCCTTGAAACCGTTATAATTTTGATCAAGGCACAGATCAATGCGCCACGGCACGGCGTAGCGCCCTGTTGTGCCAGCCAGCTGTTCGCCATGATCCTTGATCTGCAACAACCCCGTTGAAACAATATCGCCAAGCGGCGACATCAGCCGCTCGATTGTGCGACTGTCTTCACCTGTCAAAAGCGCAGCTGTGCGAGACAAAGGCCCTGCAACCTCTGTTGCCGCATCGCACAGATATTCCACCTGCTCAAAACGCGTATAACAGGCGATAAGGGTGGCAATCTTGGCCGCAGACGGGGGCAGATTGAGCGCTTTCACCAGCATTTTGACATTTTTGGTCAAGGGCTCGGGTTCAGGCGTTTCAGACGCCGCCTTTTTCAACATAGCCAAAATGCTGGCGCGATGAATACCATATTCGCGCTCTAGTTCAGCGACGCGAAATTTGGGCGAATACATGTTGCCAATCGCCTTGTTAAGGGGCTTTGGCATCTGAAAATTGAGGCTGTCGCCGCGTTCCTTCAACCAGCCAAGCATATGCCTGGTTGCCCGCAAAGGCAGGTCGCCACGGTTCAATATACGCAAAATATAGCGGGCAACGAGGCCACGTTCGATATCACTTACAGACATAGACTTCTTTACAGTTTTAACATTATCGCTACGGATCTTATTCCAGCATATCAACAAATTAGTAGATTGGGGAAGCGTTAGGTGAGCTGGCTTGAAAAATGGTTATTCGCTTTGGTAACTATGATGTAAAAGTGGGGCAAAACGAGGACAAATACTCCATTCCAGATCTATATTAAACTTGGCATAAACCAGAGTCTGACCGGGCTAAGGTCGAAAAGACCGCCCCTGACAAAGGCCCTAGCGAAACTTGGGAATAGCCGTGAGACAGAAAATTATACGCTGTTTTGTCCTAGAAAAAAATACGCTCAATGGTCCAATAGCCCCCAACAAGGGCAATAGCCGCCGAACGGGCCAAACGATACGTTGGCGATACCACGGCTTATTGCGAAACCACAAGCCGGTGAGAATAAAGGCGATGGCAATCACCGATAGCTGACCCAGCTCAATACCCACATTAAAAGCAATCAGCCCGGTGACAAAGTCGGCGCGCGGCAGGCCAATTTCCGTTAACATGGTGGCAAATCCCAACCCATGCAGCAGGCCAAACAAGAAAACGATCACCGGTCGCCAGGGATGCAGCTTGCTGGTAACCAGGTTTTCCACCGCCACATAGACAATGGAAATAGCAATCAGCGGCTCAACAATCGCTGGCGCTATATTGATGATGCCATAGAGTCCCAGCCCCAGAGTGATGGAGTGAGCCAGCGTAAAAGCGGTAATTTGCACCAGCAGGGGGCGCAAACTCGTGTTCAGCAGGTAAAGCCCCAGTACGAACAGGATATGATCCAGCCCCTTGGGAAATATATGCTCAAAACCAAGCCCGACATAATCGCTAAAGGTTCGCCAAAATGATGTTTCAACGACACCCGCCAGCGGAATAGCCTCG
>JAJRPI010000061.1 GCA_024280895.1 Alphaproteobacteria bacterium | reverse complement strand
GCGCGTTTGCGACCACCACGCTTGCGAACTTGCAGCTTTTCTTCCGTGTAAAGCCGCCGCAACTTCTTCTGGTTCATATGAATGCCTTGTCGTTGCAACATGACGTGGATACGCCGATAGCCAAAACGTCTGCGTGCTGCACAAATGTAGTCACTGACAATAGTGATGCCGCCTTCATACCCATATTCATCACGTAACCGCTCGAATACGGTACGCGGCGAGCGCCTCGACTGCACGGCAACGAGTGAGCTGGAAGCCGGTTCAGATTTTCGTGCCATACGCTCAACCGCCGTGCGCAATGGTGATGATTTCGTCATCAACAGCACCAAGCATTTCATCAGCAAAGCCGACACAGCAGATTATATTATTCTATTCGCGGTGACCGGTGTTGAAGAAACTGCGCGCGGCAAGCGCTGCATACAATCGAGCTCACCACTGCAAAATTTGATGGTTTCGGTTCAATCCAAATGCAAACGACACCGCTGGCACTCGCCGACGTAAACTGATCTTGTTTACCTCGCTTGATCATAATGTTCACCTCAAGATCCCGGACCTTCAGAACCCGGTTTGGCAAACATCTTGAGGGCAAAGCCTGCCACGAGTATCACCAAAGATAATGCAATCGACAGGTACAGTGCTCCCCTCGCGCCAAAGTGCTCGATAATAGCGGCAAAGGCGAGTGGTGAAACGGCAGACAATACGAAACTTGGCACAATGAGCTTACCAACGAAGGTGCCATATGTGTGCAGATCAAATAGTACGAGCGGCAACGTGCCGCGGGTGATCGATAAGATGCCGTTTCCAGCGCCATAGAAAAAAGCGAAGGCAATTGCCGCTGCAACATACCCTCCACTAGCCAAGCCCACCGTGAAGCAAATGGGTAGGACAATAGTTGCCGCTAGATTGAGATCGATTGGATGCAGGCGGCCACCAAACAGAACCTCAACCAACCGAGCCGAGGACTGACCGATGCCTCTTAGTGAGGAGATCGAGACCGCGAGCGACGCTGCGAGACCAAATTCCGTCAACACGGCGATCATATAGGCTGACATACCGGCATTGAGAGCGTTGATGAGTGTGACGATCACGGTGTAGAGGAAAGCTGTTGCGACCCTATTCTGACCGCGGAAAGCGAGAGCCGGAGGTCTGTGCTCGGGCGAAGTGTTTTCTTGATGCCTCCCGGTCGGAATTGCGAGATGGAGAGGCACGGTAGCAAGAGCGAAGCCAACATAGACGAGCAGTGCGCCGCGCCAGCCGAAAGTTTCCGCAAGGGTATGGCCAATCGGCCAAAAGAAAGTGGACGCGAGACCGCCTAGGAGCGTGACCTGCGCGATCGGCCGCCGAGCTTCCGGCCCATAGATTCGTACAAGCGCGGCGAAAGCCGCATCGTAAAGCATCGAACGCATGGCCAGACCGAGACATATCCAAGCCGTATAATAGACCTCAACCGTCTGTGCGACGGCTAGCCCGGCGCAGCCGATCGCGCAGAGCACCGATCCGGCCGACATGACGCGACCTCCCCCAACATGATCGATCAACCATCCTACAAGCGGTGAGACGAGCCCCATCGTCAAAAGTGCAGCCGAGAAACCGCCGTAGACAAGCGTTCGGCTCCAGCCTAAATCAGCCATGATCAAGTCGCCGAAAACACCAATCAGATAGAAAGAAATACCCCAGCAAACGAGCTGTGAAATGCCCAAGAAGAAAACTGTGCGGCGCACAATTATACTCCGGGGCCTGTACGGATTTTACTGTTTGGAGATACGCTACTACCAGCGTCGAGCACCCATTGCAGGAGGGCCACATGGTCACTTCGATTCTGTATCCCAATCGCCATAAAGACCAAGTCATCAATGGCTTTACGGTGGGCTGGACGTAATAGACAAGTCATCGCATAACTGTAAGCGGCCACCCGATCGTTCAGTTCCGTAGCAAGATAGGGAAGACCGGAATTCAGAACGTCTTCCCTTCGAGATAGCAATTCGCTCGCCGTGGGTGAGGTCTCCTTGAGGGTCGCGAAACCGCGCACCACTTCTTGTGCATAGATCGTCTGGTTTGCCGTGGTATCGGCTACCATCCCATAACGGACATTAATTCCCGACTCTAAAGTTAGAACTACGTATTTCATGAGAGCTCCTGTGGCAGTCGCTTGATGTGGCTGGTTTAGGCAAAATGGGCGTTCTGGCAAACGGATGGTCAAGTTATTTTCCAGTTTCACCCAGCACAACAGGAAAGTTTGTTCACATCCATGTCGAATGTTTGTGCAGCCAGCTTCAAACCTTCAACCGTAGTCAAGTACGGAAATATCATCGCTCCGAGTTCTTCGTAAGTCATACCAGTCTTTATCGCCAATGCGGCAGTCTGAATACTGTCAGCACCCTCTGGCGCCAATATGTGAGCACCAATGAGTTTTTTCGTTTTGCTATTGGCTATGAGTTTAATAAGGCCGCGCGTGTCACGAGTTGCTCGAGCGCGCGGTAAGTTGTCGAGGGTGAGAACCGAAGTTCGCACATTGATACCTTGAGCCCGCGCATTTGCTTCGGTCAAGCCAACACTGGCCACCTGCGGATCGCAGAACACCACGGTAGACATGATAGAATTATCATAGCAAAGCGCACCGTCGATGGGATTCTTTGCCTCACTCTTTGCACCATACGTGGCCAGATAAACACTAACTGCCTGCGGATCGCAGAACACCACGGCGGGTATGGCAGAAATGTCATTGCAGAGCGAATTGCCACTGATAGCGTTCTTTGCCGCAATCTTTGCTCCATACGCGTCCATATAAACGAAATAATCTCGACCTGTAACATCACCCGCTGCATATACCCCTTCGCGACTGGTGCGCATTTGAGTATCAACTTTCACACCATAGTTGCCCAACAATTCTATGCTTGCACCTGTAAGATTGAGGCTATCGGTGTTTGGTGCACGTCCCGTAGCAATCATCACTTTTTCCGAGGAAATCTCCATGATTCTGTCCTGATCTCGAACAGTCAAAACAATGGCGTTTTCCTTAGAATCGATACGATCGTAAGTAATGCCGCTCACGATTCCAATGCCCTCGTCTTCAAAGTAGAGAGTCAGTGCGGCACTAATTTCCGGCTCGGCTTCAGGTAACAATCCGCGACGACTGACGACTGTAACCTGTACGCCCGCACGAGAGAATATTTGAGCAATTTCTATTCCAACATAGCCCGCCCCAATGACAAGCAGGCTATCGGGTAGTGTTTCCAGTTCCAACGCGGTCGCGCTGGTCAGGTAAGGAACATTTTCGATACCATCGATTGACGGTAAGGCTGGACGTGCACCGGTGGCGATGATGATTTTCTTGGCATTGATAATATCTCCATCGACCATTAACTCGCCATTGTCTGAAAACATTGCCTCGCCTTCGAGGTAAGCTACGCTGTTATAGAGCGACAGAAGATCACTGTATTTAGCCTTGGGGAATTCATCAACCAAATCCTGGTTTTGCTGAACGGCAGCGCACCAATCGGTCACTCGCGCAGCCACTTCTATACCATTGAAGCGGTTAGCGACACTAGCAATGTGAAGCGCTTCAGCAACTCTGATTAAAGTTTTTGACGGTACACAACCAACGTTCACACAAGTACCGCCAATTGTTCCATAGCTAATCAAAACTACCTGAGCACCAGCTTCCGCCGCTGTAATTGCAGCAGAAAATCCCGCCGATCCAGCACCTATGACCGCAAGATCATAGGTGCTGTTATTGTCGTTGCCGCAACCATCGGACATAAAGCACCTCCAAAAATTCCGATCAGGACCCAAATTATCTAACCCTCGCCAAAAGGTCGCAAAGATGAACCGCCGCTGGCAGCAGTATGAAGATAGCCTTGTCCAACTGGAGCCATTCTTCCATGGAAAGCTGGTATCCAATAGATTCAGATGTCAAGTTCAGCCTGAATCTAGGCACCAGGGCTAAATTCCCACGTGAAGGTACACTATCGACCGTACATAAGCTTATAGAACAGCGCGCCGGGTCCGACCCATCGTTGCCCCGATTGCAGATCACGAACATCACCACGAGTGCCTCGTCAACTGTGCCGGACACGGCGATCAACTAATTAAACATCACCTTGGCTACCCGTGATTTTAAGACGTTGGGCTTAACGAGCATCATCGAAGGTCAAATCAGACTCACTTTTCTTATTCGCTGCTCGACAAGATGGGGCACTCACATGCTTTAACTCCGGTTAATCACGATGCACCCGAGTTATTACAATTCGCAAATAAAATCCATGGATTACCGGCAGGGTGACAGCAGCAAGAGAAATGTGCAAGGCATATCTATATCCCAGCCAAATCAGTCGAACCGAAAACACCACAACCAGGACGCAACAATTGGATTTGGTGAAATGCCCTGTTGCCGGGTTGACAAAAGAGCGTATAAAGGCATCTTCTTCACTATCCCAGTCATACCCCTTAAACTGTATAGCATTGACTGCCTTGCACAAGGTGTTAAGCACCCGTTCCATGTTGTGGGCAATGTCGGACTCTACAGGGCAATCCTTCTTGGATTGTCCGGGGCATCCATGTATTTTTCTGTCAAACGCAAGCGGCGCTCACCGTTCATTGACGTCAAGTTCATAACCAGTCAATTTGTTATCTTCCATATTTGGAGAAGTTCCGTTTTCAACAAGTGCACCACAAAATTCGGGACTGCTATCTCAAACAATCCGCACTATCGATGATTAAAATGGGAAATCAGACGCTGGATGCCACCGCCAATCAAGGCGCCGACACACGGTGCCAGGACGTAAACCGTCAGCCAACCGCCACGTGGCCCGGGGATGGCTATTTCATCCCACCCAAGGAAAAACGCCACAACCCGGGGGCCCAGATCGCGTGCCGGATTTAGACCGGCCTGGGTCAGCGGGGCAATCACCGATATTATTGCCGCAACGGTCAAGCCAATCATAATTGCCGTCATGCCAGCCGGTGGGCGCGCCATGTTGCGCTCGCTGGTCAGGGCGCCAACCATATAGGCAAGCATGGCCGTACCAACCATTTCGGCTGTAAAGGCACCGCGCAAACCAATAATTCGCCAAGCAGTTTCATCGGTACCGAACACTGCCGGATTTGGAAAATATTCACCAAATACCATAGCCGAAAGTTCACTGCCCGGCCCGCCGCGCAGCAGACCGTTCTGGCGTTCGAATTCGACAATTGCTTCTGCGAACATTGCGTGCAGAACCAAGGCGGCCAGAACAGCGCCGACAAACTGCGAAATCCAGTAGACCAGAACTCTTGGGATCGGCATGCGGTCATAGACCGCTGCCACCAGGGTAATCGCCGGATTAATGTGGGCACCGGAATAAGCTGCGGTGCAGTAGATTGCCAGACTGACGCCAATTGCCCAGACAACCGCCACCTGCCACAACCCAGCCTGAGCACCGGTTGCCACGGCGGCCTGTACCGAACCCACACCAAAAAAAACCAGAATGAAAGTGCCGACGACTTCTCCTGCAGCTGCGCTGATCAAACCGGGTTCAGCAGTTGTGTCTTCAGTTTCTTCAACGGTAAGGTTAGTCTTATCCACAGCGCTCACTGGTTTTCTCCCGGTTTTACAGGCGCATCGGTTGCGCCATCGAAACGTACACCATCAAAATCTGCACCTTTGAAATTGGCCCCGGTCAGGCGGGCCAACGTCATGTCAGCGCCCGTCAGCGTGGCACCGGCAAGGTCGCTGCCTTCAAGCCAAATGCCCGCGGCACGGACAAGGTCGAGTACCGCTCCGGTCAGAATACTGTTGTTCATGTCGGCCGCCCTTAGCCTGGCATGCGACAGGTTGGCGCCGGTAAAATCAGCACCGCGTGCACCAGTCCAGTCAAGGTTGGCATTGGTGAAATTGGCATTCATGAATTTACCACCTGCGAGACTGGCCTGGCTAAGATCAACGCTGTTAAAATCAGCGTCAACCGCAACCACACCGGCAAGATCAGCACCGCGCATCGATGCAGCCCGTGGCGCATCCTGACCTGGTCCCCGTGCACCAAGAACCGCACCGGTCAAATCGGCACCCACAAGCCGACTTTGGTCAAGACGTACATCGCGCAGCATGGCACGGCGCAGATTGGCATTCATGAGGTTGGCCCGCGTGAAGTCGGCACCGCCAAAAAAAGCACCTTCAAGGTTTGCCCCGATGAGTGAAGCGCCGACAACACGGGTACGGGCGAGCATCGCACCTTTCAATATGGCGCCATCAAGTTTGGCAAGGCTGAAATCTGCACCACCCAGATTGGCACCGCTCAGATCCGCACCATTTAGATTTGTGCCCCTGAAATAGGTCTCGCGTAAATCAGCACCCTTCAGGCTTACTCCGGACAGATTGGCACCACTGAAATTTGCACCCTGCAGGCGAACACCATCCATATTTTTTCCCGACAGGTTGGCACCTGTCAACTCCTGTCCCGGTTTAAGGACCTGTGACATGGCGGATGTTATCGGCAACAAGATTGCAAGGGTCAGGAGGAAGAAGAAAAGCCGTCTCATTGTGCTATATTCTGAGGTTTAAACGTCACTGTGCGGGTAAGTTCCGGCATCGGCCCGATACGGCGGATATCCGCCCACACACCCTTGTACCAGGGGATGGTGGTATCAGGATCAACATGGTCTGAAACCAGATTTCCCGCTGGCCCGCGCGGTTGACCGAAAACCAGGAAACAATGGTCGGGCTTCACCGCTCCGGTGGGGTAGGCCATTGCCTGCACTGAACCGCGATCATTGATGATTTCGACAATATCGCCCGGTTCAATATTGAGTTTGGCGGCATCAGCGGGATGCATTTCCACATAAGGTATTGGCACCCTTTCGCGATAGAACTTCAGGTAACGATGATGATAAACTGTCTGCCACAGATGGTTTGAACGCCCGTTATTTATCCAGAACGCATATTTTTTACGCTGACGCATAACCGGGGCTGCATAGCCCGGCCACGGCGGCGGTGCCGGTATAAATTTGGCCTTGCCGGATTTGGTGGAAAAGCGTTTGTCTTCATACAGCCGTTCGGTTCCCACCGGTGTTCCGCGCACAAGACGCACCGGGGTCTGAATGCCGTTTGTTCCAAGTTTTCGTAACAGATCATAATCAATCCCGGCATAGCCTTCCATCGCATCATCGGGACCGCCTTTAAAACTGTAGCGGGCATCAATAAAAACGGCTTCTTCGTCGCGCCAGTCAAAATCCAGAAACCGGTTGGCCATCTCTGGGTTCCGGTCGGCTGTGTACAGGGCGTTCAGACGCTGTGCCACATGGGCAATGATCTGCCAGTCCGGAAGCGCCTCTCCGGGAGGGTCCATAAATTTCTGATGCAGGCGAAGACGTCTTTCACCGTTGATTGATGTGAGGTTTGCTTCTCCCCAACCCGCTGCGGGCAATACCAGATGAGCCCGTTCTGTGGTTTTCGTTGGATAAATATCCTGAGCAATCGTAAAGACACCACCCGCCTTCAGGGTTTCGACAATGGCAATTACGCGCTGCTCAACGGGCAGGTCAATGCTGGTCGTTAATGCCTCGGTTACCAGTTGGCCACGCTCTTCCAGAGTACGACCAATTGTGGCAGCATCGAGTGTGGTTAAAACCGGGTTGCAGCCACCAACCCAGAATAACTTGATTTCGCCCCGACGCAGCTTTTCATCAATATTGCGTGCGGGTCTCCCTCCCCGCGATGGCGGGCGAACGTATCCTTCCTGATGTCCCCCCAGGCGACTGATGCCGGTCCCCGGCTTGCCGATATTACCGGTCAAAAGGCCCAGATCAACAATCGCGGCGACATTCTCGTAATTCTTCAGCCCCCAGATCAACCCCTTTTCGTAATGCAGCAGGGTTCGCCGCCGCGCCCGGCCCGCTTTGGGTCGAGCGATCCAGTCAGCTGCCTTTTTTAACAACTCAGCTGGAACACCGGCCTTGCCGGCTGCCTCATTGATGACCTCGTCTGCTGGACGGTCACGCATCAGACTGGACCGCTGGTAGGCATTAAAGGTCTGCGTCTCAGTAAAGCCGGTAATGAAACCGACATCATGCCAGCGACGGTCAATGATGATGCGTGCAATCGCATTCAGGACCCAAATATCTGTTCCCGGCTCAATTTGAAGATGCAGCACATTTTGTGCACCTGCTGCTGCCTCTGCCGCAGCCACGCTCATAGTGCGCCGGGGATCAATTATAATCATGCGACCTGGTGCTATTTCTTCATCACTGAAGATACTTTTCTTCAGTGACATGGTCTCGCCATTGAGGTTTTTGACCATGTGATTGAGAAAATAATTGGTTTGCGTTTCGTATGGATTGGCCCCGACAACCAGGATCGTGTCAGCCAACTGTGCATCAATGTAGGCATTGGTCAGTGGCGCAATGCCTGCATCGCCTGCTGCATGCACTTCCGAATTATACGCCGGTCGATTGTGGATTGAGCAGGAAGTTGTCTTTACGGCCTCAAAAAAGAAACGGCCTACCGCCCAGTTATTTTCAAATCCACCACCACCACCGCCATGGTCAAAGAATTTCATGCCGACAGCATCTGCCCCCCACCGGTCGATAACAGCCTTGATGACGCGCGCGGCCAGATCGGTGGCATCATTCCACGCAGCCAACTCCAGGGTTGCGCCGTTTTTGATTCCCGGTGTTGACAGCCGCATTCGCGTCGGACCGTCCGGACGGTAAAGAGTTGACGCCAGACTACCACCACGAACCGATTCCAGCCCTGAATTTACCTGACAGGATTTGTCGGGGATAATGACAATATTTTGACGGGTGCCGTCGCGATCGGTAACAACTGTTTGCATGGCCGGTGCAATCCAGGTTCCAAGCGCCGGTTGCTGCTGGCGGAAATCAAGGTTCAGTGCATTGTCGCCTGGTGCAGGTCCACCTTCGCTACCTTCGGGCCATTTAAAAACACGGTAACCGCAACCGACGATGCAAAACTGGCAAGCAGTATGAAAACGTTTTGCATTACGAGGGGGCAGCGGCCTGCTGGTCATTAGTCAGTCCTGGTTAAAGGATGTTGGTGTAGCGGCCATAAATCAAGCCTTCGACACCGACTGCGCGAATGTTTCCTTCTGAAATTCGCAACGTAATCTGCGGCAAGCCCTGGCTGGCCTGACCAATAATCATCCGGCCTTTCAAAGCCGGGTCAAAACTTGACCAGTGGCAGGGGCAGATCAGCATTTTCTGCTCAGCGTTCCAGTCCAGCGGGCAGCCTTTGTGTGTACACAGTCTCGAAAAAGCAACGATACTCTGATCAGGTCCGACACCACCTTCGGCCGGACCATTAAGCCTGAGCAAAATTGCCGGTGAATCGTCATCAGGATAGTCAAATTCAACCACCGCACCCGGCTTGATCTCATCAAGTTTGCCAATTTCCAACTCAGGAACCTTAGTATCTGATGGGGAAGGCTCGCTGTTTGCCTCACTGGCTACACCAGTTCCAGCCGCCACACCGGCAGCCAGACTGAAAGACAACATTTGCCTGCGGCTGAAACCAGTCTTGTCATCACCGTTATTGTTATCCTTCATTAGATTCTCCCACCTTTTACTGAACTAATTCATCTCTGGCAGTACATCAAACCCGCCGCCTTGTTTCAACGCAATGCCTCCTTCACAGACACCATACGACCATACGGCCGTCTTCTTCAGCCCGCCAAGTGGATACATATGCACCCCCTCAATCCCGCAATCAGGATCGCTGTCAGCATAGGCTGCCAGGTCACGCACCAATCTATCGGGGGCTTGTGCGCTCAACATAAATTTCAAGTCGGAGGCGCGTTTTTTTAGAAATCGAATTGAATTTCCTACACCACAGGCCACGGCATATTTGAGTAAAATTGAAAGTTTTGCTATTCCCGGCACACCCACCCGGATCGGCAACCTGTTACCCTCGCCATTCAGCATTTTGTCCCAGGCGACAATAGGTTCGGCCTCGAAGCAGAATTGGGTCACCAGATGCAAGCTGGCATCCGTGCGCTCGGCAAATCCATTCTTCCAGCGCAAAGCATCAAGGATCATCTCGTCGCTCATCTCGGGGCACCCCTCTGGATGTCCGGCAACACCAATGGTCTTTATGCCAAAGCGATCAAACATACCGGTTTCAAGGAGTTGCATTGAATCCGAATAAGGCCCGACCGGTTTATCCAGCGCACCGGCAATCGTCAACACACGATTGACACCGGCCTCACTGGCAGCACGGTCAAGACAATCTTCAAATTCGGCCTTGCTCCGGATCGAGCGCGCCACAATATGTGGCACAGGCTCAAAACCCTCATCGCGCAATCGTTTTGCTGTAGCAATTGTATCGTGGTAGTTAGATCCAGGCAGGCAAGTAATATAGACAACGGTTCCGGGCCTGATGATTGTTCGAAAGTCTGAAATTTTGTCAGCAGATACCGGTGTGGTTTCGACAGTAAAATCACGCATGAAACCCATTATTGACACTGTTTCGGTATCGACGCGCAGGGCCGTATTTTGCTCAACATTCATTTGCGTTATTCCCAATTTTGTTAGACCGCAGCAGTTCGCTCTATTTTACGACGCTAACATCATGGTGCTATGTCAACCATGCACACAGGGAATACCCCCGAATACACGCGTGAGAATCCCTGCCCAATCGGTACGCTTCCAGAACTCATGAAGGCCATGACAGTTCAATACAGCTTTCATGGAACTGATGCTGCTCTGTATCATTGGCGGCAAGAATCCGAAAACCCATGCGGTCACCACCTAGTTTCCAGGTAGTGTCAACCATCACACGATTGGCACGCGTATGATTACAGAGGATACGTCCAATTAAAAGCCAGATCACGGTGTGATCCAACCTAACTCCATCATCAGGGCCTAGACGGGTGTTGAAGGGACGCAAGGTTTTCCACTCGTGAAGAATATTTGCATCAGCTGTATTTGCATCTAGAACAATGACCCGCTGTTTAAACCATGCTCGTGAACGTGCAAGAACGCTTGCACCGGATTTCGGCACCACGCACAATACAATAGCGGCATATTCGCCCCGAAAGTTGAACCGCTCAACAAGGGCGGTGTCCGGTTCACATACAAAAGCCCCGGCTTTCAAAGCACCTGTATCCATCGACGTCGATACCGCAGCCATAGCTTCCGCTTTCGATGTCAGTTCGGGAGGTTGGTAAGCCATTGTTGCGAGTGCTGCGTAGTCGAATTCCGGAATCGGAAATCGTTCCCATTCCATTGCGTCCTCCTCTGTTTTATAGGGGCAGGCTTGCCCACCACCAGAATTATGCAGGAGTTTGCGTGCTTGTTGCCGAAACGCCTTCGCATCTGACGCAGGGGGTGGTTGCGTTACAGGAATACTCCCCGAGCCTCGGCAGCCCGGCTTAATCCCGTGCTGCTAGGATGATGAAGAACCCCGGATGGGTCACTGATTATGATCATTGGCATATGAGGAAGGGATTTTTCCTGATAGACAATATATTTAAAATATATTATCATCTATTTTCTGCATAATGATAAACGAGGTTTCGGCATGGCCAAAATTACTATTCTCCGCTGGCAGGAAATCCCCTCGGTTGTGGAGGCCAGTGATTCGGCAGCCAGACACAAAGTCCAACTCAGCCAGCGGTTTCAGGAACTCATCGATCTGGTGGCAATGCGGCGGGGTCTGGATGGGTCGGATGCTTATCTGATGGAATGGCAGAAAACCAAATTACCAGACCGGAGTGAGGCGGCCGAATCAGCAGCGAACATTGCCGCCGCAGAAATCGAAGATCGCTACGATGAAATAAAGGCTGCGGCCTTGGCAGGATACGAATGAATCATCTGTCACGGAGCAATAACCCGGCTGTGAGCTTTATTACCCCTCAGGTTCGACAATGGTCATGTCAGCCACCACCAATTGATGCGCCACGCCTTCTGCGAATTCACAGATATAAGAACCCGGACAATGTACGCCCGGTGATCCGCCAAGCCGCCGAGAACGCGGTCCAGGTCGCAACCAAACTATCCGCGCCAGTTGCAAGTTATGTAGTTGTAAAAATAGAAGCATTCGAAAGAGGCGGCGTGTTGTTTCCAGGTGGTATTCGGTTTTCCTTTCCGGCTATGGAAGAACGACTTGCGGGTTGCGAACATCTGCTCGCATTCGTCATGACCATCGGCCCGGGACTGGATACACACACAATCGAGCTTTTGGAAGATCGCTTTGAGCCACTTGATGCTCTGTTTCTGGAAGCGGCTGGCCGACTGATGATTGAAGCGGCAACCAAAGATATGGCCGCCGAATTAAAACGTGAGGCGGCTAAGTCCGGGTGGCGTTTATCTATGCGTATGGGTCCAGGATATGAATATCTTTTTAAAAAATCCGGCCAGCGCATCAGATGGGACCTAACAGAGCAAACCGAATTGTTCCAGCTGTTTGGTGAGGCCTCTCTGCCGGTTACATTGATGCCGAGTTCCGCCATGCTGCCAAAAATGTCGCGTTCCGGGATTTTTGGTTTGAGTCGAATTGATTTAAAATAAAATTTTACTTGCCAATTCCACATTCTTATAACATAATATATTCATTATATATTATGTTATAAGAATGTGGAATGAATGTCATGAAAGAACTTCTGCCCCGAGAAAGGTTTATCCGTACCCTGAGGCATGAACCCGTCGACAGAGTGCCGGTGCTGTATCGGATGAAACATGAATCGAAAGAAAAGCTGGCCTTGATCTACGGCATCGATGATACCTCTACGGGCCGTTCTCACAATCCGGAGCTGGAGTTGCGCCTCGGCAATGATGCGATCATCTACCAGGTTGGAATCAATGCAGATTTTTCCCATCACCACATTGAAATTGGCGAAACATGGCACAATCATTTCGGCGTCGGTTATGGTAAATCCGGCCTTAAGGGCCGCACCCCCGAAGAACAGGAAATCTTTGCCAAGACGCAGGAATTCTGGGGAGCGGCCAAGGTTGTGCCCGAAAACTTCCCGTCATTTCACCCCATCAAATCGATGGAGGATTTCAAAAATTACACTTGGCCGGACCCGAACGACCCGAAAATACTCGCACCGATCAAAGCCCTGTGCGATGAGTATCAGGATGATTACTTCATAATCGTCGATCTTTCATCGACCCTGATTGAAGCCGCTTATGCGCATATTGTTGGAACCCAGAACTTCTTCCTGATGATGTTCGATCAGCCCGAGCTGATTGAAGGCGTTCTCGACGGTCTGTGCGAATATTATACCGAACTGGGCAAGAATGCCATCAAGATGGGCGTTGATATGATAAGGGTCGGTGATGATGTTGGCGCTCAACAGGGTATGATGATTTCACCCAAGCAATGGCGCGAGCTGGCCAAACCACGCTTCGATTATATGTTCAAGGAGTTCCGGAAAGCTAATTCGGAACTGTTTATAAAGTTGCACTCCTGTGGCGATTATTCGCCAATTCTGTCTGACATCATCGAATTGGGAGCCGACCTTTCCGGCCTGCTGCAACCAGCCGGCGGGCTGGCAAATCGACAGAAAATAAAATCGGATCATGGCGAGGATATTGCTCTCATCGGTGGCTTTGATGTGCAACGCCTGTTACCGCGTGGTCAGGTGGATGAGGTGCGTCACGGAGTGCTGGAAGTGATGAAATCCTTTGCACCGGGTGGTGGATATATTTTCTCACCTTCACATTATATTCTGGCTGATGTGCCAATACAGAATATATACGCCATGATTACGGCGCAGCAGGATTATGGCACCTATGGAAAATACCCCTTGGATTGAGGAAGTAACATGAGCGAACCAGAACTTGAAATTCCCGAAAATTGGGAAAGTCGTGTCCCCGGAGACTGGGAATGGCAATCTTTATGGACGGCTGTGGAAGAAGGTGACAACGATTATTCGGGCGAGCGTGTCCAGCAAGCCATTGATGCGGACATTGATGCGCGGGTAATTCTTGATGATGGCTTGTTTCCCGGCTTCAATTTGCAGGGAAACCGGTTCTCTGAGCAACTGATATTCATCCCCGAAATGCTAATTACCGCGCGGGCGATGAAGACAGGTCTGGCGCTGATCCGACCGTTGCTCGCGGCTGCCGCCGAAAAACCGCTGGGAACGTTTGTTATCGGAACGGTGCTGGGTGATATGCATGATATCGGTCAGTCTATTGTCACAATCATGCTTGAAAATGCCGGGTTCAATGTCATCAACCTGGGAACTGATGTGCATCCAGACAAGTTCATCGAAACCGCAATTGCCGAAAAGGCCGACCTCATCGGTTTTTCAGCATTGCTGTCAACAACGGTATATTATCAGAAGGTGACCATTGACGAGTTCAAGAATTCGGGCCACCGCGACAAGGTCCACATCCTGATAGGCGGGGCACCGACATCGCAGGAGTGGGCCGATGAATGTGGTGCCGACGGCTGGGGCAAAGATGCGATGGCCGCGGTCATTCTGGCGCGTGATCTCATGTCGGAGAGCCGTGTAGCCTGGAGTTGAGTTGCAGATGAATATGGCCGCAAAAAACAGTGATGTCCATCTTACAATTACGACAAAGTCTGGTGAACATTCGATTGCCGTAAAGCGCGATACGACGATCCTTGATGCGGCTCATTCAGGTGGCATTGAGATTGAGGCCACTTGCGGCGGTCGCGGGCGCTGTCGCTCATGCAGGTGCAAGATGATCAGCGGCTCTCTGCCGCCGCCCAGCATGGCCGACACCATACAGCTTGGCACCGAAGAGGTGCACGAACGTTTTCGCCTCGCCTGCCAGACTAAATTGATTGACGACACGGTCATCCGCCCAATGCCGCCAAAGTCTGAATCAGGACACCAGATACTCGCTGGGAAGGGCTCGACCACAGCCATGGCAATCGACTCCGGGGTTGTCAAACTGCCAATATCCGTCGCCATTCCAACGTCTGAACATCACCAGTCCAGCGATCTTGAAGAAATATTTATAGCTTTGGGTGACCTAGTGTCTACCCAGGATGTCGCCCTTGGTATCATCCGCGACCTGCCGGTAACTCTGCGAAAAAGTAAAGGCGAATTGACTGCCACATTGTTCCGGGGACGACTGGTGGATGTCGAACCGGGTGATACGTCAAGCAAGGCATATGGAATTGCCTTCGATATAGGCACAACAACAATAGTCTGTTCGCTCCTGGATATAGCCTCGGGCGAGGAACTCGCCAGTGTCGGCATGATCAATCCCCAGGCCCCCTTTGGTGGCGATCTTATGTCGCGAATTGCGTTTGCGCAGTTTAATAAAAAGAATCTCGCCATCTTGCGTGGTAAAGTGCTCAATGCACTGAATGATCTGATCAAGCAGGCCTGCAAAGAGGTTGGAATTTTACCACGCCACATTTACAAAATCGTCGTTGTCGGCAATACCTGCATGCATCATATCCTGCTTGGAATTGATGTCAGCTATCTTGGTCTTGCACCCTATGCACCGGTGATACGCGCAGGGCTGACAATCCCGGCAAGCGAATTACCTCTGAAGAGTGTCCCGAACGCCTATGTCTGCACACTTCCCATCCTCGCCGGGTTTGCTGGTGGAGATGCGATGGCTTGCGTACTCTCAACAGGCATCCATAAAAGCACCGAAACCCTGGCGCTTGCTGATATAGGTACAAATGGCGAATTGGTGATGGGATCGCGCGAGCGATTGGTCGTCTGCTCCGCACCGGCCGGCCCGGCTTTTGAGGGCGCACAGATACGACATGGCATGCGTGGGGCAATCGGGGCAATTGAACGCGTTAGCATCGGCGAAGATGTAACCTGTGGCATCATTGGTGACGTAAAAGCAATTGGTATTTGTGGCTCCGGGCTGATTGAGGCCTGTGCCCAGATGGCCACCGCAGGTGTGTTGAATGCCAATGGTACCATCAGACGAAAAAATACGGATGAGTTGCCGCTTCAAATCGCCCGGCGAATCAGACGAGAAGAGCACGGGTTGGAGTTCGTTTTGGTGTGGGCTGATGAGAGCGCGGCCGGTAAAGATATTACTCTGACCCAAGCCGATATCCGTCAACTGCAACTTGCAAAATCAGCAATTTATTCCGGAATTGTTATGTTGCAACAGGTAATGGATATCAAGTCTGATGAAATCCACAAACTAATGGTCTGTGGTGGTTTTGGTAATTTTGTCGATGTCGCCAGCGCCGTCCGCATTCGGCTTCTACCGGACATACCTGTTGATCGCATTGTATATTTCGGCAATGCAGCGCTCATGGGTGCGCAGATGGTATTGCTATCCGAGGCGCAATGGCAGCTTGCCGAAGATCTTGCACAAAAAATAGAGCATGTCGCTTTGGCCGCATGCCCGGAATTCCAGGACCTCTTTATTGAAGGAATGAATTTTAACTCGCCTCAACCACACTCGGTGAAACTTGCAACGGCGGCAGCGAAATAAGATGAAAAAGACACGCGTAAATCTTCTATTCGGTTTTCTTGGTTCCGGGAAAACGACACTGGTGCAACGCATTATCAAAGAATTTGCATCTGAACGGCGCCTGGCAGTAATCATTAACGACTTTGATGCTGTCAATGTCGATTACGAAATCCTGAAAGGAAACAACATAGACATGATTCAGCTGTCGTCGGGATGTCTGTGTTGCACATTAAAAGGACCGCTGCTCGCTGCAATCGCTGAATTGGTGGAGAAATCGTCGCTGGATCATATTGTCATTGAAGCAACCGGCATTGCCGAACCTGAAGAAATGCTGGTTTCTTTTGCCGATCCGGAATTTTATGGAAAATTCGACCTTGGGCCTCTGGTCACAGTCGTGGATACGCCAAAATTTTTAAAAATCCGTGAAATGCTCGGACCGTTTTACGAGGCACAGATTGAAAACGCGGATATTGTGATTCTGAACAAGCTTGATCTGGCTATTACTGATGAGGTGGCGATTGTGCACAGGGAGGTATTTGAGCTAAACAGTTCAGCGTTGGTTCACTATAGTGAGCGCTGTGATGTTGATTTACCCCGCCTGATGGATGGCTCTCTTAGCAATACTCGTTTAGCTCAATTGTCCACCCAGAAAGATACTTCCACCGACCATTCCCATGATCATGAGGCTTTGCATGCACCAGCCGAAAGCTTTATGCTTGAGACTCCAGAGATGATAAATCGAACAGCAATCGAAACACTGTTTGCCAGTGCACCGGAAAGGCTATGGCGGGCAAAGGGATTTATCCGGATCGATGGGGCTGACTGGCTAGTTCAGTTTGCTATGGGCGAACTAGAAGTGACCCCGTCCAGCCCGCGGGAACATCATTTTCTGGTTTTTATCGGTGATAATCTTGATCGTGACTGGTTTCAGCGCGGCCTTGAGGCAGCGCAGAGCCACCAGGTAATGTCATGACAATTCAGGTGTTACACGAGAACAGGAAGACCGAATCACAGGCGGATCATGCCTATTGTCAACTCGTCGAGCAGATCTGTCGTCTTGATCTCGAACCTGGCCAGATCCTGCTCGACCGTGAATTGACTGTACAACTGGGTATTGGCCGCACACCGATGCGCGAAGCTCTTCAGCGTCTTGCCCGCGAAGGTCTGGTTGTGCATTTCCCCAACCGCGGGATGATGGTGGCTGAAATCAGCGCTACCAGCACCCGTGACATTTATGAATTCCGAAGTCTGATAGATGGTGAGGCTACACGGTTGGCTGCTCAAAGAGCAAACCAGTCCGAAATTACCGAATTGAGCCGTATCGCCAGTGAACTGATCATTCATGCCAATTCATCGTCTGTCGATGATTATGTCAGTCTTGATCGTGAATTCTATGACATTCTTGGCTCTGCAAGCCGAAATATTTATATCGCCGAAACCATCCCAAGAATTTTTAATCTGCACCTCAGGCTTTGGTTTTACATTTCAAAAATGAAAGGCGACTGGCGCGTTTTAGCACATCTTCACTCCGAGATGGCGCAAGAAGTTGCCGAGGCAATTGCCCGGCGTGATACCGATACTGCCCAACTCGCAATCCGCGCTTATATTGCGCAGCGCCAAAAAGATATGCGTGAACTGATTTAGATACCTAAGCAAAAGGAGCAAGCCATGAGCCGTGATCTAAAAGCCGATGAAAGACGAACTTTCTTTGAATACTACCGGGAAGGTTCAGCTTGTAAGAGCTGTGAAAATAAAGATGTGGTAGTCAAAATCTGGGAGAAGTACGGCTCCGATGCCGGTGAAATCAACGGCGACATAAGTCCCGAAGGGATTATCGGCGCGGTAGTCGTGTGTGGCAAATGTGGACATAGCCAGACAGTGGCACGTGAAAGCATACTCAAAGCCAGTTGAATATATCAATAAGTGGAGTTGGATATTGGAGTGCTGTCAGTCCCGATCGCCCTGACGAAACAGACCACTGATTGAGCGTGTTTTCTTCGCTGACAGAAGATTTGTTGGAGAGTTGAGCATCCGCCCAATTGGCACCGCACAGGAATGTATCATCTTTTTGAGAGGGATATATGCTATAAAACCGCACGCCAGCAACGCATGAAACGTCCATAGTGGATCATACCAGGCAGCCGAAATCGGCAGGATACTGGAAACTGCAAGGCCGACGAAAGATAGAGAGACACCAGACATATCCGTCGCCAAACTCATCCGCACACCTTCCGTCAGAAATCCGGAGACAACAACTGCCAGCAGGAACACCACCGAGGGTGTATCTGTGTACTTCTGCAACCCGCCGCCCTGGGCTCGCACACGGAATGCCAGCGCCAGCAGGCATCCCACTAACATCATCAGCCCGGTAAGTTCAAAAGCGAAGTCGAAAGCAAGACGAATTGGGTGATTTGGTTGTTCCCACGGGCTGGCCAGACCGAACGCCGGAATCACTTCACGAAACCCAACCGCCAAAATCTCCGTGAGGAACATCACGCCAAAACCCCAGAAAATCAATTGGTGGCGCACCCAGCGAAAAGGGCTGATGGTGAAAAGTGTTTTATGCAATACAATCTCATCGACAAGCGTGCGGCGCAACGCCGGTTTATCAATGGTTTCGCGTTTCCAGAACACACCAAAGCGGCGGATGCTTGGCATATTGCGTTTAACAATAATCCGCCAGATTCCAATGTCAAAAACCGCAATTGCCATAATCGCTGCCGGCCCGAAAACAATATATTTCCAGGCGACTTTACCTGCCATAGCTTCGGTGAGGTAATAGCCGGACATTGCCGCCACCGCTAACAGGTAACCCCAGCCGCCCAGCCAGAATGCGCCAGCATAGGCGCGCTGCAAACGCGTCGTCTCGAACCAGTTGGTTAACAGAAAGATTGACAAAAAACCGATCCCCATCACCAATAACATTGATGCGATGAGAAGCAATCCATAGCCAATTGCAGCATGTAAAGTACCAGCCAGACCAACAGCGATCAGCAATGCGCCAACCACCAGCCACCGCATCTGGAAACCGGATGCAGGTCGGGATTGTCCGGAATTTAAAGTATTTGTCATATCAGCCAACTGCGGTCGCGCTGGCTTTTACCTCTTCTCGGAGTCGGTCAATCTCAAGCATTGCCTCATGCAATGCTGGATCACCGCCTTTCATGTTGGAAAGACCGGTAACGCAGGCCTTGGCCTTTTCAACAGCAACCAACGCATCCATAGCATAGGCATCGGCTCCGATTTTATCACACCAGGCTTGACTTATTGGCGCACCGCCAACGAAAATCTTAACGTTTTGTCGCAGGCCCTCGGCATCAATCGCCTTCACTGTTTCCCACTGCATGTTCATGGTCGTTGTCAAAAGCGCCGAGAAACCGACGATCTGAGGTTTATATTCACGGATTGCCTCAATGAAACGTTCGGGGGGAACTGTCACTCCAAGATCGTGCACGGTAAAACCGGCAGCCTCCAGCATCATGGCAACAATCTTCTTGCCGATATCATGCAGATCGCCCTGGACAGTACCAACAATGACGGTACCCACCTCCTCACATTTCTCGGCCTGGATCAGAGGTCTGATAAGATCAAGTGCTTCATGCATGCACTTTGCAGACATCATCACTTCGGGCAGGAAGTATTCATCCATCTTGAAACGCCGCCCGACTTCAGCAATACCGGCAGCCATCGGACCGGCAACCAATGTGCGGGCCGTCACCTTAAATGAAAGAGCTTTATTAATAAAATCGGTCGTTATGGTATGTTCACCGTCGATGATATTCCATTCAATTTCATGAAATAAACTCTTCACATCCGGCGGAGCATCGCACCATCGGTCAGTCTCTCTGCTGTCTTCAATATCATATTGAAGATCCTCAAGATCGTATTCTCTGTCAGTATCAATCGTCAGGGGCATATTTATCTCCGTTTACCCGACCGTCTTTTTCGGCCGACGTTTTTTCCTGCGCGGGTTTGGATCCCAAGGTTCATAATTTTCACCGGTGTCAGCCCCCTCTGGCGGCTCGGAGGGCAAGGGATAGACGCCGTACTCGTGTGCTTCCTCAATCATGGCAAGCGTATTTTCGAGTGGTACGTCATGCTCCAGACGGTGCGAGGAACTGAGCAGATATCCACCGCCATGGCCAATTTCCCAGATACGCTGGCGCACTTCGCGTTTCACATCCTCAACACTCCCCCACGGCAGCGTCTCCTGCACATCAATGCCGCCATAGAAAAACATCTCCTTGCCCAACTGACGTTTTTTGGCGGCAGGGTTTGAATGGCGCGCCACCTTTGGAGGCATGCTGTCGTATCCATCAATGCCGCATTGCATCAACAACCTCATAAACGGCTCAGGAATGGCCCCACAACTGTGAAACTGGATTTTCCCGTTCGGGTTCTTCGTATGGTAAAATTTCTTGGTCTCGGTGATGGCGCGCTTGTAATGTGACACCAATTGGTTTTCAAACATCGCCAGCGACATGAATGTGGTCTTTTCCGAAGCCAGATCCTCCGGACTCATGCGCAGCCAATCGATATATTCACCGCACTGCTCTAAAAAGGCCTTGTTGAATTCAATTTCGATATCAGTAAGTTTCACCATCATCTCTTCGAGAAAATCCGGGCTCTCGATAAAGTCTGAAAAAATTTTGGCATAGCCGACCATATACTTTGCCTGTTCGAAAAGCCCGCCGCGCCCGCCCTGTCCCATCAGAGCGAAGGGTGTTTCCTCTCTGATATAACGGCAATACTCGCGTAAACTCATGCCTGGGATCGGGCTATCCTGCCAGCAACTCTCGTCCCATGGATCCGGCCACGGATATTCGTTGAGAATTCGCAGACCTTCCTCCAGCGGTGCGCTGGTGGCATCAAATAGCGGATAGCCGATCATTTCATAATAACCGCCGTTTTCATGCGGCGTCCATTTGCGCACCACACCCCATTCATCAACATTGACCTCAGCGTCATCACCGACCCCGGGCACCTGAAGCGGTATGGGAATTTCGTCGGGTCCAAGCGTGCGAAAACCAGGTGATCCGCCTGGGCTTCCAATGGAAATCCGCAAGAAATCAATATCAAGCTTCTCGGCCAGATCTACTTCGAAGGCAACATCCGTCGTCCAGGTTGTGGATCCTGTGCGGTAATTGCGCTTGTTCTCATTGTAGCTCATACCAAGCTGTTTTCGAAGGTGTTGATAGCCTTCGGTCGTTCCCCACAATCCTATTGGAACGCGATCAGGCTCACGCAAATTCAACGCATCAAGTGTCCGTTGACGTTGTGGAGACACCGCTCGCCCGATGATTGCCGTCATGATTGCCCTCTTGGCACTATTGGTCCGGTAATTTTCCGCATTTTTCCAAGCTAATAAATAGGCTTACATCATTATATATAATAACGCTCATTGCTCCAGTCCTCCCGCGAAGCCCGGCAATGCGTGTGATGCATGTCGGGTTTCGCGTTCATTATGGTGGTTATTTCATCCAAGGCGGACTGAAATCTACGAATTTGCCGCCTTTGAAGAGCACAAAGGACATGTCCTTGATTATGAAATGCTCGGGAGCATTACCCTCACCAATGGTAATCGAGGGAACAACGCTGCCGGTCCAGTTATCAATACCCTCCAGCGTCTTGACCAGCCGCTCGCGTGTGATCGGGCCATCACCCATTCTCTTAATTGCTTCGGTGAAAACCTGCGCACCAGCGAAACCCCACAGATGGATCGCGTCTGGCGTTTCCTCAGGGTAGTATTTTTTAAGGATACTCTTTGCTTGCTGAATTGGTGCGGCGGGTGAATCGAAATCGCGGAAAATCGTTGAGAAATAAATGCCCTCAACCGCATCGTTGCCAGCCAGTTCAGCTACCTTCGGACTCTTGCCGAAGAAAACATTCACAACCGGAACCTTCCAGCCCAGCTTGGCCCGTTCGGTGTAGAATTTAGCAGCCGGTTCAGGTGCGCATGAGCAAATGACCGCCTCTGCACCTGATTGCTTCATCTTGATCACCTGGCTCGAAACATCGACCTCTTTGGGCTCATAACCCTCAGCTGCGGTAATCGAAACGCCATTCTTTTCCAGCACCGATTTGATGCCGGCCATATGTGTTTTTCCCGATGGATCATTCTGGTAGAGAACGGCCACCTTCGAAGCACCAAAAACCTCCTTGGCAAATCGAACCAACTGTGCACCTTCGGTGAAATAACTTGGATAGAGCGGGAATACCCACGGGCTTTCAATGGTCAGGTTCTTTGCTGCACCGGTTCCCGCACCGATCAGAGGCACCTTTTTACTGACAATGTAATCAATCACCGCTGAAGTTGGCGCCGAGCCGAGCGGCGAAACAATGGCAAAGCACTCGTCACGTTCGATAAAACGCTTGACCGCTGATTTGGTCCTCGCCGGTTCGTACTTGTCATCGACCATCCGATAAGTGACCTTGCGCCCATTAATGCCACCATTGTCATTAATGTATTTGAACCAGGCATCAGCTCCCTTGCCCATACGGAAGTAGCTCGACACCTTACCGGTCATAGGTTGGTATGAGCAGATCAGAATATTTTTATCCGTTATACCCGGGCTGTCGGTGGCAGCAATTGCCGTCCCTCCGAGCATGCTGACTGCCGTGGCGGCAATCACCATAACGGTTTTCATCATGGTTCTCATATTCCCTCTCCTTTTTCTGCGCTTGCGCGCGTGCTGTTTGGGCCCTTTACTTTAAGCTCCGGTTACGGGCTTTTTTCCGGGGCCCCCAAATAGCTTTCATAGACTTTTTTATCTTCTCGCAATTCCTCTGCAGTTCCCTCCACCATGACCTGTCCCAATTGCATTACGTAACCGTAGTGCGATACTTTCAGCGCCAGCTTCATGTTCTGTTCAACGATGAGTAATGCCAGCCCACGCTCCTCATTCAATTTGAGCAGCTTTTCGAAAATATCGGAGATGACAATTGGCGCGAGCCCAAGAGAGGGTTCATCCAGCATCAAAAGAACCGGGCGGGCCATTAATCCGCGCCCGATTGCCAGCATCTGCTGCTCACCTCCGGAAAGTGAACCGCCAAGCTGACTGGATCTCTCCTTGAGAAGTGGGAACAACTCCAGTACCTGCTCCAGATCCTCATTGATTTCATCTTTGTTTTTACGCGTATAAGCACCCATGATCAGATTTTCAGAAACGGTCAAATCCTTGAAGATTCTTCGCCCTTCGGGAACCTGCGCAATACCATTGCGTGTAACCCAGTTCGGCGATCGGCCTGCAATCTCTTTACCCTGCCACTCGATAGAACCGCTACGCGGTGCCACGACGCCGGAGATACATTTCAGCGTAGTCGACTTGCCGGCACCATTGGCGCCCAGCAATGTCACAATGCTTCTCTCCGGCACTTCGATGGATATTCCACGCAATGCTGTAATCGCTCCATAGCTGGCCTCCATCTGATTTATTTTCAGGAGGGTCATCAATCATCATCCTCGCCAAGGTAGGCTGCTATTACATCTTTGTTGGCCCGCACTTCTCCCGGAGTTCCCATGGCAAGATTGGCCCCAAAATTGATTACATAAATAAAGTCACAAACCTCCATCACCATGCTCATGTCATGCTCCACCAGGAGAACTGTAACGCCCATTTCGCGATTAACTTTAAATACCAGTTCCTTAAGTTCTTGCGTCTCGCTGTCATTGCAGCCAGCAACCGGTTCATCAAGCAGGAGCATAGAAGGCCTGGACGCCAACGCACGGGCAAGCTCTACGCGTTTCTGGTGCCCATAGGGCAGATTGCCCACCTCGTTTTCCAACTCCGGTGTTAGGTTGAGCATGTCGGCCACATGGATGGCATAGTCCTCAATCTGACGCTCACGGCGACGCGCAGCGGGCAACCAGCACATGGCTGAAATAGGGTTTCCAATCTGACCGTGGGCGCCAGTCATTATATTTTGAAGCGTGGTCTGATCTTTGAACAGGTTGATGTTCTGAAAAGTGCGTGCCATACCCATGCTCACCATGTGATGCGGCATGCGGTCATTGGCCAATTTCCCCTCAAAATAGACGTCACCAGCATCATAACTCTGAAATCGGGACAGGACATTGAACAACGTCGTCTTGCCGGCACCGTTGGGACCTATAAGCCCTATTATTTTGCCTCTCGGTACCGTCAGTGAAAGATTATTGCACGCCCTGACGCCGCCAAAAGAGACCTGAATATCCTGACAGCGAAGGTGCTCTCCCATTATCCCACCTCACTTTCCCGCAAACCGGCTGCAACAGAACGTAATTTACGTCGCCTTGCGATCCGTAGCGGTCGCAATATTAACTCGCCAACGCCTGCAGGTGCAAAACGCAGAACGGCTATAAGGACGACACCCTTCAGAATGAACGAGAAATCAGCAAGTCGCTCCAGGAAAAACGGCAGCATAACCACAAAAATTCCCCCCAGATAAGGACCAAAGAGGATGGCTGGACCGCCAACGACTACCGCTATCAGAATATCGACGGAATACCAGATATCAGCATAAACCTCTGCCGAAACATAATTCACGACATGTGCATTCAAAGCACCCGCAATCCCGGTGATACCGGCGCTGATGGCAAAAGCAAGTACGCGGTATAACAGCCGGTTCACGCCACTGGCCTTCGCAGCGTTCTCGCTATCACGAAGCGCCATGAACGCACGGCCGGTGCCGGAATTGACCAGGCAATAAACTGCCAGCGTGACCAGCAACAGACTGGCAACCGATGTATAGTAGAAACCAAAGTCCTCAATCCGGATGCCCAGAATGACATTATTGTCCAGAAATATGCCGTCACGCCCCTCAAATATAGAAACATTATTCACCACCGTGCCAACGAAGAAGGCAAATCCCAGGGTGCCAATGGCCATGAAGGCTCCCGAGAGCCGCACAAATACGACCGCGAGCAGGGCTCCGAGAAACGCTGAAACAAACATCGCCGAAATCAGACCAATGATCAGATCAACGCCGAAATACTTAGTCAGCAGAGCCGAAGTATAGGCGCCGATAGCCAAAAAACCACCATGTCCAACCGAAACCAGACCGGTAAAACCGACCAGGACTGCTACTCCCATAGCGGCGATGATATAAATTATTACCAGTGAAACCTGTGAAAGCATCCAGCCCTTTACCTGCGGCAGAAGAGGTATCAAAATCGCCAATGCTACCAAGATGGCGACAGCAATCAGATTCTGACGCGTGTAACGCTGCTTGAGCGCCCTTACAGGCGCATATTTCGGCGAACTTTCGAGATTGTTGGAAGCAGCTTTTGTGATGGGCACTTTTGACACTTTCATCTCTTATATTTCACGACGCTTCTGAACGCCTATCAAACCTTGCGGCCGGAATGCCAGCAGCACGACAATCATGATAAAAGCGGTGGAGGTCTTGAGGCTGCTGTCCAGATAACCACCAGCCAGGTTCTCGGCAACACCAATCATCAAAGCGCCGATGACAGCACCGCGGATAGAATAGAGCCCCCCGAAAACGGCGGCCACATAGGCTTTAACCAGCACCTCATCCATCATTTCGGGCGAAACATAGATGATCGGGGCGATCAAGATTCCGACAAAACCGGCGATAAAGCCTGCCACGCCCCACGTCAACATCACGATAAACTTCACCGGTATTCCCATTAGATGGGCTATTTCCGGGTCATCGGTGACCGCTCGCATAGCGATACCCTGCTTTGTATGATTGAAGAACCAGTATAAAACCACGCCGATAGCCAATGCCCAGCCGATATTGTAAAGATGCCCCATACTGATCAAGGCACCACCCAAATCGATTGGTGTTGGATCAAAGTTCACCGGAAAAGCCTTTGTATCCCGGCCCCAAATCCACCCCATGACACCGGTGAGGATGTAAAAGACGCCAATCGTGGCGGTAAATAGTGTTAGCCAATCGGATTTAGCGATTGGGCGCATAATCAGCCACTCCACGGCGACACCAAGCAGCGTGGTACTGGCGACGACCAGCAGGACCGTGGTGTAATAACTAAATCCCAGCTGTTTCAGAAAATAAATACCCAGAAACGCACCGACCATGGCGAAATCGCCTTGTGCAAGATTAATGGTACGGGTATTGCGAAACACCAGAACCACGGCGATTGCGGTCAGCGCATAGAGACTTCCGGTCGCAATCCCACTGAGTATAAGTTGTCCGAGCACAATCGTTCCCTCCCCGGGGCGTCATTCGGTGGACAGCTATAGAGTATCCCGAGACCTTTAACCTGGGTTGGTTCCACCGCGCCAACGGGTTTGTAACGATTGTTTCCCGTATGACCTTTTATAATTTATTGTGTTGTAGAAATATTTTTAACAGCTTTGAGGGCCTGTTTGTATGTAGGTGGCGCATACCCCCCCCGTGTCGGGTTATATGGGTATAATTTTTATTTGAGTGATTTCGCGTTTAACGGGAAATTACGTACTCAATTACCTGCGTGCCAGGTATGTCAAAGCGGTATCGGTTGTTAATTTTACATACCTGACTAGAGTCTGTCCTGTTTATACGGAAACAAGATAGACTCTAGCAATTTACATGACGCTGGCGTGGTGTTCTTGGTCGATCACCTAAACTTGGAGTTCGATGATTGCTGTTCTTTTGGCGAGGCCATTTTTTACCTCGTCGAGATATCTGGTTTCCTGAGCCCGCCGGGTTACCAGCATCGGATCGCTGATATCCAGAGGTGCCAGAGACTGATTAATGATCCAGGTAAACGGTTCAATTTCCGCTCGGCGCAAGTCGCTCTGCAACTGCGCGGCCTCATGCACAGGTGTTGCCTCGGGTAGACTGCAAACTATAATGCGAGTGAAATCAGGATTTCGCAAACGCGGCAGCAGGTCAAGCACAGCTTCGGGTACAGCTCTGGCCTGGCGACTGACTTCCTTGTGGAAGGATTGCGCCGCATCCAGCAACAGGATCGTATGGCCTGTCGGAGCAGTGTCCATAACAACGATCCGGTCCTTGGCCTGGTTTACGGTTGCAGCAAAAGCCTGGAACACCGCAATTTCCTCTGTACAGGGTGAAGCCAGATCCTCCTCCAGCAACGCCAATCCATCAGCATCGAGATTTTTACCGGTTGAAGCCAGCACGTCTTCACGGTAACGCGCAACCTCGATCTGCGGGTCAATACAGGCAACTTCCAGATTATCGGGCACCTCGCCGGCCGCCTCGGCAACATGAGCGGCTGGATCCGTGGTAGTGAGCAGGACATCACGGCCGCGACCGGCCAATGCATGGGCTATTTTAACTGCAATCGTTGTTTTGCCAACACCACCTTTGCCCATTGTCATAACCACACCACCCGGTTTATCGAGGCTATTGATCAGATCATCAAGGGAACTCCATCCCGAAATATCCGGCGCGTTCATTGTTGTCTCTGGTAGAACTACTTCAGGTTCGAAAAAACTTATCAGAGCAGCCAGCCCCACAACCTGGTGGGCCCGAAGTGGAATTTCTATCCTCGGTAAAACGCGTAAGGCGTCTGGGATTTCTGCCATTGCGCTGGTGCCGCGTGTCTCCAGTCTCATCGCAACCGGATCATTGCGATCGTGCGCATTGAAAATACCGTTAATCACCAGTTCCTGCTCGTCGATCCCGAGTTCCGAAAATTCGACAGATGTGCGTGCAGCCTCATCAAATGCGGAACGCTCCGGCCGGCTGACCAGAACGATGGTTGTCCGCTTCTCATCCGAGAGTGCTGCCATTGCTGCTGCATAAAGTTCGCGCTGCTCCACCAGCCCTTGTAGTGGACCAAGACAGGACGTTCCCGCACTGGCGTTTTCGATAAATCCCGTCCATGCAGTTGGCAAGCTAAGCAGCCGCAAAGTGTGTCCGGTCGGTGCTGTGTCAAAGATAACATGATCATAACCCGTTATCGCGGCCGGGTCACCGATCAGTCTGGCGAACTCATTGAATGCTGCAATTTCAACTGTGCATGCCCCTGCCATCTGCTCTTCCATAGCCGCCAAAGCACTGTCCGGCAGAACACCCCGATACGGGCCGATCAGCTTTTCGCGATATTCCTCAGCCGCTGCTTCGGGATCAACATTAAGTGCATAAAGATTAGGGACGGCTTTAATCTGGGTGGGCACAGCCCCTATCTGCGTATCAAATACCTCGGCGAGATTGGAAGCAGGGTCAGTCGAAACCAGCAATATGCGTTTACCGTTGCGAGCAAAATGAACCGCAGCAGCACATGATGTGGACGTCTTGCCAACCCCGCCCTTGCCGGTAAAAAAGAGATTTGGAGAGGGTGAATTCAAAAAACTCATGGTATTTTTCCTTAAGCGCAGCACTTACCGGATGCTGTATTATCTTCTCCACAGCACGAGGAGGATTTTTCAACTGATGCCTGAACATCAAAACCGAGCATACCCAGCAGTTCCGCGCGCGAGGGATATCCGCCCTTTTTGACCAACTCGTCATTCACAAAAACAAGTGGGAGACACTCAATACCATCACTGTCCAGCAAAGCCTTGACCGTGCTGTTGGCAACATACTCTTGCGGCTGATGGCCAAGCGTATAGCGATTGATTGTCACATCATTCTTGCGGGCATGCTCCAGCGTGGAGGCAAACTGCGCCAGTTCATCATCGGCATCGGGACCGCAAACGCCAGTGGAGCAACACATGGCGGGATCATAAATCTTGACAGTAGACATAAATTTTTTCTCCTGTTTGGCATTATCAATAGGAAATTCGGAAGCTTTCTCTGATTCAGCTTCGGTACAACAATTCTCAAGCAAATAGGCACTCAACCCATACATTGCACTGATATTTGCGCGGTAGATATTGTTCCGTCCATCGCGTTGTCGTGATATCAACCCGGCTGCAGTGAGGCAATTAAGATGAAAGGCCAGAGTTGCCGATGGTAAATTAAACTCGTCGCCAATGCGGCCTGCCACAACCCCGTCCGGTCCCTTGCGCACCAAAAAGCGCATAATGTCCAGTCGGGTCTCCTGCGCAAGAGCAGCTAGTTTTTTGATGGTATCATTTATCTCCATATCTCTGGAGTTATAGAGATATATATTTTTTGTCAACTGTAAACTGGAATAGTTCGATTTAACCTGCCTGCACCAGACTCACTCGCCGGAATCAAATTCAGCATCTGCATTAACAATGATTTCCGGAAAGCCCTGCATACCCTTGCTGGCCCCAAGTCGGGCGGCGGTTTTTTCACGGTTGCGACGAGCCATCATAGCCAGTGACCCGGATTTTATCGCACCTGTGGGACACACTTCTTCGCAGGCTCTGGGCATGTCGAGAGGGCGTTCTATCCCGGGGGTTTGACAGAAATTACACTTTTCCATCTTGCCAGAAATCGCGGTCAGTTGTGGTGCATTGAACGGGCATGCCCACACACAAAATCCACACCCGATACAAGTTTGAGGATCAACCACAACAATGCCGTCCTCGCTGCTTTTGGTAATAGCATTCACCGGGCAAGCGCTTAGACAGGGCGCATCGCCGCAATGCATGCAGGCCATGGATACATTCATCGCTTGGACGTTCGGAAACTGGCCGGATTCGAGTTTGACGACTTCGCGCCATTTCGGCCCCACCTCAACTTCGTTCCAGGTTTTGCAGGCAATTTCGCAGGCGTGACATTTTACGCAGAGTTCGCTTTCAAAATAAAACCCATGTTGCATTTTCTTAACCTCCCTCAGGCTGGCTGAACCCGGACCTTGCATTCATTGTAACAATTGGCACCGGTGACAGGGTTTGTATGGCTATCCATAAGGTTGTTGGAATGAGCACCCTTTCCCTTGGCAATACGCCCCATCGCCCAGTGCCCGAACCCGTGACCGTGGCGAATTGATACGGCACCGGGGATCAGTCCTTCAACCACTTTGGCACGAATGGTAATTGAGTCTTTTGGTGATTCTATAATCACCATCATGTCATCCTCGATGCCATAAATACGCGCATCCGCACTGTTGATCTCAACCCAGTTTTCCGAGCAAATCTCCATCAAAAGCGGGTTGTTTTGAGTGACTAAATTGCAATGCATCGACAATTTGGCATGGGTAACCTGCAAGGGGTAATCGTCGTCGGGAATAACCGTGCGCTGGACAAAATCCGGATAGGGATTGAAACCGGCATCCGCATAGGCGTGGGAGAAGATTTCAATTTTTCCCGACTTGGTTTCCAAGCCATTACCTAGCTTGTCGTACACCGGCGCTGCGGCCCAAAACCCTTTTTCCTTCAACTCATCAAGCCCGACTGGCAGATCGGCAATCATTGTCGCGGCCCAGTCCTCCCAGCTTTCAAAATCGAAATGCTTTCCCCAACCCATCTGCGCGGCAATGCCTTTGGCGATGTCATAGGGCGGTTTGGATTCTCCCACCGGTGCAATTGCCGGCTGGCACAGAATCGCCTGCGCCCCCAGCCACAGGCCCTGACGAATTTCGGCGTGTTCGAAAAATGAGGTTTCCGGCAGTACAATATCGCACTCAAGCGCGGTCTCACTCATCAATACGTCACAGCACACAGAAAGTTCCAGTTTCGCGAACATCTCCATAACCCGGTCGCGGTTAGGATCACTCATCACCGGATTGGTTGCCTGGACAAACAATCCCTTCACCGGGTAAGGATCACCTTCAATCACCGCATCGGGAAGACGCGCGTTCGGTAAATCCGGTGCCAGTGGATAGCCCATAGCGATATGCAGCGGTTCCTTTTTAGGCTTCCGCATGGCTTTTTTGGGAATGTTCAGTGGCGCTCCAACGGCTGCCCAGTCTTTCAGAAGCAAATTACCCACGCCATCAACCTGGCCGGTAATGGCATCAAGTATGTAGCAGGCTCGCCCGGCATCATGCCCGTTGGTGTAATAACCCGAACCTTTAAAGATTGTTGAAATTGCCGGTTTCGTTGTGGCGAATTCCCGAGCAATCCGGCGGATGGTAGCGGCGTCAATTCCGCAGATTTCCGCCGCCCATTCCGGTGTATAGCCCTTTTGGTCAAGATGAGCGCCAAAACCATCAAAACCTTCGCAGTAACGATCTGTGAAGTCCTTGTCCTGCAATCCGTCATCAATAATCACCTGACACATTGCAAGCGCCAGCGCGCCGTCCGTGCCGGGCTTGATCGGCAGCCATTCATCGGCTTTTTGCGCAGTCTCGGTAAAGGCCGGATCAATGACCACCAGCTTGCACCCGCGCATTTTAGCTTCCAGAAGACCACGGCTTTCAAACAGGCCCTGATTGGCACCGAGCATATTCATGCCCCATAAGATGACATATTTCGAATTGGCAAAATCATGCATCGGAAAGACATGGCCAAACAGATTGAGACACGCAGCGCGGCGGTCCTGTTCGCATCCTGAAGTATGCGTGTACATGTTTGGAGAGCCATAAAGGTCGCGCAGCAGATGATGGTAGAAAACGGTATTGGGATCATGATGGCAGGTCAAGGCTACGGCTTCGGGGCCCCATTTCTCTGCGATCAGTTTCAGCTTGTCAGCAATAAACGTAAACGCCTCGTCCCAGGATATGCGTTTGAATTCCCCGCGCTGGCCTTTCGCATTGGTTCGCAGCATCGGGTGCTTGAGGCGGTCGGGGTCCTGGCTCATCCACCAGCTCGCCATGCCTTTTGCACATCTCGAGCCGATGTTGTTCGGTGCTTCTGCATTGCCTTTGTGATAAACCACCTTTCCATCCCGAACATAAACTTCGGTCGGACAGGTCCACGGGCAGGTATAACAAAAACTCTTGATGACTTCTGCACCCTTGATCTTGGCAATTCGATCAGCGAGTTGTATTTGACGGGTCATGATTTCTCCTTCCCCTCATATTCATCCCGACATCACTCGGGCAGTCGTACAAGAATATCCAATCACCTAAAAGCATCGTACCCTGCAAGGGTACATGAACCAGGGCACATCGTCATGGACAATCAGCCGCGCTGCCTGAATACCCCCCCTGCCCATCGCGCATGGGCTGGCCGGTGCGGCATCTGTTAGCTTTAGAGCCCGCCGTAAAGACACGCGCTCCGTTCCGAAGCAGTGCTTATTAGGAGACATCCATGGTAAAGTTGAATGATGCACAATTGATTGTGATTGGTGAGAACATCAACACGACGCGGCGAATTCGCGCCGATTCTAAAAACATCGTCAAGCGTGATGGCAAAGTTTACTGGCGCTATGCTGGCCTCGACGGTGTCGAGGGTATGCTGGATATTACATCTGAATATCCTGAGGACGAAAAAAAGATACCGGGCACCCGTATCGGCCATATCGGTCAAGGTGTACGCAATCAGGAACTCGGTTTCCTGACATGGGCGATCATGGCTCAGGTCAACGCCGGGGCCAGCATTATTGACCTGTGCGTTGATGAGCTTTCGGTATATCCGGAAGAGCGCCACGAATTCATGCGCTGGATCGTCAGGACCGCGCAGAAAATCTGTCCCACAGTCCAGTATTCCATTGACAGTTCCGATCCCGCCACCATTCGCGCGGGTCTTGATGCCTATGACATGTCGCTTACCCGTCCGTCGGTCAATTCGGTCAATCTCGAGCCGGGCCGTGAAGTGCTGATCGACATTGGTATGGAGGCCGGAGCAAAAATCTTCGCCAATGGTTCAGGGCAATCCGGCATGCCCCAAAATGCTGCAGAGCGCGTCGAAAACCTGTCCAGACTAATGCGGATGATGGATGACCGTAATGTGCCGATGAGTGACCGTTTTCTTGATCCGCTGGTCTTTCCAATTGGTGCCGGTCCTGATTATGGCAACCATTATCTTGATGCCGTTCGCGAGCTACGAACAAACTTCCCCGACGTGCACATTTTTGGCGGGCTCTCCAATGTTTCTTTTGGTCTGCCCCGCCGAAAACTGTTGAATGATGCTTTCATCAGGCTGTCAATTGAGGCTGGTTGCGATGCTTTGATGATTGACCCGATCATGAACCCGCTTGACGAATTGCTCAGTCCGCCTGTCGATGAAGACGAATATCAGCTTGCTGCCGATGTGATGACTGCGGTTGATGAGTACGGATTGAAATTTCTCAAATATGTGCGTGCCCAAGCTAAAATCAAAGCAGCATAAAGAAGTTTTCACGCGGGAATTTCCCCTACCACCCCCTTCTGTACGGTTGGGGTGAAGAGGTTAAACCCGTCACTTAAGATGATTTGTATGAATTTTGGAATTAATTGTTTGTAGTTTTTCCTCCTAAATCCTATCCTTCTATCTTTATATGGCTCAAAGAAGCAGATAACGATGATCCGGTCTTGACCTGACAGGATGTAGACTACCGGAAGGTGGGTTGATGCCAGAGTTACGCAAGATTCTTGAAAACCAGTGCGTGCCAGTTAAACTTATGAATTCCGCGCCTGCGGAACACCTTTCATGCAGTGTAATCAATATGTTCATGGCGACAGGCGCGCCACGTCCCTTCCACTCTGCACCTTTCAAAGATTGGCCCGGATACGAAGAAGACGTTACCTGCTGGTTCCAGTTGGCCAACGGAACTGCGGCCGGGTTACGCGGTCCTGTTGATGCCCCGCGAGGTCTTACTTTTTGGCGTAATTGCGTTGATGAAGACATTGATTGGAACCGGTTACGTACATTTAAGATTGTCACCAAAGTTGGTAGTTTTACCAAAGCAGGTTACGAGATTAACTTGAGTCAGTCGGCCGTGAGCCGGCAGATTTCAGCACTTGAAAAACAGATTGGTGCCTCCCTGTTTATTCGCAGCAGTGGCGGTTTGGTCCTGACGGAACCCGGAGAATTTTTCTACAAAACCGTCACTCAAATGTCGCAAAATCTCATGCTTGGTCTAGCGCGATTGAACGAAATACGCATTGCACCAGAAGGTCCATTACGGATCACCACGACGACAGGTTTCGGGTCTGCATGGTTGACCTCACGGATAAACAAATTCCATCAGATGTTCCCGGATATTCAGGTTTCTCTGCTCCTGGTTGACGGAATTGAACTCGATCTTCAAAGTTGCGAGGCTGATTGTGCCATTCGATTTCAGATGCCGACAGAACTGGACCTGATTCAGCGTTATATTGATTCCTTCGCATATAAAATCTATGCCTCACAAGATTATATCGAGAAACATGGAGCCCCGAAGGATATATCAGATCTGACAGAGCATGACTTAATCGTTTATGGAGAAGCTATGTCCCCCTCTCCGATTGAGCAGATCAACTGGATTTTAAGCGAGGGGATGAACGACGGTGAAATGCGTGAACCCGCTTTGCAAGTTAACAGTGTCTATGGCATTTACCGGGCCGTTGAGAGCGGAATGGGGATTGCGGCACTGCCATTTTACATGACCGAGCGAAGCGAACAACTGGTTGAAATTTTACCGGAAATTGAGGGGCCAAAAATACCGATTTATTTCGTCTATCCTATTGAATTGCGCCCTTCGCGCCGGATTGACGTCCTGCGCGATTTTCTGGTGAAGGAAATTAGCGATTGCTGGAAAAATCGTAATTACCCACCCCTTGTCGAATCGGTGATACTCTGAATCAACGGGCTAATGGAACGCGGTGATTTGGAAAAGCTGAGCAAGCAACAGCTTGTTGATTTGGTGCTGAAGTTGCAGCGCCCGCTGAAGACGTCGCGGACATCATCCAAACCACCTTCTACTGACAGGAAAGCGCGACGTGAACATGCCAAACCGGGCGGTGCAAAGCCCAGGCACAAGGGCTGCAACCGTGCTCTGCATGACAACCCGGACGAGATTATCGGCCACCGGCCTGATATTTGTCCGCAATGGTCATGCCATCACAAGCGCGGGCAAAAGACGGTGGTGCGCTGGTTGACTATCCGGTCAACCGACTTGGTAATATTAGTAATCTCAAAATCAATGAGCCAATGGAGGTCGCCTATCCAGATGGTGACGCCCCTGGTGTCTTGCTGAAACTTGGCAAGCGTGTCGAAGGTGGTGTTGGCCCAGATGGTGACATTGTCGGGTTTTCGACTGTCTGCCCGCACAAGGGTTTTCCGTTGAACTACAATGGCGAAGATCGCAGCTTCAACTGTCCCGGCCATTATTCGCGCTTTGATTCTGAAGCCGGCGGACAACAGATCCATGGTTAGGCGACCAGCAACCTACCGCAATACATGCTGCGTGTGGACGCCAAAGGCGACATCTATGCCGAAGGTGTGGATGAGTTGCTTTACGGCCATCTCAGCAACGTACTTTGATCAGGGAGAATTTTAAAAATGGCTTATAAAAGACAAACCGACCGTTTGCCCATCGCACCGGCTGATGCAAAAGTGCAAACCGTCACCTGCCACTATTGCATTGTTGGTTGCGGCTACAAGGCTTACAGCTGGCCGTAAATAAACAAGGTGGCACAGCACCGTCCAAAAACGCCTTTGGCGTCGATCTGGGCAAACAGCAGGATGCCAATACCGAAGCCTGGTATGCGCCTGCCATGTATAATGTGGTTCAGCAGGATGGCAAGGATGTGCATCTGGTTATCAAACCGGATGTCGGTTGTGTTGTGAACTCGGGGCTTGGCTCAATCCGCGGTGGCCGCATGGCTGAAAATCAGTATTCCAAAGTCCGTGGTACCCAGCAGCAGCGGCTGACTGACCCGCTGGTTTGGCGCTATGGAACCTGGGTCCCAACGAGTTGGGATGATGCCCTTGACCTGGTTGCCCGCGTAACCGCAAAAGTGGTTGTCGACAAAGGCGAAGACGAGCTTTTCGTTTCGATGTTTGACCATGGTGGTTCCGCCGGTGGTTATGAAAACACCTGGGGTACCGGCAAACTTTATTTCGACTCGATGAAGATTAAAAATTGCCGCATCCACAACCGGCCTGCATATAATTCGGAAGTTCATGCCACCCGCGATATGGGTGTGGTGAGTTGAACAATGCTTACGAGGATGCCGAACTGGCCGACACTCTGGTGCCCGTAGGTTGCAACCCGCTTGAAACTCAATCGAACTATTTCCTTAATCACTGGGTCTTCAACCTGCGCGGCACAACCATTGACAAGAAAAAGAAAATGATGCCGGGCGAGCCTCATGCCGCTGCTAAAATCATTTTCATTGACCCGCGCCGCACCGTTACAGTTGGCGCCGCTGAGGCAGAGGCCGGTAAGGAAAACGTGCTGCATCTGGCCTTGAATTCCGGCACCGATCTTGCCCTGCTGAATGCCATTTTCACGGTAATTGCTGACAGGGGCTGGATTGACAAGGATTTCATTGCCAAATCTACCATCAAAGATGCTCCCGCCCGTCCAGCACTTTATCCGGCACGTGGTGTGGCTGATTCAAACCCTGGTCACCTGACCAACTTTGCCGCCGCTGTTGACGGGTGCCGGATTTCCCTGGAAGAAGCTACTAAAATTACCGGCATTTCCGGTGATGATATCGTCAAGGCCGCTGAATGGATTGCCAAACCCAAACAAGGCGGTGCCCGTCGCCGTACCATGATCGGGTATGAAAAAGGCATCATCTGGGGCAATGACAACTACCGCACCAATGGCGCGCTGGTAAACATCTCCCTTGCCACCGGCAATATCGGCCGTCTTGGTGGTGGCTGTGTGCGCCTCGGTGGTCATCAGGAAGGATATGTGCGCCCGTCTGATGCCCATGTGGGCCGTCCCGCCGCCTATGTGGATCAGTTGTTATTGGCCAGCAAAGGCAGTGTGCATCACATCTGGGCCTGTGATCATTACAAGACCACGCTTAATGCTTCCGAATTCAAGCGGAATCACAAAAGACGCGCCGACAAGGTCAAGGATGCCATTGACGCTGCTGCTGGCGGTGCGCGCCAGGAACTGGTTGATGCCATCGTTACCGCAATCCGCGAAGGCGGCCTGTTTGTCGTCAACATGGAAATCATTCACAGCCAGATCGGCCAGAATGCCCATGTGATCCTGCCAGCCGCACAGGCGGGCGAGATGAACCTCACCTCCATGAACGGGGAACGCCGTATGCGTATAACCGAGAAATACATGGACCCTCCAGGAATCTCCAGGCCAGATTGCTTGATTGCAGCGGGCATTGCCCAGAACATGGAACGTGTTCTGCGAGATATGGGTAAGGCCAGTTATACTGACCAGTTCAAGGGCTATGACTGGAAAACAGAAGAAGATGCTTTTGAAGACGGCTATCGCAAGAACGCTGGTGGCGGTAAATTTGTCACCTATGAACGGCTGCGGGCCATGGGAACCAATGGTTTCCAGGAACCGCCAACCGGCCTGGATGGCGAAAACATTGTTGGTACCACGAGGTTGTATACTGATGGAGTGTTTTCAACCGAAAACGGCAAAGCCAAGTTTATTGATGCACCGTGGCGTGGTTTGCAGGCCCCCGGTAAGCAGGCACAGAAGGACAAGTATGCCTTCCTGATCAATAATGGCCGCACCAACCTTGCCTGGCAGAATATGTTCCTTGACCAGGACAATGAGTTTGTCATGGACCGGGCACCTTATCCCGGCATTGAGATGCACCCCGATGACATGAGTGAACTTGGCCTTGGTGCCGGTGACCTGGTTGAAGTTTACAATGAAGCTGGAGCAACTCAGGCAATGGCCTATCCAACCCCTTCAGCCAAACGCGGCGAAACCTTCATGCAGTTTGGTCATCCCAAAGGGGCACAGGGCAATGTGGTAAATGCAGGCGTCAACGAGTTGATCCTGCCAAATTACAAACAAACCTGGGGCAATATCCGCAAAATTGCTGACGCACCCGCTTCGGTTGCCCATGTTTCCTTTAAATCAAACGATATATCCGAACTTCTCCTTGGCAAATTTTTTCAACATTACCTGGCCAGAGCCTGGTTCTGTGCCAGGCCTTTGATTGTAATGCGATGCATGGGTCTTTCATATTGATGTGGTAGAGCACATTATTTAAATCAGAAAATTGTTTTTGCCACCCGATTAAGCGCTGGAATTTTGAACCAGAATGAATATGCCCAGGGCGATAGTGGCAACACCGATGGTTGTCTGCAAGCTGTTGTACACCACTGTCATGTGGCGGGTGGCTCTCAGGGGAATTGAGATGACGATGGAAAACAGCGCCATTCCGGCAATGGAGCCAATGCCGAACACTGCAATATAGACTAAACCGAGCCAGGGTGAGGACAGGGTTCGCAGGGTCAGCAAAATCAAGGCAGCTGAACCCGCCATACCGTGCATCAAACCAACCAGCAGGGCGCGAATCGGAAACCCTCGCGGGTGTGCATGCTGGTGGTCGGCTGCATTATGATCGTGTTTTTTTTCACCTTTGTGAGAATGGGCATGGAAGTGGCGTGTGTCAGAACTATCGAGTTGACTATGGGTGTGGGTGTGAAAATGAACGCGGTCGCGGATCACATGCCTGAGCACATCGCCTCCCAGAACAATCAACATGAGGCCGACGGTAAATTCGATGCCGCGGACTATTTGTTCGGGCACGATATTGGTGACAAAAAGTACAATAGAGCCGAAAAGAAACAGAGTGAGTGTGTGTCCCAGCCCCCAGGCAGCCCCCTGCCGCACCCCCTCCCAGATTGAATTGGTGCGCGATGACAGCGAGGCAACGGCGGCAATATGGTCCGCTTCAACGGCGTGACGCATACCCAGTAAAAACCCTAAAAATAAAATTGAAATCATAATCAGATACCTCTAAGCAAATACCTGTTCGTGCACCTGTTTACTGTGTTTTTCCAACCAAACATACCATTCATCCATGCCCTCGCCACTTTTGCTGAAAGCCGGATGACTTCAATATCCGGATTAACCTCGCAGGCTTACTCCAAACACTTTTCCACATCAAAATCAAGATGCGGCAGCAGATCGGTTTTTTTGAACAACATCAATTGCGATGCCTGGAACATATGAGGATATTTGAGCGGTTTGTCTTCGCCTTCGGTAATCGACAAAATCACCACCTTGGCGCTCTCACCCAGGTCGAACAAAACCGGCCATCACCACATCGACTTCGAGATGACAGCCGGTTCCGGTGTTTATCTGCACGAAAGGTGCACTACTGACTTTGATGCGCCGCCCGCCAAAGGTGGTGAGTATGGTAACGCGGTCTGCATCCTGAATAAGTCGGGTATCCAGTTAAGCATTTAGCTGACGCTCTCGCCGATCTCGTGAAGTGTTCCACTGCAATGGGTGCAGTTGTCATCTTCGATACTGAAAATAGCTCCCCCAACAACAGACCCGGTGGCAACAAAATCAACGACGACAATACAGCCGGTCCCGCCGCTGGGGTCTCAGGATAGCGGCGATAAATCGCCATTATGAAAGCCAGAGCGCACGTCATCCACAGGGCGAGCAAATCGCCTTGAAAATTAATGCTGCCCATTGATCCCCGAAAAATGATGATAACCCCGATAAAGGTTGCACAACACGCCGCGACAAGTTTGAAGCTTTGCCGCTCACCAATCCACAACCAGGCCAGAAGTGCCGCCAGCATGGGGGCTGAAGCATAGATAAGGGCGACATTGGCCATGGTGGTGAGTTTGAGTGCAGGAATGAACGCAGCAATTCCCGAGGCACCAACAAGGCCAACCATCAATCCGCTTTTACCCATTGCTATGAATTCGGCTCTAAACGTCCCGCGCCAG
>JAJRPI010000060.1 GCA_024280895.1 Alphaproteobacteria bacterium | reverse complement strand
GTCAGATTGTACAGGTCCCCATTTTGTGAAATAAGGAGAGCTCACCATGCCGAGAAGCCAATTCGAGATTATCGAGGGAGGTAATATGGACAAGGATAAAGCCATTGAGGCTGCGCTGTCACAGATAGAGCGGGCTTTTGGTAAAGGGTCGATTATGCGTCTTGGGCAGAATAAGGCGATTGAGATTGAATCAATCCCCTCAGGTTCACTGGGACTTGATATTGCTCTTGGTATTGGCGGATTGCCGCGCGGTCGGGTGATCGAAATATATGGACCTGAATCATCAGGCAAGACAACACTGGCCCTGCATATCGTTGCCGAATCGCAAAAAATGGGTGGCACATGCGGTTTTATTGATGCCGAGCATGCTCTGGATCCGATTTATGCCAAGAAACTGGGCGTCGATGTTGATAATCTGCTGGTTTCACAGCCTGATACTGGCGAGCAAGGACTTGAGATTACCGATACGCTGGTACGCTCGGGCGCTCTTGATATTGTAGTGATCGATAGTGTGGCAGCCTTGACCCCCAAAGCAGAACTTGAAGGCGAAATGGGCGATAGTCTTCCCGGCTTACAGGCCCGTTTGATGTCACAGGCATTGCGCAAACTGACCGGCTCTATTTCAAAATCCAACACCATGGTGATCTTTATCAATCAGATCCGCCATAAAATCGGTGTGATGTTTGGATCTCCAGAGGTCACAACAGGCGGTAATGCCCTGAAATTTTATTCATCCGTTCGTCTTGATATTCGGCGCATTGGCCAGATCAAGGATCGTGACGAGGTGATCGGCAATCAGACCCGCGTTAAAGTTGTCAAAAACAAAGTGGCACCGCCGTTCCGTCAAGTCGAATTTGATATCATGTATGGTGAGGGAATATCGAAACTGGGTGAAATCATCGATCTTGGTGTCAAAGCTGATATTGTTGAGAAATCGGGATCCTGGTACTCCTATGACAGCCAACGGCTTGGTCAAGGGCGTGAAAAATCCAAAGGATATTTGCGTGATAACCCTGAATTATGTGCAAAAATAGAATTAGAAATCCGCAAGAATGCCGGATTGGTCGTCGATGATATGCCCGACGATGAAATTGCCAAAGCAAAGGCAAATGATGATCTTGATGCTGCGGAGAGTGCCTAGCTCAAAAAGGAGTGCCACACTTCGAGATGATGCTTGTGCTTCAATGCGTAGCTATAAATTTACCATATAGACTTTAACGGCCCCGCGAGGGGCCGTTATGCTTTTGATATAAGCGAAAAATGTGATTTGATGAACTGACTTATGTTAACAGTTTTTGTGGTGCTGGACAGTCATGTCGAGGAATTGTAAAACAGCGCTCAGGTAGGCATATTCGAGCATTGAACGCTTTCTCCAGCTTCTTGATCCACAGATCACGATTTTGGATGATTGATCCTTTTAAAGCAGGTGTTCTGCACCATGAAAAAGTGAAACAGATGACAGGTGTCAACGATATACGAAGCGGCTTTCTTGAGTTTTTCAAGAAAAACAATCATGAGGTTGTGCGATCAGGTTCACTCGTGCCGAGCAATGATCCAACGTTGATGTTTACCAATGCTGGGATGGTGCCGTTCAAAAACCTGTTTACCGGGCTTGAGACCAGAGATTACAACCGGGCCGTATCTGCGCAAAAATGTGTACGAGCCGGCGGCAAGCATAATGATCTCGATAATGTCGGTTTCACGGTTCGCCATCACACTTTTTTTGAAATGATGGGTAACTTCTCTTTTGGTGACTATTTCAAGGATGAGGCCATCAACCTTGCCTGGCAGCTGATCACCAAAGAATTTGGCATCGATAAGAACAAGCTGCTGGTGACGGTTTATGTGGACGATGATGAAGCGTTTGATATCTGGAAGAAAGTCACAGGCTTTGCCGATAAGCGGATCATCCGTATTGCCACTAGTGATAATTTTTGGTCCATGGGTGAAACCGGACCATGTGGTCCTTGTTCTGAAATTTTTTATGACCACGGCGACCATATTCCAGGGGGGCCACCGGGCTCGCCTGATGAAGACGGGGACAGGTTTGTCGAAATATGGAATCTGGTGTTCATGCAATATGAGCAATTGGCTCCAGGTAAACGCATAGATCTGCCCAAACCATCCATTGATACCGGCATGGGACTTGAGCGCATGGCCGCCCTGATGCAGGGCACCAACGACAATTATCAAACCGATCTGTTCAAGGCCTTGATCAATGCGTCTGTTGAGGCAACTGGCGTCGATGCCAAAGGCAGCAATAATGTATCGCACCGGGTCATTGCAGATCATTTGCGCTCCTGCAGTTTTCTGATTGCCGATGGGGTTCTGCCATCCAATGAAGGGCGTGGCTATGTTTTGCGGCGGATCATGAGACGGGCCATGCGTCATGGAAACCTGCTGGGGGTCAGCGAACCGATCCTTTACAAGTTGTTGCCGACGCTGATCAGGGAGATGGGGGAGGCCTATCCTGAACTGGTGCGCGCGAAAGCTCTCATCAGCGAAACGCTGCAACTGGAAGAAATCCGTTTTCGGAAAACGCTGGACCGCGGCATTAACCTGCTTGAAACGGAAATAGCGAGTTTGAAAGGCGGCGATGAGCTGTCTGGCGAGGTTGCATTTAAATTATATGATACATACGGTTTTCCGCTCGACCTCACGCAAGATGCTCTGAAAAATCGCGATATTTCCGTTGATATCAAGGCTTTTGACAAGGCCATGGAGCGCCAGCGCGCTGAAGCGCGTAAAGGCTGGTCCGGTTCTGGTGACGCTGCCACAGAGCAGATCTGGCTGGAGCTACGCGAGAAACTGGGAGCCACAGAATTTCTTGGCTACAATACCCAGCAAGCGCTTGGCACGATCTCGGCGCTCATTAAAAACGGCAAACCGGTCAAGAAGATCGCTAAGGGAGATGAGGCATCACTGGTCTCTAACCAAACGCCTTTTTATGGAGAATCTGGTGGTCAGACAGGTGATACCGGTATTATCACCGGCGCCAAGGGATCTCGGTTTATTGTCACTGATACATTGAAAAAAGCTGGCGACCTGGTGGTCCATTTAGGTCAAGTTGAAAGTGGCCAGTTCACGCTTGATGAATCCATAGACCTGGCGCTCAATCAGCAAAAACGCTCAACGCTCAAAGCCAATCATTCTGCCACGCATTTATTGCATCAGGCTTTGCGTCTGGTGTTGGGAGATCACGTCACTCAAAAAGGCTCGCAGGTGACGTCCGATCGGTTACGTTTCGATTTTGCTCACCCCAAAGCATTGAGCGCATCTGAACTGGAAGAAATTGAGAAAATCACCAATCAGATCGTGCTGCAAAATGGTCAGGTAAGCACCAGACTGATGGGCCAGGATGAAGCTATTGAAGCTGGCGCTATGGCTTTGTTTGGCGAGAAATATGGTGATGAAGTGCGGGTTGTTTCCATGGGCACCGGCGATGGCGGACATCAATCCGCTGGTGTTCCTAGTAAGGCGGCTTATTCGGTTGAGCTGTGTGGCGGTACTCATGTTGAACGCACGGGTGACATTGGCCTGATCAAGATTATCTCTGAAACTGCTGTTGCCGCTGGTGTGCGCCGTATCGAGGCGTTAAGCGGGCAGGGGGCGCGCGGTTTTCTTGGTGATCAGGACAAGCGCCTCAAAGAGGTCTCCGATATATTGAAGACCCCTCCTTCTGAAGTGCCAGAACGCTTGCGGGCACTTGTTGAGGAGCGAAAAAATCTGGAAAAAGCATTGGCTGAGGCCAAGCGTAAATTGGCCATGGGCGGCGGCGGCAGTAATGGCGGGGATGATATTAGATCCATTGGCAATCTGAAATATATGGCCCGTAGCGTGGAAGGCATTCCTCCCAAGGATCTGCGCGGCCTTGTTGATGATGGCAAGCAGCAGATCGGCTCTGGTGTGGTGGCGATTGTCACTGTCACCGAAGAAGGTAAAGCCGGGTTATCGGTGGGTGTGACCAGCGACTTAACAGGCCAGTATGATGCGGTTGATCTTGTAAAAACCGGATCAGCCATACTTGGCGGTCAAGGCGGTGGCGGGCGCCCCGATATGGCGCAGGCAGGTGGCCCTGATGGATCCAAAGCACAAGCAGCACTCGATGCGATTGAAAAACGCATTGGAGAGTTGGTGGATGGCAAGGTATGAGTGGTGCCGTTGAGCAACGTCACACTCAACGGCAAACTTTGCGTCGACGTGTTTTTGAAGTAGTTGAAAGCGGTCGCGAGGACGATTTTCTTAGCAGGTTGTTCGATGGTTTTTTAATTGTCCTTATCTTGCTGAATGTGCTCGCCTTTGCGGCTGAAACCGTTTCTGAGTTGCACTCAAAATGGCACCATGAATTTTATCTGTTCGAGTTGTTTTCGGTTGCTATCTTTACTCTCGAATATATCGTGCGGATTTGGGCAGGCGTTGAAGTACCTTTCTTGCAGCGGATGCCCACTTGGAAGGCACGCCTGAAATTTGCCACCAGGCCTTTTCTGATTATCGATCTGCTAGCGATATTGCCGTTTTATCTAAGCTTTTTGTTCCCATTTTTTGACCTGCGAGTGCTGCGTTTGTTCAGGATTCTTCGGTTCTTGAAATTGGCGCGCTACTCCCCCGCTTTGCACACATTGATGAAAGTCATGTCGAATGAGCGCCGGGCGCTATTGGGTGCTTTGATCCTGACGCTTACAATGTTGCTATTTGCCTCGACCGGTATTTATTTTATCGAGAAAGATGTCATCAATACGCAATTTTCTTCTGTGCCCGCGGCGGCATGGTGGGCAATCGCGACACTCACGACAGTCGGCTATGGAGATATCACGCCGGTCACGGCGCTCGGTAAAATATTTGGGTCGGTTGTTATGATCGCCGGCCTTGGGCTGTTTGCCCTGCCTATTGCGATCATATCGACAGGATTTGCTCAAGAGTCGTCGCGGCGCGATTTCGTTGTGACTTGGTCCTTACTATCGCGGATTCCTTTGTTCTCTCAACTCAACGCGAAATCAATCGCCGAACTTATGAATTTTCTGCAAGCGCATAGCTATCCCCCACACTGGGAGGTTATTCGCGCCCAAGACCCCGGAGATTCCATGTATTTTATCGCCAGCGGTGAGGTCCTCATTGAGCGCTTTGAAAGCTCGGTTACCCTTCATTCGGGGGATTTCTTTGGGGAAATCGCCATGATCGACCAAATACCCTATGAATTTACCTATAGCACACTGGCCCATACTAAAATTCTTGAGCTTAGCCGCGACGACTATATGCGTTTGTGCCGGGTTCAGCCTGAAATATGTGATCATATCGGAGCTGTGGCGGTGGCCCGTCAGTTCGCACGCGAACGCGGACAGGCCGAGCCTTCGGGGCTGGACAAAAGATAGTTTACCGCCGAGGCCAAGATCAGTTCTACTTGTTTGGGGGTTGTGGTTTTGTCTTGGGTCTGTAGCCAGCAGAAGTTTCGATAGAGACGGGGTGGATCTGGCTTTTGTCCAGTTCGAATAAAATATCTGTGGTTGCAAGACCCGTTTCGAGCTGATTACTTCCTCGTTCATAGGCTTTGATGGCGCGTTCTGTACGCGATCCATATAAGCCGTCTATACGTCCTTTGTAAAAGCCTTGCTGGCGAAGATGCGTTTGCAAGAGTTTCAAATCCGATTTGTTGGCAATAACATTGGCTATTTTGAGGGCGTCGATTTTGCGAGAAAATGCTTTGGCGCTAACGGCGGTGTTGGCAATGGTTTTATATTTGGTGCGACCGATGACGCGGCCATTTTTTACCGTCAGTTCTCGTTGTTGATAGGTGCCCACATTAATACCGACCACAACGGGTCCTTGTTTTGTATCCATCAACAAGGGGGAACCAGAGGAAGCTTCGCCAGTATCGCATTGATGCAGGATTAGGGACTTTGGCAGGGCAAAATGTTTCTTGATATTGTTCCAGGTCAATCCGCCATAATTTCTGTTGATTGAACAAGATCTGGAATAGGCGATCTGCCAATTTTTGAAATCCATATGATACGCGACTTGAAACAGCTTTTTGTTGCGGGCGGCAGCTTCCAGCTTTGAGTGATCAAGATCGACGGACTTAAACCAGCCCTTGCTACAAATGGGGCGTTCAAGGCGCATAACCGCCCAATCGCGCGCCGCACCAATTGGTGGTTTGCGGCTCAGCTTTGAGGTGCCAGTAATGATATATCGTCTTGATTGGCGGGTGTGATTGCCCGCCAGTTTGGAATATATCCGGGCGTTTTTCTTGCCGGTTTTGAGTTTGAATAAAAACGATGAGAGATAAAGCTTGTTGCGCTTGCGATGGCTATAAAGGCAATGAGAGGCGGTGGCGATCATATCTGGCCCGACGCAAAAGGCTGTACATAATGTGTTTGTCCGAGGATTGTGCAAAAGGCCAATCTGGCGATCAAGTTTTTTGTAGCGACGAGGCAGGCGTTGGCGCTGATCCTTGCCAAATACCGCGACAGGAATGAGTAAATCGCGCTTATTAGTCACAAAATGTTGATCAGCTAGCTGGATGAGATTGCGGCTAAAGGGCAGGGAATATGCAGGTTTGGTAAAGAACGAGGGGGCTAAAAAGGCGATGGCAAGCATCAAGATCCCCGCCGTGCCGCTAACACGAAGGAAGCACTTGGTCGCCATAAAGTGCGTAATCACCTGCTTATTCAAGGGTTCAAACATACGCTGATTACAGAGTAAGATGTTCTTTATGATCGTTTGTTGCAATCGCAAAGAGCGCCCCTTTCTTTTTTGTTCCCCAAGACAATATTTTTCGCCTGACGGTTGAGATTTGCCTTACATTACCATATTTTAATCTGGTGGAAAGTGCATCATAGCGCCACAAACACTATATATATTTCCAACGAAGATAAAAACGCCAATTTAACTGTTATTAAAAGAGGAAAACTGGATGACTACGGAACGTACGACTTCAACAGGAATAAGCAGCAAAAAAAGCGGTCTGATGATTGCAGGCCTTGTGCTTGGCTTTGGTGCGGCCGGAGCAATGACGTTTTCACAAGCCCCAACCGCGACCGCCCAGCTCTCGCAAAATGGTCGGATTGCCGAACTGGGCAATGCTCCCTTGAGCTTTGCTGATCTGGTAGAACAGGTCCGACCGGCTGTTGTCAGTATTTACGTCACAGGCACCGTTACCACCGGGCGCAAGTCTAAGCGCAAAAAGCGCCGTGGACAGCCAGATTTGCCTGATGGACATCCTCTTAATAAATTTTTCAAGAAATTTGAGAAAGATTTTGGCGGACAGGGCCCAAGCTCTCGCCCCATGCGTGCGCAAGGTTCAGGATTCATCATCTCACCTGATGGGTATGTTGTCACCAATCACCATGTTGTACGCAACGCCGATCGCATCAAGGTCGCGCTTAATAATGGTAAGCGGCTTGATGCCAAGCTGATTGGTTCTGACCAAAGAACAGATATCGCCCTTCTCAAAATTGAGAAGTCAGGCACTTATCAGTCTGTTCGTTTCGCCACTAAAGAAGCACGCGTTGGCGACTGGGTGCTGGCGATTGGTAATCCGTTTGGCCTGTCCAGTACAGTGACAGCCGGCATTGTATCGGCTCGTGGCCGCGATGTTGGTGATAGCCCTTATGATTTCATCCAGATCGATGCAGCAGTCAACAAAGGTAATTCCGGCGGACCGACCTTTAATCTCGCTGGCAATGTTGTCGGCGTCAATACCTCCATCATCAGCCCTTCTGGTGGCAATGTGGGTATCGCGTTTGCTGTCCCGGCTCCTCTTGTGCAATCCATTGTTGATCAGCTCAAGAAAAATGGTTCGGTAAGTCGCGGCTGGCTCGGGGTGCAAATCCAGAGTGTTAGCGATGATATGGCTGCAAGCCTGGGGCTGAATGAGGCCAATGGTGCTATCATTGGCAAGTTGACCAAAAATGCGCCAGCTGAGAAATCTGGCATGCAGATTGGTGACCTGATCCTTGAAGTCGATGGCGCGAAAGTCAAAGACAGCCGCGATCTGGCACGTAAAATTGCCGCCCTTGCGCCGAACAGCAAAACGGACCTGACGATCTTCCGGGATGGTCGCGAACAAAATCTGTCGGTCAAGCTTGGTCGTTTCCCTGGTTCCAAAAGCCTTGCTTCCCTGACCAAGGGGAAAGGCGGCGGACAAGAGCTTGAAAGTCTCGGTCTGTCTTTGGCGTCAGCCTCTGATTTTGCCAAAGGCTCCAAGAAAGGTGTTTATGTGACGGATGTTGATCAAAAGTCTATTGCCGCAGATAAGGGGCTGCGCCGGGGTGATATCATCCTCGATGTCAATGGACGCGCAGTTTCAACGCCTGATGATGTCATTAAAGCCGTCAAGAGTGCCAAAACCAAAGGTCGTCGTGCTGTGCTGGTGCGTTTTCGCTCTCGCAAGCGTGAAGCCTTCGTTGCTCTGCCGATCAATGGTCGCGGTTAATTGAAACGTTAAAGGAGCCGCATTTGTTTCGCGACAGGTGCGGCTTCTTTTTGTCTTTGTGTAAAGGGAAGGGGGGACGATGCGCGTACTGCTTGTTGAAGATGACCGTGAAGCGGCTCTTTATTTGTCCAAGGCATTGGACGAATCCGGTCATAGCGTAAAGATTGCCCATGATGGAGAAGAGGGGCTGAAATATGCCCGCTCCAAAGAGCATGACGTGCTGATCGTTGACCGTATGTTACCCCGGCTTGACGGGCTGTCGATGATCGAGATTCTGCGCACGGAATCCATCGGTGTGCCCGTCCTTATTTTGAGCGCGCTTGGCGAGGTTGATGACCGGGTCAAAGGGCTGCAGGCCGGAGGTGATGACTATTTAACCAAGCCTTACGCGTTTACGGAATTATTGGCCCGTGTCGAGGCCCTGCATCGCCGGGACAGTTTCGAACAGGGACAAACCAGCTATCAGGTCGCCGATCTGGTGCTTGATCGCTTGACGCGGCAAGTGCAGCGCCAGGATAAAACCATATTATTGCAGCCGCGCGAGTTCCGTTTACTGGAATATCTAATGCGCCATGCCGGGCAGGTTGTCACCCGTACCATGCTGCTGGAAAATGTTTGGCACTATCATTTTGATCCGCAAACCAATGTCATTGATGTGCACATATCGCGATTGCGCGCCAAGATTGATAAAAATTTCGACACGGCCCTGCTGAAAACCATTCGCGGCGCAGGATATATGATCCGTGACGACACTTAGTAAGTTATTGAAAAGCACGACGTTTCGGCTGCTATTGATTTTTGCCGTACTTTTTGCAGGGGCGGCAACCCTCGTCATCGTCTATATCAGCTGGAATTCCAATCGGGTTTTGGAGGGGCGGCTCAAGCAAACCATTCTGGCCGAAACTCTTGGTCTGGCAGAGCAATATCGCTCTGGCGGGGTCACCAGGCTGGCCAAAACCATTAATCGCCGGATCATTACTCCCAGTAATGCGCTTTATCTGGTGACAGATAATGATGGCGGCTGGATTGCTGGAAACGTCAAAGCATTGACGCGCGATTTATGGAACACGCAGGGACGTGTTGAGTTCGCCTATCAGCGTAATGGCGCACGGGGGCACGAGATGCGCCATGCCGTGGCGCGGATCTATCGTTTGGCGAGAGGCTATCGATTGATGGTGGGACGGGACGTGGAAGACCAGCGCCAGTTCACGCAGATCATTCGTAATGCGGTACTGTCAGGGTTGGCCTTTATGGTTCTGGTGGGGCTTGGCGGTGGCTGGCTGGTCAGTCGCGATTTGTTGAGACGCATTGATGGTGTGACGCAAACCAGCCGGGTGATCATGGCTGGCGATCTGTCTGGGCGCGTGCCGATTAATGGTTCTGGCGATGAATTTGACCGATTGGCCCTTAATCTCAATGCCATGCTAGAGCGCATAGAGCAGTTGATGAACGGGTTGCGTGAAGTTTCAGACAATATCGCCCATGATCTCAAAACACCTCTTAGCCGCATGCGCAACCGTGTCGAGACCGCTTTGCGTGACAAGTCCCGCGTGGATTGCCAGGATGTGTTGGAAAAGACCATCGAAGAAAGTGATGATCTGATCCGTACCTTCAATTCACTATTATCGATTGCGCGGCTGGAAGCCGGTAGCAATCGTTCTAATTTCGCGCACAATGATCTGCAAGAACTTGTCGGGGATGTCGCGGAGCTTTATGAGCCTTTGGCCGATCAAAATAGTATGCAACTTGTGATGAGCAGCGGCCCATCAGCACAAATTAATGTTGATCGGCAGTTGCTCGGGCAGGCCATTGCAAATCTGATTGAAAACGCGCTCAAATATGGTGGCGCAGAGCAAGGCGAAGCGGCGCCTGAACAAGATCGCGGCACGATCACTATTGAGGCGGGGCTTCATCCGGCCTCAATTAATGGCGATCAGCAAGAAGCGTTTTTTATTGCGATTAGTGATCAAGGGACAGGTATTGCTGAAAAAGATGTTAAATCAGCTATGCAACGGTTTGGCCGCCTTGAAAAGAGCCGATCGAAACCAGGCACCGGATTGGGTTTGTCGCTGGTGTCAGCTGTCGCCAAGCTACATGGGGGAACATTAAGCCTTGAAGATAACCAGCCCGGCCTTGTGGCCAGACTGATCATCCCGCTCGACAAGCATCAAGATACCCAATCAGCTGATCGACCTCTATAGGTCTTTGAGTGGCACCTGCTCATATGTGTTTTCGAAATCATTGGCGGCTATATTGTCAGTTTTGGCGGGATTGGTGTCATTGACATCGGCTCTTGAGGCGCGAATGGCCCCTATCAGCAAAGTGATCAACAAAGCAGTTCCCAAGCCACTACTCAACGTGTCCAGTTTTCCTTGCCAGGCTGGAGCAGCGCCAAGGAGAAAAAACACTGACAAATAATCTATTGTACGCATGTTGCCCTCCTTTCAGATAAAAAGTAACACAAACAATACTACTTTTATCTGATGCAAGTGATTCTGCCAAGGGTGCCATCTGATCGACACTTTTTTTGTGGATATCATATGTGTTGGCTTGAATGGTTGTGTCTTGAGGGGAAAAGCCCCGCGAGGAGTGAAATTGTTCATCAACAGTTACTGTTTGTTTATTTGCTGACGGGGTGAACTATCTGATAGTATTCAGCGAATCACATAAAATATGAAAGATTGTGCAAGGAGCCAATTATGACCGATGGTGACAATAACGCAAATCAGAACGCGATTATTTCCGAACTTGTAAAGTCCAGTATCGAACAGGCGCAAAAATCACACAAAACCTTCGTAGAGATGAGTGAACGAGTGCGGCCGGACGCTGTTGATGCAAACGAGAAAGAGTTTAACGAAAAAGCCCTCGGTCTCGCAAAATATGATGCTGCCGAGCATTTCAAGCTGGCCTTGAACTTGAACGATATGACGGATGAACAAGCTGCGATCTCATACCATGATGATCATACAAAAACTCACTGTGTGGAAATGGCCAAACGGGTTGCTGATTTGCACTCGCTGGTAAATAGTCAATCGGAAACAGCTGATCCCATTACTGAACCGGAAATAGAGCCAGCAGCGACTGATGTAATCGAGCCAACACCAGGCGATAGCCCGATGACGCAAGCTGCTGTTTCTTCGGCAGCGCTTGCTGGTGTCATGGGGACAGCCGCAATTGTCGGGCAGGCAAGCTCTAGCGAAGCGATTGAGGCTGCTACTCCCGCACTCGTCGAACCCATTGCCACAATAGATGAACCGGTTTCAGAGGAACATATGGAGGCAGAAATTGAAGCTCTTGCTTCAAAAATCCATGACGTTGAGAATATCGAAACCGATACGCCCGAAGTAAGAGAGTTTGATTCTGAGCTTGTGGAGCCGATTGACGAAGAGCCCAAGCTTGAAGATGTTCCTGAACTAGAGGCTGCCCCTATCGATGAGGAAGTAGCCGAAGTTGAGGTTGCTACTCCTGTCGTCGAGGAAGTAGCCGAAGTTGAGGTTGCTGCTCCTGTTGTTGAGGAAGTGGCCGAACTTGAGGTTGCTACTCCTGTTGCTGAGGAAGTGGCTGAACTAGAGGTTGCTGCCCCCGTCGTTGAGGAAGTAGCCGAAGTTGAGGTTGCTGCTCCTGTCATTGAGGGAGTGGTCTTACCAGAGGTTGCTGCCCCTGTCGTTGAGGAAGTGGCTGAACTAGAGGTTGCTGCCCCTGTCGTTGAGGGTGTGGTCTTACCAGAGGTTGCTGCCCCCGTCGTTGAGGAAGTGGCTGAACTTGAGGCTACTGCTCCTGTCATTGAGGGAGTGGTCTTACCAGAGGTTGCTGCCCCCGTCATTGAGGAAGTGGCCGAAGTTGAGGCTACTGCCCCTGTCGTTGAGGAAATGGCCGTGCCAGAGGTTGCTGCTTCTGTCGTCGAGGCCGTAGCTGAACTAGAGGTTGCTGCTCCAATAGCCGAGATGGCAGCGGTACCAGATACCCAAGAGCCTGCGATTGATCCAAAATCGTTTGATACTGACCTGGCTGCGAGGCTGGATGCTGTGCGAGCCATGTTGCAAGGTTCTACCCAATAGCGGACTTGTCGGTCTCTTCCAGGAACATCAAAAACAAAAAAGCCTGTCAATCATCGGATTGACAGGCTTTTTATTATGGAGATGGAAGCTGTTCTAACGAATGGTTTTTACCGATTTCATCATAAATGCAGGTACGTGATCACCCATGCCAACAACGTTGTTTTTACCTTGGCGTCCACGGCCGCGATCATTGTTGTTGCGATTGTCAGCGGGGCGATTTTCTTTTGCCGGGCGTCTTTTTGAGGGCTTCTCATTGTCCGGTTTCTCTGCAGTATTTTCTTGAGCAGGGCGGGCTGCTTTTGCTGCTTCTTTAGAGGCAGGATCCGTTTTGGCAGTAGTTTTATTTTCTGTAGTGGGTTCTGATTTCGCTTCGTGTTTGGGAGCTTTGTCACGCCCTTTGGCGGGGGCCCGTTCACGTTTGTTGCGTCCAGAACGTTCAGAACCGCCTTCGCCTGGTTCGCCGTCAATCCAGGCTGGGTCTGTAATTTCACACAATTTGAATATGGTTGCCAGATCTTCGCGATCAGCTGAGGTGATCAGCGAGATGGCCGTGCCCTTATTGCCGGCACGCCCGGTGCGTCCGATGCGATGTACATAATCTTCGGCATGACGCGGGATGTCAAAATTAAAGACATGAGACACATTAGGAATATCGAGACCGCGCGCCGCGACATCACTGGCACATAACAGCTTGATCTTGTCATCTTTAAACGCGGCGAGCGTTTCCATGCGTGAATGCTGGTCCATATCACCATGCAGAGCACCGGCATTGAAGTCATGTTTTGCAAGGGAACGCTGCAAGATGCCCACATCTCTTTTGCGATTGCAGAAGATGATGGCGTTTCTGACATTATCAGACGCGATAAGCCCGCGCAGGGCGTCGCGTTTCATGGCGGGTGTGTTTTGTTTGATAAATTTAAATTTTTGAGTGATCGTGCTCGCGGTGGTCGATGCTCTCGCAACTTCGATGCGTTCAGGATTATGCAGATAGTCACGCACAAGTTTCTGGATCACTGGTGGCATGGTGGCCGAGAAAAACAGGGTCTGGCGTGTGAATGGCAGCATTTTGACGATTTTCTCAATATCGGGAATAAAGCCCATATCGAGCATGCGATCAGCTTCATCAATGACCAGAATTTCAATGGCATTGAGCATCACTTTGCCGCGTTGCATATGATCCATCAACCGACCTGGTGTGGCGATTAGAACATCGGCTCCCCGGTCCAGGATAGCGGATTGCTTGTCGAACGAAACGCCGCCAATCAACAAAGCCATATTAAGCTTGTGGTTGGCACCAAGTGTTTCAAAGTTCTCGGCAACCTGGGCAGCCAGTTCGCGGGTTGGGGCAAGGATCAACGACCTGGGCATGCGAGCCCGGGCGCGGCCCTTTTCAAGGCGGGCAATCATAGGCAGCACAAAGGCGCCCGTCTTGCCAGTACCTGTTTGAGCAATGCCAAGAACATCACGTCCTTCTAGCGCAGCAGGGATTGCCTTTTCCTGAATGGGAGTAGCTTCGGTGTAACCGGCGGCCTCAATGGCCTTAAGGATAGGATCGCTCAGGGCGAGCTCAGTAAATTTCATGCGTACGCTTTATTAAACCCAAATTGGTGTTGGTTTTGAATTCTTAAGGATTGGGAATTCATTGGAGCCCGTCATAATTGCGGACCCTTTGTTGGCGTGAATGTAAACAGGGGCTTTGCCCGTGTCAAATGATTGACGCGTGGAGTGACAATTTGCACATGGTAAAGTTAAGCACAAAGCCATATCAGCGTACCTATTGTGCGCCATTCGAGCTTTCATACTTGCCAGGCGTTGTCGCCTTGACCGAAATAGAGATATCCTTGTCGCTGCCCTCGTCATAGGAGGTCACCAGTAAGGTCATCTCATTGTCTTTCAGCGTATCCATCGCCAGAAAAGCATGTCTAAGCTGTTTTTCATTAAATTCCCTGATGCTGACTGTTTTGACAATTTTCGAGTTTGCCTTGCCTTTTTCATGGGAGATCCACTGGATAAAAACTTCTGCTTTGCGTTCTGTTGCGGGTTTGCCCTTACCATTGCTGGTTGTCGACGAAACTTTCTGGGATTTTTCGGCCAGGCTGGTTGTTTGCACCGGTGCGTCAGAGATCACCACAACAGCTCGATAAACGCCGCCAACAGTGCCATTACTCCAACTGCCGCCCGTTAGAATTTCAGGGATTTGAGCGGGCAGGGAATTGGCAATATCGCTGCTATCAGCTCTGGCAATACTGGATACAGCCAGCACAGGAGCAAGCAGGAGGGCGGCGATCGCGAGGTGGGATCTCAATGTTAAGCTCATAGTGGACGAAATGTTCATAGTTGTGGTCCTGTCGCGGAGTTGGGGGGTGCGAGGGAAAGCTTGAAGTCAATTGATTTATTGAGCTTGATCTTGCCTTTGGAACAAGGCAGAATTTGGGGAACAGTGCGACAATAATTGGTATTTTATTATTTTTCGCGCAAAAAGTTACTCATCAGATTCGATGTCAGTTGTGGCAGTTCTTCTTGCGGCAGATGTACGCACTCGGGCAGAATATGCATTCTGGCGTTGGGCAGGTTATTATAGAGGCGCTTGCCATAGGCCACAGGCACAATGCCGTCGCGTTGGCACCAGATGAGCAATGTCTTTATTTTCAGATCGCGATATTGTTTTGTGAACTGCTCAATATTTTCCGGCATGAGTTGCGCAGCGGTGCGCAATAAGGCGTATTTGCCCTCCGGAGAACTGATCTGTTTGGCATATTCACGCGGCGCTTCAGGCGGAATTTTGCTCTTGTCGTGATAAGCAAATTGCAAAGCGATTTTCATTTGCGTTTCTGGTGGGATGAGCGCAATGCCCAAATCTGAAATGATCGGCGTCCGCATGAGCGCAATACCCCACGGGATTTCCTGTTTGTAAGAAATGCTGTCAATCAGGATAAGCTTTTTGAGCCATGGTTTTCGCCGCTTTTGATCCTTGATGGCGAGGGCCAGCGCAATGCCGCCGCCAAAGGAATGACCAACCAGCGTCAATCGCCTTAGTTTGTGTTTGCGAATGAATTTGTCGACAAGTTCAGCTTGATCAAACAAGGAATATTTATTGTCACGCGGTTTATCTGATTTTCCAAAACCTTTGAGGTCCAGAGCAATGATGCGATGGGTTTTAGCAAGTTCGGGTGTGACATAGCGCCAGGCATAAGAACTCGCGCCGAGCCCATGTAGCAGTAAAACCGGGTCCCCTTTGCCGGTTTCCTTATAATGCAGTTTAATCGGTTTTGAAGGTTCGGCGTTGCTGCTGGATGACACCGGAAACGAGGCGCATGACGCCAGCAACAATAGGAGAGCGGCGCTGGCCAAGAGACTTCCTGATATACGCAATATTGACATTTGGTCCGCTTCCAAAATATTTCCCAGGCTCATAAGCCCTTTTCAATCACGAAAAGCAATCCAAATTGTGTCGAAATAGGGATTACACCTCTCAACCCGAGAAATTGTCATAGAGCAGCTTTAACGCCATTGCCGATGACATGATGATCACCAGTGGCCGAATGAGGCTTGCCCCGTGGCGGATCGTCATGTGGGAGCCAATAGTTGCACCAGTGAATTGCCCTACAGCCATCACGAGGCTCAAAGACCAAACAACATGGCCGCCAACAATGAAAAAGGACAAGGAGGTTATATTACTGGTGAAGTTGAGCAATTTGGTATTTGCGGTGGCTTTGACGAGATTAAAGCCGAGCAATAAAACGAAAGCGAGGGTAAAAAAGGCTCCTGTTCCGGGGCCAAAAAAACCGTCGTAGAATCCAAGGGTGAAACCAAACAGGGCCGCAAAGCTCCATATGCCAATGCGATGATGCCGGTCGTGTTCGCCAAGTTTTGGCTGCAAGGCAAAGAAGATGACAATGCCAACAAGCGCTATTGGCATAAACAGGCGCAAAAAATCAGCGGAAAACATTTGTACGGCTAGCGTTCCAATGGCAGCTCCAATAAAGGTCAGGAGAACAGCCGGAAGCATTTGCTTGAGGTCGATATGGCCGTGGCGGTAGAAATTGAGTGTTGAAGCAAAGGTGCCAAAGCTGCCTTGCAGCTTGTTGGTCGCAAGAGCCTGAAGCGGTGTGATGCCGGTATATAGCAATGCCGGTAAGGCGATCAATCCACCGCCGCCCGCTACAGAATCAACGAATCCGGCAACAAGCGCCACGCAAAAAAGTAGCGCCAGCATGCCCAGACTGATTTGCTCAAACCCTAGAAATTCCATGAGTTATATTTCCGCATGATCAATGGACCATTTTTCTTTGTGCGCTGAGGCCGCCCATTCCTGCCAGGCGGGCAGGGCCGCTATGGTGTCACAATATGCAAGGGCGGTCTGGTCGCTTGAGAGCTTGTAAATCTGCAATCGGTTAACGATGGGGGCATACATGGCGTCCGCTATGGTGAAGTCGCCGAACAAAAATGGCCCGTGTGATATTTCAAGAGCAGATCGCCATAGTGCTTCAATCTGAGCAACATCACGCTTGACGCTTTTGCTGACTTCAATGGCGCCGGGAGTGCGGCGCATATTCATTGGACATTCATTGCGCAGGTCGGTAAATCCTGCGTGCATCTGGTTGGAGATGGAGCGAGCATGGGCCCGTTTGTCGCAATCAGTGGGCCAGAAGGCTTTGTCGGGGTTTTGTTCTGCGATATATTCAAGAATAGCAAGACTGTCCCAGACCGTTAAATGAGCGTGTTTCAAGACTGGCACTTTTTTGGAGGGAGAATATTCAATTAAGTCGTCACAATGATTATCGACGTCAAGTTTGACGAGCGTTTCCATGAACGGCACTTGCATGACCTTCATGGCAAGCCATGGTCGCAGGGACCAAGAGGAATAGTTCTTGTTGCCGATGATAAGTTCAAGGGATGGCATTTGCGGCTCCTTAGGGCTGCTTTCTGGTAAACACCCAGTGATCATTGTCGGACATTACCGGGCGATATTTATAGCCATCTTGCGCAAACTTTTTGAGATCGTCGGGGCGCTCGATGCGGTTCTGGATCATATAGCGCGCCATGGCGCCTCTTGCGCGCTTTGCGAACAGGCCGATGATTTTATGCTCACCGTCTTTTTGTTCCTTGAAGACCATATTGATAACGCGGGCTTTCAAGGCCTTGGTTTTGGCAGCTTTGAAATATTCGTTGGAGGCCAGATCGATGATGATGGGGTGCTTGTGTCCCTTGAGCTGTTCGTCCAACTGCTCGGCAATGCGGTCGCCCCAAAAGGCATAGATGGTCTCACCGCGTTTGGTTTTTAATTTGCGGCCCATTTCAAGCCGGTAGGGCTGAATGAGATCATGAGGCTTGAGCAGGCCATAGAGGCCAGACAGGATCAGCAGGTTATCTTGTGCAAAAGCCAGATCTTTTTTGCTGAGTGTATCAGCTTCAAGCCCCGTGTAGGTATCACCAGCAAAGGCCATGACCGCTTGTTTGGATTCGTTTTCATTGGGCGATTTTTTGAAAGTCTGGAAGCGCTGATAGTTGAGGTCCGCCAGCTTGTCGCTGATTTTCATCATCTGACGCAAATCGGCACGGGTCAGCTTGCGGGCGACTGAGATGAGCTGATTGGTCTCTTTTGGAAAAACCGGCTCGCTGCTATCCAGCGCGGGATCGCGTGTTTCAAATTTGAGTTTTTTGGCCGGAGAAATGATGGCAAGCATAGTGTTTTGATGATCCTTGTGACGGGTTCGCTCAGCTTCGTCCTTGCCTATCATGAAGCTGGAGCGATTCCAAACAGCCATATTACAAAAATTTATCCGTCAATCAAATCCGCGCGCATATTGCGCTCCAGCATGACACCTGGTTTTTTGCTGGCCAACAGAGCCCTCGCTTTGGCGTATTTGGGATCGTTCCAGAACATCAAGCAGCCATTACAGCCCTTGCCGCAGCAGCCCTCAAGGCCAACACGGCGGGTTTTTGGCGCGCGGGTGTTTTGCTTGTCTGCAAGAGCGGTAATCAGATCATTTCGTTTGTCGAGATAGCGCTTTTCCTGTCCTTCTCCAAGTTCGAATTTACCAGCTTCAAAGTCGAGCTTGATCTGGTTCCATTGCTCGTCGGTCAGGGCTTTTTCCTTGCGGATGATGGTTTGCGCCGGAAAGTCATGAATGAGGTCGGCAATTGTTTCATGATCGAACAGATCGAAGGGGAGGCGTATGACGGGTTTTTCACTGGGCTGCACCACTTCGCTGGTACGCCCGCTTGCAGCATCGATAAATTCATAGATGCGCAAAAGCATAATGTCGCGCCTTGTCGGGGAGACAAATTCCAGCACATCGCCGGCAACAAGCTTGTTTTTTACCTCGATGATAAAGGCGTCAGATTCGACGCTTTGAATAATTGCTGCATATTCGTAGGAGGCGAAATTCCAGTTCATCTCGTAGCTATGGCCATAATTAGTGAGGCGGCCATCATGAAAGGCCAGAGTATAGCCACGATTGGGAATGGTGTTGAGTTCAGCCATATAGGGCGCTGGATCAAAGCTTTTGGGGTCTTCATACCAGTCGTCGATCGCCATTCGGTAGGCCCGCGCCGTGAGGGCTGCATAATAAATGCTCTTGCCGCGCCCCTCGACCTTGAGGCTATCAACGCCAATGGCCAGCAATTCGTCGAGCCGTGGCATCAAGTTGAGGTCTTTCGAGTTAAGGATATAGGAGCCGCGGTCATCTTCTTCGATGGGCATCAGCTCCCCGGGGCGACATTCTTCTTCCAAAAAGAACTCGAACAGCTCCATATTTTCTTCGGTGAGGTGCAGCTCTTTAAGGGTGCCGTCCTTCATTTTCATGTGGACCTTGTACTTCCAGCGGCAGCTATTGGCGCAGGCCCCTTGATTGGCACCTCGTTCAGTGAGGAAATTGGATAACAAGCAGCGCCCGGAATAGGTCATGCACATAGAGCCGTGAATGAACGTCTCCAGTTTGATATCGGGGCATTTTTTGCGGATTTCCTTGAGTTCCTCGAATGATACTTCGCGCGCCAGCACACAAAGTTTGGCGCCAAGATCTTCCCAGAATTTCACCGATTGCCAGGAGCAGACATTGGCCTGTGTCGAGATATGCAGCTCCAGTTCGGGGGCAGCCTTTTTGACCATGCTGAAAACGCCTGGGTCGGCAACAATCAGCCCGTCTGGTTTCACGGATCGCACCGTCTCCACATAGCCGGGCAGCTTGTCGATATCCTTGTTGTGGGAGAACAGGTTGAGCGTCAGATAGACCTTTTTGCCACGAGCATGGGCATAGGTAATGCCCTCAACCACATCATCCAGGGTCATTTGGGATTTGACGCGCAAGGAAAGGTCGGGCGTGCCCATATAGACGGCATCAGCCCCATATAAAATGGCTGCTTTGAGTTTTTCCAGTGAACCCGCTGGCATCAGCAGTTCAGAGCGTCCCGTTTCATTCATGACCTATGACCGTCCCAGTGAAATTAAGGTTTCAATGGGGGACTATAACAAAAACGCATCGGGTTGTCTTTTGCCAAATGTGGGGCGGATTGTCCGGTGATCAGAGCGTGCCAGAGTTGAACCAGTACTGGTTCATATTATCGATAATTGTACTCATCTGATCGGCAATATTATTGCCACAAAGAACACCGTGTAGGTGGGCCGGGTGTTCGGCGGCCAAATAGGGCTCGAAGGGTTCGGCAGCGGCTTTTGAATAGTGATTGCAATTGGTTGCATGGCGCCAGTCCTTATTCATGCAATTGGCGTTACCGACAACAATCTTATGAGAGCAAGCGGCAACGCAATAGACAGGCAAGCGAACCAAGCGTTGATCTGAGCGAATTTGTTTGACCAATTGCTCTCCTCCCTTCGACCAAATCGTGTTGGAGATAAAGACAAGGTCAAGCGCTCGCTGGTTTTGTTTCACCGGCTGGAGAAAATCTGTTGCCTCTGCAATATTTTCAACCAGGTGCAAATCATAGTCAAACCAGGTGGTTCCCAGACCAGAGTTGAAGAAATTGCCGCCATTACGGGAGTCCTCGTCAAAAAAAAGTATTTGCAGCGGCGCATCATCTATAAAATATGCTGACGTTTTCATTTCAAGCGACCCTCTCCAAAAGTATGAATTCTAAAGTCATGCGAGACTGCGCGATATGCGTGTATTAAATATTAACACAACTATAAATAGATCTAGTGGGTTTTACCTTGCATCATTCTACGCAAGCGCATAAAGAAACCTTTATGTCTAATTTCAAGTAAGGAAGGCCCAATATACGTGGCGCAGCAGATCAGCACAAATCAGCTATTGGTGGCATTGAAAGCCGCTGGCGAAGCAACGCGCTTGCGTATCCTTGCGCTGCTTGCCGTGCGCGAGCTTAATGTTTCTGATCTGACCAATATACTGGATCAAAGCCAGCCCCGCATTTCGCGCCATTTACGGCTGCTTGACGAGGCGGGCCTGATTGAGCGCTTTCGTGAAGGGTCGTTTGTTTATTGCCGTTTAGTGCAGCAAAAAGTGGTCGGGGAGCTCGTGCATACGGCTATTGGCTTGCTTGATCGCAAAGATCCTGTCTTGAGTGCTGATCGCTTGCGAGCTGAAAAGATACAAGAAGAAAGAGTGGCTGCTTCGCAGATCTGGTTCAAGGCCAACGCTGCCAAATGGGATCAGATCAGATCACTGTACATATCGGATCATAAAGTCGAGGCGACAATGCTGGAAATGCTGTCGGGGAAAAGCAGTGATGGCAACTTCAACCTGTTGCTGGATCTGGGTACGGGTACCGGTCGGGTGCTGGAGCTGCTTGCACACAAAACAGACCAGGCCATTGGCTATGATAGTTCTCATTCGATGTTGGAATATGCCCGCTCCCGGCTTGCCGATAAGTGCTTTGATCATTGTCAGGTCCGCCAGGGGGATTTGATTGATCTGGCTGTTGAGGACGGACAGGCTGATCTTGTGGTCCTTCATCAGGTGCTACATTTTTTGATTGAGCCCGAAAAAGGGGTGTATGAGGCTGCGCGCCTGTTACAGCCCGGCGGTCAGATGTTGATCGTTGATTTCGCGCCTCACAATCTTGATAATTTTCGCGAAGAGTTTGCCCATGAGCGTCTTGGTTTTTCGCAAGCTCAAATGGCGCTCTGGCTAAAACGGGCCGGGCTTGTTGAAAAGCAGATGATCCAATTGGCGGCTGATGAGAACAAGACGGATGAAAAACTGGTGGTGTCGCTCTGGTTAGCGCAAAAAGCGGCTTCAAGCACCAGTGTGAAGCTCGTGGCGACCAATGGCAACACCGCTCGCACACGCACCAGGAAAATGCAAGGAAACGCAAAATGAGCCAGACGAACGGGCGCAAAAGCCGCGATATCGTAAACGGCGACATCAAGGTCAGCTATGAGTTCTTTCCTCCCAAGAGCGACAAAATGGAAGAGCGTCTGTGGCAGGCCATTCGCCGCCTCGAGCCGTTGCATCCCCAATTTGTTTCTGTGACATACGGGGCAGGTGGCTCAACGCGCGAGCGCACTCATGCAACGGTAACGCGTATCTTGAAGGAAACGCATTTAAAACCGGCTGCGCATTTGACCTGTGTTGGTGCGACAAAGGCTGAAGTCGACGAGGTGATCGAGGCTTATAAAAGCGTCGGCGTCAAACATATTGTTGCCCTGCGCGGAGATCCCGTTGAGGGCGTAGGCGAGCGCTATCAACCTCATCCAGACGGCTATCAAAGTTCCATTGAGCTGATCGAGGGCATCAGCAAAATTGGTGGTTTCGAGATTTTGGTCAGTGCCTATCCCGAACAGCATCCAGAAAGCCCCGACCGCGCGGCCGACATCGACTGGCTGAAACGCAAAGTCGATGCGGGGGCAACAAGGGCTATTACCCAGTTCTTTTTCGACAATGAAACTTTTCTTCGTTATCTTGATGATGTGCGGGCGGCTGGGATTACTATTCCCATTACGCCAGGCATTATTCCTATTGCCAATTTTCAGCAGGTCAAAAAATTTGCGACAATGACCGGGGCAAGCGTTCCCAACTGGCTTGGCAAGCGCTTTGAGGGGCTGGAGAACGAAGATGTTGAAACCCGCCAGATGATCGCGGCAGCTATTGGGGCCGAACAGGTGATGGAACTGGTGGATGCTGGATTGCAGGAATTTCATTTCTATACGCTCAACAAGGCAAAGCTTGTCTATGCCATTTGCCATTTGCTGGGGCTGCGGTCTTCCAGTGCGGCAAGCAATAAGGAACAGGTGTCGGTATGAATAGAGACGAACGTATTAAAGCCCTTAAGAAAGCCGCCAGTGAGCGCATCCTTGTTCTCGATGGGGCGATGGGCACAATGATCCAGCGCCACAAGCTTGGCGAAGAGGAATATCGCGGTGCGCCCTCAAACAGCGCAGCAGTAGGGCATCAAGAGGCGCGCTTTAAGGACTGGGGTCAGGATGTCAAAGGCAATAATGATCTTTTGACGCTGAGCCAGCCCGATATTATCAAAAAAATCCATATGGATTATCTGGAAGCCGGATCAGATATTATCGAGACCAATACGTTTAACTCCACCAGCATATCGCAAGCTGATTATGGCATGGAAGAACTGGTGGTTGAGCTTAATATTGAGGCGGCAAAACTGTGCCGCGCCGCAGCTGACGAGCTGAGTACGCCAGAAAAGCCGCGTTTTGTGGCCGGTGGGCTTGGTCCAACCAACCGCACGGCAAGCATTAGTCCCGATGTTAATCGCCCCGAATTTCGCAATGTCAGTTTTGAAGAACTGGTGGAGGCTTATAGTGAGCAGACCACAGCTTTGATCGAGGGCGGGGTGGATATCATCATCATCGAAACTATTTTTGATACGCTCAACGCCAAGGCGGCCGGATATGCCGTTTTGAAAGTGTTTGATGACGTGGGCATTGAATTGCCGATCATGGTGTCTGGAACGGTCATCGACAAATCAGGGCGCAACCTGTCGGGCCAGACGCCCGAAGCCTTCTGGTATTCCATGCGCCATCTAAAACCCTTCTCGGTGGGCCTCAACTGCTCGTTTGGTGCCGAGGATTTGCGTCCGGCTGTGGTTGATATGGCCGCAATATCCGATACGTTGATCTCGGTCTATCCAAATGCTGGCCTGCCCAATGAAATGGGTGAATATGACGAACAGCCAAATACCACAGCTGACTTTATCGAAGGCTGGGCCAAAGACGGCCTTGTTAACATTGTCGGCGGCTGCTGTGGCACCAGCCCCGATCATATTAGTGCCATAGCCAATGCAGTAAAGGGCTATCCCCCAAGAACGGTGCCCGACATCGAACCAAGATTGCGCCTCTCCGGCCTTGAACCATTTGTAGCGGGATAAGGAAAATGCAGCAAGAACGATATGACTTGGACTTAATGAAGTTCATCGAGAGGGATAGTCATCATCCGGATGAAATTGCTGGGCGAATAAAGGCTGTGAACGGATTGCACTCGCGCGTACTAGATATGCGAGAAGCCTATGCAGCGATTGAGTTTATTGAAGGATTTGATGGAAGTTACTTTACTAGAAATGTCTCGAACGTAATTGTCGATATAAGACCGCATCTAATTAAATCAGCAATAGTCCTTTATGCGAGGTGTTTTAATTCCTCGACAAATAGAAATAGCAAAGGATTGCTGAAAATTGTGAATTCTGATCAAGAACTAAAGCCCGTACATGAAGAGATTATGCAACTAAGGGATAAGTCTGTAGCACACTATGGAGATTCAAATAATCATATTGATCTATCACTTCTTAGTATAATGAAAACGTCTAAAAATGAAGAATTACCTGATGTTAGTGTACGGCACCCCTATCAAAGAAAGATGTTTGATAGGAATCTCATTCCAAAGTTTAAGAAGTTGGTAGAATTTGTTCATAATCATTGGGACAATCAGTTGAGAGAACAATCTGAGGATTTAAAAGCCAAACTTCTTGAATTTAAGACGGTAGAACAATGGTTAGAGATTTATCCAGATTTTAAAGTTGACAGTATTCTTCCACAAGTCAGGGATGGATTGGGAATAAAATAGCTCGCCCCCTCATCCAAACCTTCTCCCCGAGGGGAGAAGGCTTACGAGTTGTGAGGTTGGCGGTTGATTGATGGGGTTGCAATCGGTGCGCGGACAAAACTCCCTCTCCCCTTGGGGGAGAGGGCTGGGGTGAGGGGGTAGGATATGAAAAACAGACTAACCCCGAGGGCACAGGAATTACGCAAGAGCCAGACAGATGCAGAATTGAAACTATGGTTGCAGCTACGTGGCAGGCGTTTAAAGGGATATAAGTTTAAGCGGCAAATTCCCAAGGGCGACTATATTGTTGATTTCGTATGTGAAGAGAAAAAGCTGATTGTCGAAGCGGACGGCGGGCAACATGGCGAGCAGCAAGCAGCATATGATGTGAAGCGAACGGAGTTTCTCGAAAGCCAAGGCTATCGGGTTCTACGATTTTGGAATAATGAGGTTCTGACAAATATGGATGGAGTTTTAACCATCATTATTACTGAACTGGATGGATGAAATGATCGAGATGAAACACAGGCAATACAGCTTAATGCTTTACCCCCTCACCCTAGCCCTCTCCCCTTGGGGGAGAGGGGATAAGAGATGCTCGTTGGTGAGAAATTTAAACCTTGCTTCCTATTCATTTAGTCAAGGCGGGATAGTGATATGACCAAACAGACAACGGCGACATTTATCAATATTGGTGAGCGGACCAATGTCACGGGCTCAGCGAAATTTCGTAAGCTGATCGAGGCGGATGACTATGAGGCGGCGCTCTCTGTGGCTCGTCAGCAGGTCGAGAGCGGCGCTCAGATTATTGATATCAATATGGATGAAGGTCTGCTCGATAGCGAAAAGGCTATGGAGGTTTTCCTTAATCTGATCGCATCCGAAACGGACATTTCCCGCGTGCCGATCATGATTGACAGCTCCAAATGGTCAGTGATTGAAGCCGGGCTTAAATGTGTGCAGGGCAAGAGCATTGTTAATTCTATTTCGCTGAAAGAAGGCGAGGAGAATTTCAAGGAACAAGCCCGCATGGTGATGCACTATGGGGCAGCAGCCGTTGTTATGGCGTTTGACGAAGAAGGGCAGGCAGACACAGAAGATCGCAAGTTCGAGATTTGCGAGCGCGCTTATAATATTTTGACCAAAGAGGTCGGATTTGCCCCCGAAGACATCATCTTTGACCCAAATGTATTTGCGGTGGCAACTGGCATTGAAGAGCATAATAATTACGGCGTTGACTTCATTAACGCCACGAGACGTATTCGTGAAAATTTGCCGCATGCCCATGTCTCTGGTGGTATCTCCAACCTGTCATTTTCGTTTCGCGGCAATAATGCGGTGCGAGAGGCCATGCACTCCGTGTTTTTGTATCATGCCATTAAAGCGGGCCTTGATATGGGCATCGTTAATGCCGGGCAGTTGACCATTTATGATGATATCAAACCAGAGATGCGCGAGCTGATCGAAGATGTGATCCTCAATCGTCGCGACGATGCGACCGACCGTTTGCTGGACGCCGCCGATAGCTTCAAGGGTCTCTCAACCGCCAAGAAGAAAAAAGACCTGACATGGCGCACCAAAGACGTTGGGTCGCGGCTCACCCACGGGCTGGTCAATGGTATTGGCGACTTTGTGGAAGAAGACGTGGAAGAAGCGCGCCAGAGTGCCACAAAAACCATCGAGGTTATTGAAGGCCCGTTGATGGATGGCATGAATGTGGTGGGTGATCTGTTTGGTGATGGCAAGATGTTTTTGCCCCAGGTGGTGAAATCAGCCCGCGTGATGAAAAAGGCCGTGGCCTATCTGATGCCGTTTATCGAAGCGGAAAAAAAGGAGAGTGGCGAAGAGGGAGTAAATAGCTCTGCTGGCAAGATCCTGATGGCTACCGTCAAAGGCGATGTGCATGATATCGGCAAGAATATTGTTGGGGTTGTGCTGCAATGCAATAATTTCGAGATCGTTGACCTTGGTGTCATGGTGGCGGGGCAAACCATTCTTGATGAAGCCAAGAAGCACAAGGTTGATATTATCGGCCTGTCTGGTCTGATTACGCCCTCCCTTGATGAAATGGTCTCGCTGGCCAGCGAAATGGAACGCCAAGAGTTCGATCTGCCGCTGATGATTGGCGGTGCCACAACATCAAAAATCCATACCGCTGTTAAAGTCAATCCTGCCTATAAGCGCTCGCAGGTTGTGCATGTTATTGATGCTTCAAGGGCGGTGGGCGTTGCCTCAAAGCTGCTGGAAAAGAGCGGCCGCGACGCCTATATGGCAGACATTCGCGCCGATTATGAAGTGATGGCAAAAAACTATGCTACCAAGACCAAGCCACGCTCAAGGATCGAGGTGGCTCGTGCCAACAGGTTTGTCCCCGATTTCGAGACCAACAAGCCGGTAAAACCAGAATTTCTTGGGATCAAAAGCTTTGATGACTATGATCTCAAACAGCTTGTTGAAACCATCGACTGGACGCCGTTTTTTGCCACTTGGGAAATGCGCGGGCGCTATCCAGATATTCTCGATGATGACGTCAAGGGCGAAGCGGCGCGCGAGCTGTTTGGTGACGCGCAAAAACTGCTGACCGAGCTTGTTGATGAAAAATCGCTCAAAGCCCAGGCTGTTATAGGTCTTTGGCCTGCCAATAGTGTGGGCGATGATATTGAGGTTTATGAGGATGATACGCGCTCAAAGGTGATCGCGACCTTGCATAGTTTGCGCCAGCAAATGGAGCGCCGGCAAGGGGACAAGCCCAATATCGCCCTATCAGATTTTATCGCTCCCAAAGATAGTGGCATCCCTGACTATATTGGCGGCTTTGCTGTCACCACTGGCATCGGCGAAGAGGATCTGGCCATTCGCTATGAGCGGGCAAATGATGATTATAACAAGATCATGGTGAAAGCGCTGGCGGACCGGCTGGCGGAAAGCTTTGCCGAACATATGCACATGCGGGTGCGCCGCGAATTCTGGGGCTATGCGTCCGATGAGAAACTGAGCAATGTGGAATTGATCAGCGAAGCCTATAGCGGTATCCGCCCGGCACCTGGTTATCCAGCGCAACCAGATCACACGGAAAAGCAAACCCTGTTCGATCTGCTGGATGCCGAAAATAACGCTGGCATCAAATTGACCGAGAGCTTTGCCATGTGGCCGGGAGCTGCTGTTTCGGGACTGTATTTTGGGCATCCACAAAGCCGCTATTTCGGCCTTGGCAAGATCGCCAAAGATCAAGTAGAGGATTACGCTAAACGCAAGGGCTGGACGTTGGAAAAGGCCGAAAAATGGCTGGCACCGGTTTTGGCGTATCAACCATAGGGGATTGGATAAATGTCCACTTTATACTCAATAACAAACGAAATATGCCGGGCATCTTGACGGTACAGTATGACCCCAAGCAGACTCACAATCACAGCGGGCAATCTAAATATCGCGGCTTTGGCTCTATCTGATCATCCGAACAATAAAAGTAACAAGACGACGTCATCACAGATCAACTTGCCGAAATGGTGCTCATTTTTTCAAAAAGTTTGGCAACGGCTTCGGCACCTGGATCGTTATGTCCCCGCAATCGATCCTCCGATATATAACTTGCCCGTCCGGCTTTGGCCTTGACGATTTGGGCGGTCATATCCGCCCCTTGTCGAGCTGCTCTTGCTGCAGCGGTGAAACCATTGGGCAGAGCATCTAGAGCAGGGCCAAGCGCATCGATCATGGTCCGGTCACCGGGTTTGGCACCGCCGACTTCTTGAACGCGTGCCAATCCGGCTTTCAAGGCTTCCACATTGGGCATGCCCGAAGACAGGGCATCACCGACTGCAGAGAAAAAGATAGCCAGAAGGACACCGGACGAACCGCCCATTGTCTGACTCAACTCCAGACCAATAGCTCGATATAGTTGGGTCGTATCGGCGAGAGGCAATTGATCTATTGATGCTTTAAGAGCCCGCGCCGCACCAGCTAGGGTTGCACCCGTGTCACCGTCGCCTGATTGTGCGTCTAGCGCGTTCAACTCGGTCTCTGCCTCCATGAACATGTCGCAGCAATGGGCCACGAAATTAGCTGTTGCAGGGTCCTTCGACGGGATTGACTTTATCGGGGTCAAGCCGTCTGGAATGGGGCGAATGCGAGGTGCCTCGATCTGGATGCAACCTGGCCAGTCGCGTATTGCTACGGGCGCTTGCAACAGAGCTAATCCTTGTGCACTAACAGGCAGGATCGAGATTGAAAAACCGCGCATGTCCAACGAGGTCATTAAAGGGGCTGGGCCGATTAAATATTGAATATCGTCAATCACCTCTGATTTCGCCAGCTCCTCAGCCAAGACGGACATTTCCAACGGCGTCGTTCCGCCAAGATTGTTGAGTAACGCTACATTGATGCTTCGGCCAATATTTGGTTTGAGGCGCTCAAGCATGATGTTCATCGCATCTCGGGCAGTCGTAAAGTCGATCAGTTCGACACCGGATTCGCCATGAATACCCAGACCCAATTCAGCTTTACCTTCTGCAATCCGCGCTTCCTTGGGCGAACCGGGCACGGTACAAGTATCAAGCGACATGCCAACACTGGCAACATTATCAATCACCTGCTGTGCAGCCTTGGCAACAATTTCCAGGCTGGCTCCATTTTCGGCTAGCGCCCCAGCGATTTTATGAACAAATAGCGTCCCTGCGACCCCGCGAGCTTGTGGCGAATCTGGCAAGGCAATGTCATCATCAACAATGACCATCGACACCTTTATCCCATAGGCCCGGGCACGCTCAGCTGCCAATCCAAAATTCAATCGATCACCAGTATAGTTCTTGACGATCAACAAGCATCCTGCGGGACCAGAAACGGCTAAAATCCCGGCAAGCACTGCATCTACAGATGGGGAGGCAAACACGTCTCCGCAGACGGCCGCTGTCAACATGCCTGCACCCACAAAACCGACATGGGCAGGTTCATGCCCTGACCCACCGCCAGAGATCAGTGCTACTTTTGATTTTTCCCAATCATTGCGCACGATAACCTTGATATGGGGAAAGCCATCCAGGCGGGCCAAGCGCCCGCCAGAGGATCGCAAGAGACCGTCCAGAGCTTCGATTACAAGGGCTTCTTTGCTGTTCATGAATTGAGCCAAGATTATTTTCCTTCTTTCAAACGGTCGCCATTCGCATCAAAATAGAGCGGATTGCGAGGGCTGACGGCAATGATATCGCCCTTGTTTAGCGTGGTGTGTGCATCGGTCAGGGTCATCAAGTCAATGTCATTGGTTTTAAGGTGCAACCGCGTTTGGTCACCTAAATGCTCGACGCGGATGACTTGCGTTTCGATCCCCTCGCCAATGCTGATATTCTCAGGCCGCAAACCGATATTGATGGCCCCTTGAGGAGCACCGGGGAATAGACCTGCTGGCAGAATATTGATTTTTGGAGAACCCAGACGGCCTGCAGCGTAAATGCTGATTGGATTTTCATAAATATCGCGCGGTGAGCCAAACTGCACCAGCTTGCCATGATCCAGTACCCCGACATGGGTGGCCATGGTCATGGCCTCGACCTGATCATGGGTGACATAGAGCATGGTGGCACCCAAACTGGCCTGAATGCGCTTTAGTTCGATGCGAAGGTCAGAGCGTAATTTGGCATCAAGGGAACTAAGCGGCTCATCCATCAGATATATTTGTGGGCTGCGTACCAAGGCTCGCCCAATTGAGACCCTTTGCATTTCCCCCCCCGAAAGCTCGGTGGCCTTGTTATCCAGCTTGTGAGAAATCTGCAGGACTTCGGCCACCTCACCAACCTTGCGAATGATTTCATCAGCTGGCGTACGCAGCATGGGCGATTTGAGTGGGAAAGCGAGATTGTCGCGCACTGACAAGTGTGGGTAGAGTGAATATTGCTGAAACACCATGGCCACATTGCGCTCAGCCGGCGTCTGGTTGATGGCATCCTCGCCATTAATCGCAATCTGACCTTTATCGGGCTTGTCCAGCCCGGAGATCAGTCGCAATGTGGTTGTTTTGCCTGCGCCGGTTGGTCCAAGCAAAACCACAAAGGAGCCATCTGGCACCGTCATGGTCAAACCTTCCAACGCGACCTGGTTGCCAAATGATTTGGATATGTTTTGCAAGCTGACTTCAGCCATGATCCAGCACTCCCTTATTGGCCTTGGATAATAGCGCCTCGCCGGTGGTTTCATCGAACAGGGTAATTGTGCGCGGGTTAAAGTCCAAGCCGATTGTATCACCAACATTGGCGACCTGAGTGGCGGGTGTTCGGGCTTTTAATATCCCGTTAGGCGTATCAAGCGTGACAATTTGGGTGGTGCCGAGATATTCGGTCGCGGTCACCTCGCCTCGATAAGCGCTGTCGTCCTGCAATACAACATGCTCAGGGCGGACGCCCATCACCAACTTGCCAGAGGCCGTTGAAAGTTGGGCGGGAATATCAAACGACTGGCCATCGAATGATATGGAGGTATCACCGGTGGCCACTGTCCCCTCGAAGTGCAGGAAATTCATGCTGGGTGAACCAATGAAATTGGCCACGAACATGGTGGCGGGCCAGTCATATATGTCTTGCGGAACACCGAACTGCTCTACACTGCCATGGTTCATCACCACAATTTTGTCTCCCATTTGCATGGCCTCAAGCTGATCATGGGTCACGTAGACAGTCGTGGCACCCATCTGATCATGCAGGGTCCGAAGCTCTTGGGACATGTGCTCACGAAATTCGGCATCAAGCGCACCAAGCGGTTCGTCCATCATAAAGGCTTTGGGTTCACGCACAATCGCGCGACCAAGCGCCACGCGTTGCCTGTCGCCGCCAGATAGCCCCCCAACGGGTTTATTGAGAATATGTTCAATCCCCAAAATTTTTGCGACCTCCGCGACCTTCACTTTGATCTGTGCCTTTGGCATGCCTTGGCTTTTAAGCGGATAGCTGATGTTTTGCTGCACGTTCAGATGTGGATAAAGTGCAAACATTTGAAATACAAATGCGATGTCGCGTTCGGAAGCACGCTTTTGAGATACCTCTTCGCCATCGATAAAGACCTCTCCCGCGGTCGGCATTTCAAGCCCTGCGATCATCCGCAAAGTCGTTGTCTTGCCGCAGCCAGAGGGGCCGAGCAACATAAAGAACTCCCCATCCTCAATCGTGAAACTGGAAGATTTAACGGCTGTGAAATCGCCGAAATCCTTGCGGAGATTTTTGATGATTATTTGCGCCATATGTAATGCCTGAACATGTGTTATTCCTGAAAATGGCTAACGATGATAAACATCACGGTGCCGACAAGCGTGACGATGAAAGAGTAAGTGAACGCCACTAGCCAGAAAGGTTGCATCAGCATGAACACGCCAAGCGCAATCAGGATGGATGCCAGCATTTCCCATGCTCCGCGGCGAAAGCCCAATAAGCCTTTGATGAAACCGCTCATTTGCGTACCGCCCCAAATGTGATGCCGCGCAAGAGGTGTTTGCGCAAGAAGATGGTGAAGATCATGACAGGTATCAAGAAGATCGTTGCCCCAGCCGCAACCGCAGGCCAATCTTGCCCGCCAACGCCAATGATGGTCGGGATAAAGGGTGGGGCAGTTTGCGCTTCACCGGAGGTGAGGAGAACAGCAAAAGCATATTCATTCCAGGCAAAGATCAGGCAAAAAATGGCGGTAGAGGCGATGCCAGTAGCGGCTTGCGGCAACACCACTTTGTAAAAGGCCTGAAAGCGAGTGTAACCATCAATCAGGGCTGCCTCTTCATATTCCAGCGGGATTTCATCGATAAAGCCTTTGAGTAGCCACACTGAAAGTGACAGGTTTACCGCCGTATAGAGGAGTATCATGCCAAGATGGGTGTCGCTCAGCCCAAGTTGGCGATACATCAAGAAAATCGGTATGGCTACTGCGATAGGCGGCATCATGCGCGTCGACAAAATGAAGAACAATAGATCGTCCTTGATCGGCACCTTAAAGCGCGAAAATGCATAGGCGGCGAGCGTGCCAAGGAAAATTGACAGAAATGTCGAGCCAAAACCTATGATGACCGAATTTAAAAACCGCTGGCCATAGCGCGATGGTCCTGCAATGACCATGTTTTTATCGCGTACGATCTGCTCATACCAGCTGTCAGGCTCAGCAAGGGTATCCTTCATATTTGGAGTTATGCGTGTCTGCGTCGTAAACAGGTTTACATAGCCCTCAAGTGTTGGCTGGAAGATCACTTTTGGCGGATAGGAGATTGAATCTTCTGGAGACTTAAAGCCCGTTGCGATGATCCATAAAAGCGGCATCAAGGTCACGACCGCATAGGTAATCACCAGTATACCGGCGATCCATTTTTGCCGTTTTGACGGCTCTGTAACAGAAAACCCACTCATCGCTCTTTTACCTTATTCAATGCTTTGACATAGATCGAGGCGAGACCAAATATCGTCACGAACAGGATCACTGCGTAGGCCGATGCGTAGCCAGTACGCCATTTTTCAAAGGCCTCTCGTTTGAGATTAATCGAAGTTAGTTCTGTGATCGACCCTGGTCCGCCCCCTGTCAGTTGCACCACAAGATCGAACATCTTGAAATTTTCGATACCGCGAAACAGAACCGCCAGCATTAAGAATGGCAGTACCATGGGAATGGTGATCGTCCAGAACTGGCGCCATTTGCTTGCGCGGTCACATTCAGCCGCCTCATAGATCGAATCTGGTATCGAGCGCAATCCCGCCAAACAGATCAGCATAACAAAGGGCGTCCACATCCAAGTATCGACGATGACAATTGCCCATGGGGCCAAATCGACAGAGCCAATCATCGAAAAAGAAGAGGGATCGACCCCGGAAAAAAAGCTGACGACATAGTTGAACAAGCCGATTTGCGGCTGATAAAGGAACGTCCAGAAATTGCCGACCACAGCGGGGGACAACATCATCGGAAAAACAATGATCGTCGTCCACAGATCATTGCCCTTGAATTTCTTATTGATCAAATAGGCGAGCGCAAAACCGATCAGCACCTGAAAAAACAATGTCCAAAATAAAAAATGTGCCGTCGCCTGCATGGTCTGCCAAATGTCGGGATCGGATAAGATGCGCTCATAATTGCGCAAACCAACCCATTTCACATCGGCATTGACACGATTGACACGAAAATTCGTGAAGCTTAACCGGATTGTCCAGATCAACGGGAAAATATTAATCGCCAACAGCAAGAAAATAGTTGGCGCAACGAATATCCACGCAATGGCACGATCCGACAGACCTTTGAATTTTCTGGCAAGGCGCGGAGGTGTTGCTTTAGCAAGGGTATCCACGACTTTCCCGGACATAAGAATTCCTTACACGTTGTCAGGCTGCATTTGAAGGCGGGATCGAGGATTGTTACATGAGGCAGGTCAAACCCTGCCTCATGTTTCAGTTTTACAAATTCTGCCCGATAAGTCGAGCAAAGTCCCGTAAGGGAAACTTACAGCTTGTCGTCATCCTTGAAGACTTCGGTCCAATCTTTGAGTAGGCCATCAAGGGCTTCTTTTGCAGTGCCTTTTCCAGCAATGACAAAGTTGTGAACCCGCTTTTGCATTGCCAATAGCAGTGAAGCATAAGACGGTTCGGCCCAGAAGTCCTTGACGATAGCCATCGAGTTGAGGAACGCTTTGTTGTAAGGCTGAGCAGTCGGGAACTTAGGATCTTCAACCACTGCGCGCATAGCTGATGCCCCACCCATTTCAGTCCATCTAGCCTGAATTTTTGGCTGAGCAAACCACTTGATATAAGCAAGGGCCGAGTCTTTATCCTTGGTGTTCGCGACGACTGAGATACCTTGCCCACCAAGTTGAGCGAAATGTCCACCTGGTCCTGGAGGGTTAGCGAAATAACCTGTGCGATCCCCACCGACATTCTTATCAGCATTTACACCGGGCCATATGAATGCAAAATTCATTTGCATAGCAACTTGGCCAGATTTGTAAGCATCAATATTTTCCGACATATACCAATCTGATGAACCTGGAGGCGAGCCAGCATCATAAAGTGCTTTGTAATATTCAAGGCCCTTTATTGCACCGTCCGAGTTGATGAAACCTTTCATATCATAAGGTTTTTTAGGATTTTGGTACTTGAAGCCGTAATTGTAGAGCGCGTTGGTGACGCCCATTGTGATGCCTTCGGAACCGCGCTCTGTATAGATCGCTGCGCCGTAGACTTTCTTGCCGTCAATCACACGCCCTTGAAAAAATGCAGCTATGTCTTTCAACTGCGCAAGGTCTTTAGGTACGCCAAGATCGTAGCCGTGCTTTTTCTTGAATTCGGCTTTTAGCTCTGGCTTGGCAAACCAATCCTTGCGATAGGTCCATCCAACCACGTCAGCATAGGCGGGAAGCGCCCAATAATTTGGTGTGTTTTTTGGCCATTCCGCATAGCCTGTGACGGTTGCCGGGATGAAATCATCCATCGAAATCTTGTTGGCTTTAAAAAAATCGTTGAGCTTGAGATATTGACCGTTTTCTGCTGCCCCACCGATCCACTGACTATCACCGATCATTAGATCGCATAGCTTGCCTTTGGAGTTGAGCTCGTTGAGCATGCGATCAGCAAAATTTGGCCAGGGCACAAATTCAAACTTCATATCGACGCCAGACTGCTTCTCAAAGTCTTTGCTAAGTTCAACAAGGGCATTGGCAGGGTCCCATGCCGCCCAACATAGGGTGAGGGACTTAGCAGAAGCGTTAGTGCTTCCTGCACTTGTCATGGCTGCAAGGGCGGTTGCTATTAAAAATTTTGAAGCTTTCATTGAATTCTCCCGGATTGCGTTCACGGCATATGGCCGATGACTCTAACTCTCGTGCAATTATAGCTGTAAATGATACGCAGGTTGCGAGTCAACGATATTATGAGGTACGTACGTCATTTATGATGGTCGAGGGTTTGGAAAAGGCGAAAATGCGATCTTCTTAGGTTTGAGATGATTTTTCTTCGGGCATATTTTCCCTCAAGATGATCTCAATTCGGATTCGCTCTTGCGATGCCACGGGACTTACGCGGGTGATCTTGGACCCAAGCACGCGGATTGAGCTGCGTACCAAATGCCCGACATCCTGGGTAATCACCGCATCCATAGCGCCATCGATCAATCGAGCACGGGTGAGTGACGTTAACTCATGGCCGATGATAACCGCCTTTTGTGCCATATCCATTTCTTCAATCACCTGCATGGCCTTGCGTATATCATGATGCATCAAATAGATGCCAACCACAGGTGTCTGACTTAGCAGGGCCATCTTCACGACTTCTTCAGAGCGCTGCGGGTCACCATAGGTCTCCATCGATGGCCCTACATTGAGGCGAGTGTCATATTTTTCCATAATCGCATCAAAGCCAAGTCGGCGTTCTTGGCTATCGCGGGATTGCATCGTTTCGGTCAGCACTAAAACAGTGCCGCGGCGCTGGCCGGTAAAACGGGCCATTAGCTGCCCAACCGTGCGCCCTGCAGCTTCGTTGTTTATGCCGACATAATAGGCTCCATCGGCATTTGGCTGGTGAGAAACGAATGCGATGACAGGCAGATTTCGAGCTTCCAGCCGCAAAATCGCATCGCGTACCAGCGGGGTCTCGGGAGCCATGATTGCCACCCCGTCAACCTTATCGGCAGACAGTTTGTCGATCTCTTTCGCAATCTGGTGCGGATCATTCGCCGGTGCGCGAACAATTGACACTCGTGTGTGTTCGTGAGCTAAAAATCGACCGGACTCAGCGACCTCTTTTTTAATCAAGTCAATGAATTCATCGTCATGGTCTGGCAGTAAAAATATAATTTGATATTCTTTTTTGCGTGCCAGATTGGCGGCGGACATGTTGCGCACGAAGTTTATATCTTCGATCGCCTTGTGGACGCGCACAACAGTCGCTTGCCGCACCCCCGCACGCCCGTTTAAAACCCGATCAACCGTGGCTAAACTCACTCTCGCTGCTTTCGCAAGATCTTTGGTTGTCGGTTTATCCATACGTGCCTCTGTTTCACTCAGCAACATATTCCACTAAGGTGAGGTACGTCAATCATATGGGATTATAGTCCGTCTTTGGCACTTAGCTGACCTTTAAGGACAGTGGTATCCATGACCGCTCTTGTTGAGGTCTCGGACATTTCCTTTTTTACGTTAACGACAATAATTGCTGCGCTTGCGCGGGGCTTTGTCGAGATGGAAATGGTCTTTGTGGGCGGCGTTGGCATCGGGACCGAGCACGGTGCCAAAATACTCGCAGGCGGATTCGTGTACGGCGTGCAAGAACGCGCTTTTTGGTGATGGCTCGCCTTGCGCACTGTCCCAGTCTTTGAGCACCGAGATTTTCTCTCCCCCCTGTAACTCGAAATGCGCGATATCCAGCGCATTGGCATAGGCATGTTCGCTGATGCGGGTATTGGTATCCCCATAACGGTTGCGGCACACGTAAGACGAGACATTACGGATCTGGCGGACTTTGTTACCAAAATATTTGAGGGCCAGTGGTTGCACGGATTGCGAAAACCAGCTGGCGAGGTTGGCGGCCATTGGACAAGATGTGGTGGCAGCAGGGCGTATTGTGGCGGTCCCGACAATGGGCATGAGAATGGGTGCTGGATTACCGCAAAGGCCTTTTCTGACCGGCGGCATTGGTTTGATTATTATGCCGAGCGTCGCGCATTGTGAGGTGGCGCTAGCAATGACAGCGCTCGACCAGTCATCCTGGGTGACTTGGGACGGATGGCGGCGCGGTTTTCTCACAGGCAGTGGGGGCGCTGGTGGTAGCGCCACAGCGAGGCGATCTTCTTTCAATATATCAGTTTTTACCTGTGGTGCCGGGGGAATGTCTCGGGTCTGCGTGGCTTTTTCGAGAAAAAGATCCGGCTCTTGGTGTGAGCGTTGGGGCTGGTTGTTTTGCGGGCGGTTCCATCTGGTTGGGGTGATGCCTGCGCGCGGTGTTTTTGCTGCTTTGTTATAATCATTTGTGCGAGCATCATCACTCGGCAAGTGAGTCCGGCGCATTCTGGCAAACTTAGTCTGCATGGTTTGTGCGGCTTTGCGTGCCTGCTTTTGGCCCTGTGGTTCAAGGAGGGTGAGAGCGTCAAGAAATTTTCGGGTTTCGGCAAAGTGTGGATTGCGCACAGGCAGGGGAGGCGGCGAGGTAGGTAGAGTGTTTTCGCGCAAGTCCAGGAGTTCTTGATCACTGTTTTCCTGTTGACGATCTTTTTGGTGCCGTTTTCGCTTTTGGAATTTTCTTTGTAGGGATTGCAGACCTGGAATGGAAAATTGTGGACCTGCAAAAGCTGGTCGGGGGGCTGCCACAATAAGAGCAGAAAATAGCGCAACGGCTGCGACCGGAAAGCAATAGCGCACAAGGTCTGCTTGAAAACAGTTATGTTTTGCTGCGAGATGTTGGTCTATGCAGTTCATACGTGACCTTGTATAGCTTTAGCACCCTGATTCCGTGCAATGAAGACAAAAATTGAGGTCATAAATGGGCGATAAGCATCTCCTTGTCAAAAAGAACAATCGAGCAGGCCTGCTCACACTCAATCGACCAAGGGCTCTCAATGCTCTCTCTTATGAGATGTTTGGGCAATTGAGCAAGGCGCTTGAGCAATGGCAAGATGATCCCGAAATCTATGGGGTCGTGCTCGATAGCGCAGCGGGCAACGTCTTTTGCGCTGGCGGAGATATCCGTGAAGTGCATGAGCGTGGCCAGCAAGATAGCAAGCTGGCGGCTGCGTTTTTGTGCCGCGAATATGAATATAACTGGCAGCTTGATAGATTTACCAAACCCCATATCTCCTTGATGAATGGATTGGTGCTTGGTGGCGGTGTTGGTATCAGCTTGTATGGAACGCACCGGGTCGCGGGTACAAACTTCTCGCTCGCCATGCCAGAGACGGCCATTGGCTTCATACCAGATATTGGGGCTAGCTGGTTTTTGGGTCATTTGCCCTATTCAACGGGGCTCTATCTGGCGCTGACCGGGCGCTCGATCAATCGCGCCGATGCTTTAAAGCTTGGTCTTGTCACCCATTGTATTGATGAGAAGCATTTTGGTGACATCAAGCGAGCGATCGGTGAGGGACAGCCTGTGGACACCCTTCTTGATGAGCTTCATCAGCCCCCTGGCAAGGGGGATTTGCCAAAGCTGGCGAGCTGGATCGAGGCGGTGTTTTCGGCCTCAACCCTCGATGAAATATTTGTGCGGGCAAAGGCGCTGCAAGACAAGAGCGATGGTTGGTCGGTCCGCGTGCTGGACGAATTAAAGGAAAAATCCCCTACATCGCTTCATCTGGCGCTCAGGCTTTGGAAAAAGGGCCGGAAAATGAATTTGCAGTCCGCGCTGCAAATGGAATATGGGGTGGTGTGCAATCTGCTCCGGCAACAAGATTTCTATGAGGGTATTCGCGCGATGATACTCGACAAGGATAAATCGCCACAATGGCAGCCGGACGCAATAGGTGATGTATCAACAACGCGGTTGGAAGCCCTTTTCGAGAATAATTGGGGAGAGCTCAACTTGCCCGACAGGAAAGTGTTTGGAGCGTTAGCTTCTCATTAACCAACAAGCTTAAACACCGGTTAGATTTTATTCATTATATTATTGAGAGTGTTTTTGTTTGCGTTGTTGGGGGTGTTGTTTTCATGACTGTGGTACTTGATCGGGTCTTGCCGAGTGATGAGGAGCTTACACAAAGCGAGTACAAACCAGTATATCTGCAAATGTTACGACATATTGAGCGTTTGCATCGCTTGCTTCTTGACGTTATTCGCGACGAGTTCGAGCGTGATGGGAAATGGGATATCAATGCTGTTCAGGCCTTGCTGATATATAATATCGGCGACAAGAAATTGACGGCCGGTGAATTGCGTGGACGCGGCTTTTATCTCGGCTCCAATGTTTCATACAATCTGAAAAAGCTAATCGCTGGTGGTTATATTGAGCAAAATCGTTCAACGCGTGATCGGCGTTCCATCTTTATTCGTTTGACCGATATGGGCAAAGGCGTTTGCGAGAGTATCGATGAGTTATATGATCGTCAGCTACAAGCAGTGGAAACGATTGGCGGTCTGGCACTCGACGACCTGGCAAATCTGAACGAGCAAATGCAGCGGTTGGAGCGCTTCTGGCATGATCAGATCAGGTTCAAGCTTTAAGCCAAAATTTTTTTCAAACTTTAAACGTCTACATATATGGATGTCATTTCATCCCCCATGTGGAAAAGCCCCGGATTTTCCGGGGCTTTTTGTGACAGATATACAACTATCTTCTTGTCTCGATACCGACGCGTGTCGATCGACCCTCAATTCGCCCCATTTGATAAACAATGTCGTGAAGTAATATATCTGAAAACTTGCGTATTTATGGGCATTTTGACATTGTGGACGAAAATGGGTCACATTGATGTGAAAGCCACTTGCCGTGTATTGATATATAAAGGACAGACTGGCACATTGGGAATGTATTAAGATGTACCAGTTTGTTAACTACGCAAAAGTAGTGTTCCTAACAACTGATCTGTCCAGCCATTTGGGTGGGGATAGTATATAATAATTAACGGAGATCTTTGGCTGATGTCATTACGCAATATCATGGGTATAGTTGCCGCAGGAATAACCCTTGTGGCATTTACTGGTATGGCCAATGCTGATGAGGACACCGCGTGGATGAATTTCGGCGGTGAATACGGCAATGCTGAAGATTGGAGCCAGCCCTTTGATCGCAGCTTCGCTCGAAAATACGAATCACAGCCAGCGCGCGGTTACCCAACTGTGCAGCAAGATAATATCGCGCCGCTGAAAGTAGCGATTAAGCGTTATGCCGGTATTGTTTCAAGAGGGGGATGGGGCACGCTTCCCAAGACGATCAAGCTTAAGGTCGGCAATAGCGGTAAACTCGTTGAAACACTGCGCGCCCGTTTGCAGGTCACAGGTGATCTAAGAGTGTCCGCGGGTTTTATAAAGACATTTGACTATTATGTCGAAAAGGCTGTCAAAAAATTCCAGAAACGTCATGGGCTTACTCCGACGGGTTATGTCGATAAAACCACGGTCATGGCTCTTAATGTGCCAGCTAGTTCTCGTTTGCGGCAATTGCGTATCAATCTGACGCGGGTACAATCACTGATGCGTAAAAACGCCAAAAAATATGTGTTCGTCAATATTGCAGCAGCGCAGATCGAAGCCGTTGAGAATGGTCAGGTTGTTTCTCGCCATTCGGGTGTGGTTGGAAAACTTGATCGCCAGACGCCTATATTGAGCAGCTCGGTTTCTACTGTGAGTTTCAATCCTTATTGGACCGTGCCACCAACCGTATTGCGCAAAGATCTCATTCCTAAGGCACGCCAATATGCCAAGCGCGGCAAAGATATTCTTGCGGCCTACCGCATGAAGGCCTTCACGAGAAGTGGCAAAAGGCTTGATCCTGCAAGCATCAACTGGGAGTCGGATGACGTCTATAATTATGTTTATCGGCAAGACCCTTGGGAAGATAACTCCATGGGATTTGTGAAGATTCACTTTCCTAATAAACATGCCGTTTTTCTTCATGACACGCCATCCAAGAGTCTGTTTGGCCGCAATTATCGCGCCGATAGTTCGGGATGTGTACGAGTTCAAAACGTGTCGCAGCTCGTTGCCTGGATACTTAAGGACGATGGCTGGGACATTGATCGGGTTGCCGAGATTAAACGTTCGAAGGAAACCTTGTCAGTACGCAACAAGGCTCGTATTCCTTTGATGTTGGCCTATGTTACTGCCTGGGCGACGCCAGATGGCATGGTGCAGTTCCGCCGTGATCTGTATGGTCGTGATAATGTCGATGTAACAGCTTCTGCTTACTAGGGTGTATCTAGCTATCCTATACACAGTTCGGCCCACTCAGGTGGTTGAGCATACATGATATTTGTCAATGCCACCTCCAAACCGGGGTGGTATTGTCGGTTTAGGATCTGCGCTCGCGAATATGCAATAATGCCACATTTAGCTGTATTGCATTTATTGCGATTTGCTATATTATTTGGGCTTAAAGGCCATCAACCGGCCCAATTCCGTCGGTAGAACGGATGCAGAATAAAAACAGCGTATATACAGTGAGGACGACTTCATGGATTATGATGGGATGTTTGACAAGGCCATTGATGCCTTGAAAGCAGAGGGACGTTATCGTGAGTTTGCCAATATCAGGCGAAAATGCGGAGAGTTTCCGGTTGCCAGACATTATCCCTCTGACGGTCGTCCTAAATGCAGCGTTAAAGTCTGGTGCAGCAATGATTATCTTGGCATGGGGCAAAATGATCTCGTTCTAAATGCCATGCACGAAGCCATTGATCGCGTAGGTGCGGGATCCGGTGGCACTCGCAATATTGCTGGCACCACCCACTATCATGTGATGCTCGAAAAAGAGCTGGCTGATCTGCATCACAAAGATGCGGCGCTTTTGTTTACATCGGGTTATGTGGCAAATGATGCCTCCCTTAGCACTCTTGTGAAGCTACTGCCTGGTCTGGTGATTCTGTCTGATGCAAAAAACCACGCCTCTATGATTGAAGGTATTCGGCATGGTGGCGGCGAGAAAAGAATCTGGCGCCATAATGATATTACTCATCTGGAAGAGTTTTTGCGCGAATTACCAGTTGATACTCCCAAATTGATCGCCTTTGAGAGTGTTTATTCTATGGATGGCGATATTGCGCCCATCAAGGAAATTTGCGATCTCGCAGACAAGTATAATGCCTTGACCTATATTGATGAAGTGCACGCCGTTGGCATGTACGGCGCGCGTGGAGGCGGGGTTGCAGAACGTGAAGGTCTTATGGACCGCGTCGATATCATTGAGGGGACGTTAGCCAAGGCTTTTGGTTTGATGGGCGGCTATATAGCGGCCAATGCCAATATTTGTGATGCTATTCGCTCCTATGCCTCTGGCTTTATCTTTACAACCTCGGTTGCTCCCGCCATCGTCGCGGGGGCTTTGGCCAGCGTCCATCACCTCAAAAACTCCAGTATAGAACGTGAAACGCAACAAGAGCGTGCCAGAACACTGAAGAAGCGTTTGGGTGATCTTGGTCTACCGGTCCTTGAAAACCCTAGCCATATCGTCCCAGTTATGGTCGGCGATCCTGTTAAATGCAAGGCATTGACGGATCAATTGCTGGAGCGCTACCGCATATATGTGCAACCAATCAACTATCCAACGGTTGATGCTGGTAAAGAGCGTATCAGATTGACCCCAGGTCCAACCCATTCGGATGCTGATATGGATTATCTGGTGAATGCTCTCTCGACGCTATGGAGCGAGATGGAACTTCGCCGTGCCGCCTGACAACCGCAAACCTGCTAGGAGGGCGTCTGGGAATACCGCAAATCGAGGTGATGGAGACCTTGGTGAAGTCTATTTCGAGTTCCGTCCTGTCGGCAACTATATGCGCGTTACTGCCATTCATGCCGCCACTGGTTTTGAAACATTTGTGCTTGGGCCATTGGCCGCCAATCGCACAGATTTACAAACATTAGCTTTGCGCAAATTAAAGACATCTCTCGCATCCAGATCTTAGCCTGGTTTGGACCTTCCGATTTAATGGTGGGTTCAGTTAGACAGGCCATGACTTTTCGCTCTTCAGGACTTATACTGCCTTTATGTCTATATGGGGAAAATTAACTGGAGCTGCAGCCGGGCTTCTGATAGGGGGACCACTTGGTGCTCTGTTCGGCGGCGTGGCCGGTCACATTGCCGACCGTGTTAGCGAAACCCCTGAAGATAAAGAACTTCGCAATCAACTGGCTTTCACTGCTGGCGTTGTTGCTCTTGGCGCCAAGATGGCCAAAGCAGACGGACATGTCAGCAGGGATGAAATCATAGCGTTTCGTGAAGTCTTCAAAGTAGAGGAAGCCGACGAAAAGAATGTGGCGCTATTGTTCAATCTTGCCAAGCAGGATGTGGCCGGATATGACACTTACGCAAACCAGCTTGCCCAAACTTTCCAAGAGAAGCCAGAGCTGCTTCGAGATGTGCTCGAAGGCTTGTTTCATATTGCTATGGCAGACGAGGTATTGCATCCCTCTGAAGAGCAATTTCTATTCGATGTTGCTCAACGATTTGGTATCGACAAGAACCAGTTTCGAAATATTAAATCGCGCTATGTGGCCTCCAATGATCAGGACCCATACAATATTCTTAAAATATCAAATGATGTGAGCGATGAGAAATTAAAGCGCCATTATCGCGCGCTAGTGGTTGAGCATCATCCAGATCGATTGGTGGCGCGGGGCGTTCCTGTTGAGTTTATTGATATTGCCAATAAACGACTGGCAGCGATTAATGCCGCTTATGAAGATATCAAGCACGAGAGGGGATTGTCCTAGCAAGCCTAGTTGATTGTCCCGCAAAAAAAGTGCCGTCAACTTTTTGACGGCACCCTTCAAATTCATATGACTGCATTTGCTACTAGGCAGTGCCTTGCAAACCAGCGGCCAGTTCGCGATTGATTGAAATCAACTCGTCAAGTTTGGCGGCCTCTGGTGCAGACTCGATATCCATCGTGTGCTTGAAAACGAATGTTCCAAGACTTCCAACATCATTGCGTAGCTTAACAGGCAGAGCATTTTCGGGATCGGCGACGGAGCTGGTCAAAAGGATCCAGAGCTGGCGATTGAAATAAAGTGCGTTGGCGACATCACCCATATCCTGGGACCACTGTTCTTTGGCGGCCTGCAACTGATTTGCTGATTTCATCAATGCTGAGGCTTCTGCCTGGCGGGGGCTCATGCCGTTGACGGCGGTCTGTCCATAGGCCTGGGCGGCTGCATTTTGCATGTCTTTAGCTCCTTGGTAGTGAGTGCTTGATGAAAACCTGAGGTGCTGTTTTCAATCCGTAAAGCACGTCTGAAATTGTGTCTTGTGAGCAAAACTGATTCTTCTTAATTAATAATATATATGACTTAACAATGAGTTAAGCAGTAGGCCATAACAACACAGTATTCTCGACACAAAACAGAAAAAGGCGGGTTAGTATAAACCCGCCTTCTCCAATATTTAAATTTTCGTCTGGCTCTAACGAAGGAAGGACAAGATTGCCTGGTCGTTCCGGTTCGCGATACCCATTGTGGTGGTCGCAAGCTGCTGTGAAGTCTGCAGAGCGAGCATATTAGCACCCTCTTTATTGACATCAGCCAGCGTCAGGTCGGAAGCACCTTTTTCAAGTGTGTTGACCATCATGCTTGTGAAATCCTGACGGGTTTCAACAACCGAGAGACTTGAACCAAATTCAGAAGCCTGCTGACGAAGAGTTGTCAGAGAATCCTTGATCTGGGTGAGGGCGCCTTCAATATCCGTGTCGGACTGGAAATCTCCAGTGATTGAACTAAGCCCAAGGCCGTTCGCATCAAGTGTTACCCCTTTAATGGTCAGGGAATTCTCTGCTGATCCAGATTTTTCGTTGAAGGTAACCTTCAAGTCGTCGCCCTGCAGCAAGTTAACACCATTGAAATCAGCGTCTTCAGCAAGATCGGTAATCTGACTAAGTAGATCATTGAACTGAGCGGCCAGTTTTTCGCGAGTGCCGTTTGCATCTGTTGCCGGAGCTGCGATGGACTGAGCTTCAGACGTTGCGTCAGAGGCAACCCCATCAGTCAACGCAGTCTGAGCAGCTGTTAAGGCAGTCGCGGCGGCAGTAGCTGCATCATCGTCTGCTTGTGCGGAAACGACGGCAGCGTCCGCGGCCAAGGCGTTGTCACGAGCAGTATCCGAAGCGTTTTTGGTCGTCAATGCGGTAGCTGCGGCAGCGTCAAGAGCAGCATCTCCGCCTGCACCACCGTTAGCAGCGGCAGCAGCAACAGCAGCAGCATCATATGTAGCGGTGTCTGTAACAGCAGTTGCGGTCAGCGCGGTAGCATCAGTCAGATCAGCAGTGGTTTGCAGATCAGCTGTAACAGTCAAGGCTGCAGTTGCATCTGCATTTGTTTTCGCAGTCTCGGCAGTGCCGACAGCTGTGAGAAGAGTATCAATCTGAGCTCCAGCAGCGCCTTGCACAGCAACACCGGCAGTACCATTGACTGTGGCGGTCGCACCAAAGAGGTTTTGCAGATTGTTGTCTGTTGGGCCAGATGCAGAATCGTTGATCTTCAGATCAAGTGAGGCGCCATCCTTGGCAGTAATGGAGAGTTTTCCATCAGATGTAACTTCGGCATCTACTTTGCCGCCAAGACCTGAATTGATATCCGCGACCAGATCTTTTACAGTTGTTGTTGCACTAATTGTGATCGTGGATTCAGTTGGCACGCCATCTTTTGTGGTTGTGACACTGATTGAATCGCCGACGTCAAAGTTCAGATCATCTACGAGGGACAAATTTTCGCCACTTGATTTGGTTGTTGCTGTACCAAGAGCGGTTCCACCAATGATGGAAGCTTCTTTTTCACCAGTTGCATCTTGCAAGGCCTGACGAGCAGTACCCTGGGCACTTTCAACAAGCTTGGTAATAGAAGTAAGCGCGTTGTCGGCAGCTTTGATTGTATTCACGCCAGTATTCATACTGTCGAGAAGAGAGCTAAGGTCGCCAGCGCGATTGTTCATGGCAGAAGCCGTGAAGAAGTTAGCAGGATTGTCGAGCGCACTATTAACGCGTTTGCCGGTGGCAAGACGGTTCTGTGTGTCTTCGATCATGCGTGTCGTGCTCTGAAGAGCCATTAGGTTTGAACGGACACCGTTCGAAATTGAGATATCACCCATTACATATACACCTTTTATCTATGGTGGTTTAAACCTGCTCCCTTTGAGCAGTTTCCTTAGTAATAGACTGTCAACCCTAAGGAAAAGTAAACGTGGGCTGAATGAATGGGTGTGAGATTATTTAATACAACCGAATTTGGGGCGTAGGTAATCTTAAATCATTATAATACAACACGAATAATGGAGATAGATGTGGAATAGATTAGCGAGTGAGAAGCGCTGTTGATATCACAAAGTGCGATGTGGTTCCATTGAATGCAAGCATACCCCATGAAGCGATTGAGGGTTTCTCGCGCTCAGCACAAGAAACCCTCATCTAAACTTTGACTGTAATTAACAAAATCGAAAAACATACAACAAACATATGCACTGACAGGCTTTAAGATCGTTCGTTTGAAGTCACAACGCCAGAATAGAGGTGTTCAAACATAAATCCTGTTTGTGAGAAAGTCAGTTGCAACAATGAACAACTAGACTGTGCTGACAAAACTATAATGAGCGATTGACTGAAACAGCGGATGGGCGAGCTGAAGTGGCTGTCGCCATTGCAGCAGTCCGACCGTAAGTTTCTGGACCCTGTTTGGTGCTGCCGGCAGCATTTGATATGGTACGTAGTAAGTTTTCCGATATCGCTTTAACTGCACCAAGGGCGTCATGATTGATCCGCAACGAACGCTGGAATAGGGCGTGCTGATCTTTCAATATTTCAATCTGCTCGGGAACTACTTGACTGATATAGGATGCGTTGGCATTGAGCGTCGTCATATCTCGCATCATGGTTGTGCTCAGCGAGGTCTTTCGTGCGATGAGTGAGTTGAACTCCTGAGTGTCGCCTTTACGCAGTTGCTGTGTTTCGCGCTCAAGAACCGAAATGAGTTCCGCCGTAGTCTGAAGCACGCGGGTGCACAAAGCTTCAGCCTGTTGCGGGTGCTCCAGGATTGTTGGGGCGTTCGCCATCTGGTCTTGATTTATCAGTTGTTCGATCATCATACTTTACCTTCCTGAATTGCCAGGATTTCTCGATATACCTCGTCTGCAATGCCGATACCGCCGGTTTTGGCCATATCTTTTGCATACTCACCAAGCAATACTGATCTAAACTGTTGTTCGGCATGTCCGCCACCAAAAGGGGCGCTTGTTTCGACGCCAGCAAACATGCTTTCCATCATTGTGGTCAAGAATGTTTGCTCGAATTCTTCGGCCGCGGTGCGAGCTGCTTGATTGTCTTTTGACAATCCCGACAGATTGCCAGGCTTTAAGGCTGGCGCGCTCGTCGTCAATGAAGAGGGGAGGGTTTCAATTGCCATTATTTATAGAACCTCTATTTCAGCTTGTAATGCACCAGCGGCCTTGATGGCCTGCAAAATCGAAATCATATCTCGCGGTCCAATACCAAGGGCATTGAGGCCGTTCACAAGCTCGCGTAAATTGATACCTGAGCGTATAATGCCAAGCTTGCGATTGCTTTCATCATCAACAGTGACGTTCGTGCGCGGCACAACCTTGGTGACGCCATCACTAAATGGCTGCGGCTGTGAAACGAGAGGCTTCTCAGATATTGTGACAGTGAGATTGCCTTGAGCCACGGCAACGGTTGATACCTTCACATCGCGTCCCATGACGATAATGCCGGTACGCTCATCAATGACCACCCTGGCTTTTTGATCCGGCTCAACATAGATTTGTTCGATTTCGGTTAGCAGGGCGATCAGATTGAGCGAGTCTTTTGGATTAAGGTGAAGGCGAACCGTTGAAGGATCAATCGCCTTTGCCATATTACCACCGGTAAAGGCGTTAATACCCATAGCGATACGGCGAGCAGTTGTGAGGTCAGGATTGCGCAAAGCCAGGCGAAGGCTGTTTTGCTTACCTAGCGTATGTTTGATTTCGCGTTCAATGATTGCGCCATTTGAAATCCGCCCGACAGTTGGCACGCCGCGAGTAATGGAAGCTGCCTTGCCTTCTGCTTTAAATCCAGCAATCGCCACCGATCCCTGGCCAACGGCATAAACTTCGCCATTAGCACCTTTTAGCGGCGTCACAAGTAGTGTTCCACCTTGCAGACTTTTGCTATCACCAAGCGCGCTGACCGTTATGTCTATGCGAGTACCCTGAGTTGAGAACGGGGGGAGGTTGGCTGTGACCATGACCGCAGCAACATTCTTGGTGCGCAGATTGGTGTCACGCGTATTAACGCCAAGACGCTCCAGCATCGAAACAAGACTTTGGCGGGTGAAGGGTGAGTTGTTCAGCGTATCGCCGGATCCGCTCAGACCAACAACAAGACCATAGCCAACCAATTGGTTTTCACGAATACCTTCAATGTCCACAAGATCCTTGATCCTGGATGCAGCATTGGCCACAGGAGCGTAGATAACCATCAGTAAAGCTGTGGAAAATGTGATGATCCCCAAAAATAGGAACATTTTGGCAATCAGGGATTTGATCGAAGACTCTTTGGTTCGCACGAAGCAACACTCCAACAGAAAAATTAGTTATGTTTGTTAGTGTTCTTGTTTACAAGGAACGTGCCAGTTCTGAATATCTCGTAAGTACTTGATTTAAATTGATAAAAATTACCATGATTTTTTTATGGTGGTTGAGGTCGGTTAGGACTGCCTGTCGGGCGGCAAAAATTACCCGTCTTTTACCTGCTGTTAATGAGATCCGGCAATTCTAGCCGGGGTAAAGCTGTTATTCATGCAACTTTGGGGATAGGCGATGAGGATCATTCAAAACAAGCCGGTCAATGGTGTACGCAAATCTGCCAAAGGCGCGCGTTCATCCAGTGCTGAGGGCGTTTTCAGCCTTGACCAACCATCTTCCACACCACGCACAGCCCCTTCAACTCATACAGCATCCTCGCTGCCCATCGGCGATATTTCAGCATTGCTGGCGGTGCAAGGAGACGATCAAGAGCGACAACGAAGTGCTGCTGTAAGTCGTGGTCATGATACGCTGGATGTGCTGGATTCTCTTAAAGTGGATGTATTATCTGGTCATGTGTCGCGGCAAAAGCTATTGCATCTGGCGTCCCTTGTGGATAAGCAGCGGCAGAATCTTGGCGACCCCAGCTTGATGAATGTGCTTGATCATATCGAACTTCGAGCCCGCGTAGAGTTGGCGAAATTCGAGCAAAACAGGCGTTAGTCAAGGCCTAAAGCACTGTTTCATCGGTTAACTTTGCTGAAGGTGATTGATTGACCTGGTCACGGCCCTCATATTATCCCAATCCCTACATAATATTGCCCAGTTTTTTGTTACTTCTGTTTGAGAAGGACATTAAGCGACTCAAATAGCCTATTTGGTTATTGCCAAATTTTTGATGGGCAATTAAAAACGCTCTTGATAGAAAACCGCCATTTGAGCCAGAATTGGTGATATCTGGCGCCCGGGATGATGAGTTATATTTGATGAGCGTAATTAAAAGGTCTTGAAGTGATGGGTCAAACCATGATGCCAAGGAGAATGATCATGCTGCGAAAAGTTGAAACAAAGAAACCTGCGAAAAAAGCGATAAATCTGGATGGCTATGTCCCATCCGAGAGCGAAAAATTCATGAACGCTCGTCAATTGGCATATTTCGGAAAAAAATTGCAGGACTGGAAAGACGATATCCTCAAGGCCAATCGCGATACCTTGGCATATCTGCATGAAGACAGTAGTCAACATTCCGATGATGCTGACAGGGCTTCGGCTGAAACCGATAAAACACTTGAGCTTCGCGCTCGTGACCGGCAGCGCAAACTGGTCTGTAAAATCGATGAAGCGATTGAGCGGATCGACAATGGTACTTATGGCTATTGCATGGAAACAGGTGAACCGATCGGGCTTAGACGTCTGGATGCCAGACCGATTGCCGTTTTAAGTATTGAGGCGCAAGAGCGTCATGAACGTAAAGAGCGTATTTTCCGCAACTAGTAACATTGCCTGCTTGATCAGAATGACCAAGATGGACGTTGCATAAAAAAGGCACCCCCTCGGGTGCCTTTTTTATTTATAAAAATGCCCTAGAAAGGAAGCAGAACATCAAGTACGGCTTGCCCGGCCGGTGGCCGTTGCACATCTGTGATATGACCGCGACCTCCATACGAGACCCGCGCTTCGGCGATCTTTGAAATATCAATGCGGTTTTGCGCCGATATATCTTCAGGGCGCACAATGCCTGCGATCATCATTTCCCGGACTTCATAATTGACGCGCACTTCCTGGCGCCCCTCGATGACGAGATTGCCATTGGGTAGTTTTTGCGTCACGATGGCGGCGATTTTAGTCACGAGTTTTTCTGATCGGTTCACCGAGCCTGTTCCTGCATTGGCGGTGGTTGAATTGATGCCAACAAGTTTTGAAGCATCGGCGCCAGAAGGCAGTAGTTTTGTTGCCAGCTGTTCAAGGCCGCCAAGGTTATCAATGCCAAGATTTTTCGACGATGTGCGGTCGCGAGACGTCTTGTTGCTGATGGTTGCCTTATCGGTAATCTCGACGATAACCGTGAGAATATCTCCAACTTTCATGGCCCGTTGGTCTTTGAAAAACGAACGAGACCCATTGCGCCATAGCGAATTGTCATTGTACGAGGCTTTTTCTGGTAACGGCATAGGTAGGCTGACCGGGCGATAACCAGGTTGATGAACAGGGTTGCTGATCCTTGTTAGTGGTGGCGCTTTGCCGATTTCGGACAAACGGTCCATACTGCTGCATCCTGCCAGACCCAACATGAGGAGGGCGAACAGGGGAAGCCTTGATAGTAGCGTTACATTCATCACGATATGCTTGAACCTTTTCAACATTGAATAACTAATCAACTCAGCTGATTAACTGCCAGAACCAAAGGATTGCTTTAGTGACACGGACACAAGGCCGGGTGCTTGGGCTGTTGCGTGGATAATTCGTTTTGACTGTGTATTGAGCACTTTGACGGCTTCACCCTTTGATGCGTCGGCAAGGGCTTTGCCTTCGGCGCGAATGATAAGGCCAGGAGCTTTGAGCAAAATGGTTACGAGCTGGTTTTTATGAATCAGCCTGGGAGCCTCCAGATCATTGATATTGATAGGCTTGCCAGCTTGCAGCGTGCGTTTTGTGGACAGGCCGATCATTTCGTTTATGCTGCTATAGCGCTGAGAGCGGCGGCCAGATGATCGCACCAGTTTAAGTTCCAGGTCGTTGCGGTTTAGTGTTGTGCCTCTGGTGATATTACTCTTGGCCACACCAACTTGAACCATCAACAGCGCTGTTCCCTTAAGAATAATCGGTTCATTGCCTGGCACCGAAAAGCGGGCAGTAAAGCGCCGGGATCGTGATGACCAATCAAGACTTGCTAATGCGACCTCACCTTGCAACTTCGCATCCAGATGCAGATCTTTTGTCTTGTTCCTGATGGTGATGATCAGCTTGCTTTTCTCGTCGGTCGCAGAGCTATTTTCTGCCAGGCGGTCGTGGATTATGTCTTTGAGAACGTCAAGTTCAATCACTCGGCTTGAGCGTGAAATGGTAACCATCGAAAAACGGGGGCGGCGAGCAATGTTGAGCCCATGTTTTTGGGCCGCAGATATAATGCGCTGCACGGAAATATTGCCAGTTGTGCCCGGGTCAGGAGAGCGGAACAAGGGGGTGTGACCGTTAAGACCAGCATGATCAAACAGATCGGCGAGGGTTACGAGCTTGCCCTGCACAGTTACCTTTTCATGAAGTTGCGGCTCTATAGACAGAGCATGCGCCAAATTTGGCAAAAACCCTGCCATAGCGAAAGTCAGGATAAACGGATAGATGAACTCATTACGAAACCACCGTGAACGCAATTTATATACCGAGCTGATCATGGTTTAATCCCTCCTTGATCTATCGAAGAATATTCGAAGTAGTCTGCATCATCTCATCGGATGAACTGATAACCTTGGCATTCATTTCATAGGCGCGCTGTGCTGCAATGAGATCGGAAAGTTCAGCCACAGCGTTGACGTTCGAGGCTTCCAGGAAGCGCTGCAAGGTTGTGCCAAAACCATCATCACCCGGATTGCCAACAACAGGCTCGCCGCTGGCGGCTGTTTCCAGATAGAGATTGTCGCCAATGGTTGAAAGACCGGACTTGTTGACGAAGCGCGCGATCGTAATAGTGCCAAGGCTGGTTGGTGCTGTCTGTCCATCAAGGGTCACCTCGACGACCCCGTCTTTGCTGATGGAAAATGATTTCGCATTGCCTGGAACGGTAATCGTTGGTTCAATAAGATATCCATCGAGGGTCACAAGATTACCGTTGGCATCAAGCTCAAGGGAGCCATCACGTGAATAGCCGATTTGGCCGTCGGGCAGGGCGATACGCAAAAAGCCTTCTCCCCGTATCGCCACATCATAATCTTTTTCAGTTGATTGCAGACTGCCCTGGCTCATAATGCGCGATGTTGCTGCCGTTTTTACCCCATAACCAATCTGGATGCCGGTCGGGACTTTGGTGCCATTTTGCGAACTACTTGAGCCAACGCGGCGCAGGTCTTGATAGAGTAGATCCTGGAATTCCGCTCGGATCTGTTTGTAGCCGGTGGTGCGCATATTGGCGATATTGTGGGAGATAACCTCGACATTGCGCTCTTGCGCGTGCATGCCGGTTGCTGCGGTTTGTAGTGATCTCATCTGGTTATTCTTTCTATCTTATATCATGCGTGCGTAATGTCGGTGTGGCGGAGCCTTAGTTTTCGAGGCGTCCCAACTGCTGAATGGCCTTGCCTCTGGTCTCGTCGACGGCTTCCACCATCTTGGAGACTGAGCTATAGGCGCGGACAGTCTCAATCATCTGCGTCATTTGTTTCATTGGCTGCACATTGGATGTTTCAAAGGCGCCCTGGGTGACAGTGATATTCTCGCCATCGACTGGTGTTTCTTGACTATTATAAAGGCTATTGCCTTGCTTGCTCATCGCTTGCGGTTCTTTAAACTCGACAATACGCAATTTATCTTTGGTGCCTTGGGAGGTTGAGATGGTGCCATCCTTGCCAATGACGATGCCAGTCTCGCCCGGTCCAAAAGTTATCTCGCCGCTTTCACCAAGTACGGGGTAGCCCTCAGAGGTGACAAGCGTGCCGTCGCCCGTGAGCTTTAACTGGCCGTTGCGGGTGAAGCGCTCGCCTTGCGGAGCGTCGACAACCATCCAGCCACCTTGGCCTATCGAGACATCAAGTTCGCGTCCTGTGTGGCGTTCAGCCCCGGCAGCCATATTGCGGACCATTTGAGGATCTGTCACAAATTTCACTTGCTTGTCGGCCCCAGCAAACCCCTCGACGCGGGCAACTGCTGGTAAAAACTCCTCGAATTTCAATTCATCACTTTTGAAACCGGGAGTATTCATGTTGGCCATATTGTTGGCGATGACGTCCATTTTACGCTGCAAGGTTATTTGCCGCGACAAAGAGACGAGAATCGTATTTTCCATAAGACTTGCACCGCTTGGTTTGAATTTAGCATTCCGGTCTCAATTGAACGGCTTGGCTAAATAAGGAGGCCGACATTAACCATGATCATTCTGCATAAGACGTGCCAGTAAATATGTAAGCAATATCAGTGCGTTGCGAATTAGCCCATTGGGAAATTTATCACTTGGGGCAATTTTTTCCCGGCAATATCTGCCGCATAAAGCAGTTTGGTAATAAAGGATTAACTGTTTGGGCGGCAAAAATAGCCGAGCGGATTAGCACAAGACCGCTTTGCGTGATGTGGAATAATCAAGGCTCCGGGAGAAGACGCGCCATGGCAAAGACAGAAGAAGTCAGCGAAAAAGAAATCGTTGATGGTGACGAAAATGCCGAACAGGGTGGTAAAAAAAAGCTCCCGATGATGATGATTATAATCGGGGCTGTCGTGGTGCTCGCTGGTGGCGCCGGTGGGGCTTATTTTATGGGGTTCTTCAGCAGTGGCCCTATGGATGGAAAAGCGGCTGAAGCTCAAGCGCCATCGATATATTTCGACATCCCCGAAATGGTGGTGAATTTGGCGTCGGGACGCAAGCGGCCACAATATCTTAAGTTGAAAATTGCTATTGAGGCAGATAGCCAGGAAAATATTGATGCGTTGACGCCGAAAATGCCGCGCATTCAAGACATGTTTCAAATTTATCTGCGCGAAATGAGGCGTTCTGATCTGGAAGGATCAGCTGGGGTGTATCGCCTCAAAAACGAATTGATGCGGCGGATCAATATCACTATTCATCCCGCCCAAATAAAGCGTGTTTTATTTAAGGAAATTATCATCCAATAGCCCCTTGATTGATAGATCAAAATAACGGGGTTGGGAATAGGAGATCAGAGTAATGACTTCAGGTGGTGATGGAAACCAGGATGATTTGGCCGATGCTTGGGGCGCTGAAATGGGCCTTGCTGATGAAGGCGATATAGGCATCAAGGAAGAGGCCGGAGAGCAAGATGATCTTGCTGCGGCCTGGGGCGCTGATACAGGCCTTGAAGACGAAGAAGGCGGTCAAGATGACCTTGCTGCGGCCTGGGGTGCTGATCTTGGTATCGAAGGTGATGAAGGCGGCGGCGGCGGCGACGTGGCCGCTCAATGGGCGTCTCTGGTCGATGGCGGAATGGATGAAAGCTCAACTGAACGAGCTGCCAGATTGCTTTCTCAAGGCGAAATCGACAGCCTACTGGGATTTAAGGCCAGCGAAGGTGATGACAAAGATCTGACCGGCATAAAAGCCATTTTGAATTCGGGGATTGTCTCGTATGAACGCTTGCCGATGCTTGAGATTATCTTCGATCGATTGGTGCGCTTGTTGACGACAAGTCTGCGCAATTTCACATCAGACAATGTTGAAGTCACCCTCGATTCAATAACTACAATTCGCTTTGGCGAATATATGAACTCTATTCCATTACCTGCCATGCTTGCGGTATTTCATGCCAAAGAATGGGATAATTTTGGCATGGTGACGGTTGAGTCTAATCTGATCTATTCCATCGTTGATGTGTTGCTCGGCGGGCGTGGTTCGGATGCTATTCGCATCGAGGGGCGACCATACACAACGATTGAAACCAATCTCGTCAAGCGTATGATCGAGGTCGTGCTGGAAGATACAGAGAATGCTTTTCGGCCTCTGTCACCGGTCAAATTCGAGCTTGATCGCCTCGAGACCAATCCGCGCTTTGCGACGATCGCCAGAGAATCCAATGCGGCCATTCGGGTCGAGCTTCGGATTGATATGGAAGATCGTGGTGGACGTATTGAGGTGGTGTTGCCGCTTTCGACTCTGGAACCTATCCGGGAGCTATTACTTCAAGGGTTCATGGGGGAAAAGTTTGGTAATGACACGATCTGGGAAGAGCATCTGGCTCATGAGATCTGGAATACCGAATTGCCAGTTGAGGCGATCTTGTCAGAGATGAGCATGCCCTTGCAGCGGTTAATGAAATTGGAAGTCGGCGAGACGGTTATGCTTGAATGTGCCCCCAATGATTCCATTTGTATCAAGAGCGGGAATATCTCTTTGGGTGAGGGGGTGATGGGGAGCAAAAACGGCCATGTTGCCATTCGTCTTAATCGTGGCATTGGCGTGCAGGCCGAGGGAGTGCTCACAGACTCTGTGGGTTGATCGCCGCTTAAACGGTGTCTTGCGCTCGATCACGACTCCTTTCATTGTACGAATAAGAATATAACAGGATCACGGGTGATATCATGATTGAAGGCTCTCTTGGATTAATCGTTGAAGGTTTGCTATCGACCCTTTTGGTCGCGACGATTTTCTACTGCATCAGCGTCAATCGAAAGTTGGAGCGGTTGCGCGATGAGCAAAAAGGCATGCACCAGTTTATCCGCGAGCTTTCAGTCGCCACTGCCAAGGCTGACGAGGCTATTCAGGGGCTGCGTGCGACCGTTCAAGATTCTGGCGAAGAACTGGCCAGTCAGATCGACAAGGGGCGCAATATGAACCGTCTTTTGAAGGGCGAAATCGAAAGTGCCGAGCAGACCATAAGCAAGCTAGTCATTATGATTGGTCATGGGGAAACCAGCCAGCATGCGCGCAGATCATCGGTGCCGCAAAACACCATTGATACCGTCGTCGAGACGGCCAGTGATCTGCGCAACACGATGCTTGGCTTTGATGACCTGGAGCTCGATGCGGCCCCACAGGCCCCCCAATCTACTGAAGATTTGATGGTGGATGCAAAGGGAATAATTTGATGAAAACGATCCGCTTTTTACCTCTCGTGGCTCTCGCCGCCTTTTCCTTGCTGTCCTTGAAAATGGCAGGCTTGTTACTGGGTGATAAAAACATCGTGACGGGCACGTCGTCGTCGATTGCCAAGGCAATTCCCGATGCGCCTCGCGGTAATGCGACGGACAAACCAAAGGCAAAGGATTCAAGTCTCGCCGCCAAGCGGATTGGGGCCAAGAAAGCCCCGCCCAAAGATATAGTGAGCCTGACCCGCGATGACCATCGATCCAAGGCCGAAATTGATTTGCTGACGAGCCTTTCCAAGCGGCGTGAACAACTTGATGCCCGTGAAAAAGAACTTGGCTTGCGCCACAATTTGATCAAGGCGGCGGAAAAGCGCGTTGATCAAAGAATTGCCATGCTTAAGAAGCTTGATAAGAAAATTCAGCGTTTTGCCAAGGTGCAAAAAGAACAAAAAAAGACGCAATTTTCGATGCTGGTCAAGATGTACTCTTCGATGAAGCCCAAAGGGGCAGCGCGTATTTTTAACGAACTTGATAAAAAAGTATTGTTGGGGATCATGAAAAATATGAAACCTCAGGTTATGTCAGCAATTCTGGCTGCCATGGCCCCTGTGAAGGCTCGCGAAATGACCATTTCTCTGGCTGGCATGACACAGCGAAAGTTTACTGAGAAAAATCTCGATGATCTTCCCAAAATTAACGGGAACTAGTAAAGCGCTTTACGATCATTCTAGATGTGGTTTTTGGGCCATGATTGGTGTTTTTCCAGTGATAACTTTGTGAGATTGGCCAGATTGTGTTGCGATTAACTTGCCACTAGCCTGCATAGGACTAGACTTGCAGGTGATTCGAATGACGTGCTTGTCAAATGCAGTGGCGTGGTTTTCCGAATAACAAGCACCTTGATGGGTACATGCACCTGATGAATGTCGACCGGAAATACGCCCAAAACAGCTTTCTCATTTTGCTGGCGACCCTTGTGATATCGTGGAGTGCGGTTCCAGGGTGGGCTAGTGAACGTGATGCCTCGCTGGAAATTCGAGAAAAGAAGGGCTTCACCCGCCTTGTTTTCGAATTTGACAATCTGCCGAAATTTTCTTCGAAAACCATCTCAACCGTGTTTGTTCTCAAATTCAAGAAATCTGTTGCCGTAAACCTTGGTGACGTTGCAGCTAAGCTACCCAATATCTTGACGATTGCACGCCGTGATCCCGATGGATATGGACTGCGGTTTGCCATGGTGCGCGATTTTAAAGTAAGCGTGCTACGGGCAGGCAACCATCTAATTGTCGATTTTTTGTCAAAAAACTGGCGGGGCCGCCCACCTGGCATCCCGCAAGATATTGTCGATAAGCTGGCCAAAGCGGTTGAAACCGCCCGTTTGGTAGCTGAGGAGCAGGCGCGCCAAGAAGCGTTGCAAACAGATCCATTGCTGGTTGATGTCCACTATGCCAAGCAACCGACCTTTCACCGGATTTCGTTTAATTGGAACAGATTCGTAACCGCCCAGTTCACGCGCAAGGGAAATGACGTCATCATTTTGTTTGGCGGGCGCGCTATTCCGGATCTGGCTCATCTGAAAATCAATCCGCCGCCAAATCTCAAGCGCATTAAGCACGTCGCTGGACCTAAAAGCCTGAAGATCATCATGGAGGTTGTCAAAGGTACGAAGGTGCGTGCGTTTCGTGAGGGACAAAATTATGTTGTCGACCTGACGATCAACAAACCCCTCAAATTGTCTAAAATCGAGCGCCAACTTTATGCTGCGACAGCTCCAAAAGGTGCAAATCAAGGCTCCCAGAAGTTGGAAGAAATTTCATTACCTGCTATAGAGACGCCAGCAAACAGTGCGCCCGCAGCAGCACCCGCCCGGTCTAAAACTGCGCCCGTTCGCCCCAAAGAAAAGCAGGCACAAACAACTCAGCTTTCACCGCCTTTGCCTGTGCGTTCAAAACAAGACATCATAAACACCAACAAACAGATTAAACAAAAAACAGCCACCGCTAGGAATGAGCCTGTGAAGGCCATGGTAACGACACCCAAAGCTCCTGTCCTTTCCGACAGTCCTTCTGGCGAGCCTAAAAAACTAGCTGGAACAGTTGTGATTGATGGCGCTAGCCGCTTGGTTTCGCCTGCGAAGAAGGCGGCGCAAAAAGCGTCAGCTGCTCCTATGATAAAACCTGGCGGAAAGATACCCGTCGCTGACGCTGACGCTGACGCTGACGCTGGGGCAATGGCTCATGCCAAGGCCGCGCCGCGCGGGGGCTTTGAACCCTTTAAAAACCAGGTGGTGGCAAAATCTGAGAAACCGCAAGCCCCTATACAAATCAGCAATGAGATTGAGATCGTGCGCAATGAAAATAGCGTGCAGCTTCGCTTTCCATTTAAAAAGAAAGATGTGGCCGCGGCGATTTTTCAGCGCAATGAGACGTTGTGGATATTGGTGGATAGTGCCAAGAAAATTGACCTGACTGGAATGAAATCTCAGCTTGGCGGGATCGTCAATGATATTCGCCATAGTATGCTAGATAAAAGTCAGCTTTTCGAGTTTCAGCTTTCAGGTCCTTGGTTGTCGTCAGTTTCACAACGAAATACCAACTGGAATATCAGCATTGGCGACCTTGTGACCGGCAGCTCGAAAAAGTACAAGCCAGCCAAACGGGTCAATAGTGCGGGGGTTGAAGAAGTTTATATTGCGACCTCGTCTAAGGGGCGACTGCACCAGATCAAAGACCGGTCTAGCGGTGATGATCTACTGGTCCGGACCAGTAAGGGGCCAGCAAAAAGCATAAAAAAAATACATGATCATGTGGAGTTTCAGCTATTTCAGACTATTCATGGGATTGTCGTTCGCCCGTTATCAGATAGCTTGCGTGTGACGAATTTAGATCAGGGGCTTAAAATAAGCGGGGTCGATGGTCTGTATCTGTCAGGTGACCTTCAAAAAGTTATCTCTGAGGCTGAAAATCCACATAATAAACGACGTATTCAGGCCCGCAAACTGGTGTTTAACAGTGCTGATAGCCGTAAACTTGGCAAATTCATCAAGCGGACACTTGATCTCGAAAAGAAGATTGTCAGCAATAGTGGACGAGCTCAACGCCGGGCGCGGCTTGATCTGGCGCAGCACTGGCTATCACGCGGATTGGCTCCTGAGGCGCTTGGCATGCTGGCAATTACCGCGAGCCAAGATGAGGAAGTTCTCAAAGATCCCGTCTTCCGGCTTCTGCGAGGCATGTCCAATGTGTTGTTACGGCGCTATAAGCTTGCCGAAGAAGATCTTAAAACCAATGATCTTGCAAATAATAAACATGCCTCCCTATGGAGAGGCATTGCGGCATACAAGTTGAAAAATTTTGATCGGTCATTGGCTGAGATGAAGCGCGGCGAACCGGTCATCAAGTCTTATCTACCGAACCAACAGGCGATGTTTCGCCTGGTCGGGGCGGATGTCGCCATCGAAAAGAAGAACCCGATACTTGCTGGGTCCGAACTCGACAATATGCCCAAGCAAGGCCTCACCCCCCTGCAAAGCGCCATGAACCAGCTTTTGGAGGGACGGTTGATGGAATTGCAGAACCGGCCTCGCGAAGCCCTGCAACTCTACGCAGATGCGACCAAAGCTGATATTCGCCCGGTCACAGCGAAAGCAGTGTTTCATTTAACGGACTTGCGACTGCGAATGGGAGAGCTGAAACCGGATGCCGGTATCGATATATTAGAACGATTGTCGGTTGTCTGGCGAGGCGACGATGTTGAATTGGAAGTCTTATACCGGCTGGCTGATCTGCATCTGGCCAAAGGACGGTATAATGAGGCATTTACATTGATGAAGACGGCGGTGAAAGCCTTTCCTCGTTCCGCACGCGCCCTGGCTCTGCAAGACCGCATGAAAACTCAGTTCCAGGATCTGTTTTTGCAGGGTAAAGCGGATAGTTTGCCCCCCATCAAGGCTTTAGCTTTGTTTTACGATCATAAACATATGACCCCGCCTGGTCGCCTTGGAGACGAAATGATCCGCCGTCTGGCAGACCGCCTGATCAAGGTCGATTTGCTCGATAAGGCCGCTGGATTGCTGGAGCATCAGGTTACGCGGCGTTTGAAAGGTGCTGGGCGGGCGCAAGTCGCCATTCGACTGGCTATGGTTCATCTGCTGCAGCAACGTCCTAAAAAGGCGTTGAAAGCGCTTTATCAATCGCGCCAGCCCAAATTGCCAGCGCAGGTACGTGACGCACGCAGATTACTGGAGGCAAGAGCTTATGCCGAACTCGGTCGCTCTGGACCAGCGCTTGAATTGCTGGCCAGAGATGACAGTAGTGAAGCGGGAGAAATAAAGTCTCTGGCGCTGTGGAATGGTGAAAAATGGACACAGGCCGGGGAACAGTATGAAAAACTGCTTGGTACACAGTGGCAGACGCCAGGGGAGCTACCCGCCAAAGCCCGCATGCAGATATTGCGCGCGGCCATTTCCTATACTCTTGGTGGTGACCAGCTAGGCGTTGGCCGGTTGCGCGATAAATATGCCGAGAAAATGGCTCGTGGCGTGGATGCCGAGGCCTTTGCAATGATTACCGACCCCCTTAAGTCGAGTGCCAGTGCGGTTGGCCGGCTGGCCCGTGATATTGCTGACATTGATACTCTGGAAGCCTTTATCAAGGCGTTTGGACAACGACTGAAGCAGACCAGTGGTCCGCAAATAACCAGCACACTGAACTAGGTCGCGATCTTAGTTATTTTATTTTGGTCTGATCGAGCGCGTGTAGGGCGATTGCAGCTGCATTTGAGACATTGAGAGAAGAAAGAGCACCTTTCGTTGTAATATGGCAAACTTCATCACATTGCTCTTTTGATAGGCGCCGTAAGCCCTTGTCCTCGGCTCCTAGCACGATAGCCACAGGTTGGCGCTGGTCTCGCAAAGCGGGGGAGTTTTCAAAGGCGTCGCTCGCTTCGCCTGCAAAGCCAATTCTCCAAAAGCCAATCTTTCCCAATGTCTTGAGTGCTTGCGAGAGATTACCAACATAAATCACGCTCACATGCTCTAGCGCTCCACAGGCAGATTTTGCCAAAACCCCCGTCACAGGGGGGCTATTGCGGCGGGTCATAATGACGGCAGAGGCATTGAAAACAGCACCAGAGCGCAAAATTGCACCGACATTGTGAGGATCGGTGACCTGATCAAGTACGATGACCGGGCGGTCAAATGGCAGATCTTCAAGGCTTGCCTCCGGCAGCGGTTTTACTTTCACCGCGATCCCTTGATGAACGGCGCCAGGAGGCAGCATAGCGCTGATCTCGGTCGTCGTGGAGGGGGTGGCGGTTAGATCAGATTGCTCAACCAGCGTTTCAATATCCTTGAGAGCATTATTGGTGGCATATAGTTTGTCGATCTGGCGGTCGGGGTTTTCAATAGCCGCAATGACGGCGTGCCTGCCATATAGCCAATCGTGATTACGTGCAGCCCCGCTTTTGGATTTTACTGAGCCACGTTTTTGCCAGCTTTTTTGTTGCGGTTTTTTAGGGCTTTTGGGGGGGCGAGGCATAGGGAGACGATCCTTGTTGTAAAAGAGCACATTGATGCGCCATCGAAGCCTTTGTTAACCCGTTCGTTGAGACGAAACAAGATTGCTCTTTACCGCTACGCTGAAAATGTTAGAGTGTTATCAAGTGTAAATCCGGCAAGACGCCTGACGGATCGGTTAGCAAGGGGAAATGGCCCGTTGCCAGCCCATAATCCAGGCGCTGGAGAATTGAAGTGACAGGGGCAGCCGATAAAGGGCGGCCGGTTGATGAACAAGGGATTTTTGCGCAACGACACCCATCAGCACCCAAAGAAGATTTGGGGATGAGTGGACTGCCAGAGCCAGACAAAACCGGCAGAAAACATAAGCGCAGGCGCTCAAAGGGCAAATCCGCTGGGGGCGTGCCCTCTCAATCGGCAAAAGAGCTTGCCGGTGCTCGCTCAAGCGGCGCAGCGCAATCTTCACGTAAAATCATACCTCCCGTTTATGCTGCCCTTGATCTTGGCACCAATAATTGCCGCTTGCTCGTCGCACGGCCCTCGCGGCGTGGTTTTCGAGTGGTTGATGCTTTTTCTCGGATTATTCGGTTGGGTGAGGGGGTCAGTACCACTGGCATCTTGTCAGAAGCAGCCATGAAACGCACCATTGATGCTTTGCAGGTCTGCTCAAAAAAGATGCAGCGCCGGGCCGTTAAGCGCTCGCGGCTTATCGCAACGCAAGCCTGTCGTGTCGCTGGCAATGCCGATGAATTTATCGAGCGGGTGCGAGAAAAAACCGGCCTTGAGCTGGAAATCATTGATCAGGAAACCGAAGCACGATTGGCGGTGTCTGGCTGTGCGTCGCTGCTGGAGCCAAATAGTAGCGGTGCGCTGGTGTTTGATATTGGTGGTGGCTCCTCAGAATTGATCTGGCTTGATTTGCGCAATCAGCAATCACCAAGTCGCAATAGCCTGAAAGATCGGCTGGCAGCCCAATCCAGTATTTCTTGCTGGACGTCATTACCGATCGGGGTGGTGACGATTTCAGAAAAATTTGGCGGTCATGATGTGACCCCGCAGATTTTTGAAGAAATGGTTCTTTATGTGATGGATCTGCTGGAAGGCTTTGAACAAAAGAACCAGATTGCCGAACAGTTGATGAGCGGCAATGCCTATCTGTTAGGGACTTCAGGGACCGTCACGACGCTGGCCGGTATCTATCTGGGTTTGTCGTTTTATGATCGCCGCAAGGTGGATGGTTGCTGGTTGAAATCAATTGATGTGCGCGATGTCTCACGGGTTTTAGTCAATATGAGTTTTGAAAAAAGAGCCGCACAACCTTGTATCGGCAACGAACGCGCTGATCTGGTGCTGGGCGGATGTGCCATATTAGAGGCAATCATGCGCATGTGGCCCTGTGACCGCCTGCGCGTAGCTGATCGTGGCTTGCGCGAGGGCATTCTTGCTTCACTGATGGCCGAGGACAATGTCGGGCAATCGCGGCAGCGTAATAAAGCTCAAAGAAACAGACGGGAAAGATGATGGCCAAAGCATCAAAAACTGGTGGCAAAGGCGGTAAAGGCGCGCGCGAACTCTCGGTTCGTGTGAAAACGGCGCGTGGCCGCAAACCCTCTTCGACCAAATGGCTGCAACGTCAGCTCAATGACCCATATGTTGCGGCGGCACAACGCGATGGCTATCGCTCCAGAGCGGCTTATAAGCTTGTGGAAATTGACGACAAGCTGCACTTTTTAAAACCTGGTCGTTGTGTTGTTGATCTGGGCGCGACGCCTGGTGGCTGGTCACAAGTTGCCTCAAAACGCATACGCACAGAGCACGGAGGCGGGCACCTCGTGGCCATCGATATCAACCATATGGATGCGGTGGCCGGTGCCCATTTTCTGCAAATAGATTTCATGGATGAGCAGGCTCCTGATCGCATCCGTGAATTAATTGGCGGCAAGGGGGTCGATGTTGTGCTATCCGATATGGCAGCGCCATCGACTGGACACAAGCAGACCGACCATATGCGTATAATGGGCCTGTGCGAAGTTGCTTTGGAATTTGCCCGCGAGGTTCTCGAACCCGGAGGCGTATTTGTTGCCAAGGTGCTGGCTGGTGGCACAGAGCACACATTGCTGGCCGATATGAAACGCGATTTCAAGACCGTCAAGCACGTCAAACCAAAAGCCAGCCGCGCTGATAGCGCTGAAATGTATGTGGTGGCCAGCGGGTATCGCGGTTAGGAATTGGCTCCTAATCCTTGATCTCATAGCCGGTATGGAAGATCCACCAGATCGTGGCCATGCAAAGGGCCAGGAAAAAGCCGATCATGCCAAGGCTGAGCCAGACATTGACATCGGCCATCTCGAAAAAGCTCCAGCGAAAGCCACTGACCAGATAAACAACTGGATTAAAGAACGACACCGTTTGCCAGAATGGCGGCAGCATCGAGATTGAGTAGAAGGTGCCGCCCAGAAAAACCAGCGGCGTGATCACCAGCAAGGGAATGATCTGCAGTTTTTCAAAACCATCGGCCCAAACACCGATGATAAAGCCAAACAGGCTGAAGGTGATACAAGTGAGGACCAGAAAGGCCAACATCCAGAAAGGATGCTGGATCTCAAGCGGTACGAACAGATGGGCCGTTGCAAGGATAATCAGTCCCAATATCAAGCTTTTTGTGGCCGCCGCTCCCACATATCCCAGCACGATTTCAAACGACGAAATCGGGGCCGACAAGATCTCATAGATTGTGCCGGTGAATTTGGGGAAATAAATCCCAAAGGACGCGTTGGCGATGCTCTGGGTCAAGACCATGAGCATGATCAGCCCCGGCACAATGAAAGAGCCATAGGAGATGCCCTCGATCTCGGTAATGCGCGAGCCAATCGCCGATCCAAAGACGATGAAATACAGCGCCGTTGAGATCACTGGCGAGACGATGCTTTGAAAAACGGTGCGACGAGCACGGGCCATTTCAAATCGGTAGATGGCTTTTACGGCTTCTATATTCATGTGGTTTCTTTCACCAGACTAACAAATATATCTTCGAGGGAGCTTTTGCTCGTATTGAGATCTTTAAATTTGATACCAGCCTCGCTAAGTTCACCCAAAAGAGCGGTAATCCCTGTGTGTTTGGCCTTGGTATCATAGGTATAGATGAGGCAATTGCCATTATTGACCAGCTCAAGTTTATACTTTTTCAGCGTCTTGGGGACTTTTTTCAGCTTTTCCTGGAGTTCTAATGCCAGCTGTTTCTTGCCCAGTTTCTTCATGAGCGAGGCTTTTTCTTCCACCAGTATCAGCTCGCCCTTGTTGATGATGCCAATACGGTCGGCCATCTCTTCGGCTTCATCAATATAGTGAGTGGTGAGGATGATCGTCACGCCGGTCTTTTGCAGGCCGCGCACAATTTCCCACATATCTTTGCGCAATTCGACATCAACGCCTGCCGTTGGTTCATCCAGAAACAAGATGTCAGGCTCATGGGACAAGGCTTTGGCGATCAAGACGCGGCGTTTCATGCCCCCGGACAGGGTCATGATTTTGTCGTCCTTCTTGTCCCATAAGGTCAATTGTCGGAGTATTTTTTCGATATGGGCGGAGTTGCGGCTTTTGCCGAACAGACCGCGCGTAAAGGACACCGTATCCCAGACGGTTTCGAACGCGTCCGTGGTCAGTTCTTGTGGCACCAGCCCTATAATGGCGCGAGTGGCGCGAAAATCTGAGATGATATTTTTGCCATTGACCAAAACACGCCCGGATGTGGGGTTTGAAATGCCACAAATGATGCTGATGAGCGTCGTTTTACCCGCCCCGTTTGGTCCTAACAGGGCGAAAATCTCACCGTGTTTGATCTCCAGATTGATCTTATTGAGGGCTTTGAAGTCCGGCGGATAGGACTTTGACAGATTCTCAATCTGAATAACCGACTGGTTGGTATTTTCTTTCTGCATCCAGCTATATCCCTCTTGCCCTTAGGTCGCGAACTCGCCAATGGTTTTGACGAAGCTCGCTCTAGAAATAAGTTTTTATTTTACTTTGTCAAACGATCAATATCAATAAGTGGCGCTTTTCACTCGATTCATCCGGGCTTTAAGAGTTGAAGACCTTATATCAACAGCTCGAATTTCAAGATCTGGGATAACAAGCTTGCCAGCATCGATCGGGCGCTGTACTTCACCCTATGGCTCCACCACTTTTAACTTTGCAAAACATATACCTGACATTTGGCGGCACCCCCTTGCTGGAGGGCGCAAGCCTGACTATTGAGGAACGCGACCGATTATGCCTTGTGGGGCGTAACGGCTCGGGAAAATCTACCCTATTGAAAATCGCTGCCGATTTGGTTGAGATGGATGAGGGGGAGCGGTTTATTAAACCCGGCGTGACCGTTCAGTATCTTGAGCAGGAACCCGATTTTTCCAGCTATAAAACCGTGCTTGAATATGTGGAAGACGGGTTCCATGATGGCGAAGTCGATTATCGCGCGATCTATCTGCTGGAGCAGTTGGGGCTGAATGGTAGCGAGCGCCCGCAAGATCTGTCGGGGGGCGAGACCCGGCGCGCTGCGCTGGCCCGGGTATTGGCACCCGAACCAGATATTTTGCTGCTCGATGAGCCGACCAATCATCTTGATGTGACAACCATTGAATGGCTCGAAACCGAGCTTAAGCAAATGAGCTCGGCGATTGTCCTGATCAGTCATGACCGGCGTTTTTTGACCAATCTGTCATCGCGCACCATCTGGATTGATCGCGGCATTACCAAAAACATGAAGGGTGGATTTGAGCTGTTTGAGGATTGGCGTGAAAAACATTTGCTGGAAGAAGAGCAGATGCGTCACAAGCTCGATCGTAAAATCGTGCGTGAAGAGCACTGGTTGACCTATGGTGTCACTGCGCGGCGCAAGCGCAATCAAAAGCGCCTTGGTGATCTGCATGCCTTGCGAGATTTAAAGAAGCAGATGAAAGCTGGGGTGACCAAGAAGTTTGATCGCGATAATATTAGCGCCTCGGAAAGTGAGCGCTCTGGCAAACTGGTCATCGAGGCCAAGGAAATTTCCAAATCATACGATGAGCGCGAGCTTATCAAGGATCTGTCGATCAAGATCAACCGGCGGGACCGGATTGGTCTGGTCGGGGCAAATGGTACGGGTAAAACAACGCTCATTCGTCTGCTGACGGGAGAGCTGGCGCCAGATAGTGGTTCGGTGCGCCTTGGTGCCAATCTGGACGTTGTTACACTGGATCAAAAACGCGAAAGCCTTGATGCCGATATGACCCTCAAGGACATTTTGACGGGCGGCGGCGGTGATATGGTTGCCGTTGGCGATGAGCAGCGCCATGTCATGAGCTATATGAAGGACTTTTTGTTTTTGCCCGAACAGGCGCGCACGCCCATTGGAAAATTGTCGGGAGGTGAGCGCGGCCGCTTGATGCTGGCGCGCGCCTTTGCCAGCCCATCCAATCTCCTCGTGTTGGACGAGCCCACAAATGATCTGGATCTTGAAACTCTAGATCTGCTGCAAGAGCTATTGTCGGACTATAGCGGCACAGTGCTACTGGTCAGCCATGACCGCGATTTTCTTGATCGTGTTGTCTCCATGACACTGGCTGTCGAAGAAGGGGGGCAGTGGCTCAGCTATGCGGGTGGTTATAGCGATATGCTTGAGCAGCGCAAACTGGTCGCCAGGGAGCAAAAAGCAGGCGCAAAAGAAAAAAAGCAAAAGCTGGGGAATAAGTCGGGCACAAAAAAAACGACTGGTAAATCTGGCGATAAACTCACCTACAAAGATAAGTTTGCACTGGAAAATATTCCCACTCAGATGCAAGAGCTAAAACAAGTCATGGCCTCTCATGAGGCCAAACTTGATGATCACGAATTATATGCCCGCGATCCAGATGCCTTTGAAAAGGCGGTCAATGCCCTGTCTGACGCGCAAGAAAAACATGATAATCTGGAAGAGGAATGGTTGCGTCTGGAGATGATGCGCGAGGAACTGGAGGGATCATGAGCTGGGGTCGCTCTGAAGCATTGTTGTCCATCGCCATCATTTCGCTGGCCGGCATTTTTTTGCTCGCGCCCCTAACACAAGATCTCTCATATCATCAATTTGCCGGTCAAAGCACCAAGGCTGGCATCGCCAATTTTTGGAACGTGGTTTCAAATGGACCGTTTTTGTTCGTTGGACTTATCGGGCTGTTTTTCTGCATGCGTCGTGTTGATCTACGAGCGCGTCTTTCATGGAGTGTGTTTTTCCTCAGCGTTGCTTTTGTGGCGTTTGGCTCCTCATGGTATCATTTGCACCCGGATAATAAGACTTTGGTCTGGGACCGCTTGCCGATGGCCGTGGGATTTATGGGATTGTTTGTGGCGCTGCTCTGCGAATATGTCGACGAGCGAGCGCAAAAATATCTGCTGCTTCCCTGTCTGGCGCTGGGAGCGGCGTCAGTGCTTGTGTGGGGGGTGTATGACGATTTGCGGCTTTATGTCTGGGTGCAGTTTTTCCCATTGCTGACAATCCTTATATTGCTGTTGTTTTATCGCAGTCAATATTGCCAGAAAAATTATATAGCGGGCGCTCTTGGCCTTTATGTGCTGGCGAAACTGCTGGAATTGGCAGATCATCAGATTTATGATCTGAGCGGGCAAATGATCGCTGGGCATCCCGTAAAACATCTGGTTGCAGCGGGCGGCGTAGCGCTCTTATATCGGATGATCAAGCAAAGAACGCAGACCTAAGGGTTCGTGCATAAATAACTAATACTTTTAGCTTGTCTTTTTATCCGTCAGTGTCGTTGCAAAAAGGGTTATATAGCTGGCTATACGCCCCTTTTCGCGCCTAACTGACAAACAAAAATACGGCGCTAAAAGCATCACTTATTTATGCACGAACCCTAGATCGTTATGACAATGAGCGAAAAGCAGAAAAAAAACGTCCCCGTTGAGCCTCCAAAAGGGCCAGAGGTGATCGCTCGGTTTGTCAAAACGCTGCCTGCTACGCCCGGTGTTTACCGCATGCTCGATAAGCACGAAAATGTGCTATATGTGGGTAAGGCCAAGGCGCTCTCCAAGCGAGTTGTGAGTTATACCCGCCTCAATGGTCACACCAATCGCATCCAGCGCATGATCATGGGCACCTGCTCGATGGAGGTCATCACGACGGCGACCGAATCAGAGGCGCTTTTGCTGGAAGCCAATTTGATCAAGCGCCTGAAACCTCGCTACAATGTTTTGCTGCGCGATGACAAAGCGTTTCCATATATCCTTATCGCCGACGATCATGAAGCCCCGCAACTGGTGAAGCATCGCGGTTCTCGCAAGCGTAAAGGGGATTATTTTGGTCCCTTCGCCTCTGCCGGGGCCGTCAATCAGGCGCTGAATTCCTTGCAACGGGCATTTTTGCTGCGTTCTTGTTCAGATAGCGTCTATGTCAACCGCACCCGCCCTTGTTTGTTGTTTCAAATCAAGCGCTGCTCGGCCCCATGCACAAAGGATATCAGCCTGCAAGATTATGGCGAGCTGGTCGTGGAAGCGCGGCGATTTTTATCGGGCAAAAGCACCAATGTACAAACTCATCTGGCCAAGCGCATGGAAGATGCGTCGAAGCAGCAAGAGTATGAGCGAGCGGCCAGTTTTCGCGACCGTCTGGCCGCTCTTACCCATGTTCAGGGCGGGGGAGGCGTTCATGCTTCAGGCTTTGATGAGGCAGATATTTTTGCCGTGCATAGCGAAGGCGGGCAGTCCTGTATTCAGGTGTTTTTTTTTCGCACCGGACAAAACTGGGGCAATCGGGCCTACTATCCCCGCTCCGATAAAAGTCATGGCGATGCCGAAATTCTGGAAAGCTTTATCGCCCAGTTTTACGATAATAAACCGTGCCCGCGTCAGGTCCTGATTTCTCATGACCTGCCCGGTAGATTATTGCTTGGCGAGGCATTGAGTGAAAAGTCGGGGCGCAAAGTTGCTGTTCAGACGCCCATGAAGGGTGAAAAACGCACGCTGGTCGAACATGCGTTGGCCACTGCACGTCAAGCCCTGGGACGCAAATTGTCGGACAGCGCCTCACAGCGAAAACTGTTGGCGGGGCTGGCGGAGTGTTTTGATCTGGAAAGCGCGCCGCGCCGCATCGAAATTTATGATAACAGCCATATTCAAGGGACCGACGCCATTGGCGCCATGGTAGTGGCGGGCCGTGAAGGGTGGATCAAAAGCCAGTACAGAAAATTCAATATTAAATCCAAAACCCTTACACCGGGAGATGATTTTGGCATGATGCGTGAAGTCATGGAACGCCGGTTTTCGCGTTACCTGAAGCAATTGGAAAAATTCGAGCAACAAAGTAAGCAGGATGATGATGAAGACGCCGCGCCTCTTAAGCCCGATCTGTTATTGATCGATGGTGGAGCTGGGCAGGTGTCGGCGGTCGGTGATGCGCTGGCGGATCTTGGTATCACCGATATTCCTTATATTGGTGTTGCCAAGGGGCCGGATCGCAATGCTGGGCGCGAGCGCTTTTTCATACCCGGTCGCCCGCCTTTTTCCCTGGAACCTCGCGATCCTGTGATGTATTTCATCCAGCGTTTGCGTGATGAGGCGCATCGGTTTGCGATTGGCACGCATCGGGCGCGACGCAAAAAGAGCATGGCGCGTAATCCGCTTGATGATGTACCCAATGTTGGCGCTATGCGCAAACGGGCTTTGTTGCGCCATTTTGGGTCGGCAAAAGCGGTCACTAATGCGGGGGTGCGTGATATCGCTCAAGTCGAGGGTGTTTCCACCACCCTGGCGCAAGCTATCTACGATTTTTTCCACGATGAAGCAGCGTCTTAGGGTGGGTGAGCTAATCGGGGTAACTTTCGCGCCGCTATCAAACAGGTTATTTATCCACCCCAATAGTATTGTTGTGCCCGCTTCACCCTTTATGTAGAGCGAAGCGAGCAGCTTGCTATCCTCGTTCTTTCATGGGCGTATAATTGCGCTCGGTTGGCCCCAGATAGATCTGGCGAGGCCGTCCAATGCTTTGATCGGGCTCGGTAATACCTTCGCGCCAATGGGTGACCCAGCCAACGGTTCTCGCAATGGCAAACATCACGGTGAACATGGAGGAGGGGAACCCCATCGCGCGCAAAGTGATGCCGGAATAGAAATCGACATTGGGGTATAGCTTACGCTGTACGAAATAGTCATCAGACAATGCGACGCGTTCAAGCTCGATGGCAACATCCAGCAGTGGATCATCAATGCCCTTGTGCTTGAGGACTTCATGAGCGGTTTCCTGCATGACTTTCGCGCGCGGGTCATAGTTTTTGTAAACGCGGTGACCAAAGCCCATCAGACGGAAACTATCATTCTTGTCTTTAGCGCGTTCTATGTAATGTGGGATACGGTCAACCGTGCCGATTTCCTTGAGCATATTCAGTGCCGCTTCATTGGCGCCGCCGTGAGCTGGCCCCCAAAGACTAACCACACCAGCTGCGACGCAGGCATAAGGATTGGCACCTGAAGAGCTGGCTAGCCGCACCGTTGAGGTTGAGGCGTTTTGCTCATGGTCGGCATGCAGGATAAAAATCCTGTCCATGGCACGGGTCAGGACCTCGTCCTCGACATAAGGCATCATGGGATTTGCAAAACACATGCGTAAGAAGTTGCCAGCATAACTCATATCTCCCTTTGGCGTCACAAAGGTGCGGCCCAGAGAATAACGATAGGCCATGGCGGCAATGGTTGGCATTTTTGCCAGCATGCGAACAGTTGCACGGTTTCGCGACACCGGATCATCAATATCAACATCGCTATGGTAAAACGACGACAAGGCCCCAAAGACACCGACAAGAATAGCCATTGGATGGGCATCACGGCGAAAACCGGAATAGAATTTGATCAGTTGTTCGTGAAGCATGCTGTGCTTCATGACATCCACTTCAAACTCTTCATATTGGGCTTGTGTGGGCAATTCTCCTTGCAACAGTAAATAGCATGTTTCCATGAAGTTGCCGTGCTTGGCTAGCTGATCAATAGGATAGCCGCGATATTGCAAAATACCGGCATTGCCATCAATATAGGTGATATCGGATTTACAGCTGGCAGTTGATCGATAGCCCGGGTCATAGGTGAATAGTCCTGTTTCCTTATAGAGCCTTGCAATATCGACAACGTTGGGTCCTTGTGTCCCCGTATAGACTGGTAGCTCGATTTCTTTGCCTTTGTAGGTGATTTTGAATTTATCGTCGCTCGTTTTCATTGTTTTATCCTACATGTCTGGGTGGCTACAAATCGATTGTGGAAGAGCGCTTCCTGAAACACAAATATGTCTGTGCAATCAAAAATGTACTTAACGTTCATTTCGTGTGTGACTATCAATAAAGGATCATTGATTGATGGACAAGGGCACCTACGCATAATGGCCGTGTGGGGGGCCTAGATATCGGCCAGTCGGCCAAGGGCTTCTTGCTTGCCGAGCACGAAAAGCACATCGAAAATGCCAGGTGAGACCGTGCAGCCGGTAAGAGCTGCTCGCAATGGCTGGGCAATCTTGCCAAGTTTGAGATCATTTTTATCGGCAAAGTCCCGTACGCATTGTTCGATAGCCTCGACGTTCCAATCCGCGATTTCTTCAAAATCGACAGCTAATCCCTTGAGCGTTGATATGGCCTCATCGTTCAATAGTTTGGTGGCTTTTTTATCAAAAGAAAGAGGCCTTTTGGCAAACAGATAGCGAGCACTATTGACGAGTTCGACCAGTGTTTTGGCCCGCTCTTTTAGACCCGGCATGGCTATCTCGAAGCGGCTCCAGTCGTCGTCTTCAAGGCTGCTTGCAAGATCCTCACAACCTTCGAATTCACCTATCGATCGCTTGATCGCGTCGATCAGATCCTTGTCGTCGCTATTGCGAATATATTGGCCGTTGAGATTTTCCAGTTTCGAGAAATCAAAACGCGCTGCCGAGCGTCCGATATTTTCCAAACCAAACAATTCAATCATTTGCTCGGTGGAAAAAATTTCATCATCCCCATGGCTCCAGCCAAGGCGTACCAGATAGTTGCGCAGGGCGGCGGGTAGATAACCCATGGCGCGGTAAGCCTCGACCCCAAGGGCACCGTGGCGTTTTGACAGTTTGGCACCATCCGCCCCATGGATCAGCGGGATATGGGAAAAGCTGGGCGGCTGCCAGCCAAGCGCTTCATAAATTTGCGCCTGACGGGCTGCATTGGTCAAATGGTCATCGCCGCGAATAATATGGGTGATCCCCATATCGTGATCATCTACGATGACGGAAAGCATGTAGGTCGGGCTGCCATCAGAGCGCAGCAAGATGAGATCATCCAGTTCTTTATTGGCAAAGGTCACATCTCCTTGCACCTCATCCTTGATGATGGTGTTGCCTTCAATGGGCCCCTTGAAGCGCACAACGGGTTTGACATCATCTGGCGCAAGTGATGGGTCGCGGTCGCGCCACATGCCGTCATAACCTGGTGGTTTGCCAGCGGCTCGTGCGTCTTCGCGCATTTTCGTCAGCTCCTCTTTGGAGCAATAACAATGATAGGCTTTGCCCTGCGCCAATAGCTGGTTGGCGATTTCTTGATGCCTGCTGGCATTTTTGTGTTGAAAGACCGGTTCGTCGTCCCAATCCAGTCCGAGCCATTTCATGCCATCAAGAATGGCGTCGATGGCTTCAGTTGTGGAGCGGCTGCGATCTGTGTCCTCAATGCGCAGGAGCATTTTGCCATCGCGGCCCTTGGCATATAGCCAGTTAAACAAAGCGGTTCGGGCGCCGCCAATATGTAAAAAACCTGTGGGGGAGGGAGCAAATCTGGTAACGACCGATTGTGTCATGAGTTGTCCTTGGGCTGATCGCCAAATAGATGGCACCGCGGTGCACTTGGTTGGTCAATGAATAGTATTTCGCAACGGTGTACCATAGAGCAGGCCATAGTGTAAGTTACAAGGGAAAATGCAGGGCACGAGATAGAGAGGCGCTAATATTTACGAAGGGGGCTACCAATATCGCCACAAGGAAGGCATGCGCGAGAAAGTTCAGGACTTTCTCAAGGGGCATGGGGTGCGTTTTCTTGCCCTTGAGGAGGGGCGTTTGTTTTTATGGCTGCCGGTTTTTCTAGGGCTTGGCATCGGCATTTATTTTTCGCAAAATATTGAGCCTTCCGCTTTTTTTGTCTTGGTTACTTGGCTTGTTTGTTTTGTTGTTGCGGGTGTGATCTGGCGCTTTTTTCACCATTTGAGCATCCCTGTAATCATTATCAGTGTAGCGAGTGGATTTGCCCTTGCCAAAGTGCGCACCGAGTTTGTTCGCGGTCCGGTGCTTGTAAAGGCAACCGGGTTTTATATTGTGGAGGGCCAGTTGGACCGCGTGACCCGGCTTCCTGGGAACAAAAAACAATTGCATCTCTCGCAACTGGTCATCAAGAGGCTTGATCGCGCCCAAACGCCAATTCGGATCCGCGTTACCTCGCGCATTAAAGACCGGCCCTTGATTGTTGGTTCAAGAGTGAAATTGCAGGCCGTGTTACGCCCACCTCCGGGGCCTGTGCGCCCCGGTGGATTTGATTTTGCACGTCAGGCATGGTTTGCCCGATTGGGAGGCGTTGGCTTTGCGGTGTCGAAAGTGCAGCCAGTGAAGGGTGATCAAGCGAGTGGCTTTTGGTCACGCAGCGAACGGCTTCGCCAGCTGATCTCCCACAAGATCATCGCCGCTACAACAGGGCATGGCGGTGACATCGCACTGGCACTGATTGTCGGGGAAAAGCGCTCTATGGATAAAGAGGTGCTGTCTTCGATACGTGCTGCGGGACTGGCTCATATGCTGGCCATCTCCGGCATGCACATGGCGCTGGTCTCTGGATCTATGTACTGGGTGTTGCGCGCCCTGCTGGCCCTGTCACAAACTCTGGCGCTGTCGTTTGATATCCGCAAAATGGCCGCAACCGGAGCCATTTTAGGTGGTGGTGCCTATTTCTTGCTATCTGGTATGAGCGTCTCGACCCTGCGCGCCTTTATCATGATCACCATTATGTTCGTGGCAATTTTGCTGGGACGTAAAGCATTGAGCCTGCGTAACGTGTCCATTGCCGCACTGCTCATATTGATTGTCCAGCCAGAAAGCCTGCTATCGGTCAGCTTCCAGATGTCTTTTGCCTCGGTCGTGGCGCTTGTGGCTTTTTATGAAAGCGGTGTGTTTCGTCGCCCGCGCTTTCGTAGCTCACTACTGTTGGTGCGCATGCTCGATAAAGTCATGCTGGTATTTTTCGGTATTTTTGCAACGACGCTGATAGCGGGGTTTGCGGTTGCTCCCATCGCGGTTTATCACTTTCATCACATCACCACCTATTCAGTGATCGGCAATGTGCTGGCCATGCCGGTATTGTCGCTGCTTGTCATGCCCATGGCCCTAACGGGCATGTTTGCCATGCCGTTTGGCTTGCATGAGGTGCCCTTGCAAATAATGGGGCAGGGTAATGCTGTGATCGTTGATATCGCGCGCTATGTGGCAGGGTTTGACAATGCCCGGATCAATGTGGGGACCATTGGCCTGTTCCCTTTACTGTTGATTGTGTGCGGGGGGCTTTGGCTTTGTCTGTGGCGATCAGCTTATCGCTTTGGCGGGGTATTGCTCATTCTTGCCGGTCTGGCTCTATCCCCCTTTCGGCCAACGCCTTTTCTCATTGTCGAACGCGATGGCAAGAATGTTGTTTTGATTGATGAGCACAAGGTCATGTGGCCGATGGCTCCTGGCAAAGGGCGCTATAGTCTGGACCGCTGGCGCAGCAGTTTTGGCGCTCTGGCGCCTGCTCAAAGCGCAAAGCAGCGCGCTGGTGACAAACGTCCGCGTAAATGGCGATGCGATCAATATGGCTGCACCAGTCTGTTTAACGGCATGGTGATTGCCTATAGCACTCATATTGGTGCCCTTGACGAGGATTGCTTGCAAGCTGATATCCTGATAGCCACTTATCCTGTGCCGACCTCTTTGCAGGCATGTGAACGGGTTAAAAAAATAATCGATATCAAGGCTGTGAAGAAAAACGGATCCTATGCACTTTACCTGCCAAAGAAAGGTCTGGAAATCATCCACGCACGAGCAATCAGAGGCGCGCGCCCCTGGACCTCTCATAACTGACCCAGAAATCGTGTAGGGTAAGTAGAAATGATGACCTTGTTAAACCAACGGCGAAATTGATCATGTGCTCTCGCTTTACCCTAACCTCCAAACCAGTTCTGATCGGCAAGCAATTTGGTTTGCCGCAAATAGATGATTTTCCACCGCGCTACAATATTGCACCAACACAGCCTGTGGGGATCATTCGAACCGGCTATGATCATGCGCGTGAGTTTGCACTGGTGCGCTGGGGGTTGATACCTGACTGGGTAAAGGACCCGGGCGAGTTCACCACATTGATCAATGCGCGGGCTGAAACGCTGCAACAAAAACCGTCCTTTCGCAACGCTCTTAAATATCGCCGCTGCCTGTTTCCTATCAATGGATTTTATGAGTGGAGCGGCTCCAAGGGCAATCGCCAGCCTCATTATATAACCAGTGCGGACGAGCGCCCTATGGGCATTGCGGGATTATGGGAGAACTGGATGGGAGTAGATGGATCCGAAATGGAAAGCGCCGTGATTATTACGACCAGCGCCAACCTTGAATTATCAAAAGTGCATAAACGCAGCCCCGTCGTCATTGCACCAAAAGATTATGATCTGTGGCTGGATTGTATGGATGGCACGCCAGCAAATGCCTTACCCCTTTTGGAGCCCCCCAAAGCTGGCTTTTTTCGATTGCGAAAAGTTGGCACCAAAGTCAATAACCCCGCAAATAGCGGCGAGGAGCTGTTACAATCGGTGGGGCAGCAAGAGCTGTTTTGAGCGAATGATCAAGGGCAGGTTTGTAATTAAGCAGGCAGTTGGCGCGCATTTATAATTCTTGACTATAATAGTTTGGAAATAGCCCCTTGCAATGGTTGATTTCGCGCTAGCAGGGCTATAGGTTCTATCTGGAATTATTCAAAACAAATCTGGATGATCCAGATTTCAAATCGCGAGGAAATATCCCCCATGACAATGACACTTCCAGCTCTCCCATATGCAACAGATGCCCTGTTGCCTCATATGTCACCTGAAACCTTTGAATATCACCACGGCAAGCATCATCAGGCCTATGTGGACAATGGTAACAAGCTTATCGCTGGTAGCGAATTCGAGGGTAAATCTCTGGAAGAGACGATCACCTCTTCGTTTGGCAAAAACCCTGGCGTTTTCAATAATGCTGCCCAAGTTTACAACCACTCATTCTTCTGGAATAGCATGAAACCATCTGGCGGCGGCGCCATGCCCGGTTCACTTGAAGCTAAAATAAATGAAAGTTTTGGCAGCATGGATGAGTTCCGCACGGCATTCGTACAAGGCGGCATGACACAGTTTGGTTCTGGCTGGGTATGGCTGGTTCTGAAAGATGGCAAGCTGGAAATCATGAAGACACCAAATGCAGAAAATCCACTGGTTCATGGCGCCACACCAATCGTTACCTGCGATGTTTGGGAACATGCTTACTATATCGATTATCGCAATGCGCGCCCTAAATTCCTCGAAACTTTTGTCGATAATCTCGTCAATTGGGAATTCGCCGAAGCCAATCTGTCGGCTGCTTAAAGCGCTCTTACATTGCAAGAACGATCAAAAGGGGTGGTGCAACAGCACCACCCCTTTTTTATTGAGTGCGAAATGATCACAAAAAAAGTGCTGGATATTTACCCAGCGCTTTCATTCGATGTCTTTTCAAATTTTTATTTGACGTAGTCGTAATTACCTTTTGACCATTTGTAAAATACATAGCCGGGGAGGGTCACATCACCTTTTTTATTGAATGACAGCTTGGCGAGAACGGTATCAAAAACGGCGCCGGAATGAAGGGTTGCAGTTACTTTTGCAGGATCAACGGTGCCAGCTTTTTCCGCTGCCAGTTTCCAGGCCTGTACAGCAGCATAGGTATAAAGCACATAGCCTTCAGGCTCGATACCAGCATCGCGAAAGCGCTTTACGAGGGGAGCGGCGCTTGGGTTTTTGCGAGGGTCAGGAGAAAAAGTCATCAGCGTGCCTTCGCCAGCATCGCCGGTGATCGACCAGAACTCGTTGGTGACAAGAGCATCTCCACTGATCAGCGTTGCGCTCATGCCCTGATCGCGCATCTGGCGGATGATCAGACCAGCTTCTGTATGGTAGCCACCAAGATAAACATAGTCGATTTTTGCGGCTTTCATTTTCGTGACCAAAGCGGTGTAGTCTTTTTCACCAGCTGTAATGGCTTCATAGATGTCCGACTTTTTGCCGAGCTTTTCCATTGCCATTTTTGTCTGATCTGCAAGGCCTTTGCCGTAAGCTGTTTTATCATGCAAAACGGCAATTCTCTTGTCATTGAAATTTTTGACGATATAGGCTGCAGCGGTTGCACCTTGTTGGTCATCGCGACCACAAATGCGGAAAATATTAGGTCCACCTTCATCAGTATATTTTGGATTGGTGGAGGCGGGGGAAATCTGCACAATGCCTTCTTCTTCATATACTTTTGAAGCGAGAATCGACGATTCTGAACAAAAATGACCAGCGACAAAAACCACACCGGAACCAGCGACTTTATTGGCGACTGCAACAGCTTGTTTTGGATCGCAGGCATCATCTTCGATCAGCAGTTTTATTTTTTGTCCAAGAATACCGCCCGCGGCATTGATATCCTTGACCGCCATTTCAGCCCCATCCTTGATCTGTTTGCCAAAACTTGCATATTGGCCGGTAAGAGGTCCGACCGCTGCAATTGAGATATCGGCTTTGGCGGCACTTGAAAATACGCAGATGATTGCAAGAGCGGACAAGGGGGCAAAGAACTTTTTCATGAAATTTACACTCTCTCAAATAGGGGTCGTTTTCTCATTATGTGTTGAGGTTTACTCTACAATATCTTTCGTCTTAAGACTATAGCGGAGTTGCCTGCCTGCTCTTCACGATGAGCGCTTTACATTGGTTATTTGCGCGCAATGCAAGGGGGCTGGGAAGGTCAAAACAGCTAATGCCCACCCTCAAGTTAGGCGGTGCGGATCTCTTCTTTTTGCAAAATTCTTTGTCCGAACCGCTCATGGGAATGCGGCCATTGACCATGACATAAGCGCGATCAGCAAGGTTGAGCGCATGGTGGGCGTTTTGCTCTACAAGAAAAATGGTCAGCCCCAATTACTTGTTGAGATTCTTTAGGATGGCAAAGATCTGCTTGACGATGAGCGGCGCAAGGCCAAGCGAGGGTTTGTCGAGCAATAAGAGTTTTGGCCGCCCCATGAGAGCGCGACCAATGGCCAGCATTTGTTGTTCGCCGCCGGACCAGAATGTTTCAACCAGCCGGATGATCAGGCCACCCAGCATAGCACCGGGGAGCGAGCCGATACCCCCCAGAGCGGCTGCCGTGAACGCCTTGATGCCGACGACAAAGCCGATGTAAAAATCGATGACGCCATAATAAAGCAGATACATGAGACTGGCGACAGAAGCCAAAGACGTCCCCATGATAAAAGTCAGCGAGATGGTTCGGTCAACATTATTGCCGAGCAGTGCCGCCATCGTTCGGTCTTGTTCGCAGGCGCGCTGGCATCACCCCAGACTGATTTATGAAATCAGCGCTGCAAACGCCAACATCAAAAAGACTGTCGTGATGATGATGACGATCTGCATATTGGAAATCTGGACGGTGAATCCGTCTTTTTCCATGAGTATATAGCTGCCCTAGATTATGGGTGGCAGCGTTTTTACACGCGCCCCTTGGACAATCTGCACATAATTTTGCAGCACAATCGACATGCCGATAGCTGTGATAAGGGGCGCGAGACGAAAACTTGCCCGCAATGGCCGATAAGCCAGGCGCTCCACGGTCCAGCCATCGACAGCTGTCATGGCCATGGAAACGATCAGCACAAGGGGAATCCAGGTGATCCCAAACGACAAAAGAGCGATGAATGTGATCAGTGAAATAAAGGAACTGACCATAAAAATATCACCATGAGCAAAGTTGATCATGCCGATAATGCCATAGACCATGGTGTAGCCAATAGCGATCAGGCCATAGACTGAGCCTAGCGTTACGCCATTGATCATCTGTTGCGCAAAATATTCCATCGCTGATCTGCTTGTTCTTGCGTTACCTCAGCTTTCGTCAAGCTTATTATGGGTGCCATCACACATAGGCTCATTTTTGGTTTGCTTGCATCCGCACATATAGTGAGGGCCGGATTTTTCGGCGACATACATCATGGGCGTAAAGCTCGTGTCTTTGTGAGCGCCATCGCAGTATGGTTGGTTCTTCGACAGGCCGCATCGGCACCATGCGTATCTTTTGCCTTCTTCGAGCTCTACTTTAAATGGGCTGGCCTGCGCGATGGTTGGTTTTTCTGACATATATTTTCCCTTCCATGAGAATGTCTTTTTATTGGAATTGTTCGTATTCCTACCTTTAGCGCCCGATGTGCTGACCGGCAAGAAATTCTCCAATATGATAGAGTGTGGGCATAAAAAAACCGCTCGCGAAACAATATCGCAAGCGGTCTATCATTCAGTCTGGATCAACCAGAATGTATCTTCAAGCCTTAAGCGGCTGTGATAGTCTTTTTGGCAGTGGTGGTTTTGCCACCGTCTTCTGTCCAAGTAAAGACCATGTCACCAGATCCTGGTACTTTAAAGTTGAAAGCAACATATGGATTAGCTGATACAGATGGATAAAGGATTGTGCTGAACACTTCCTTGCCAGCGAAAGTCACAGCAAGATTATTAATAATCTTGCGTGGGATCATTTCACCAGTCTTCTTATTTTTACGAAGGCCGGTTTCCATTTTGTGGCTGATCATTGATTTAATTTCAACAATATCGCCGACTTTGGCCTTTTTAGGCACTTTGATGCGAGGTTTCGCCATTCTAAATTCTCCCTTTATTGATCAACCGCCGCAGCCGCCGATGGTGACTTTTACGGTTGTCTTGCCCATGTAAACCTTGCCGTTGCTCATCTGTGCAACAGCAACAACTTCTTGCGTTTTGGCAAGACGCATGCGGCTTTTGACATAAGCTTTACCGCTCATGGGAGTGAATTTAGCGCTGATGATCTGTGGTCCGGGATTGCCGGTTGCATAGACATGCACATTCGTTACGTGATCAGCATCGCTCATAGGGCTTTCCACATTGACTTTGTAAGGAACGGTGTTGCCGTTCTCTGCAATTTCGGGCAGATCAATTTTGACTTTGCCTTCTGTCGGGGTGGCGCCTTTGATGGCTTCTTTCATGAAGTCTTCCCATGCTTTCGCACTGGCTGGTGTGCTTCCTATTGGGGCTAGCGTGGCAAGTGCTGCCACAGCTGATGCGCCAAGGATAAAGGTGCGTCGGTTAACGACCTCAATTTGGATTTTATCGCTCATCTGTTCCTCTCTGTCTGGTTTGCTCGGTATGGCCAAGTTCTTCTTGTCTCTAGCTATAAAACCAATGAGACAATTTTACGACCAGTGTTTATTATTGTTGGTCCCACAAATACTAACAAGGCAGACACGTTACGGCAATGCCTTTATGATCACCTTTGATTACAAGAGTGTATAGGCTCTCTTACGCGTATTTTCGTTAGATCTTTGCCAAGGTTCTTCTCAAATGTAGTTAGCCTACATTATATTTTAATTGGATCTCACATTGAAAGGTAAAATCGTAGAAAATGAATCTAACATTTCAGTTTCTATTTCTTCTATATCACAACTTCGATATATAGTGCAAACTGTTACACGGTGATGTGATTTGCGAGCAGTGTACTATTTGATGTATGACTGCCAAAGATGAGGTTTCAGTCTGTGCACGGTGGAGTGCATGACATTGGCTGGAATAAAGTCAAAGACAAATAGGGCGGATAGATGAATAGACAAAGAATGTTGGTGGGTGGGTTCTTCATCGCGGGGATGATGGCCTGTTTCGCTTTGTTTTCGAGTGCGCCGTCACAGGCTGCTGATGGCTCTTCAGCCGTCCCGTCAAAGGGGATCACTCTTATTATGTTTGAACAAGATGCCTGTCCGTATTGTGAAATATGGGATGCCAATATTGGTGTGTCGTATGACAAAACACGCGAAGGAAAATTTGCGCCATTGAGCAAAGTTGATATTCACCATGACGACGATGTTCCCAATGTCAGGCCAGTTGTTTTCACTCCCACCTTTGTTCTGTATAAAGATGGTAAAGAGGTTGGGCGTTTGACTGGCTATATATCCGATGATTTTTTCTGGGGTTTGCTCAATCCCATGTTGAAGAAGCACGGATATCGCGATGAAGACCAGGCCAACAAGGGGGCTGAAGGCGCATTGAACTAGAATGAGCGGCCAGCTTACACATTGGCTCAGTCATTAATTCGCCCCTTTTTCACCCTAACATGGCGTCTGTTGAATTCTCAGTCGAATCTCCGGTCCTCTTACCGTCAATCGTGATGGATTGTGATCATTTTCATAACACAAGAAGGTCTTTAAAAACGGCTCAATGGTGGATTTAGACAGGCGTTCATTCAATCGATTACTGGGAACGGTCGTAGCTGCAGGACTGACCAGTGGTGTGGGTATGACATCGTCCGCAATGGCCAAGGGAAAAGCGTCTGGCCGTGTTGTGATTGTTGGTGGCGGGGCAGGCGGGGCAAGCGTTGCTCATCACATCAAGAAAAACGCCAAAAAAATAGATGTGACGCTGATTGAGCCCAATAGCACCTATACGAGCTGTTTCTTTTCAAATCATTTTATCGGCGGTTTCCGCTCTTTGAACTCGCTCCAGCATAATTATGATGGTTTGAAAAAAATAGGCGTAAAGGTTATCCATGATACTGCCAATGACATTGATTCTGACAAGAAAACGGTGTCGCTAAAAGCTGGTGGGGATATTTCATATGACAAGCTGGTGCTCTCTCCTGGCATAGACATAAATTACAAGGCCGTTGAGGGCTACAGTGAAGATGTCGCCAAAATCATGCCGCACGCTTGGAGTGCAGGAGCGCAAACCCAGAATTTGCGCCGACAGTTACTTGATATGAAGGATGGCGGCGTTGTCCTTATTTCGGCTCCAGGCAATCCCTATCGATGCCCCTCGGCTCCTTATGAGCGCGCGACGTTGATTGCCCATTACCTCAAGCATTACAAGCCAGCCTCAAAATTGATCATACTGGATAGCAAATCGCTTTTTCCCAAGATGGAGCTGTTTGAAGAGGTCTGGAGTGTGGAATATAAAGACTATGTGGAGTGGATCCCGGGGGACAAGCATGGTGGGGTCGTAAAGGTCATTGCCAATGAAATGAGTGTTGTCACCAGAAATGGTGATAAAATGAAAGCGGATGTCGTTAATATTATCCCCCCGCAGCGCGCCTCTGTGATTGCTGCCAGAGCGGGGTGTGCGGACGGCGACTGGTGTCCGATCATGCCTGATAGTTTTGCATCCAAACTGGTGCAGGATATTTTTGTATTGGGAGACGCGGCGACGGCTAACAATATGCCAAAATCAGCGTCATCGGCTCATTCGCAAGCGCAGATCGTCGCCAATGCGATTGCGGCCCAATTGACCGGTCGTAAATTATTCCCCCCACGCTTTCGCAATACTTGCTGGTCGCTGTTATCCACAAATAATGCCGTCAAGTCGGGGGCCAGCTACACGGCTGGTAAGGAATTAGTCGAGCAACGAACCTCATTCATTTCTGATGTCAAGGAAGATAAGAGGGTGAGAGCCAGCAATTTCAAGGAATCCCTGAAATGGTATGATGAAATTACTGGTGATATGTTCGCCAAGGGATAGAGCTTGGAGGGATAGTTAAGCCCCTCACTTTCACACGGATATCAAGTTATGCTGTTCGATCCCGTGCATTGAAAATTCAATCCGTGACAGGGTTGGATTGAATGTGTGCTGGCGGAGCACCTGCTTGATTAGCAGGTGCTGTTTTCTGTACCATCTGCACAAAAATGCTTGTGAAGTGTTGAGATGATCTCTTTGGTGACAGTGTCAGTTAAAGAATAGATGACATAGTGACCACGGCGCTCAGCTTCAACAAGACCATCCAGCCGCAAACGGGTCAGATGCTGAGAGGTTAAGCTCTGGCGTGCACCAATGGCTTCACAGATCTCGGAGACGGTCTGCTCTTTTTCCATCAAAAGGCAAAGGATAAGCAGGCGATAGGGGCTACCAATACAGCGAAGCAATTCGGCGGCCTTGTCGGCTGCACATCTCATGCCACTGATCATTTCGGCTCCCTCGTTTTCGCCATCGACGTCTTCTTTGACGCCATCAGTTTTATCGGGTGAGCCCATGTAATCTATTTCCTGTCATTATTGTTCGCTGCTTTATCACACTATGCGTACAGATTATTACAGTTGCATCTTGGAAAAAATACCAATTAATCAACAAGAAAATGATCATAAATTTAGCATTATGAGAACAGCTTCTCTCTTAGATCAGACTATTAGAAGCTACTAATATTAGCAAGTTACAATATAATAATTGTGATAATATGATAAAGAATATTGGGTTTATGTGTGTTTTATGTGGTTTCGCGGCGTCACTTATTGTAAAAATATATAATGTCAGTGGGGGATTCTTAAATCCCGAACTTATCTCACGAATTATTGACTGTATGTCAGGCATTTAGTTGACGACAAATGGGTCAGTAACTTATTTACTAACTAGACATTTCGCACAATTTCAGGAGTTGAGAAGATGACCGCTATTCTCCTATTTGGAATCATTGTTGCCGTTTTTTGTGTTCTGGCTCTTAATAAAGTGCTGATGTGGGCTTGGGCCGCTTTTGCTCTTTGTGCCGCATTTGCTATTCTAACGCTCTATGGTGGTGGCGCTTTCGCCTATGTTTTGCTATTGCTTCCAGGGGTGATTTTGGCGGCTCTCTCGGTGCCATTTGTAAGTCGTCAGTTCGTCGCCAGGCCATTATTTGACAGCCTACGCCGGACTTTTCCTGCCATCTCGGATACCGAACGTGAAGCTTTGGCGGCTGGAACTGTTGGCTGGGACGCGGAGCTGTTCTCTGGTACCCCTGACTGGGCGAAATTAAAAGCCATTCCTCCTATTCGGCTATCATCCGAAGAGCGTGACTTTCTCGATGGGCCAACCGAAGAGCTGTGCGAGATGACCAATGATTGGGACATGCGTCACAACCGCCGTGATGTGCCACCAAAGGTTTGGGATTTTATCAAGGATAACGGTTTTTGGGGCATGTTGATCTCCAAGAAACATGGAGGACTTGGTTTTTCTGCGCAGGCGCAATCTCTGATCCTGGGTAAAGTCGCTTCCAGAAGTCCCGATATTGCGATTATCTGCATGGTCCCCAATTCGTTGGGACCTGGCGAACTGGTGGAGAAATATGGCACCAGCGAGCAGCAGGAATATTATCTGCCTCGTTTGGCAAAAGGCCAGGAAGTGCCGTGTTTTGCACTTACCAGTCCGAACGCTGGTTCTGATGCGGCTTCTATGCGCGATATTGGCATCGTATGTGAGGAGACTTACAAAGGCAAAAAAACACTTGGGATGCGCGTCACATGGAACAAGCGCTATATTACGCTGGCTCCCAAGGCCACATTGCTCGGTCTGGCATTCAATCTGCTCGACCCCGATAATCTGCTGGAGTTGGGCAAGGAAGATATCGGCATCACTTTGGCATTGATACCCGCGAGCCATAAGGGCGTAGTGATAGGCAATCGCCATTTGCCGGGGGGTAATCTGTTTCCCAATGGTCCAACCTCTGGGGATAATGTGTTTATCCCTATGGACTTTATCATTGGTGGTCGTGACTTGGTCGGGCGTGGCTGGGGTATGTTGATGGAATGTCTGGCCGTTGGTCGAGCGATCTCACTGCCAGCAACCAGCACCTCTGCGATCAAGTCTGTGCTGCGCACAACGACTGCCTATGCCCGTTTGCGCCGCCAGTTCTCCATACCGATCAGTGTCATGGAAGGCGTCGAAGAGCCGCTGACCCGTATCATTGAAAATGCCTATGCGGTTGAAGCCGCCAGAGCCATGACGGCTGCGATGGTGGGAGATGGGCAAAAGCCGTCCGTGATCTCCGCCCTGTTGAAATATAGCTCGACCGAACGTATGCGCCAGTCCATCACCGACGCCATGGATATACACGGCGGGCGGGCCATTTGCGATGGTCCCTCGAACTATCTGCAAGCGGCCTATCAATCCGTCCCCGTTGGCATCACCGTAGAAGGTGCCAATATTTTGACCCGCACATTGATTACTTTTTCGCAAGGTGCCCTGCGTTGTCATCCTTATTTGTTCAAGGAAACCGAAGCGCTTCAAAATAAAGATACTGATCGCGGCTTTGACGATTTCGAAGACGCTTTTTATGCCCATCTCAGATGGTCGCTGGCCAATGCGACAGCCTCAACTTTGCACAATTTTTCGGGTTCCAGATTTGCCAAGGGGCCGGGACATGCCCCTGAAATTGAGCAATGGTATCGTCAATTAAGCCGAGCCTCGCGCTCCTTCGCTTTTGTTGCCGATTTGACAGTGGGCATATTGGCAGGTGGCCTCAAGACAAAGCAGAAAATCACCGGCCGCATGGCTGATGCTTTGTCGGAACTCTATTTCCTATCCGCCATCTTGAAGCGTTATGAGGATGATGGAGAGCTATCGCGGGACCTATTGATTGTTGAATTATGTGCAAGAAATTCCCTGCATAGATTTGAAATCGCCATTCAGGGGGTGATTGACAATTTCCCGGTTCGTCCTGCCGCCTATATCATGAAACTGGTTGCTCTGCCGCTTGGCATTCGCAGCAAACCAGCGAGCGATCGTTTAGGCAAGAAAGTCGCTGCATTGGCCGTTAAGCCTGGCGATGTCCGCGATCGTTTGACCAGCGAAATTTATATCAACGAAAATCCAGCCGATATTACCGGTATACTGGAATATACGCTGAAACTGGCCGTGTCGCTGGAGCGTGCGGAAAAGGCGATCGAAAAAGCGGTGCGGAGTGGCAAGATACAACGCCATTACGGTTCCGACTGGTTTCAGCAGGCGGTTGATGAAAAGGTCGTCACAGCACACGAAGCTGATGATTTGCGTGAGCTTGATGAATTAATCAATAAAGTGATTGCGGTTGACCAATTCACCCCCGATGAGGTTATTCCTCACTATAAGGACGCCCAGAAAGAATCTGCAAAGAGTAAATCTGGGGGCTCAGTAAATGAGAAACAAAAAAAAGTGGCAGCGGAATAATAAATTATGACGGCAAAACTCAATAATCTGAAAGACTGGCGCTACGAAGTAGATGCAGAAGGCATCGCGTGGGCCACGTTTGACCGGCAAAACGAGAGCATGAACACGTTGGGCAAGCGGCCCTTCGAGGAATTGGGGCAGATTGTCGATGAGGCGGAAAATGCGGCTAATCTGGGAGAAATCCTGGGGCTGGTCTTCATTTCCGGCAAGCACAATAACTGGGTCGCGGGAGCCGATATTCGCGAGTTCGAGCAAATGAAGACCCAGGGCGAAGTTCGTAATTTCCTTGAACCGGCAATCACTCTTTTAAATCAAATCGAAAATCTGCGTGTGCCGGTTATCGCGGCCATTCACGGCTATTGTCTTGGTGGCGGGTTGGAATTTGCGCTGGCATGTCATTATCGTATTGCGACGCGCGCCGATGGAACTCGACTTGGTTTTCCCGAAGTTAAGCTTGGCATCATACCCGGCCTGCATGGCACGCTGCGTTCGATCCATACCGCGGGACCTATGGGTGCCATGACGACCATGCTGACCGGGCGCATGTTGCGCTCCAGTGTGGCCAAGGGCATGGGATTGGTGGATCAGCTGGTGAGCACTGAGCATAATCTGCGCTGGGCCGCCCGCAAAGCTGTGTTATCTGGCCGCAAATCCAAACCACTATCATTGGTTAAAAAGCTCATGCTGTTAAAGCCGGCGCGCAAGCTTCTTGCGAACCAGATGCGCAAACAGACAGCGGCGAAAGTACGAGAAGATCATTATCCAGCGCCGTTCAAGCTGATTGATATGTTCGAGAAGTATGGCGATAGCAAAAGGCGTATGCGCACGGAAGAAACCAATGTTTTTGCGCCGCTAATGGCCTCTGAAACATCGCGCAATCTGCGCCGCGTCTTCAAACTATCGGAATTATTGAAAGCTGAAGCTGGCGACAAGCGCTTTAAACCTGCGCGTGTGCATGTTGTAGGCGCGGGGCTGATGGGCGGCGATATTGCTGCCTGGTGTGTTGTCAGCGGCATGGAAGCCAGCTTGCAGGATCTTGATCCAGCACAGATTGAAAAAGCCCGCCAGCGCGCCAAAAAACTGTTCAAGAAACGCCTGCGTAAGAAGCAGGCTGTTGATGCCGCCATGGCGCGGCTCATTGCTGACCCTGATGGCAAGCACATTCCGCGCGCCGACGTGATCATCGAGGCGATTGTCGAAGTTCTTGAAGTGAAACAAAAAGTCCTCGCATCCATCGAAAAGTCGATGAAGCCAGGAGCGGTGTTGGCGACCAATACTTCCTCCCTGAAAATTGAGGATATCGCCAAGGGCCTTGAAAAGCCGTCCGAACTGATTGGCCTGCATTTCTTCAACCCCGTTGCCAAGATGCCGCTTGTTGAAGTCATTCATGGCAAGGACAGCGATGTTGAGACTGTCGACAAGGGGGCAGCTTTTGTTGCGCGCATTAAGAAATCGCCGCTCAAGGTCGCAAGTGCTCCAGGTTTCCTCGTTAATCGCGTGCTGGCACCTTACATGATGGTCGCCATTGCGCGGCATCAAGATGGCATGAAAGCCGAGGTGCTCGATCAGGCAGCGCTGAATTTTGGCATGCCGATGGGGCCGATTGAATTGTCCGATGTTGTTGGGCTCGATATTATTACCAATGTGGGCAAAATTCTCGAAATTTCGCCTCCTGATGGCGGCGATCTTGATCGCTTGGTGTCGAGCGGCAAGCTTGGCAAAAAGACCGGGCAGGGGTTTTATAAATGGAGCAATGGCAAGCCGGTCAAGGAAGAGATTGATCCCGATGATCATGATCTGGAACAATTGGGACGCGAGCTATTACGCACTTTGGTCGATGAAACTCGTAAGGTTGTGCGCAACAAGATCGTTAAAAATGCTGACCTGGCAGATGCCGGTGTCATTTTTGGAACCGGTTTTGCACCCTTTCGCGGGGGACCGATCCATTATGATCGAAGCCTTAAAAAGAAAACCGCTGACGAAAAAAAGAACGATATGGGAGCCAGTGAATAGATGGTCGAGAAAACGCTTCGCCGGGTCGCCGTGATCGGAGGTGTGAGAACACCCTTTTGCCGCTCCCATACCATGTATGCCGATTTAACCAATCTTGAAATGCTCACGACCGTTCTGCAAGGGCTGAGTGATCGGTTTGCTCTGAATGGCAAGCATATTGATGAAGTGGTGGCCGGGGCGGTTGTCACTCATGCCAAAGACTGGAATTTGGCTCGTGAAGCTGTGGTTGGGACGAGACTGGCACCTTCGACACCAGGTATCACTATGATGCAGGCTTGTGGCACGAGTTTACAAGCAGCAATGGGGATTGGTGCCAAGATCGCCAGCGGGCAGATTGAATGTGGCATCGCCGCGGGCTCTGATACAACCTCAGACGCCGCTATCGTGTTCCAGCGCAAATTTGCTCAACGGCTTGTTGCGGCGTCAAGGGGCCGCTCTTTCATGCAAAAACTGGGTGCCTTCAAGGGCATGAAACTGCGCGAGTTGGCACCAGATGCGCCCTCGACCGGTGAACCACGTACTCGCCTTTCCATGGGACAGCATTGTGAACTGATGGCCAAGGAATGGTCTATTGAGCGCGCCGCTCAAGATGAGCTGGCCTATAACAGCCATATGAACGCTTCCAAAGCCTTTGACGAGGGCTTTCATGATGATCTGCTCGTGCCTTGTGCCGGGGTTTATCGCGACAATAATATCCGTAGTGATACCACCCTTGAGAAATTGGCCCAATTACGCACGGCATTTGATCGCTCTTCCAAGGGCACGCTGACCGCCGCCAATTCAACGCCGCTTACTGATGGGGCTTCGGCGACTTTGCTGGCCTCTGAAGAATGGGCCAAAAAGCATAATCTACCGGTTCTGGCGTGGCTTGTAGACGCGCAGACCTCAGCCGTTGACTTTGTCGCAGGGGATGGCCTTCTCATGGCGCCAACTGTGGCTATTGCTGATCTGTTGAAACGCAATGATATGGCCTTGCAGGATTTTGATCTTTACGAGATCCATGAAGCCTTCGCCGCGCAGGTATTGTGCACCTTGAAATCATTCGAGGATGCCGATTATTGCAAGAATGTGCTGGGGGCCAGCAAGGCTCTGGGCAGTATTGATCTGGCAAAGATGAATGTCAAAGGTTCAAGTCTTGCCTATGGTCACCCTTTTGCCGCAACCGGTGGGCGTATTCTTTCGCTACTGGCCAAACAGCTGCATGAAAAAGGTTCTGGAAAAGGGCTGATTTCGATCTGCACAGCCGGTGGAATGGGCGTTGCGGCGATTCTTGAAAGCGCCAAATAGCGTAAGCTCCTGATTAACTCTCAAACACTCTTGCCATTGAATTGCCGCATAATTTTCACTAGCTATTGAAGATAAGCGTTTGCTTATTACGAGATTGCTATGGTATGACAGCCCCCAAATTATTGGAACCGACCAAAATACGGGGTGGAGTGAAAAATGAAAATATTTACAAGTGTGTTGATGATGGTGGCATTGATCGGTCTTACCGGTCAGGCTAGCGCCAAGGGTGCCAAGGGCATGTGGCTTGATCAAAAAGGTAAGGCCAAAATGGAGGTCGGGGTTTGTGGTGGCGGCACATTGTGCGCCCGTATTGTCTGGTTGCGTCAGCCCAATGATCGCAATGGCCAGCCCCTGGTCGATAGCAATAATGGGGACGTCAGCATGCGCAAACGTCCCATCATTGGATTGCCGGTCGCCTATAATATGAAACAGACACATAGCAATAAATGGAAAGGCCGCGTCTATGACCCTCAAAGGGGTGGTTCGACCTATAGCGGCTCGATGACACTTATGGCTGATGGCCGCATGAAGGTAACGGGTTGTTTGATGTTTATCTGCGAATCCGAATATTGGAGCCCTACGGTGAATTAGCGGCTCTAAAGCTATTAAATTGATGAATTAAAAAAGGGGTGCCGCAGATGCGGTGCTCTTTTTTGTTTTGTGGCCCAGGAAATTGAACCAGATCGCCTCTCGCAGCGACTAAAGGAGTAGAACAAAAAAATATAAGGAAAAGATCATGACCATCAAAGTCCACACATTAGACACCACCTGCACCAATAGCTTTAAATGTATTTTCATGGTCATGGGCATGATTACCGGATTGCTGCTGTCAACGATGGTAATAGGGTAAGAAAAAGCACCCCTCACCATGTGGCAAGGAGTGCTGTCAATCAATGATAGATAAGGAAGATTCTAATTTTTTTCCTTGTTGACCATGCGCCCTTCAGAGATCCACGGCATCATGGCGCGCAATTTGGCACCAATTTCTTCAACGGGGTGCTCGTCGCACTTGTTGCGCATGGCTTTAAAACCGGTCTGGCGGACCTTGTTCTCGACCATCCAGTCCTTGACGAATTTACCATTCTGGATATCGTTAAGCACTTCTTTCATGGCCGCTTTGGTATCAGACGTGATAACGCGTGGTCCAGAAACATATTCGCTATATTCAGCGGTGTTGGAGATCGAGTAGTTCATGTTGGCAATGCCGCCTTCATAGATCAGATCAACAATCAGTTTCATTTCATGCACACATTCGAAATAGGCCATTTCTGGAGCGTATCCAGCTTCGACGAGTGTTTCGAAACCAGCCCGCATAAGTTCAACAGCGCCACCACAAAGAACGGCTTGCTCGCCAAACAGATCGGTTTCACATTCCTCACGAAAATTCGTCTCGATAATGCCGGCACGACCACCGCCGATAGCAGAGGCATAGGAAAGCGCGATATCGTGAGCATTGCCAGAGGCGTCCTGGTGAACGGCGATGAGGCAGGGCACGCCGGCGCCGCGCTTATATTCACCGCGCACTGTGTGACCAGGGCCCTTTGGCGCGACCATCAAAATATCGAGGTCTTTGCGTGGCTCGATCAGGTTGAAATGGATATTGAGACCGTGAGCGAACAATAGGGCGGCACCATCATTCATATTATCATGCAGGTGCTCATAATAGATATCTGCCTGTAATTCGTCCGGGGTCAGCATCATCATCACGTCGGCCCATTTAGCAGCATCGGCAACGCTCATGACCTTGAGGCCTTCGCCCTCGGCCTTTTTAACAGAATGGGAGCTGGAGCGCAGGGCAACGACCACATCAGAGGCCCCGCTGTCTTTAAGGTTTAGTGCGTGGGCGTGACCCTGCGAACCATATCCAATAATGGCAACTTTCTTGCCTTTGATGAGATTTACATCTGCATCACGATCATAATAAACGCGCATAATTCACCTTTGCTTTGACTGTTTTCTGGTTTGTTTGAAACAGGGATAATTGTTTGTTGCCATGAACTAACTGCTTATGGGCATTTCTGGCAAGCCAAAAAGCATAAAGTAATGTCTGCCTTAGATCTGTTCGGCTCCCCGAGAGACGGCCGCAATACCGGTTCGGGCCACATTGACGAGACCAAGCGGCTTCATCAGCGAAATGAACTGGTCAATCTTTGTAGGACGCCCGGTGATTTGAAAGACGAAATGCTCGGTTGAGGCATCTGCGACGAGGGCCTTGAAAGCTTCGGCAAGGCGCAAGGCTTCGAGGCGGGCATCGCCTTTGCCAATGACCTTGACGAGAGCTAGCTCGCGTTCGATATGCGGGCCTCCCGCCGTCAGGTCATAGACTCTGTGAACAGGGATCAAGCGCTCAAGCTGATGGGTTATCTGCTCGATGACATGAGGCGTCCCAATGGTCACAAGGGTAATACGGGAAATATGCTTTTGGTGCGATATTTCGGAGACCGTCAAGCTGTCAATATTATAGCCTCGCCCAGCAATTAGGCCAATGACGCGGGCCAGCACGCCAGGTTCATTATCGACCAGAACCGAAAGTGTGTGGCTCTCTTCTTTATCCGAGTCTTCGGTAATGAAATAGGCTGAGCCAACGGTTTGTTGAGGGGTGTTCACGAGAATAACCTTCCACTCGAATTTAACTTGCGGCCATGTGTGCGGCCAATTGATAGAGCATGTAGGGGCGAACTAGACAAGTACCTTGCCTTTTTCGCTGATGGCGCTGCCGATATCTTCACTGTCCGCTAGCAACATATGATTATGTGCTTCACCTGATGGGATCATGGGGAAGCAGTTGGCCAGATTTTGCACCACGCAATCGAACAAGACGGGCTTGTCGACTGAAATCATTTCCTTGATGGCATCATCAAGATCAGCTGGTTTATCGCACCGGATGCCAACACCACCATATGCTTCGGCCAGTTTGACAAAATCGGGGATGGCTTCTGAGTAGGAGTGCGAGTAGCGCCCGCCATGCAGCAATTCCTGCCATTGACGCACCATGCCCAGATAGCTGTTGTTCAAAATGAAAATCTTGATAGGTAGACCATATTGCACTGCAGCTGACATTTCCTGCATGGTCATTTGCACGGAGCCATCACCGCCGATATCGATCACCAGGCTATCTGGATGCGCAACTTGTACGCCAAGCGCTGCGGGCAATCCATACCCCATCGTACCAAGGCCGCCAGAAGTCATAAAGCGGTTTGGCTCTTCAAATCTGTAATACTGCGCGGCCCACATTTGATGCTGACCAACTTCGGTGGTGATATAAGTATCTTTATCCTTGGTAAGCTCAAAAAGGCGCTCAATCGCATATTGCGGCAAGATCTGCTCAGCGTCTGGCTTGTAACTCAGACATTTTTTGTCACGCCACTGGTCAATCTGTTGCCACCAACTAGCCAGCGCTTTGCTGTCTTGTTTGGGCGACTTGTCTTTCCAGATACGCAGTAAATCTTCGAGGACATGAGCCACATCACCAATGATCGGCAGATCAACCTTGACGGTCTTGTTGATCGAGGATTTGTCGATATCGATATGGATTTTAGTTGAATCCGGTGAAAACGCATCAAGGCGTCCGGTGATACGATCATCAAAGCGCGCACCAATATTGATCATCAAATCACAATCGTGCATGGCAAGATTTGCTTCATAGGTCCCGTGCATGCCAAGCATACCCAGCCATTGCCGCTCAGAAGCTGGGAAAGCACCCAGACCCATCAAGGTCGATGTGATGGGAATATCTGTCATCGTGACGAGTTCACGCAACAACTGCGAGGCGGCAGTGCCCGAATTGATAACACCACCTCCCGTATAAAAAACCGGCCTTTTGGCTGCTGCTATGAGTTCAACGGCTTTGCGGATATCGTTTTGGTCACCCTTGATCTGTGGGCGATAGGTCGGATGCCCAATTTTCTTTGGACTTTGATAAGGGCCAGACGCAAACTGAATATCTTTGGGAATATCAATGACCACGGGGCCAGGGCGACCGGTATTGGCGATATAAAACGCTTCGTGAATGATCCTGGCCAGATCATCGATATGATTGACGAGATAGTTGTGCTTGGTGCAAGGACGGGTTATGCCAACGACATCGGCCTCTTGAAAGGCATCCATACCAATCAAAGCGGTGGGCACCTGACCGGTGATGCAGACAAGCGGAATACTGTCGAGCATGGCGTCGGTGAGGCCAGTGACAGCATTGGTTGCGCCGGGCCCCGAAGTAACAAGAGCAACACCAACTTTGCCGGTTGATCTGGCATAGCCTTCAGCGGCATGCAGCGCGCCTTGCTCATGGCGGACCAGAATGTGCTGAAAATTGTTCTGTTGGAAGATCTCGTCATAGATTGGTAGTACCGCACCACCTGGATATCCAAAGAGATGTTCAACACCTTGCTCCGCCAACGCTTTGATGACGATTTCAGCCCCTGTCAAGTCGCGTGCCATCGCACTTCTCACTTTATTGTTTTTTCACCCGCGGGCGATTGTGTTTTACTATCTGTTTGTTTTAACGTCGGTTTCATTTAATAAACCGCATTCTCATCGGACTTTTCAAGCAATATGAGCACAGGTCAAAGAATTTTTTCGCTACTGGTCACAAAGGTCATCATATCCAACCGCCACAAGAATTCCACTGTATTTTTCAAGCCTGTTTTCAGGGCTTGAGTGGCGGAAAATTATAGGGTCGCTGGCGTGAGGTCAAGAGGATAATTTAAATTAATGAAAATAAATCCATCTTGTTTCTTTCCAGTTCTTTCAAATTAAGGTGTTTCCACGCAATCATATTACCTTTGAGCCATGTGCTTTGTCGTTTGGCATATTGGCGTGTTTCTGTTTTTGCTTTTTCTACGGCGTCCTCAATTGAGCAGTCTCCGGCCAGAAAAACTGCCAGAGGACGCACACCAAGGGCACGCATTGAGGGAAGTGTGTGGGGGAGCTGCAGATCAAGCAGCCTGGCGACTTCGTCGATCGCTCCCGCGCTAATCATTTCATCAAACCGGCGATCACATCTGGCATAAAGCTCGGGGCGGTCAATATCAATCGCCAGCTTTACGCACTTGTCGGCGTCAATGAGCCCTACTTTATTGGGTTGTTTTTGCCAATAGAGCAGTGATTTTCCCGTGCCATCGATGACTTCAAGTGCCCGCGTCAGCCTTTGACGATCGCTCGGCAACAAGCGCTTCGCCATTTCAGGGTCATCAAGCGCAAGCCTTGCATGCAAATCATAAGTTGGATCGAGGGCGCGTTGGCGCCACTTGTCGCGAAATTCATCAAAGATTTCTGGAACCGGAGATAGGCCCTCTAGCAAAGATTTGAAATAGAGCCCGGTTCCTCCAATGATGATGGCCCGCTTGCCTTCATTGGCAATGTCACGAAGGGCCGTCTCGACTTCAAGCAGCCAATGGCCAACAGAGTAGGGGGTTTGGGCTTTGACATGGCCATAGAGTTTGTGGGGTAGGCCCTGCATATCTTCGTCGCTGGGGCGGGCCGTTAAAATTTGCAGCTCACGATAGATCTGCATGCTATCAGCATTGACGATCACCCCGTCCAATTCATGCGCGAGCTCAAGCGCCAGGCCAGATTTTCCACTGGCCGTTTGACCGGCAATCAGAATTGGGTCTTGACCTTTAATTGGCATTGCTGTTTTCCCTTCTGGTGTTATAGAGGAATGAGTTCCACGACCATAGCAAGGAGAAAGCAAGTGACTTTGATCAGACCCTTTCAGGGATTGCGACCAGCAAAAGGCCATGGTGATGAAATCCTTGCGCCTCCTTATGATGTTCTTTCGAGTGCCGAAGCACGCGAACAGGTCAAAGGCAAACCTCACAGCTTTCTCCATATCTCAAAGCCCGAGATTGATCTACCAGAAGATATGTCTCCCTATGATCCTCAAGTTTATGCGATGGGGGCCAGTAATATGGCCAAGCTTGTGGATAAAAAACTATTGCTACAAGAAGAAGCCCCGAGTTTTTACGCCTATCGTTTGACCTGGGGAGAGGTTGTTATGACAGGGCTGGTCGCGGCGGCGTCTGTTGCCGACTATAATACCAACCGGATACGCAAGCATGAATATACCCGCCCGGTCAAAGAAGATGACCGTGTGCGCCAGATTGAGGCGGTCAATGCTCAAACCGGCCCCGTGATGATGGCATATCCAGATGCCCCGCATCTTGACGCGATCATCAAGGATGCAACTTCTAGTGAAGCAGATATGGATGTCACCAGTGCCGATGGGGTGCGCCATCAGCTGTGGGTGATCAGTGACGGCGAAATCATCAAGGCTCTATCTGACGGTTTTGAAGCGTTGCCAGCGGTTTATATCGCCGATGGTCATCATCGCTCCGCATCAGCTTCGCGCATCAGTGCCTCAAGAGGTGGGGACGCCGACGCTATTCACCATAGCTTCTTGTCCGTTATATTCCCTCACCATGAGATGAAAATACTGGATTATAACCGGTTGGTGAAAGACCTTAACGGGCACACCGTTGAAGAGCTGTTATCCTCCATTGGCAAGAGCTTTAATGTGAGCAAGTCTGACCACCCCGTAAAGCCATCAAAGGTTGGCCAATTCGGCATGTATGTGGATGGGCAATGGTATGAGCTGAGCGTCGATCCGCAGCTGATCCCACAGGACCCCGTCAAAAGCCTGGATATTTCGCTGTTGAGCGCTCATCTGATCGAGCCATTATTGGGGGTCAGCGACCCCCGCAAGGATGACCGTATTGATTTTGTGGGCGGTATCAGGGGGGTTGAAGAGCTCTCAAGGCGTGTTGACAATGGGGATTGGGAGATTGCTTTTTCGATTTATGCAACCAGCATGGAGGCACTGATGGCGGTGGCTGAATCGGGTCAGGTCATGCCGCCCAAATCGACATGGTTTGAGCCAAAACTTGCAGACGGTGTTGTTTCCCTGGTTTTTGATTGATTTTGCGGTTGACAGGGGGTGGTCATGGCCCCATAAACGGGCGCTGACCCCTGCTGTAACTGGCGGGGCGATTTTATTTGATCGAGACTAAATAAAGACCTTGGATTTGGGAGGAGTGCCCGAGTGGTTAAAGGGGACGGGCTGTAAACCCGTTGGCTACGCCTACGTTGGTTCAAATCCAACCTCCTCCACCATTCCTTTGTTTTTGGTCAGGCGAGAAATGTGACGGGTTCGGTTCAGTGAACATTCACCAAATTGGTGATCTGCGGGTGTAGCTCAATGGTAGAGCAGTAGCCTTCCAAGCTGATGACGAGGGTTCGATTCCCTTCACCCGCTCCAATTCGCTCATTTGTCGCAGGGTTAAAAGAGATCGCGCCACGTTATTTATGGTCGATAAGTGTTTATAAAGGGTCGAAAGAGGCGAAGAAGCTCCTATATGTTCCAGATGAGGAAGTATGGGAAACGATGTAGATGAAATTGATATTCAGCTAGGGTAAGAAGATATGTCCAAGGAAAAGTTTGAACGCACAAAGCCACATGCCAATATTGGCACGATTGGCCATGTTGACCACGGCAAGACGACGCTGACTGCTGCGATTACGAAAGTGATGGCTGAAGCGAGTGGGGCGGAAGCGTTTGCCTT
>JAJRPI010000059.1 GCA_024280895.1 Alphaproteobacteria bacterium | reverse complement strand
GCCGCCATCGTCTATGCCCGCGAGAAGCCTCCCTCAAGCTTTACCGAAAAGCTGTTTGATGAAGTCATGGTGCCTGTGTGTTCGCCCGAATATCTCAACCGCAATGGGCCGATTGACAGTGTTGAGGACCTGGTCAAACATCCGCTCATTGGCTCCGAAAACTACAGCAACGAGTGGCAGGAATGGGCGTCTGACTGCGGTGTCATCTTTCAACCAGGCCCAAGTATCCTCACTGTTGACAACCGCTCCAACGCTCTACAGGCAGCGCGCGAAGGATTGGGACTGGCCATGGACCGGCGACCGTTCGGCGACTGGCAAAAATCCCGGGGCATTCTCCTGGAACCAACGCCACACCATGTGGCCACCGGCGGTGCCTATTATCTGGTGACAACAGACCGCACCCACACCCTCCAGCGCGTTCGCAAGTTTCGCAGCTGGCTCATCGCACTTTGCGCAAAGTTTAATTCCAATCAAAACTAATCAGACTTGCGCTGATCTACGCGGCACCTGAGTTGCAACCACAGCCACCAGTATCAAAGCCCCGCCAATGAACGTAGTCACCGGCGGGATTTCCAAGAAAAACAACCAGCCAAACAGCGGCGCCAGCGGCGTTTCCAAAACGCTCAACAAAGCAGTCTCGCCCGCCGGAATACGTCTTGCGCCCTCAGCAAGCGTTACCGAGGCAACAGCAAATACCAGTCCAAATGCGCTTAAAATTGCCAATTCATGTACGGGTATCCAGCAACAGCTCATTGCGAACAAGATGATCAGGCAGAGGTTTGCGCCGCACCGGTGCCCGCTCGGCCACCTGTGGTCCAGGCCTACTCTCAATGATCTCTGCAATGTCGGTATCGAGTTCCTCCAGCGCGAGCACCAATTGGTCAGGATCAAGCCGCTCGGACCGGCGTCCATATTGGGCACGCTGCAGCTGTTTGATGATCTGTCGCAGTCGGGTAATCTCGCCATCGCGATGCTCGACCAGGCCTGTTATGTCACGCACCAACCGATGCAAAAGAGCCGTATCCTGAGGCAGATTATTAAGGTCGAGGTGCATGATTGATTATACATCAATCAGGGTGGAAAACCAAGTATTTTCAGTATATTGCGCGCCTTTACCCAGCTCGTTCAGGTCGCCACACCCGCTCCGGCGTGCGCCAGTCTATCCCCTCGATCAGCATCGACAATTGAGCCGAACTTAGCACTACCGCGATCATCGACTTGCGGCCATATGAACCCTCCTTGGTCAAGACGCTTTGTGAACAGGCACAGACCATTGCCATCCCAAAACACAATCTTGATTAGGTTGGCTTTACGACAGCGAAAAGCAAACAGGTGACCCGAGAATGGATCCTCGCGCAGAACTGCTTCAACTAACATTGCCAGACCGTCCATCCCCTTGCGCATGTCGGTGATGCCTGCAGCAATATGCACTTTGACCCCGGAAGGAAGCATCATCATGACGCCGGTCCCTCCAAACACGCGATCATCGCGCGTACAGTTTCAGCTTCGACGTTGCAGCCAAAGCGTACGCGCCGCCCGCCAACCAGTTCTACCTCAATCTCCTGAGGCGATCTTTCGACGATGATTGGCCCGGCGACCTGCGCGCATGCTGTGCAGAGTGCGCGCCAGTCTGATCAGGACCGTCACTTACGCTCACGGGCAGGAATACCGGCTTGGATGGCGGTGGGGCGAACTCCCGCTTCCACCGGAACAGCAATCGAGGGTCAATCCCTAGCGACGGGCAATACCCGATACCGAAGCACCGGGAGCCATAGCCTCCGCGACGATCCGCTTCTTGTCTGCCACCCTGAAGTTCCGGCGCCCGTCCGGCATCGATTTTACCGATGGAACATAACCCGTAGAAACCGAGACAATTTCCTTATTAGACATATGGCTAGTGACCTGCTCCCCAAGGCCCCGCATCAATTGAAGCAGTGCCATGTTAGACAATGGTTTACCGTATCGGGCTCCAGGAAAGATGTAAGGATTACCTTCTATTCGGGGAAGCTCTTCCAGAATAGCAATCACGGCATTAGGTAATGGAACCCTATGTTCATTTCCCGTTTTCATCCTTTCTGCAGGGATAGTCCAGACGGTCACCGTTAGGTTTATTTCAGTCCATTGCGCCAACAAAATTTCACTGGTGCGAGTAGCGGTTAAAATAAGAAATCGAAGGGCCTGAGCCGATGTGCTGACATTGGTTGAAAGTTCAGCCATAAACGCAGGAACTTCGTTATGGGGCATGGCAGGATGATGTTTAACCTTCGTCACCCGCGTGGGTTTCGGCAGAAGTTTGTCCAAATGCCCTCGCCAGCGTGCAGGATTCATCGCATCATGGTAATTGTGCGCAACGGCATAATCCAGGATGTTTTCTAACCTCCCCTGCACCCGTTTAGCTGTTTCTGTTTTCGTGGTCCAGATTGGCGAAAGGACTTTTAGAATGTCCTCAGTTGTAATGGCATCTACCCGTTTAGCACCAATTACGGGCCGAACATATGTTCTAAGCGTATTCACCCATTGCTGGGAATGTTTGGCGTTTTTCCAGCTACGCCGATGGGCTCGGATATACTGGGCCGCGCACGAAGTGAAAGTTGGCACTAACTCTGGTTCAGCTTTGCGCGCTTCTATGGGGCAATTCCCGCCGATGCTTGCAGTCGATGCTCAGAGGCCTCTTCACGCGCGTCAGCCAGCCCTACGTCCGGAAAGCTGCCAAGTCCCATCTCCCGGCGTTTGCCTGCAATAGTAAAGCGCAATACCCATTTCTTTGCGCTGGAGTGTGACACAACAAGTCGAAGCCCTCCTCCATCCTCATATTTTCCATGATCAGCAGTAGCAACTTTGCGTGGCGTGAGCTTGTGAATTGCCATACCATGGCCCTCTTCATTTGATGACAGGGTGGGACAGCCCCCCATTCGGTCCCCCTAAATAGTTAGACTATAATGGACAATGCTGATATGTACAAAACGATATTTCATTGATTTAACTGATATTTTGGGGTTTATTGGACAAAGTAGGATTATTAAAGGGCGGACATCCTCTCCGCCACTTGTATTTTTCACCTAATAATCGTTTAATATCAATAAGTTAAACATCATCTCATATTGACAGGTGCCCCACGCCAGCGCCCCAAAAACATTCTTTTACCTAACAATGCATCTTTTAACTCGCTGTAAATTGCGTGTTAATTCTACAAGTCTTTATGCTCTCTAAGGATTCGAAAGACGCTGGCGCGACTTATTTCCAATGCCTCTGACCTGCGACCCATCTTCCCTCCAGTTTTATGGAGAATCCGTAGTTTCATTTATGGCCTCATGCGGCCTGTTTTTGCAATGCCATTTTCATGGCGTATTCGATGGGCGTGATATTGCCCAATGATGAATGTGGTCTG
>JAJRPI010000058.1 GCA_024280895.1 Alphaproteobacteria bacterium | reverse complement strand
CCCCCATGAGGCCAACGAGAACGATTGAGCGGTCGCCAAGCTTTGATAATATAAGCTCGCGCCGATGGCGGCTCTTTTTTTGAGCTGCTTTGTGCTTTACGGCCAAACGCATTTTTTATCTGATTTTTTCATGTTTCATCTGTTGTCTTTGTATAAGGGAAATTTGTAAGAACACCAATGCACGTTTTGTGCTTTTTGCTGTTTTCCTTTTGATGTGGTCTGATCTGTTCTTGCCATGTCGTGCCAAAGCACGTTATTTGTCATATTAGCGCCAAACTTAACCTGTCTGATAGTGAGCTATTTTATGCCAAATTTGCTACGATTGCTGTTTTATATAGGGGTTATTATTGGTGTCACCTATGGCGGGCTTTTTGCTGTTGCCACCCTTCTTGAGCCCGCACCGCGGGAAATGTCCACTTCCATCGGTAAAATCAAATTGCCGTAAGGGGATTTTTGGTGTTTGTGCCCACCTATTGGTGGTGTTTTGCAGCTTTTTTCTGATGCAGGGTGAAAACCGCGCACAGGCCGCAGATCCTTCTGGAAAACTATGGGTCGAGCGTCCTTCGTCTGTGCCCAAAACCCCCAGATATCGTCCAAAAAAACCACAAGGCAGAACCTATCAGCCAAGCCGCGCGTTGGATCAAGCTCGCCAACCCTTTCAAAAACCTGAACAAACAGTCAATGGTCGTGCCAATGGTGTGCAGCGCCAAACCCTGCCACCTGTGCAAAATGCGCCTGTCGATGAGCGCTATGGTAGTACGGGCTTCGAGCGCGGTACGCGTGTTGTACGCTCCCAAAACCAGCGTGTTGATCTGCCAGACGGTCTGTGGCGGGGCATGAGATTTGAGCGATTTCGTGATGGATTGTTGTCGCTGGATGGATCAGGGGGATCGCTGGCGTTAAATAATCTTGTCGCAAGCGCCTTGCTTGATCATCGTTCGAGGCCGCAAAATACTGACCCGCAAACCGCCGATCTGTTAAAAATGGTAGTGCTTTACCGCATGGGGCGTATTGAGGATCTGGCCCGTTTCATCGAGACTATACCAGCGCGCGCGCAATCCTTGCCGGTGCGCGTTTTTAAGGCGCGGGCAATGCTGGCAAGCGGTAAAACGCAAGAAGCATGTGCGCTTGCCAATAATTTTCCCGTCGGTGATCCTGAACTTTCGCAGGATTTATTGTCCGAAAGTTTGATGATGACGGCTCTTTGTGCGGCCCAGAATAAGGATTTTGGAACCATGGGGTTGATGGCGGATCTGGCGCGCGACAAAAATATTCGGTCCCCCTTGTCTTATGCGATCATGGATTATCTGCAAAGCGGTGTGAAACCGGCGATAAAGATGCCATCCAAGCTTGGGGTGCGCGATTATTATTTCCTGCGTTTAACGCAATTACCCATGCCGCGAAAACTGCTCGGCCTTGCTGATCCGGCTCTCGTTTATGCTTTGGCATTTGATCCCTCGGTTTCTCGCGCTCTTCGTCTTGATGCCGCTGAACAAGCAGCGACCAGAGGTCAGATTGATGCGCGCGGGCTGGCAGCCATCTATGGCTATGTCACGGCAAAAGGGGCAACGCGCCAAGGGGCCGATCAAAGCGAGCGGCGCAGTGACGGGTACACCAGAGCACTGTTGTATGCAGGTCTGTCACGCACCAATGACCCAAGGCATCGCGCTAAAATTATCGATACGTTACTGGCCAATGTTCGGGGCAAGAATCTGTCGGGTGTCATCGGTCCTATGCTTGGACCATTTGTAGCGCAGATGCAGCCGGAACCAGCGCTGTCATGGTTTGCCATGCGGGCCGTGGAGGTGGCGCTATTATCCAGAGATATGCAATTGGCCGAGCGTTGGTTCTTGTTTGTCAAACGCGCGGGGCGTGCCGCTTATGGTGCTGCGGAATGGTTGCCGCTTGCTGATCTTGTGCAACAAAATGTGGTGCCAGCTGGCGAGGGTACGCAGATGGCCCTACGCATGGCGCGAGCACGCCGATTGAACGGCGGTGCATTGCATCGGTTGACCAGTGTGCTTGATGCCCTGTCGCTTGATGTGCCTATTCCTCTTTGGAACACCGCTTCAAAACAGCCACAACCGCGCAAGGGCGCGCTGCCTCCAACTGGGGTGCTTAGCGCACTCAAAAAAATGAGTGATGAAAAGCGGGCGGGGGAGGTTTTACTCTTGTCCCTGCAGGCGCTTGGCTCCCATTCAGCCAATCAAATGCACCTGATTGCGCTGGGCGATATTGTCCGCTCGCTTAAAAAAGCAGGCTTTACAAAGTCCGCCAGCCAATTTGGCTTCGAAGCTGTTTACGGGATCTGGCCAACCGGCTTTGGACGTCAACGCTAGGGGGCGGCCAGCGCTAGTTTTTGTGAGCGGTAAACGGCTCCAATTGCGGTGGTTATTCGTGGGCGTTACTTTTCCAGATCAGGTTTCCAGCGGCGCAGCAGCAGCGAGTTCGAGACCACGGAAATGGAACTCATGGCCATAGCCGCACCAGCGATGGCCGGGTTAAGCAGACCCAAAATTGCTAGCGGGATACCGATCAGATTATAGATGAAAGCCCAGAACAGGTTTTGCTTGAGTTTGCTCCAGGTGCGTTTTGAGATATCAAGACTGGCGGCAACAAGGCGTGGATCGGAGCGCATCAGAGTGACTCCCGCCGTTTCCATCGCCACATCGGATCCCGACCCCATGGCAATACCAAGATCGGCAAGCGCCAGCGCGGGGGCATCATTGACCCCGTCACCAATCATCGCCACGGTCTGACCGTTTTGTTGTAATTGCTTGATGGCATCGGCCTTGTCCTGGGGCAAGGTTTCGCCGCGATAATCTTTGATGCCGGTTAGCTCGGCAATCGCCGAAGCGGTTGTGGTGGCATCTCCCGACAGCATCATGACATGTAGCTTGCTCGCGACGAGTTGCACGACCGCTTGTTGGCTCTGCTCGCGCACCGGATCGGCAATGGCCAGCGCGCCGATGAGTTGATCATTGCTCATCACGAAGACAACCGTATGGCCTTGTTGTTCCCATGTTTTTTGTTGGGTGAGCAGTTCGTCTGGCAGCGATGCCCCCGCTTGTTTCATCAGCCTGCCATTGCCGATAAACACATGATGCTCGTCGATCTGTCCCTCGACCCCGGCTCCTGTGTGACTGGCAAACTTTGTCACCGGCGAGAGTGCAATTTCTAGTTCAGCTGCTTTTTCCTGCACGGCTCTGGCAAGAGGATGCTCACTCGCGGCTTGGACGGAAGCGGCAAGTTTCAGCAGTTGGGTTTCGTCATTATTCAGCGCGTGCATATGGGTGACCGCCGGGCGCCCCTTCGTCAAGGTGCCTGTTTTATCGAAAATTACCGTATCAACATTATGGGCGGTTTGCAGGGCATCGACGCTTTTAAACAAGATACCCGCCTTGGCAGCGGCACCGGTGCCAGCAACAATGGCGGTTGGGGTGGCAAGTCCAAGAGCGCAGGGGCAGGCAATCACCAAAACGGCGACAGAGGCAATGAGAGCGGCTTCAAAACCAGCCCCTGCCATCATCCAGCCAGCAAAGGTCAAAAGGGCGATGACAATAACCACCGGGACGAATATACCTGCGATCTTGTCGACTAATTGTTGCACGGGGGCCTTGCCGCTCTGGGCGTTCTCAACCAGTTGAATGATGCGGCCAAGAGTGGTATCTGATCCGACCTTGGAGGTGGTAATGATCAAACGTCCAGTGCCATTGATGGCGCCTCCTGTAACACCGTCTCCCACATCTTTGGAGACGGGCAGACTTTCGCCAGTTATCAAGCTTTCATCGGCGCTTGAGTGGCCCTCCAAAACGACCCCGTCCACCGGTATTTTCTCGCCAGGGCGCACCACCACTACATCTTTTTCCATCACATCTTCGATGGCAATTTCATCCTCCACGCCATCGCGTAGAACGCGGGCGGTCTGCGGGCGCAGGTTCATCAACTCCAAAATAGCGGCAGTGGTCCCCCGTTTGGCACGTGTCTCAAGGATTTTGCCAAGCAGGATAAGCGTGATGATGACGGCAGCCGCTTCAAAATATAAATGCCCTTTGGAGGCATCGCCAAGTTTTATGAGCATGAACAAGGAGAAGAAATAAGCCGCCGATGTGCCAAGCGCCACCAGCACATCCATATTGGCGCCGCCAGTGCGAAGGGCCGCATAAGCTCCCTTGTAGAAACGCCGTCCCACATAAAATTGCACCGGAGTGGCAAGCGCCAGTTCGGCAAGGGGTGGCAGGCTAAAGGGGGCCCCCACCAACATAAATACCATTTGTATCAGCAAGGGAGTGGTGAGAATAACGGCAATCAGCAGATCGCGCATGTCCCGTGACTGTTCGAGCTTTATGCGTTGTTGCCGCTGCTGTTCTTGTTCATCACGTTTGGCCAGATCAGATTGATACAGATGGGCGCTAAAGCCTGTTTCCTCTATGGTTTTGATCAATCCGTGAGGGCGGGTGCCAGCAACAACAGTGACCTCACCTCGTTCAAGGGCCAGATTGATTTTGGCATCGATCACATCGGGACGCGCTTGCAGACGTTTTTCTATGCGCGCCGAACAGCTGGCGCAGGTCATGCCCTCAATCGACAGGCGTATGGTTTGTGTTGGCACTTCAAAGCCCGCATCTTTAATGCTGGTTCGAAAATCGTCCAGCGTCACTTCGCTGCTGTCATATTGAAGGGTGGCTTTTTCAAGCGCCAGATTGATGGAGACATTTTCCACCCCAGGCAATGCCCCCAACAATTTTTCAAGGCGCGAGCTGCAAGAGGCACAGGTCATGCCCTCAACAGGCAAGGTGGCCTTGCTGTAAGTAGCGGGGGATGTTGCGGGATCAAATGTCGTTTCTTGATCAGGCGCGGATTTGAGATGTTCCATATTGTTGTGACTTTCCAAACCAGACGAACAAGGGCGAATACCACCGTTTGGAAGAATATAGTCATTACAGTAACTGGAAGGTCAAGTCACGTTTTTTTGGGGTTTTTATTGGCCGAAATAGCGGATTGCACCAGTATCTGGCACTTTGCGCGCTTCGGCTTGGGTCACTCTGAGCCGCTCCAGGCGGTCCATCTCGTCAATAAGTTCCTGATAGGCCGCGTTCAGGCGCGTGATCACCGCGTCCAGATAGGATTTCACTTCGCGCGGCAGTTTGACATTGGCGAACTGGTCGGGGTGATAATGTTTGACAAGCTCGTGATAGGCGTTGCGCAATTCCGCTTTGCTGGCCCCCGGTTTGACCTTTAGGATCAGGTAGGGATTTATTTCTTCAAGATTTTTCAGGGAGATGTCGAGCTGGCGTGCAGATGGTTTTTCGTTCGATTGCACCGCAGCTATTGTGGTTTGCGAGAGATAGATAGGTTCGCCATCATTGGTTTTGAATAAAACATATCGATCCGATCCGTTCAACAGGTCTCCAAGGTGGCTGTTATTCGAGATGGCGATGGCCCCTTTGAGGCTTTCGCCATCGACGAGCGTCAGGATAACCGGAATAAAGGTTTTATCGGTTTTACTTGTGGCTGATGTCGGTCGATTGAACATATTGGGCGGCCCTGTTGCATTTCATTTTGATACAAATACGAATGATCTATTTAGAGCAGAGCATTGTTTGTGCCAGTTGCAGGATAGGGCTTGAATTTTTTGATATTTTATTGGCGCAGGCTTTGGTCGTTTGTCACGGAACCAATGGAATCTGGGGCAAAATTAGTTGAGTGTGCCGGTTTTTGGCAGGTTTTGCCGCGCGCCGTTGGTCTGTTGGCGTTTGTCCGACTGGTCAAATTCCTCCAGCAGCTCGTTATAGGCGGCGTTCAGGCGAAGAATGACGGCCTCGAAATAGGCAAGCACTTCGCTGGGAAGCGCAATGCTCCCAAATTGATCGGGATGATATTTCTTGACCATATGTTGATAGGCGTCTCGGGCCGCCTCTCTTGATACGCCCTTTTCAACATTGAGAATCGTGTAGGGACTTTCTTGCTCGCCATCCTTTGAAGATTGATCGAGCGATTGTGTGCCTGATCTTTTGTTGGAGCGAACGGCCGCGATGGTTTTTTGCGCAAGATAGATCAGTTTGCCGCTCTCAAGCTGAAACAGGATGAACAGATCGGGGCCGTTCAGCATATCACCAAGATTAGAGGCAGGGGGCACACATATAGAGCCTTTGAGCGTATCGCCGTCCTCAAGACTGACGATGACCGGAACAAGGTCGTGTTCCAATTTAGAAGCTGAGGGTTTTTGCATGTGTGCTTACTCTTTTCGCTGAGATAAGCAGTGTGGTGTGAAAAGATTACTGACTGGTTAGGGAGCGGTGCGAGGGAGCGCAATGAGTGCCCCTATCGTTAACGAGTTCTGACTTTATGGCTGCCAGCCTATTCATTGGGGAGCTGGATGCAAAAAACGGTGCCGTTTTTTTTGTTTTGCCGATCCATAAGCTCAATGGAGCCGCCATGTGCGCCGATGATTTCAGAGGCAATCGCTAGCCCCAGACCAGAGCCATTGCGCCTTGTTGTCCCTTGGAACGCGTCAAACAGATGCTCGCGGGCTTTGGGCGGGATGCCAGGACCAGTGTCAGACAGCTCGATCACGGTATGGCTGTTTTTGGTAAACGCCTTGATGGTGATGGCGTCTGTGGGGTCGTCGCTTGGTCGGGTCAGGCGGTGTTCTTCCAAAGCCTGGCGCGCATTGCGGATGAGATTGGACAAAACACGATAGAGCTGATCGCGGTCAGCATAAATTTGCAGGTCCGCATCAAGATCAAGATGCCAGTCGATTTCGCCATCAACGGGTAGCGAGTGTGACTCGGAGATTTCATTGATCAAGGAGAGTAGCGGGAAGTGCTTGAGCTCCGGGCGGTTTTCTTTGGCGCGCCCATAATGCAAAGTATCCGAACAAAGGCGAATGGCTCGATCCAAAGATCCGATCAGACGCGGCGTGAGCCGTTGCACGGTGGGATCTTCAATGGTGCCAAGACGATCCGAAATGAGCTGGGCATTGGCCAGAATATTGCGCAAATCATGATTGATTTTACTCACGGCAAGCCCCAGAGCGGCAAGATGGTTCTTTTGCTGAAGCGTGCCAGAGAGTTGTTTTTGCATATCGGCCAGCTCGCGTTCGGCTGTGCCGATTTCATCAAGGCGACCTGATGGGTTGATGATGCGGCGCGAATCTTCCGGGTTACGAGAAAAATCGACCATATGGCTGGTTAAATTTTGCATGGGTTTGACCAGCAGGGCTTTGAGAGCGAAATAAACCAGCGCGGCGGTGATCCCCGATATGACCAGAGACAAGAGAGCAATATTGCGGGCAAACCGGAACATGGCGACTTTGAGCGGTTTTTCATCGACCACGATCTCGATGAAGTCGTCCCCCGACAAGGCATTGCGACCGATCACTCGAATAGCGCGGCCTTCTGGCGCGATGAAAACCTTGAGAGCATCCATGATCAGTTGTGACCAGTGCGTATTGCGCAGATCATAATGATCGTGGATCATGTCGGGCATTTCAGCTTCGAGAACAAGGTAGCGTGTCTGGTTACGTTTCACCGCAACCGCATGCACGCGAGCGGTTCTGAGTAGTTGGTCACGCAACACGATGGGGATTTTCTGATTGGGGGCAGCTTCGGCCGCCAGCGCAGCGATCTGCGCGGCAGTGAGACGCTCTTGCAGCCAATTCAAGCGAAAATTGGAAACAGAGGGCACAAAGGTCAACACCTCGGCCAGCATTACAAACAGCACCGTCAGGAGGAGCAGTTTTCCCGACAGTCCTTTGGGGCCGTACAGCATCGAGCGTAGCCGATGCCAGGCTGAGCGTTCAGCGCCTTGTTCCTTGCTCACGGTATTTTTCTCTTTGTGAAGATATGATTGCTTCATCATCCAACCAGCTTACCTTACCCGATTTTTCCAAGCCACTTGATAATGCGATGCAGCATCGGGCTGGTCAAACTATCGGTGTAATAGGTGTAGGAGACGCGCTTGGAGATTTCTGACAACGTGGGATAGGGCGAGATAAACTCGGTCATTGCCTTGATTTTTAGCCCGCGCGTGATGGCCATCGTCCACATCTGGATGATTTCACCAGCATTCATCCCGACAATAGTCGCCCCGAGAATACGCCCCTTGGTATCGGTTATGACCTTGATATGACCGTTAATATGGCGTTCCGAAATGGCCCGGTCATTTTCAGCAAAGGGCCAGCGCAAGATACGGACTTTGTTGTTCTGCTTGAGAGCATCGGCTTCTGACATACCCACGTGAGCGAGTTCGGGGTCTGTATAGGTCACCCAGGGAATGGCATTGGTCGAGACTTTGGCGGGGAGCTTGAACAAGGCACGGCGAATGACGATACCGGCTTGATAATTGGCCATATGGGTGAATTGCAGGCCGCCGGTGACATCGCCGATCGCGAACACTTTTTTGTTGGAGGTGAGCAGCGAGGTCGACACTTTGATGCCGCGCTGATCCGCATCAATGCCAGCTTTTTCAAGTTCCAGACCATCGATTGCTGGCTTGCGGCCAGCGGCTACCAGAAGGTGAGAGCCCGAGATGTTTTGGGATGTGTCGCCGATTGATACCAGAGCGGTGATTTTACCATCATTTTGCTCGACCCGTTCAACCCGTGCATTGGCAAGAATTTCAATGCCTTCGCTTGAAAGCTGTTTCATGACCACGGCGGCAGCTTCGGGGTCGTCTTTGGCAAAGGGGGTGAAAGCCTCGAGAACGGTGACGTTTGAGCCAAGGCGGCGAAAGGCTTGTGCCATTTCCATGCCGATGGGGCCGCCACCAATAATGATGAGATGAGAGGGCAGCTCTTGCAGATCGAAAATGTTTTCGTTGGTGAGGTATGGCACCATATCCAGACCCGAAATAGGGGGCAGCGCTGCGGCTGATCCGGTGGCAATGACAAAGCGGCGCGCCTTGATTTCAAACTCACCGGCAATGACGGTGCGTTTGTCCTTGAAGGAGGCTGGTGCCTGGATGACCTGCGCACCTAATCCCGAAAAACGCTCGACACTGTCATTTGGAGCGATCTGCGCAATGACGTCCTGGACATGCGCCATGACTTTTGGAAAGTCAACTTTCGGGCGGCTTGAAGCGATACCAAACTCGTCGCTAGTGGCGATATGATGAGCACGCTTGGCGGCGGCCAGCAGAGCTTTTGAGGGCACGCAACCCGTATTCAGGCAATCGCCGCCCATTTTTCCTTTTTCGATGAGCACGATATCGGCACCCAGTTGAGCCCCGGCGGCCGCAACGCTAAGCCCCCCTGAGCCTGCTCCAATGACACACAGGTCAGGCGCTAGTTTTTGCAGCATGGCATTTATTTCTTTCTGAATTTATTGAGGATCACCGGAATAAGGGCGATAATAGCAAGGCCGGCAAAGGCAATCAGCAGTTCGGGCGTGACGAGATCGCCAGGATTGAACGATATATTGCATCCTGTTTCCAGCGGCCTGATGCCCTCCGTATCATTGCGGTTGAGGCATTGCTGGTAGGCGATGCCTTGTGCATCGATGACGGATCCCAGCCCCGCACCAATGTAGGCGAAGGTATAGGTGGCAGGCATGATACCGAAAAACGTGCCGGTCAGATAGGTGGAGGTACGCACCCCCAAAAGAGCTGGCGCTATATTGACCAGCCAGAATGGAAACACTGGCGCAAGGCGCAAGAAGAACATGTAAGAGAGGGCATTTTCCTTAAAGCCGTCGCGCAGCTTTTCAATAAAGGGACCAGCACGTTCGGCCAGCGTTTCGCCAAGTGAAGTACGCACAATGAAAAAAATCAGCAGCGCGCCAATGGTCGCTCCGACCACAGTCGCCGTGCCACCAATCAGCGGTCCAAACAAAAAGCCCCCCAGAATGGTGAAAAACGAGCCAACGGGAAGAGAAAGCGAGGTAACAGCAGCATAGGCCAGCGCAAAACCCAGTACAGAAAGCACAAAATGATCAGTCACAAGGCCGGTGATCATCTTGCGGTTGGCGGCTAATTGTTCAAAGCTGAAATAGCGGTGCCACCCCATAGCATAGATGAAAGCGGCGATGGCCGCCAGTGCGATCAGAGGGCCGAAACGGCGGATGTTTGATACTGGTTTGGTTGATTGGGATGCCCCACTTTTTGTGTTTTTATCAGCGTTTTCGTCGATGGTCAGGTTTGGCAATGCGGCGGCTCCTTACGGGAGAATGGGGGGCGTTTTGAGGACTATATCACTCTTTATAACGTAATTCTTGTCACAAGTTCGTAACGTCTTGTTGAACATTTTATAACTCTTCAAGAAGGCTTGGAGCTGTCTTGATTAAAATAACCGTGCTATAGAGCCAAAATGCGCGTTTTGCCTTGTTGACTTGGCGGAACAGGTTTCCTATAAGCATCTCTTCCATAGATTCGTGTCCCTGAGCGCCTGAATATCCCAGATATTTCGGCCGGTGATATTCACGCAAGCCAGTTTGGTGCGTTAAACAGGGGATTGTCACTTGTTGGCATAGCAGGAGAAGAAACGTGAAACGTACCTATCAACCAAGTGTACTCGTACGCAAACGACGCCACGGATTCCGTTCGCGTTTGGCGACTAAAGCTGGTCGTGTTGTTCTTTCAAGACGCAGAAGTCGCGGTCGTAAGCGGCTTTCGGCCTAGCTGTTTGGTACAAAGAAATGGGTTCCGCCCTTTGAGCGGAGCCATTTTTTGATCCAGATCACCTCGATATTTTGCGCTTTTTGACCAGCCTTTTTGGATTTGACAATCAGGCTGGATTTTTGCGTGGTGACTAGGATCAGGTCCCATTAATCCTGCCAGGTCAGACCAAACAGAATTAATGAGTCCTGACCCTGATGACCTTTCGATTGCATACGCTTAAGAAACGAGCTGATTTTCTGCGAGCCAGAAATGGGCGTTATTTCGCAGCAAACGGGCTCGTGCTACAGTCCAGAAAAATTGGCAGACGCGAGCTTGATGAGGGCGAGCATGCTGATCCGGGTCCGCGCTTTGGATTTACGGCCACCAAGAAACTGGGAAATGCTGTGGTTCGCAATCGCATAAAGCGGCGTCTTCGTGAGGCGGTGCGTCTTATTGCTCCACAAAAGGCGCGCAATGGGTACGAATATGTCTTGATTGGCAGGAAAAGCACCCTTAAACGTCCTTTCAGCGCTCTTTTGCATGATCTGACCATTGCCTTTGGCAATGTGCATGGTAAGAGGGTTGAGCGTAAAAGAGTGCAAAGCAATAGTGGGAAAAATCGCAATAATCAATAAGTGTGTTCGTTCGGGACGTCCCGCCCCGTGCAACGCTCATTTTGGCAAATTCGTTTTTGCCAACCAACCATTTTGACAGGTCCCGTAATGGAACAAGATAATAATCGCAATTTTATGCTGGCCATCGTGTTGTCCGGCCTTGTTTTGTTGCTTTGGCAGATATTTTATGCCGGGCCGGAAATGGAAAAAGAGCGTTTGAAGCGCCAGCAAGCCACGGAATTTTCTGCTGGCAAGAAGGGGCAGCCAACCGCCGCGCAAATTGGCTCAGACAATAAAATCACGGCTCCTGTTCCTGGCGCTAGTGCTGGCAATGGGGTTGCAAAGACTGCCGAGCCTGGTTCAGCTCCCATTCCCTCCAGCTCAGGTGCTCCGTCCGTTCCAGGTGGGTTGCCAAGAGCCGCGCAAACGCGTGATGTCATTCTCTCAACAGGGCCGCGCTATCCTATTGATACGCCAAGCCTTAGCGGTTCTATCGCCCTCAAGGGGGGGCGTATTGATGATCTGGTGCTGCGCAAATACCGGGTCAAGGTGGCCAAAGACGCCGATCAGGTGACCTTCTTTTCTCCCTCCGGTAGTGAGCATCCATTATACGCCGAATTTGGCTGGTCGATTGCACCAGGCAGCAAAACAAAGATACCCAATTCTCAAACGGTCTGGAAAACTTTGGGGTCGGGAACCCTGTCGCCTTCGTCACCAGTGACCCTCGTTCATGACAATGGCGGCGGTGTCACCTTCAAACGCACCATCTCTATTGACGACAATTATATGTTTTCGATCACCCAGAGCGTTGAGAACAAAACCGGAAGCCCCATCACACTATATCCCTATGGCCTGATCTCGCGCCATGAATTGCCCAAAACAGAGGGATTTTACATTCTTCATGAGGGCCTCATTGGGGTGGTTGGCGAAGATGGTCTCCAAGAGATCGATTATGCCGATATTCTCGAAGAAAAATCCAAGACCTTTAAGGGGACACAGGGGTGGCTTGGCATAACAGATAAATATTGGGCTGCCGCCATTATCCCTGCGTCCGGCAGTAATTATGAGGCGCATTTTTCGGGGCGTGAAAGCGGCAAGACAAGCAAGTTTCAAGCGGATTATCTTTTAGGGGCCGTGACCATTGCCCCAGGTGCCACGGGGGAGGTGAAGGGCAATCTGTTTGCAGGGGCCAAGAAGGTTGACCTCATTGACGAGTACGCCGAAAAATACAATATCAGGCAGTTCGATTTGATGATCGACTGGGGCTGGTTCTATTTCATCACCAAACCTATGTTCCATGCGCTGCATTTCTTCTATGGGCTAATGGGCAATTTCGGTTTTGCCATTCTGGCGGTCACCGTCATCATCAAGCTATTGTTCTTCCCGCTCGCCAGCAAGAGCTATGAGAGCATGAGCAAGATGAAAAAACTGCAGCCCGAGATGACCAAAATCCGCGAGCGCTATGCCGATGACAAGGTCAAGCAGCAGCAAGAGATGATGGAGCTCTATAAGAAGGGTGGTGCCAATCCCCTGTCGGGATGTTTGCCGGTGGTTATTCAGATCCCGGTATTTTTCTCACTTTACAAGGTATTGTTTGTGACGCTTGAAATGCGTCATGCCCCCTTCTTTGGTTGGGTACAGGATCTGTCTGCGCCAGATCCCACCAGCCTTTTCAATCTGTTTGGTCTGTTGCCGTTTTCGGTCCCGACTTATATGGCCATTGGAGTGTGGCCGCTATTGATGGGCATCACCATGTGGATCCAGATGAAACTTAATCCGCAGCAAGGTGATCCAACCCAGCAGATGATTTTCAACTGGATGCCAGTTGTCTTTACATTCTTGTTGGCAAGCTTCCCCGCCGGTCTGGTGATTTACTGGGCCTGGAACAACACGCTGTCAGTAATCCAGCAATATTGGATCATGCGCAAAAACGGCGTCGAGGTTGACCTGCTGGAAAATACCGGCATCAGAAAATTGCTGAATAGGTCTGGTGAGAAGAGCGGCAAGTCGTAGAGCGGCAAGTCGTAGAGCGGCAAGTCGTAGAGCGAATGTCCTCGCTGGACGGGTAGCCTATGCAGCTGGCACCAAAGGCGAACCTTTGGAAACCACTATTAAATGTGATGGGGTCTGGGGACTGGTGCTCAAACAGCGAAGCGGTAGCACATTATAGACTCCCCAGCGCTGTCCGCGAGGACATTTGGTTTCCCCCGTACCTACAAGGTTGTATTGATGAGTGATACTGAAATAGAAAAAGCCCAGCGTGCACAGGCGCTAAAGCTGTTTTGCCAGCCTTGCGAATTTATCAAGGGCGTGGTGGCGATTGATGGCTTGCCTGATGATGACCGCGTCGAGATTGCCTTTGCCGGGAGATCGAACGTTGGCAAGTCGAGCCTCATAAATGCTCTGCTTGGGCGCAAGGCGCTGGCCCGGACATCCAATACGCCCGGGCGCACCAGAGAGATCAATTATTTCACGCTGGGCGAAGGCGAGGATGAGCGGCTGTATGTGGTGGATATGCCAGGCTATGGCTATGCGCGCGCCTCTAAGTCTTTGGTCGAGGGCTGGAACAAGCTCATTCATCAGTATTTGCGGGGGCGGGCCACCTTGTCTCGTGTGTTCTTGTTGATCGATGCGCGCCACGGCCTCAAACCCAATGACCTTGAGATTATGGAAATGCTGGATGTTGCCGCTGTTTCCTATCAGATCGTTTTGACTAAACTCGACAAGTTGAAAAAGGCCGAGCAAGACGCCATCGTGCCGCGCATCCAGTCCGAGCTTTCCAAGCACCCCGCCGCTTACCCCGAAGTGATTGGCACCTCATCGGTTAAAAAGACCGGCCTTGATGATCTCAAGCTGGCGATCCATGGCTTGCTGTAGGGAAAAAGGTCATCAGAACAATCCGCTGACCCTGTGGGGGGAAAATGAGCTGTGAGTGGGCCATTCCCCGTTTGCTAGGATAGCAAGCGCGCGGAGGCGAATAAAAAGCTCATATGGTAGGCATGGTCGGTGTTGGTGTAGTCGGAGGTGATATAGTTGAGCTTTGCGTCTTGATCGAGCGAAATACAGATGCAGCGCTCTTTGTTGAACGCGGGGATTTCCAGTGAGGGATCATGTTGTTTGAATACGCCAAGCACGCTATCGACGCGCTGGGTTCTGGTGATGCCGGGGCGCAGCATTTGCATCAGTTTGATGTTTGAGGGGGGGAAAAAGATGATGAGCTTTCCTGGTCGCCCTGTTTTAAGCAAGTGATCAAGCTCCCATAAAAGGCCGGGCGTATTGCCACCAATCATTGTGATGAGCAGAGATTTTTCCATCCATTGCGCCACTTTCTCCTGCCATTGGTCATCGCCAAGATAGGCGCGTGCAGCGCCAATATCCGGCATTTTTTCGTTGGGCTCACCAATGGCGATGAAGGGGCCAAAGCTGCGCGCGATGCCAGCCAGGGCCTCTTCCAGACGCACGCTTTGCCAAAGCAGTCGGCTTTTAAAAGTTGCGGCCATGTCAAAGCGGCCAAATATACTTTTTGTGGCATCGCCAGCGATGCTTTTGATTTGAACCTCATCATCGCCAAATGAGCGCAAGTGAACGATGGGGCGGCGATCGTCAATGGCCAGCAGTGCGCCCGCATTCAGCTGCAGTCGCCGACGCCTTTTTACAATGAAAATTGGTATGACCAGTGCAAGAACGATCGATGTTACGATGATATAGGGTTCTTCCAGTAGATTTGTCTTGTAGGAAATCCACCAATCCGCGGCCAGCGCCGGCAATAATAATAGCCCCATAGAGCTGTAAAAACGTATCTTGTTTGCCAAGCTGGTTGTTTTATGTACCTGTATTTTCTCCAGCAGGGGAGACAGATCTTTCAGGTGCTCTGCGGCTGGCGCGACTGCGATGTCGGCGCTCACTCCGTTGGCCAGGAAAATGCTTTTTAACTGTGGAACTGTGTCGCCATGAATGACTTGGCGTACCATCTTGTTCAGCCAGAAATATTTCCAAATACGGTAAAACATGTACAAGAAGAAGATGGAAAAAACCGCGCCGATAAAACCTCCGATAAATTTGACACTGGGGTGATCAGGTAGCTCACCATTTGGACCGGCAATCAGAAAAGTCGCGCCGATCAAGGTAAACATAACGATGATCGTCATCATTGTCAGCCACAGCGTGCGCCCCGGGGGTACAATCAGCGGCGACAGATCAAGAATAGGTGGCTGGTCGGATGACATGGCTAGCTTTCCTCACGTGTTGAATGCTCGCAATATCGATCACTAAGGTCGGATAAAAATTTTAATACGCGCACGATTCAATGATGTAATTTAAAAATACTCCACAATATATCTAAGCACGATAGAGTAATGACCGGCGAGGTTGCAAGAGATTTGCTGCCAGTTCGATTGATCGGGGGGACTACTTCACGGAAATACAGGTGCAATCGGCATTGGCGAAGACTTTGTTGGAGACACTGCCAAACGAGGAAAGGGTAGACCATTTTCCGCCGCGCGAGCCCATAACGATGGTGCTGGCACCCGTGAGCTTGTGTGCCGTCAGGATGTTTTCGGCCGGATCACCAGAGGCGATGGCCAGAATTTGCGTTTCAACACCAACCCGATTGGTCCGGCCCGCAGCGATTTTCAAGATTTGCTTGCCAACGGCTTCGTTCACCGCCTCGCTCAAAGGGCCCGGTGCTTGTTCTGCAATATTGGCAAGGTTAGCCTGGAGTTCTGGGTCAAATTTACTTGTGATGGCAAGATCCAGAATTTGGCTTGCCGATTTATCACTTGCCAGCACGTATAGTAATAGAATTTGCGCATCATATTTGCTCGCCAGGTCGCAGGCGATATGCAGGGCCTTGAGTGAGTGGTCGGAGCCATCCACTGGCACCAGTATTTTGTGCACGAGATCAGATCTCCCCGTTATTGCAGGTCAAACTCTAGATGAATTTCAGTTTTCTCATGATCCACCAGGTAGCGCCACCCATAACGGCCATTAAAATTAGCACGATGTTGAAAGATGGCGTCCATCCTTCGCCCGGCATGCCGCCGACATTGATGCCTAGCAATCCTGTGAATAGGGAAAGTGGCAGAAAAAACACCGAGATAATGGCCAGCAGATACATGGTCTTGTTCAAGCGTTCAGCCTGCTGCGAGGCGATAGCGGCCTGCATGGCTTCGGCGCGATCACGCACAGCCATAAGTTCGCCAATGTCGCCCGATATGCGGCTTGTCAGCACGCGTAGGCTGCCGCGCTGTTCGGTGTCGAGATAGGGAGTTTGCGCTTCTACAAGTTCGGCAAGAGCTGGCTTTTGCGGGGTGATGTGCCGCAATAAGGTAATTGCCTGGGAGCGAATGGTTTGCACTTTTTTCTGAAGCGCCTCTGGTGTTGTATCGCCTCGATTATCCTCAAGGGCGGTAATGGCATCATCGAGGGTTTCGACTTTTACAGTGATCCGCTCGATCAGTCCCTGCACCAGGCCGATGACCAGGTGGGCGGGTGTTTGGGGGCATTTACCGGCTATAATTTCTTTGCGGATGGCATCGACTGCCATGAGTTTTTCGCGCCGGGTTGTAATGACGATCTTGTCATTCATCCATAGCCTCAGCGACAGCATGTTCTCGGCTTTTTCACCTGCGTTGAGATTAATTCCGCGCAGGATCAGTAACACCCCCCGATCAAAGACATAGGAACGCGGGCGGGTACGAACTGAGCCAAGGGCCTGCGCGACAGATGCCAGCATGCCTTTATATTTATTCAGCCATTTGGTTGTTGGTTTTTCATCAAGATCGAAGTGCAGCCAGACCCAGCCGTCGCCTTCGGGTTTCTCGTTGATTTTCTTGACATCTTTGAAACTTAACTCGCGGGCTTCGCCCTGCTCACTAATATGGTAGGCGCAAACCAACCCCTTGCTATTTTCTGGCACATCGCCCCCCTGATTACTCATAACAACAATATATCAATTGTGGTTTGGCGCGCGTGCAAACACCATCGTACACTGATCTTAGGCTGTTTGTAATTGACAATGCGCCCTGATTTCAAGGCTGATGTCTAAAAAACAATCTATTTTCCCTCACAATAGGAGGGGGAAGTAAGGGGGGTCAGGCGGCGCGTTCGCCAAGAATTTCTGGGCGAATGGGGCGGGGTTCGGCGAATAGATAGCCTTGACCAAGCTTGATCGAATAATCGGCAAGGCTGGCTAGTTCGCGTTCGCTTTCGATGCGCTCCACAATCAGGTGCAAGCCAAAACGTTGCAGATAGTCCGCTTTGTCAGCGCCATGAATACGGGCGCCAAGTTCTGCCATGCCATTGATCAGCCGATCAGCGCTGATCCGCACATATTTGAAATTCATGCGGGCGAGTTCATCAAAATCAATATCGAGATCTATAACTTTGTCGAGCGAGAAGTGAAAACCAAGTCCAGCAAGCCGGCGCATGCCGTCACGCTCAATGGGTCCCGCGGTTTTCTTTTGGGCTTGTGAAATCTCAAAAATGATACGGCCGGAGAGATCCTTGTTCTTTTCAAGAAAGGCCACCAGTTTTGGAAAAAAGTCAGGGTCGACCAGCGATTGCGTCGACAAGCTACAAAACAATCCCTTGGCATTTGAGCGTTGATCCATTTGCCGAATGATCTTGATAGCACGTAAAAGCATCATATTGTCGATCAGCGGCATTAAGCCAGCCCCTTCGGCAACAGGGATAAAGATTTCTGGCAGGATCAGATTATTGGTCTCGTTGCGCAGGCGTGTAAAGACTTCGTAATAGGCGGTTTTGCGTTTGGGCAGGCTGACCACGGGTTGCAGGAATATCTCGATACGGCGGCTCTTGATGGCCTTGGTAACAACGGATAAAACCTGATGATCATCGCTCACGCTATGATCGGCATCGAGGCTTTTATTGAGGACTTCGCGCGAGCGCTCAACGCGTTGACGTATTTGATCAACGGTGGAGGGGCTTTGGGCTTTCAGGGTTTCGCCAGGTTCTGGGGCGAAATCAGGTGTTGGGCCTGCGGCATTACTCTCGGCCTGGGCCATTTGCTGCACAAGCTTGTCGAGATTTTCTATTTGCGATTGTAATTGAGCTTGTTGATCAGCGCCCTTGTCGGCGACTTCGGTGTTGAGGTCGGCAATACGGCTATCCAATTGCTTTAGCTTTTGTGAAAATTCATCGAGCTTTAGGTCATTCCCGGCATTGTCCCCCTCGCCCTGAAGGCGGGCCATGTCGATCCCTTGGGTTTTCATCTCTTCGAGAAAACCTTCGAGTTGCATCAAGCTGGGGCTTAATTGGTCGAGCTGTCCGATTGTGCCTGAAAGGTCTTGAAATTGCTCAAACTGACCTGAGAGATTGACGATTTCATTTTCAAACAAGGCAAAACGCGCGCGCAAATTATCGTCAGCTGCGCGGGCCGGCTTTTTGAGCGGCAAAGTGCCATAAAGAGTAAGGAAAATAGCAACGCCGCCAATGAGAGAAGGGAAGAAAGGCAGGCCTGATTGGACATAAAGCCCAGAGAAGAACGCCATGGAAACGGTCAACATGGCCATCAAAATGAGGATCATTCGCGGTCCCCAGGGCGATTTGTCCTGGCGAATATTATAGTCGTTCCCTTGTGACATGCGCGCCCCCATGAGGATCAAGGCAGGTTTTGGCTCTGGGCTCTGCCCGATACCTGCCAGATATCTGATTGTCCTTTTGTGCTTTGATTAAAAAGCCGCATTACATGTCAATAAGCACTTTTTCTGCAGCAGATGATTATTGGAAAAGTTGATTAATCAAGCTTTTCAATGCTCTATGGCGAATCACCTGTGCAATATAGGACAAGGATGTCTGTTCGGGGGCTTTTAGGCAAGTTAAAAGCTTGATTTGGGGGTGTTCGATGATTTGCGTGCGGGCCAGAAATGCGAAGAGATAAAAACCAGCAGGCCGAGCAGAGCCAGCACCACAAAGGTCCACATATAGGTGCCAGATCCCGTGAACCGGACGGCATAATCGATGATGAAATTATAGCTTACCGCCGCAATGACACTGGCAATGGCGCCCAGCACCTTGACCCATAGCTCGACAGTTTTTTCATGATGGCGGAAAAAGAAGAACAGGATCAGCAGCGCCCAAAAGCCAAATACCACACTGAACATGGCTCCCAGATTATCCTGGTAGATGCTGCCGCTATAGGGGCCATAGAGCGTTGCGGCTGATTGTAAAAAGGCCTGATTGGTGACCGGCCAAAACAGCATGGCGGTGGCGCCGATCAATACGCCGTTTTCGACGCTGGGCATATAGCTTTCATAAAACCGATCAAGTTTCTCGCGCCACGCCGCCAGCAAGCCGCCAATCAGCAAGATCGTCAGCATGAAAAAGACTTTGAACGGCAGGCTCACGGCATGGATATATCCCGTTTGCGAATGTTGTTTCTCGCCCGCATACATATCCGATAGTTCGCGTGAAAAACGCTCTTGCGCAAAGCAGCAGCTTTTGGCGTCAACCTTGCGCAGCAGGGGGAAACAGTAGCGCAGCAATTTGTCCGATGGCGGGTCTTCCAGCAGGGGGTCACGAGAGCAATTTCTGGAAAAAGCGGTGAGGCCCGTGCGGCTCTGGCTGACTCGGCGCAAGATCTGCACGGATCGCAAGATCGGTTGGCGGGCGCATAATTCGTCGCTGGTCACGCAGTCTGCGGGATTGCCGGTGTCTGTTGCCAGCGTTTGCGGGTGCAACTGCCAGATTGCCGGGACGATGCTGGCCTGCGTCACGGGCTGTTCGGTTTTCCAGATTTTCTCAAGCAGGATATTATTGCCCGAGAGGATCCCGGCAATATAGACCGACAAGCCGCCAATGAACAAAAACCCTACCAACAGGCGCAGGCGGCCATTATTGACATGGTGCCAGTAAAGATCGACGAAAATGGTCGCGGGTGTGTAAAAGGCGATCAGTGCCACGAGGCCAATGGTTGGGAAGAACAAGAAGGCCTGGCTATAAACGGCCGCCAGTTGGAACCAGTCCTGATCGCCAAATTCGCTCATCAAAATATAGATTGAGCCGATAAAACTGGCCGCCAGAATACCAAAGATCAACGCTACGAAAATACGCGAACCAATCATCAAAGCCCCTCACTCAACAGCTATCATTTTTATCTTTGACAAGAATGACATCTGTCGCAGCGCAAAGCAAGTCATGTGGGGCGCGAAGTTTGGATCAAAGGCTGTAAGTATTGGCGCGGCTTATTTGGGCGAATAGCGCAGAAGTTTTTCGCGTTGTACCAATTGGCCCCAATGCTTGTCATAGGGATGGACGAATTTGGTTGAGCCAGTACCGTTGACGAGCATTTTGCGCTGGTCATTATGCCATTTGAATATGCCGCCCTGCAGATTGTAAACACCGGTGGCGCCTTGTTTCATCAGAGCTTTTTGCACATATTTTGCAAGTTTTGAGCTGCGCTCGCCAACCGAGCAATAAATGACGACGGTTTTTCCCTTGGCCTGCTTGGCAAATTTGCTCATGAAGGAGCTGTGCCAGATGGAGGGGTCAACGCGTTTGGCCCCTTTGATATGGCTGACCGCAAATTCGCTCAGTTCGCGACTGTCAAGCACCAGAAATTTGCTCGCATCAGGTCCTGACAACGCTTTTTGTAATTGCGTGGGGCTCATATGGGAGACGCCCTCATAGCGGCTTTGCAAGCCTTGATGGATATTGTCGAGCGTGAATGGTTGCTTGGCAATGGCAATGGGTGCCATGAGCAACGTTAGCAGCAATGCGGTGAAGGCAGTCTTGATGATCGACATATAATAAGATCCTGATTGATGAACGACCCGTATTTTAGCTGCCAAGCCATCAAGGTCCAATCACATCTTCGCGAGGCACTTAATCCTTATCCAGCCAGTCGGGGACGATATCGAGGGCGATCAGCTCGTCGATGGTCTGGCGGGGGCGGATGAGGCTATGGCGGTCGCCTTTGACGAGCACCTCGGCGATTAGCGGGCGCGAATTATAGGTGCTGGACTGGGTGGCGCCATAGGCTCCTGCAGTCATCACAGCGATGAGATCACCAGCTTTGAGGGGCGGCAAGAAGCGCTCCTTGGCCAGATAGTCGCCGGTTTCGCAGACCGGTCCTACCACATCCATTTTGTGCAATTGCACGTTTTTGCTCCCTTCTTTCACAGGCCAGATATCGTGCCAGGCTTCATAGAGCGTTGGCCGGATCAGATCGTTCATGGCAGCATCCACTACGGCGAATGTGCGGTTTTCACCCTCTTTGATATAGAGCACACGGGTCACCAGAATTCCGGCATTGCCGGCGATCATGCGGCCAGGCTCGAAGATAAGCTTGCAATCAATATCTTCCATCATTTCGATGATGGTTTTGGCATAGTCGTCTGGATGCGGTGGCAGCTCGTTTTCATCGCCATAAGGAATGCCAAGGCCACCACCCAGATCCACATGATGGATGGTGTGACCCTCGGCCCGCAGATCGCGCACCAGTTCGCGCAGGAGTGCAAAGGCATCCTTGAACGGTTGTAGCTGGGTGATCTGGCTACCAATGTGCATGTCGACGCCGCAGGGTTCAATATGGGGTAGTTTGGCGGCGATCTCATAGACCCGCAGAGCGTCCATATAGGGGATGCCAAATTTGTCATCTGATTTACCGGTGGAGATTTTGGCATGGGTGCGCGCGTCGACGTCGGGGTTGATGCGCAAAGAGACGGGAGCCTGTTTGCCAAGCTCTTGCGCGACGCGGTTGAGTTCGATCAGTTCTGGTTCGCTCTCCACATTGAAGCAGTAAATGCCCATTTCAAGGCCCAGCGCCATTTCGCGCGCGGTCTTACCAACTCCTGAAAACATGATGCGCTCGCCAGGTATGCCCGCACGTTGGGCACGGCGCAGCTCCCCTTCGGAGACCACATCAACACCAGCCCCAAGACGAGCCAGTGTTTTAAGGATCGCCTGATTGGAATTGGCCTTCATTGCGTAACAGATGAGGCTGTCATGGCCCGCAAAGGCTTTATCAAACACCTTGTAGTGACGTTCGATGGTTTGCTGGCTATAGCAGTAAAAAGGTGTGCCAATTTCTTGCGCCAATTGCGTTAGATCGACATCTTCGGCGCACAACAGGCCGTCTTTATAGGTGAAATGGTGCATGTGTTGCTTGACCTGACAAATGAGGTGGAGGGTGTCCAAGCCTCGTTGTTTTTAATAAAAGTGAGAATAAATTCTACCTTGTCATCCCAGCGCAGGCTGGGATCCATACTCACTAAGCTATCGGATTATTCAAAAAACCAGCCTCTTGATTTTGTGTGTAACTGTAAGGTCAGGGATTATGGTTCCCCGCCTTCGCGGGGATGACAGGATTTGTATTACTCTATTTCAGAGAAAATATTGGAAAAATAGGGAAAACAGCGCCTAGATCAAGCCATCAAGCACAAAGGAGCGATGAGGTTTTTTGCCGTCTGCGTCAGCGGCTGGTGCCTTTGGCGCATCAGCCGGGCGCTCTAGCGAGCCTTTGACACCGCAGCCAGACAGACCAAGGCCTGCCAGAAAAATGATCCCTATAGCGATGTGCGCAGCTTTCGTCATCAGGCGTTCCTGTCTTTGTGTGCTTGTTTGGCCAACACATATTTACGCTTGCAAAGCGCTCAAATAAGGGTTGCACCTCTTCATTAGCTTGTTGGCGGGCGTTTTTCCAGTCTCACAAGCCATTGTTGGGCCATTTTTTTTACATTTGTGGGCGATGTGCCACCATAGCTCATGCGTGATGCCACGGATTGTTGCACGGAAAGCACCTCAAGTACGCTCTTTTTTATGCCGGGTTCGACGCTTTGCATGTCCTCAAGCGCTAGCTCATCCAGCCGTTTGCCCTGTTTTTCTGCCAGCGCGACGATTTCGCCAGTGACATGATGGGCGTTGCGGAACGGCATGTTCAACTCGCGCACCAGCCAGTCCGCGAGATCTGTAGCGGTCGAATAGCCATGCGCTGCTGCTGCCGTCATGCGCTCTTGGTTTGGCTGGAGATCTGCGATCATGCCGGTCATGGCCGCGACCATCAAAGAATAATTATCAAAGGCATCAAAGGCCATTTCCTTGTCTTCTTGCATGTCTTTCGAGTAAGCCAGCGGCAAGCCCTTCATGACCATGGTAAGCCCTTGCAGAGCACCCGCGATGCGGCCAATCTTGGCGCGCACCAGTTCAGCGGCGTCAGGATTGCGCTTTTGCGGCATGATGGAAGAACCGGTGCTAAAGCCATCCGACAGGGTGATAAAGCCAAATTGAGCGGTGGCCCAGATCACCAGCTCTTCGCTTAGGCGCGACAGGTGAACTGCGCTGATCGTCAAGCTAGACAGGGTTTCGAGCACGAAATCCCGGTCGGAAACGGCGTCAAGGCTGTTGCCCATAGGCCGATCGAAGCCAAGTAGTTTTGCGGTCATGTCCCGATCGATGGGAAATGGCGTACCTGCCAGCGCGGCGGCACCAAGCGGGTTTTCGTTTAGTCTCTTTCGCCCGTCAAGGAGCCGCGAACGGTCGCGTTCGAACATTTCGACGTAAGCCATTAAATGATGCCCAAGGGTCACTGGCTGAGCGGTTTGCAGATGGGTGAAACCGGGCATCACCAGATCGGCGAAGTCACCAGCTTTTTCCACCAATGCGGCCTGTAGCTCGTCAAGCTGTGTCACAAAATGATCTATCATATCGCGGACATAGAGCTTGAAATCGGTGGCCACTTGATCATTGCGCGAACGCGCCGTGTGCAGCCGTCCAGCCACAGGGCCGATTAATTCGGCCAATCTGGCCTCAATATTCATATGAATATCTTCCAGCTGGCGCGAGAACTTGAAATCGCCATTTTCGATTTCTAACAAAATTGTGTCTAGACCCTCAACGATCTTGCTGGCATCTTGTTCGTTAATGATTGTGGTTTTGGCCAGCATGGCGCAATGGGCTTTGGAGCCCTCGATGTCTTTGGCGTAGAGCCGCTTGTCAAACGAGATGGAAGCGTTGATTTCTTCCATGATTTGCGCGGGTCCGTTCGAAAAACGCCCGCCCCACATTTTATTGGTCATCACAGATCCTTTAAAAGGAAAGAGAAAAATGAGCAGTGACGATAAACATAGTAACGAAGCAAAGGGATATTGTACGCCCTCGATTGCTGCCGATCTGTTTGCGACACTTGTTGGTCTGGCGTTGGTATATGGGATGATTGCCCTTGTTGGCAATGCTTCAAAAGGGCATGCCGCTATTGCGGCGACCTCGCAAGGGGAAATGAGCGCCGCGAATGCGGCTCATAAAAGCCTCAAGAAAACAAAAACCTATCATATGGCCAAAACGTCAGCGCCGCTATCAGGCATGGCAACAAGTGGCGCTGATCTGAAATCCTTGAAACAATTTGCGCGCGGCAAGCTGGCGGCGTTCTACATCTATAAAAAACCAAAACCCGTTCCCGCATTTACCTATGTGGACGAGCAGGGCAAGGATCATTCCTTGAAAGAATTGCGCGGCAAGGTGGTTTTGCTCAATCTGTGGGCCACCTGGTGCGGGCCATGTCGTCATGAAATGCCCTGGCTTGATGCGCTCAAAAACAAGTATAAGGATCAACCCTTTGAGATGCTGACCATCTCTATTGATCGTGGTGGCCTCAAGAAACCAAGGCGCTTCTTTGACAAGATCAAGATCAAGCACCTTACTCTTTACGGGGACAAAACGGGACGCCTTGCTCCAAAACTGCGCGCTTTTGGTATGCCCACCACCTTGTTGATCGGCCGCAATGGCATGGAACTGGGGCGCATCGCCGGGCCAGCTGAGTGGGCGTCGGATGATGCCTTTGCGTTCATTGAGGCTGCCATTAACTTAACGAATGCTGCTGTGAACTAAAGCATCGCAATCGGTTGCAGAATTTGTTGCAACCGCGCGCCCATTGTGTAACCCTGCGCCTGTCTTTGATGAGTATCCCAGTTCATTCTTACGACCCTTCAACCGGGCTCTATTCAGCGCAAGGAGATCACTTTGGCACGAAACAAAATATCCATTATCGGGGCTGGCATGATCGGCGGTACCATCGCCCATCTGGCAGCCATGTGGGAACTTGGCGATGTGGTGATGTTTGATATCAAGGAAGGTCTGCCCCACGGCAAGGCACTTGATATTATTCAGGCCTCTCCCATTGATGGCTATGATTGCCATCTTAAAGGCACCAACGAATACAGCGATATTGAAGGTTCCGATGTTGTCATCGTTACTGCTGGCGTGCCGCGCAAGCCGGGCATGAGCCGCGACGATCTGCTGGGCATCAATCTCAAAGTCATGGAGCAGGTGGGATCGGGCATTCGTAAATATGCCCCTGACGCCTTTGTTATCTGCATCACCAATCCCCTCGACGCCATGGTCTGGGCCTTGCAAAAGACCTCAGGTCTGCCGCGTAACAAGGTGGTGGGCATGGCAGGCGTTCTGGATGCCGCCCGTTTCCGCTATTTCCTGGCCAGTGAATTTGATGTCTCGGTGGAAGATGTGACCGCCTTTGTGCTTGGAGGGCATGGCGACACGATGGTGCCGTTGGAGCGCTATTCAACGGTGGCTGGTATCCCGCTGCCGGATTTAATCAAAATGAACTGGGTGACCAAAGAGCGTTTGGCCGAAATTATTCAGCGCGTACGAGATGGCGGCGCGGAAGTCGTGGGTCTAATCAAAGATGGCTCTGCCTATCACGCGCCGGCAACCGCGGCGCTCAATATGGCCGAGAGCTATATCAAGGATAAACAACGCGTCATGCCCTGCGCCGCTTATCTGAACGGAGAATATGGCGTCAAGGGGGTCTATATCGGTGTGCCGGTCGTGATCGGTGCCAAGGGGGTCGAGCGGGTCATCGAGGTCGAACTGACCCCGGCTGACAAAGACGCTTTTATGAATTCTGTGGCCTCTGTTGAAGGTCTGATCGAAGCTTGCTGGAAAATTGCTCCCCATCTGGCCGGGGCGTAGTGCTGGAGCTGTAGGGCGCAATGTATTGCGCCGGACGGTCATCCAGAAGCAACAATGTCTGTTGAACGATTGCAACGGTGCAATAAATTGCACCCTACAAATGATTGCCGAAGGAGAACCCTATGAATATCCACGAATATCAGGCCAAGGAACTAATGAAGGCACATGGTTTGCCAACTGCCAGAGGCATTATGGCATTGAGTGTCGATGACGCTGTGGCTGCGGCCGGCGAGATCGGCGGCGATCTGTGGGTGGTGAAAGCGCAGGTGCATGCCGGTGGGCGCGGCAAGGGTGGCGGCGTCAAAATTGCCAAGAGCATGGAAGACGTCAAAACCTATGCGAACGATATTCTAGGCATGCAGCTGGTGACCCATCAAACCGGCCCCGCTGGCAAAAAAGTGTCACGCATCTATGTGGAAGAGGGCAGCGACATTGATCGTGAGCTTTATCTGTCCGTTGTGCTCGATCGTGCCACCTCGCGGATCAGCTTTATCGCCTCCACGGAAGGGGGCATGGATATTGAGCAGGTTGCTGCTGACACTCCTGAAAAAATTATCTCAGTGGACGTTGACCCTGCCAGCGGTATCTCCGGCTTTCATGGCCGCCAGATTGCTTTTGCTCTGGGCCTGTCTGGTAATGCCTTCAAGCAATGTATCCGCCTGATCGGTGGGCTCTACAATCTGTTTCTTGAAAAAGACGCGAGCCTCATTGAAATTAACCCGCTGGTGGTGACCAAATCCGGTGAGCTTTTGATCTTGGATGCCAAGATGGGTTTTGATGGCAATGCCTTGTATCGCCATAAGGATATTCTGGAGCTGCGTGATCTGGCAGAAGAAGAGCCAACCGAGGTTGAAGCCTCAAGCTTTGGTCTCAACTATGTGAAACTGGATGGCAATATTGGCTGCATGGTCAATGGCGCGGGGCTGGCCATGGGCACCATGGATATCATCAAGCTCTATGGCGCTGCACCTGCAAACTTCCTTGATGTCGGCGGCGGGGCCACCAAGGAGCAGGTGTTGAACGCTTTCAAAATCATCCTGTCAGACCCCAATGTCGAGGGCATCATGGTCAATATTTTTGGCGGCATCATGCGCTGCGATATCATCGCCGAGGGCATTGTCGCGGCCGCCAAGCAGATGAATATCACCGTGCCGCTAGTGGTGCGCCTTGAGGGCACCAATGTGGCGCTTGGCAAAAAGATCCTCAAAGACAGTGGCCTTGCCATCATCCCTGCCGATGATCTGGGCGATGCCGCCAAAAAGGTCGTGGCGGCTGTGCAGGCTGGATAAATAATATGGGCGAGTATGTAACCGAAATCGATCAGCAACTTTTGAAAGATGCTGTGGACACAACGGATGATGTTGGCGCAGTATTGAGATCTCATTTTTTACTGGAGGTAGCATTAATCAAAGTTTTGGAGCATAAATATCCAAGTTACGCAGCTTTTAAGCATACTAGAACCGTTCAACATTTACGAGCGATAAGGGCGATCTTAGTTTATCCTACAGGGCTCCAAGAGGTTAAAATTCAAGTTCAATCCGCTTTGCAGATTTTCGATTGCGTCAATAAAACCCGAAACGAAATGGCGCATAGTGAAAAGGGGATAAAAACAAAACTTAAAGACGCAGACGTTCGAAACCTTTATTCCCAGGCGAATGGAATACTATTGAGCGGAGGAAAATTGGATGATTTTGATGTTCGGTTGGGTGATAAAAATTCAGTGAAAATAAAAACACTTCCAAACCGTCAGCAATTTGCACTTTTAGCTTCATTGGCCGCGACAATTCTCGATATTATTCCACAACAAGATGAGAGAATACGAAATCTATCGAGGTTTTAACGCTCTTGACATTTTTTCCTAACGTCATTCCCGCGAAGGTGGGAATCCAAGCGGCTTTCAACGGTTTCTATTTTGCGTGTTGGAAAAAAACTCGCGGTAAGGCCCTAGTGAAAACACTAACTATACAAACGTGGATGGTCACTTGGATTCCCGCCTTCGCGGGAATGACGGAGTGCGTGGAATGTTTGTCTCTTTGGTAAACCCTTTATTCAGATAAGGTTCAGATGAAAAAGCCTATATGATACAAAGGGTAATTCGTTATTTTATACCACGGAGTTGTGTCATGAATAAAATCGTTTTTCTAGTTGCCGCCCTTTTCATTTTAATCGGCATTGCCCCAAAGGCGCAGGCCACCAGCGGGCCGGGATGTCTTTATGTGGTCAATGTGGCCAAAGGCGATGCGCTTAATATGCGTGCCAAGCCGCGTCTTCGTTCTCGTATTGTTGATCGATTGGGACCGACCTCTCACGGCATCATTCATCTCGACGGCAAATGTGGCCCCAGCTGGAAAAAATGGGGTCAGCGCTGGTGTCCGGTTACCCACTATAATGGTGATGGTATTTCGCGCGGCTGGGTCAAGGCGCGTTTTGTACGTGATACCGAATGTCCCTGAGCCTTTTGTGTGCGTCTGGCTTTGATCGATTTACAGATTTCGCAGCTATCGAGCGCGATCATTGTGAGATAAAAAAGGACAAAATAACAAGCCAGTACGATGCCAGCCAGCGTCAGCAGGGCCGTTGTGTAAAATATTTCTATCGAGACCTGAACACCTGACATTTTCTCCTCCATAGGGCTTTGATTTATGGCCTGATCGAGGGGGCTGTTAAAACTCTTTGAGAGCGCTACAAGAACAGGCATCTAGTTTATTAGTCGCCGTATGGTCGTAAAAGGTTCAAACTAATCCATCCAAGTCTGGACGTTCATTGGCTGCCTGTGTAGGGTGCTTTGAAAATCAAACTGGAGGCTGCTTGATGTCTGTGCTTGTTGATAAAAATACCAGGGTTCTGTGTCAGGGAATTACCGGCTCACATGGGACGTTTCATACAGAGCAGGCCATTGCTTATGGCACCAAAATAGTTGGCGGTATTACGCCGGGCAAGGGCGGTACCAAGCATCTGGATTTGCCGGTTTTCAATACGGTCAAAGAAGCGGTTGCTGAAACAGGCGCCACGGCTACCTCGATCTATGTACCACCCCCTTATGCAGCTGATGCGATTTTAGAAGCGATCGACGCGGAACTGCCGCTGATCGTCGCCATCACCGAGGGTATTCCGGTGCTTGATATGGTCAAGGTGAAGCGCGCTTTGAGCGGTTCAAAATCCCGCCTTATTGGTCCCAATTGTCCAGGTATCATTACCCCTGATGAATGCAAGATCGGCATTATGCCGGGGCATATTCATCAACGTGGTACGGTGGGCATTGTTTCACGGTCCGGTACGCTCACTTATGAAGCGGTCAAGCAAACCTCTGATGTGGGGCTTGGCCAATCAACGTGCATCGGCATTGGCGGCGATCCCGTCAATGGCACGAATTTTATCGATTGCCTCGATCTGTTCCTCAATGATGAGGAAACGCAAAGCATCGTCATGATCGGTGAAATCGGTGGTACGGCGGAAGAAGAAGCGGCGCAGTTTTTGATGGATCATGCCATCAAAAAACCCATTGTCGGGTTCATCGCGGGCCTCACCGCCCCCAAGGGCAAAACTATGGGCCATGCCGGCGCAAGCGTGTCGGGAGGCAAAGGCACCGCCGAAGCCAAGATCGAAGCCCTCAAAGCAGCCGGTGCAGCGATTGCCGAGAGTCCGGCCAGCCTTGGCACCACGCTGATCGAGCTTCTCGGCTAATCGCTTCGCGAGTGAGGACCAGCCCTCACACTCCCGTTGGAGGGACACCCTCCAAACCCCCCGTCTTTTAGATTAAAAAAGAAGGGGTTTGGGGGAAACTTCTCCCAAGCGGGGCTGGGTGGCAACCCAGTCGCCCACGGCGATTTACTGGACTGAAAAACTAAGCGAGGCCCACAGGCTTTGCCAGCTCTCGTCTTTTTTCGGGAGCCCCTTATTGGTCATGGCAACGGCATTGAGCAGATAGGGGCCGGTGTGCGGCAAGGCGATCAGCGCGCGGCCTTGATTGTCAGTGCGTACAGGCTTGATTTTTTCAGGATCAGTTTTGGTAAGGATGCGGATGAGGGCACCCGCTAGCGGTTTGCCATCTTTCAGTAATTGCACGCCAAGGCTTTGACCCTTTTTGAGGCTAAAGGGGTTTTGCTGCGCGACCAGCTCTAGTGGCATACCGGTTGCCTGATCTGCGCCGCTTACATCATTACCGACCTGCATCAAGGTTTTTGAGCAGCGCACATAATCCTCATGAAATTGCTTTTGCTGGCTTAGCTCTTTTTCATATTGCGTAAGGATTGGCTCAAGGCCTTCAAAAATCAAATAGGTCTTGAATTTTTTGAAGCTTTTGAAGGTCAGCTTGTCGGGAGTGCTGTGAAAGGTCAGTATTTTGAGGCCCGGCTGCTCGAAGTTTAGCACAGCGGCTGGATCATCCCCCATGGTGCCAGCGATATTTGATCGTTTGCCGTTTTGCGTAATAGTAAAACTCTTGAACCAGTCAGGGACATAGGGATAGCTTTGGCCTTTGAATTTCTGGCCGATGAAATGGCGCAGGTCGACGTTTTGGCCAATGTCAGGGCGGTATGTATCAGGCTCCATCCAGAACTCGTGAGATGCCGCAGGCATGGGAATGCTAAAAAGCATGGAGAGTGCCAATGCTGTGACAGTCGTGCTTGTATAGGAGGAGATGAGGGAGTAAATATTTTTCATGGGGTTGTTTGTTTTTACCTCAAAATATGGTTTATGGCCCTACATATTCGGGGCCGTATGTGTCATATGGTGGAATAGTATAAAGGGGAGTTGCACTTTTGAGCAATCGGTTGGGCCAACAATTTCTTGTGACAGCGCTCTTGTTGCTATTTGCGGTGCTGTTTTCGCAAAGCGCCTTAGCCCATAAAATCCGTCCGGCTATCATCGATGTTCAGTTTTTGAGTGATGGGCAATACAAGCTTTCTATTAAAACCAATCTTGAAGCCCAGATTGCGCGTATCAAGCCCGAGCATGGCGAGACGAACCTATCGCCGCAAGCGCTTCAATATAACACTTTGCGCGAACTGTCTCCCGTGCAGTTACAACAGCGCTTTGCAGCATTTCGTGCCCAATGGCTAGGCTCCATCCATTTCGAGTTTGATGGTCAGCGCGTCACTCCCAAGCTTGATAAGCTCCAGATACCGCCGATTGGCGACATCGCATTGGCGCGTGTTTCGGTCATCACCCTGTCGGGGCTCATTCCACCGCGAGCAAGGCAGTTCCGCTTTGCCTTAGAAGATGTGCGCACGGCTATTTTGCGGGTCAAGCGCGCGGGTCTCGACCAAATGGTGACGGCCTTGCTGAAAACGGGAGCCAAAAGCGAGGCTATTCCGCTGGCGGGTGTCGTTGAAACATCATTTTGGCGAACCTTTAGCGATTATGTCGGGCTTGGTTTTGAGCATATATTTCCCAAGGGGCTGGATCATATCCTGTTCGTACTGGGGCTTTACCTGCTG
>JAJRPI010000057.1 GCA_024280895.1 Alphaproteobacteria bacterium | reverse complement strand
GGCCATTGCCAAGGATCACTTGGCTGCGCAGCTTGCCCTGGCACGCCTGGAAGTGCAGGAAAAAAATTCCGATGCCGCCTTGCGCATTGCGCAAAAAATTCAGCAACAGCGGCCCGATGACGACGTCGGCTATCGCCTGGAAGGGGATGTGCTGATGCAGACCGGAAAGCCTGCAGCGGCCGCCAAAGTCTATGAAAATGGCTTGAAAAAGGTCGAGTCCCCTCGCTTGGTGATAGCCTTATACGCAGCGCAAAAGAAGGCCGGCAAAACGGATCCTCAGACATTATTAGTGACATGGCTGAAGGAACATCCAGAAGATCTGGCCGTACGCGCGGTCTATGCCGGCGCTTTACAAGAAGCAGGCAACCTACAGGGTGCAGTGATGCAGTATCAAAAACTCCTGGCGGAACGCCCCAACGATGTCATGGTTCTCAACAATCTTGCCTGGGCCGCCCAGCAGTTGGGGCAGGCCGATGCCGTTGGCTATGCTGAACGGGCCTACAAACTCGCGCCGGAAATCCCGGCCGTCATCGATACCCTTGGCTGGTTGCTGGTAAGCGGGGGGGATGTGCAGCGTGGCTTGCCATTACTGGAGCAGGCCGTTGCCAAAGCTCCGCATCTGGCAGAGATCCGCTATCACCTCGGTGTTGCCCTGTATCGAGCGGATCAAAAATCCAGGGCCAAGGCAGAGCTAGAGAGGGCGCTGGAAATGGATGACAGCTTTTCAGGGGCCGATGAAGCCCGGAATCTGCTGAGTAAAATTTGACCTGAAGTCATGTCTTTGGGTTTTAAATACCGGGAATGCCTCCCATGCCAAAGAATTCAAAGGAAAGCTGAATGAAGACGTCTGTAATATATATGTCAGTGGTGCTTCTGTTGGGACTGTTCGTTACGGCCTGTGGGAAAACGGAGATCAGCGATGTCGAGCATGTTCAGCGGGCCAAGCAGTTTCAATCCGAAGGTGATTTCAGAGCTAGTCTGATTGAGCTGAAGAATGCGTTACAACAAAACCCCAAGAATGCCGAGGCCCGGCTTCTTCTGGCTGATGTCTATGTGCTGTTAGGGAATGGCGCAGCGGCCAATAAGGAGTTACAGAGGGCGCGGGGGCTTGGTGTCAGTGGAGCTTACATCGATCAACTCAGCATTCGTGCCAAGTTGTTGCAGAACAAATTTGACGAGGTACTGGTGGCCCTGGCAGGTGGAGGGCTGGAGTCGCAGCCGAAATTTCAGGTCTTGCGGGGCGACGCATTGTTGGGGCTGGGCAAGATTGACGAAGCCGGGGAAGTCTTCCGTTCAGTCCTGAAGCAGGATCCGGGTGAAGCGGGCGCTCTGCTGGGGCTGACTCGTGTCGCACTGATTTCAAAAGATAACGAGGTGGCTGCAGATACGTTACAGACGCTTTTAAACGTGGATCCTGAGAATGCCGAAGCCTGGCTATTGAAGGGTAATTTGGCGCGTCTCAACAAGGCCGATGCAGAGGCAATGAATGCCTATCAACGAACGATTGAGCTGCTTCCCTCGACCATCACCATGCGTACAGGTATCAAGGCTCGCGCCAATCTGACACGAATATTGTTAAACCAGGGAAAATTTTCTGCGGCGAAGGAGCATGTGGACTATCTGCTCAAGGCGGTGCCAAAACATCCAATGTCCAACTATCTGGCCGCATTGCTGGCCTATGAAGAGAAAGATTATGTAACGTCACGGGATTATTTGCTGCAAACCAACAAGGTTTCTCCCGATTTCCTGCCCGGCCTGTTTCTCCTTGGCAGTGTCAATTTCAGTCTGGGTAATCTGGAACAGGCCGAAGTGCAACTGGCGCGTGTCGTTGCCGAAAGGCCTTCGCTCACGCCCGCACGTATGATGTTGGTGGAAATACGTCTTCGGCAGGCCGAACCCGGTGAGATGATGGATATTCTTGAGCCGGCACTGGCCCAACAGCCGCATAATGCCCGTTTGTTGGCGTTGGCCGGGCAGGCAGCGTTGCAAGAAGGTGATATGGAGACCGGCCGGCAGTATTTGACAAAGGCGGTGACGAAACAGCCGGGTGACAGTAGTTTGCGTGCACAGTTGGCTATGCTGTATTTGGCCGAAGGTAATGATGCACAGGCCATTGAAGAACTGGAACGGGCCGTCGAGTCCGGCAAGGCACCGGGGCGGGAACAGTCCATGCTTGCCCTGACCTATCTGAAGCAAAAGAATTTTGACGAGGCATTGCGGGTTGCCCAGGACTTGGTCACGGTGAATCCTGATAGCGCTTATGCGCAGAATCTGTTGGGTGTCATCTTGGGTGCAAAGAGTGATATCAGGCAGGCTAAGGATGCCTTTGCCGAGGCCTTGCAGCTTGATCCAGACTTCTCTCCCGCAGCCCTGAATCTGGTGCGATTTGACGTGCAGGAAGGAAGGCTTGATCACGCACGTGAACGCTTGGATGAGCTTGTCCGGCATAACAGAAATAATGTTTCGGCGATGCTGGCCCTGGCCCAGTTGGCCGATGCCGAAAATGACCGGGAGCAGGCCGTGGAATGGTTAGAGAAGGCCCGCAGTGTAGACAGTAAGGCAATGGCGCCACGCTTGGTGCTTACCCGTTATTATTCGCGTATGGGGGAACTCGACCGCGCACGGGAAATAGCGCGAGAGGTCGTGGCTATCGACAGCCGAAATCCTTTGGCACTCATGGCGCTTGGTCGGGTTGAGATCGGTTCGCAGGATTACAAGGCTGCCGTGAGTGCTTTTGAAAAAGCCGTTGAGGAGGCGCCGAATGTGTCGAGCTTCTATTCCCTGGGCGTGGCGCAGTTCCGTGCCAACGACGATGCTGCGGCAAGAAACTCTTTGAAACAGGCTCTGAAGCTGCGACCTGAACATCTCCAGGCGGCATCGTTGCTTGTGCTTTTGGATGTAAAAGCGAGGCGAGTTGAAGATGCCTTGCGTGGTGTCGAGGAGATCAAGCGCCGGCATCCGAAATTGCCCGCAGGTTTCATGCTGGAAGGTGATATTCATGCCAGCCAGAAACAGAGCACCAAGGCAGTCAGTGCCTATGCCAGGGCAAGAGAACTGGGTGGTGGTACCCGGGCTCTATTGAAAGAGATCGCTGCCTTGCAAGCTAGCCAAGATAATGCGACCGCCATAAATCTATTGACGGGCTGGTTGAAAACCCACGAGAGTGACTGGGCAGCGCATTATGCCCTGGCCGTCGCTTATTCCTCCGAAGGCCGGGGAGGGGAGGCGGTAAAGGAATATCGCCGTCTGTTGCAAAGGGCACCGAAATACGTGCCTGCACTCAACGATTTGGCCTGGTTGTTGTTCCAGGATGGAAAGTCCGGGGAGGCACTGCAATTTGCCGTAAAGGCTTATGAGTTACGTCCTGACAGTGGTCCTGTGCTTGACACCTTGGGATGGATTCGATTGCAGCAAGGCGAGACAAAACTCGCCTTAGGGTTGCTGCGTCAGGCCGCTGAAAAAATACCTGGGGTTGGGGATGTACAGTACCATCTGGCGGAAGCCCTGGCCCGGTCAGGCAAAAAAGCTGAGTCGCGGACAGTTCTCAAGCGTGTTCTTGACTCAGACCCATCGTTTTCTTCGCGCCAGCAAGCCCAGCAGCTGCTCGATAGGCTATAATCCGGCATCCTGGTGTAGTGCCTATACTAAATGCGGGTATGGAAAGCGAGTAAACAGACAAGGATCAGACGCAGCCCGCAGGGAAGGGTGGTTCCCTTTTCAAGGGCTGCACCAACAGTCGGCGCTTTAGGCGACGCCGTCATTGTCTGTTTAATGGCTTCCCTTCGGGCGAAACGAGAAAGGCATCTGCGGCGTCGCCTACCAACAGTAGGTTCTTTAAGAAAAGCGCCTACTGTTGGTGCTCGGCAACCGGCCTGGGGCCTCGCTTTCCCTTGAGCTGCTGGTGGTGGTGATAAGTAATTTTCAAACCATACTTTCCCGCACAATTTTTTTAAAAAGTTCATACTGTCCGTCTGAAGTTTCTTTCCAGCTAAATAACTCCGCATACTGACGAACTTCAATACGGTTTGGATAGTTTTCTATCATCCTTTTAATGCCAGCTCGAATAGACTCGACGTTTCGAGTTTTGACCAGTATGCCAGCTGTTTCTGTCTGAACTATTTCCGAAGCGCCTCCAACATTTGTAGCCACCACTGGCGTACCACAGGCCATGGATTCAAGTAGCACATTCGCCCAGCCTTCAGACTCAGAGGCTAAAACTAAAACATCGGAGGCACTATAGTATTTTTGAAGATCAACTTGATTCATAGATCCTAAAAAAAATACTTTATTATCTAGTGAATGCTTAGCTGCTAATTGTTTTAGTTTGAACTCTTCAGGCCCAGCACCAGCGATAAGCAATTCACACTCGGGCAAGTCAATCAAAGCTTCAATAATAAGATGATGACCTTTCAAAGGTATAAGATTGCCAACAGATAGTATTGTTTTTTTACTTAAATTAAGACTTTTTCTCAGGTTCTTTCTATTTCCGCTTGGTTTGAATAATGTTAAATCTACCCCGTTGCGTAAAACAGAAATATTGCTTTGCGATACGTCTAAGTTTTTTATTTTATTCCTTAGCGCTTTGCTCACAGTTATGACTGCTGAAGCATTATTAACAGCCCACTTAATAAATAATTTTGGAAGCATATAATCCATGATTACATTGATATCTGATCCGCGTGCGGTGATAACTACGGGTTTGCCAACAAGCTTTCCAATTAAAACCGCCGCAACGCCATCTGGGTAAATGTAATGCGCATCAATTAACTCAAATTCAAAGCCCTGCTTGAGCATTTTTTTTATCTTAAAAAGTATACAAATCGCCATTAAGAAAGGCGCTATCGACATTCCTAATTTCGGTATCACTAGATATTTTGGATGCCAAACCTCAATATCTCCCTGCTGCTCGCATTTTTTTACTTTTGAGAACATCGCATACTTACCCAAAAAACCCCAAGAAATTGGAAACCAAGGCACGGGAGCAACAACTTTCGCCTCGATAGGACGGCTTTCTACGAGCTGTTTTAAACGGTGTCTTACAAACAAACCATGATGTGTTTGCTCAGAATTGGGGTAAAGGGTCGTTAATGTGAGCACTTTTATTGAGTCGGTCATAATTATACTCCGTTATTTTGAATCAACCGCCTTGGGTTCAGCGTTGCAGATCACCACAACCTCTCGATCTTCACTCCATATCTTTTCGTCGTTTCCGATGACGCTCTTCAATAACCGCTATCGCCTGCTCGTATCATCGATGCGTGACAGCAAGATGCTGACACAGGGGGAGGAAAGCACCATATCGGACACCGTCGGAAAAGGATAGCTTTCTTTGCGAACCGATCACTGTTCGAGCATAAACACTATTTTTGCTGTGCGAGATTTTTTTGTCGGCGGGAAACCGCGTTTTATCACAACGGCCCGAATCTGTTTTCCAGCTCTTCGGAATACACAGTTCCGCATCAATCAATCAGGCATCGTTACCCTGGCCAGTGCGGCAAAGACAGCGACTAGGCTATTTTCACCCTTGCCCAACCGTTCACACCATTGGTGGCCGACACCAACCGATTGCTTGTCTTTCTTGGTGATGCCGGTTTCATCCAGCACCACCTATCCAAAAAACATATTTTATTCCGTTAATTCAGCAACAGTTGACAAAGCTACCACTGCTGGTAAGCCGTGATATTATTGAATCATTGTTAGGAGCGCCTACTTTTGCTACCTGTGTTCATGCGGGCAATGAGCAATCGAGGTTCTACATAACTCACTGAAATATCTGGGTTAGAGCACCCTTTTTTTTGGCAGATAAAAAAACGCCACCCTAAAGGTGGCGTTTTTCTAAGGTTTAAGACTGGAGGTTTAAGCTGACTTGCGACGTGCGCGATAGCCCATTCCAAGCAGACCCAGACCCAGCAGAGCCAGTGTTGCCGGTGCGGAAACAGGGTAGACCGACTCGACCATTACGACGAAGTCGTCATAGTCAGTATTGGTTGCGCCATTTTCTGCAATGCCATCTTCAAAGGCTAGGATGCTTTCACCAGGAAACGGCTTGTTCAAAAAGCCGACCATGGCATCAGTGCCACCATTCAAGGCGCTGTCACTGTAAAACGTATCGGTACCGTTATTCAGATAGAAGCCGAATGCATTGCCAGCCCAAGCGATGGCATTGCTGCGAACAAAGCCGCCGATGCCGTCAAAGATATTGGCGGTAAGGTTGCCACCGGCATAATTGACAAAAGCCTTGTAATCAGCCGAATCGCTGCCGATGAAGACCTCCAATGTGTTGCCACCACTGAATAGGCCAAAGGAGTTGACGTTTGCATTCGGGCTGTTCTCACCAAGGATCACCTGGATCGATCCACCGGTTCCACCGAAGTTCCAGTAGCTGTCACCGGAGTCTCCCATCTGGTCAGTGTTCACATTGACAACGCCTGGGCCGACTGCGCTGCTGCCGTCCAGTAAGCCCTGCAGTCCAGCGCCCCCATCGCTAAAAGTGACGGCGCTGCTGGCGCCTGAAACCATCAGCATTCCTGCTGCAGCCGCTGCTATCAGATTTTTGTTCAGTTTACCCATTGTTTTAGTCCTCATCGTGAATAAGTAAGTAAGTCGTGAAATGATTTCGATTAAATACTTTTAATCCTCTTCTCACCATCCAATGAAGCATCATTCATGCCATATTTTCATGCCATTGATTTTTAAAGGAAAAATAATCTTCTTGGGTGTCGGGTGATCGGGTTGTGTAAATTATTCCGACAACATGCTTTAGTGTGTACAGACATAAAGAATGCCCTTATAATCATCGCGTGAGATTTTAGGTCGAATATCTGGCTCTTTTCCTCAGATTTTACGCCGCTTGCTGCATCGGCAGTTGATTCGCATAGCTGGAGGGTTGTAAAAAAAATCGACAGTTTGTCCCTGGTGGCCATTGTGTTGTTACCCTCGTTATATTATATCCGGAGTTACGCACTCAGCTTAACTCGGCCAGTTTTTTGTGTTACTAAATAGCCGTGAAAAATTCATGGCTGTGACTGTAAAGTGTAAAGCTGACTGGCTTTGAAATAAGGTGGTAATTTTAACCTTATGACGGTCAATAAATTCCCGTTGACCTATGCTATGATCTGGCGCCGAGTTTGCGGTAGGTTGTGGGGCGTCGTCTGGCGCACTTGTTGAAAAGTATACTGGGAAGGGTTAGTTGCATGGGTAATGGATGGATTCTTCGTTGTTTTGTG
>JAJRPI010000056.1 GCA_024280895.1 Alphaproteobacteria bacterium | reverse complement strand
CGCCGCGCAAAAAGACGGCGTTACTACGTTTATCGAAGTCATCCTCAACCAAGAGCTTGGCGAACCATTCCGCCGCGACGCCATGAAAACCCCTGTCGAAGTCGCGGGCATCAACCCGGATGATATGCAATCGCAATAAAAAGCTGGTCTGTCCTTGAACACGGGGCAGCTAAAACCCCACCCACGATCGTGGGTGGGGTCATCATCACATCGATTGAAGTTGATTTTTGTCCGCTAACATTATGCGGGCATTTCACCGCGTATAATATATGCCAAAGCCTCGACGACTTGCTCCGCTTTTCGCGCAACGCCATATGCAGCTGCATCAACTTCCTTTAGCGCATGATCAATTTCCACGCCATGCAGTGTGATGATTGGCTTGCCAAGGGCTGTGGCATAACCGGCATCGAAGGCGGCATTCCACTGTTTGTATTTTTCACCGAAACGCACAATAACAATATCTGCTGCTTCTATAAGTGTTTTTGTACGCACCGCGTTCAGTTGCGCCCCTTTGCGATCATGCCAGAATTTATCAAGCTCGCCGCCAAATATGGCAACTCCGCAATCGTCCGAATCTTCGTGTGTGGTAATCGGCGTTAAAATATCGACCGGCAAGTCCTTTTCGCTTACCCCGTTTTTGATGCGCTCGCGCCAATCACTGTGAATTTCACCAGAAAGATAAATGGTCCAGCGCCGTTGTGTCATAGAGAAGCTCCTAAGATCAATGAATTGTTGTTTTCAGATTTGTTACTGTTGTCATTGCAGACCAAAAAGGTTGAAGATACCGAATTGGATACCCTGCTGGGCCAATGAGGCCGCTTATTCAATCATATATCCAGGCTGGTTGCCACAATGTTTTAGGGAAAGACAAAAAACGGACATCAAACCATATAAGCTTTGATGTCCGTTTATAACTCAACTTCATCATATGGGGTTACGTCTACCCCTTGCCTTTATCCTTCGCGAAAGGCTCTGGTCAGCTGATCGGCCAAAGGCTTGATCAGATAGTTGAGAACGGTGCGGTTTTCACCGACCAGCATGACATCTGATGGCATGCCGGGGATCAGTGTTTTGCCCGCCAGCTTCACGCGTTCACCCTGTTTCAGCGCGATACGGGCTGTGTAATAGGCGGCACCAGTTTGTGGATCGATAGATTGATCGGGGGAGACTGTCATGACGCGGCCGGTTAGCTCTGGTGTGGTGCGCTGGCTAAAGGCGCTAAATCTGATCCGTGCAAGCTTGCCGATATGAACTTCATCGATATCCGTCGTCATAACACGTGCTTCAATGATCAGATTACCATTGTCGGGAACCACTTTCATCAAAACATCGCCCGGTGCAATGATACCGCCAATGGTATGAACAGCCAGCTCATGTACGCGGCCATTACTTGGCGCTTTTATGTCAATCCGCGCTAGCTGGTCAAGGGCGGTGATCTTTCGTTGCGACAGTTCGGCGATTTGCGCACCAAGCTGGTTGAGTTCATTCAAGATCTGGCCAATGGTTCCATTCTTTATTTCATCAGACTTGATCTGCATTTCCGATATCTGCCCTTTGACCCTGGCGATATCTGCGGTGATTTTTCCGCGCTCACCGGTAATGCGGGCATACATGCGTCTTTTATCATTGATCTTGGTAATCGAAATCAGCCGTTTACGTTCCAGCGATTTATAACGCTTGATATCGTTGCTAATAAAAGAAAGCTCACTGGCCTTGGCCTTTTTCTGGATGAGCAGACCCTTCACTTCGTTGCGTAATTGCGCGATACGGGCGCGGACTTGTCCTAACTGACTTTTGCTGCGCATGCGGTTACTGGTAAGCAGTCTTTGTTGTGCCGATAGTTGCGCTGACAGGCTGGGTCTGTTGCGTGAGATCTCTCGCATGAAACGGGGAAAAGAAATTTTGGCTTTGTCATCCCGCTCAGCCCGCAGACGGGATTTGCGGGCCACCAGATCAAACAGACGTTGGCGAACAATGGTGAGCTCGGCTCTGGTCTTGGTGGCATCCAGCCGCATGATCACCTGACCGGCCACGACCTTGTCGCCCTCTTTGACAAGTAGCTCGCCAATGATACCGCCCTCGGCGTGCTGTACCTTCTTGGCAGCACCTTCAACGATCACCTTGCCGCTGGCAATGACAGCAGATCGTATATTGGTGATGGCGGCCCATCCTCCAAACCCGGCAACTAGGCTGACAATGGCGAGGGTGGATCCAGCGATCAAACGCTTGGTGCCCCGGTCATGTCCGTTTGTATCAATGCTGCTTGATGGTGATGTTGTGTTGTTCATGTTCTTGTCCCCTGATGTGTTGTGTCTGCGACTATTCAAAAACATTAGGCCGGTACGATCTCCCAAACTGTGCCGAACATCACTTTTTGACGATTTTCAATTCTCCTTTGTTGGTATTTTGATTGCTAAAAAGTTGCTCCATGAGCTCACCACGCGGACCAAATGCGGCTTGGTGCCCATCTTTGAGAGCCAGAACCTTATTGACAGAGGCAAGGGCTGAATGACGGTGAGCAATAATCATGACGATGCTGCCAGCTTTGCGAAGCGCCAGAATCGCTTTGTTGAGAGCCATTTCACCGGTTTGATCAAGATTGGAATTTGGCTCGTCCAGGACAATAAGGAACGGCTTGCCGAATACAGCGCGGGCAAGACCAATGCACTGACGCTGACCACCTGACAGGCTTCGGCCCGCTTGTCCAATGACCGTGTCATAGCCCTTGGCAAATCCCAGGATCATGTCATGACAGCCAGCCAGTTTGGCAGCTTCAACAATCTCGTCAGACGTTGCTTGCGAGTGAAAACGGGCAATATTTTCAGCAATAGTACCATCAAACAGCTCCACATCTTGCGGTAGATAACCGATTGAATGGCCGATGACTTCCTTCGTGAACTGATCGCTCAAAGCGCCATCCAGACGGATTTCACCGCGCGCCGATGGCCAGACGCCCAGCAGAGCACGCGCCAAGGTCGTTTTGCCAGCTCCGCTTGACCCGATGACACCGACCGCATCCCCGGCCTGCAAAGAAAGAGCGATGCCTTGGAGCGCCGCTTCACTTGTGCCCGGTGCCATGACGGTAAGGCCGCTCACTTCGAGTTTTTGTGTGGGTGCTGGCAATTTTGTTTCCGTCTCAACCTGCTCGAGCCCTGGAATAATTTTCTCTAATTGCTTCATGGCAAGGCGGGCCGAAACAAAATTTCGCCATTGACCGATCACCTGCTCCACAGGCGCCAAAGCACGAGAGAGAATGATGGAAGAGGCGATCATGGCACCTGGAGATAGCTCACCCTTTATGGCCAGGTAGGCTCCAAGAGCAAGAGCTCCAGACTGCAACATGAACCGCGCCATTTTGGTGAAAGAGCTAAAGGCAGCTGAGCGGCTAGAAAGTTTTTGATTGGCGGCAAGGGTTTTATTGTGGTGACCCAACCAGCGTTTGCGCAAGGAGGGAAGCATTCCCATAGCGGAGAGAACCTCGGCATTGTCGCGAGCGGCTGCAATAAGACCACGATCATTCTGGCGCTTCGCGTTGAGGTCGGCCGTTGGTCCTTTTACCAGCCATTCGTGCAGCAAGGTAGAGGTGACAAGGATGGCGGCACCCACTGTACCAAACAGGCCGAGCATGGGATGTAGAAGATAAACAATGATCAGATAAAATGGCAGGAAAGGAAGGTCGAACAAGGCGGTAAGGCCGGGACCCGAAATGAAACTGCGGACCTGCTCGAGATCACGAACGGGCTCAATCTTTTGCATTTGACCGCGGGTTTTCAATGGTACCAGTACGCTGGCATCAAAGGCTGATGCCGCAAGGCGATGATCAAGGCTAGAGCCAATGCGCGCCGTCATCCAGGAGCGGAACATACTGAACAGGCCAAAAAAAGCATAAAGCATGGTGGCGATTGCACCAAGGGCAATGAGGGTCGGAACCGAATGGCTGGTCAGTACACGATCATAAACCTGCAGCATAAACATGGGGCCAGTGAGCATCAGTATATTGAGAACGAGCGATAGAACACCGACCGAGACAATCGCCCCGCTGCTGGCCCGCAGACCATCTTTGACAACTGATGCTGACGTTTCTGATTTTATGATTGTGACTGACATTTTCTTATCTCCCTTAAAGACTGATTTTATTTCCTTGAGATCAGAATGAGGGATCGGCTACCATTTTGTTGTGATGAGCGTCACGATTTGGATTATTTGATTTGGACAGAAAAAACCGGACGCAGGGAAAGCGCCCGGTTTCAGTTTCACTGAGTGGTCTCAATGCCTAGAAGATGAAGTCACTTTCATCGAGATCGCTCAACCATGTCCCTTTCAACGTGATGGTGTCTTCTTCATTCGTATGAATAATGACGCGATATGTACCAGACTCGATATAGTCTCCATCATAACCGGCATTATCTGGATTTGAGCTGTCGAATAGATCTTCCCAGCTTTCGATATCGGTGTTGCTCAGGTCGATGCGGTCAACGCCGCTCCTGAAATCGCTGATGATATCATTCTCGCTAACACCATCACCATCATGGTCAAATATGAAGACATCTTGCCCGCCTCCACCATGCAAAATATCGTCCCCGCCACGGCCATTGATGATATCATCGCCACCATTGCCACTAAGGGTGTTATTTTCTAAGGAGCCATTGATCACGTCATCATTTCTCGAGCCTTGAACATTTTCAATGCTTTTGAGTTTATCCCCCTCCTTGCTGCCATCAAGTGAACGGGCATAGTTTCCCTCAAGGTCGATTTTAAAGCCGCTCGCTCTGTAAAGGTAAGAAGCGGTATCCATTCCATCGCCACCGTCGAGAATGTCATTGCCCTCTCCGCCTTCGAGCTGGTCGTCGCCATTGCCGCCGTATAACCGATCATTATGATCCCCGCCGAACAGTTGATCCTGGCCATCACCGCCTTCAAGCCTGTCAGCACCGGACTTTCCCTTAAGGATGTTGTCTTGATCATTTCCGACCAACTGGTCATCAAATCGTGATCCAACAACCTTTTCTATGTCTATCAAGATATCGCCGTGAGCGTCCCCGCCCTTGCCGAAACCTTTATCAAGGTTAACATAAACGCCGGACGTTGAAACTCGATAGTCGACAGTGTCGTCACCTCGTCCCCCGTCCATCAGGTCCGCCCCATTGCTGCTATACAGCACATCATTGCCTAATCCACCATAGAGCGCGTCTTGCCCCTCTCCCCCATAGAGCTCATCAACGCCCGATCCTCCATAAAGCTTGTCATCACCCGCGTCTCCGATCAGTACATCAGCGCCTGACCCTCCATAAAGCTTGTCATCTCCACCCGCACCCTCAAGAAAATCATCGCCAGCTCGGCCATAGAAAACATTGTCCTTTTCGTCACCAGAAATGATGTCCGAATATCTCGTGCCCGAAACGTTTTCGATATTGAAAAAGGTGTCGCCAGAAGCCGCGCCAGATGCAGTGTTGTCTGCGAGGTTAATCCTGATTTTATCGGAGGCTCGGTCGTATTTCACAATATCAACCCCATCACCTCCATCAAGCAGATCGGCACCCTCACCACCGACTAAAACATCGTCACCTGTTCCTCCATACAAGCTGTCATTGCCAAAACCCCCGTACAAATCATCATTTCCCTGCTCGCCAAACAAGCGGTCGTCATCATCGCCGCCAGACAGCCAGTCGCTGCCCTTGCCGCCGACCAGCAAATCATTGCCATTGCCGCCAAAAAGCCGATCATCACCGCCATAGCCGTAGAGGGCATCATTACCGTCTTCACCGTAGAACGTATCTACATGGTAGCCGCCATAGATGATGTCATTGCCACCTGCGGCATGGACCGTATCCTCTCCATTATAGGTGTAATAGGTTTCGGCAAAATTGGTTCCGTTAAAGCGGTCATTGCCATCTGTGCCGTAACGTCTCCAGGTAACCGGTAATACTAGTCTCATTGTCTTAATTCCTTCATTTTGTGTTGAAAAATGCTGTTTTGGATTCCGCTTCCGAACGAAGCTGATGAAATAAAACTATGAGATTTCCCGATCTCATGATGTGACGGTCATCACATGAACGATGTTTGGTCTTTCCGCACAAAAAAACCGGACGCCTGATGAGGCATCCGGTCTTGTCTTGATCTGCCTTTGCTCATGCAACCGCTAGAAGGAAAAATGGTCTTCTGTCAGCAACGACATTTCAACATTTTCCAGAACGAGGGTTCCGGCATTGTTCTCATCAAATGTGATGATGGTGTCATTGCCTTGTTGCACCTTGGTCATATCACCCCAGTCAAGTCGGCGAACATTATCAAAATTCAATATCTCGCCGTTAAGATCAAAGTCTTTAATAACATCATTGCCCCAATAATCATCAAAGATGAAGCGGTCCTCGCCTTCTCCGCCACTAAGCGTATCGTTGCCACCCCGGCCTTCCAGCACATCGTCACCATCCTCACCTTCAAGTACATTGTCACCATCAGTTCCATAGAGTTCATCGCCATAGCCAGTGCCCACAACATTCTCGATGCTGACCAGGACATCCTCTTGACGTCCGGTATCCATCGACCAGGACAGCTGATCCTCAAGATCGACTTCCACGCCATTTGAATGCCACGCATATGATGCCGTATCGACACCAGATCCGCCATCCACTAGGTCGTCTCCATCTCCTCCAGACAAAAAGTCGTCTCCATTGCCGCCATAAAGTTCATCAACACCATTCCCACCCCACAGGGCATCGTCGCCATCGCGGCCGAACAGGTCATCTTCCCCATCACTTCCATTGAGGGTGTTGCGGCCAGTATCTCCGGTCAATATATCGTCGTATTTTGATCCGGCAATATTCTCGATATTTACCAGAGTATCTCCCTGCGCCTCTCCACGTTGACCAGTGCCAGTTGTCAGGTTGACCGTCACACCGCTATTTGCGCTGTAATAGCTGGCGGTATCAGTGTCGTTTCCTCCATCCATATGGTCGGCCCCTGTTCCTCCTATTAATATGTCGAAGTCGCCATCGCCAAATAGGCTGTCGTCACCATCACGACCATAAATTATATCTACGCCATTGCCACCAAAGATGCGATCGTCGCCGCCATTGCCGTTCAAGGTATCATTGCCATCGAGGCCCCTTATGACATTGGCGTTATCGTCGCCATCTATCAGATCGCGATAATTAGAACCGGTGATGTTTTCGATGTTGATGAGCGTGTCACCCTGGGCGTCTCCACTGCTTCCACGTCCCGAAGTCATATTAATGAGAACACGAGCTTGCGAACCGGCATAACTCACAGTATCAATGCCAACTCCGCCATCGAGGACATCTGCTCCTGTGCCGCCGGTCAAAGTGTCATTGCCAGCGCCGCCATATAAATGGTCGATACCGTCTCCACCGTAAAGTGTATCCCGGCCGTCGTCTCCATAGAGCCAGTCGTTGCCCTCATCGCCCCAAAGCCAGTCCCGGCTATCTCCACCATAAATGTGGTCTGCGCCGCGTCCACCATGCAGGAAGTCCACACCTCCATAGCCATAGAGCGTGTCATTGCCATCATCGCCATAGAAATAATCGCGGCCGCTGCCACCAAAAATAATGTCATTTCCACCACCGGCATGAACCCTATCGCGCCCATTATAAGTGTAAAAGACGTCTTGGAAATCGCTGCCGGTCATGTTGTTATTACTATTTGATCCGTATTGTGTCCAATAGCGCAGGGAGGTATTAATCGGGGTTGGGAATATTTTCATTGTCTTGTCTCCAACTTGTTGCGTTGTCATTTATTTCGAATCCGGCGTGCCCGGTACTGATGAGATGAATCTATGAGTATTCGCAAAGAGGAGGTGTGACGGCCATCACAAAATAGACAGTTCTCGCGCACATGCTGCCTGATCCCCTTCCCCAAAAAGATGAAGGCGCGCTCAATCTTTGCATTGATAAAGCGCTATTCAGGCAGGAAGCCGAGTTCGAAAATATAGAGAATTGAGGTGATGGTGATCAGCGAAATGACCGTGCTGTATAAAATGGTACTGGAGACATTTTGCGTTTCCACTTGCGCCTGATTGGCGATGACATAAACCCCAAGCGCCGTTGGTAGCGAGGCTATGAGAACAGCTGTTTTCAGCCAGACCCCCGTGATACCCACCAGCAAGAGCACACACAGCAAGACCAGCGGATGAACGATCAGTTTGAAAAATATATTGGTACTGACGCCAGCAGAAGAACGCTCAACCGAGCGCGAACCAACGGTGACCCCAAGCGCAAAAAGGGCGCAAGGTGCAGCTGCCGTGCTCAAATATTCTATGACGCGATTGATCGGGCCTGGAGGCATAAATTCGAAATAGGCAGCAAGTATGCCCGCAACACAGCCAAGGATCAGCGGATTGAAAACGATACGATTGACAATATCGCTCAAAACAGTGCCTATCTCTGGCCGGTCCGATCGCCCAAGGGCGATAAAAACCGGAACCAGCAGAAAGATCAAAAGGCTATCAAAGCAAACGATTAGGGTGGCAGGGATCGCAGCGCCAGAGCCAAAAGCTGCGACACTAAGCGGGACGCCAAGATAGCCACAATTACTGTAAGAACCCGCAGCCGCTTGCAGCGAGGTTGCCGCAATGCCTTTCTTGTGACGGAAGTTCGCCAATAAAAATACCAGAATAAAAACCAGCAATGTCGAGCCCGTCGTCGCCACCATGAACGTCATATTTCCCAGCTCTTCAATCGGCGCTTTGGAGAGCAGTGAAAACAACAGCGCCGGGACGGTGAAGTAAACCACAAATATGGTAAGCCAATCACCTGACGGCTGCTCTTTACGAAAGAATTTCGCGGCCATGAACCCAAGAAATATCAAGCCAAAAAATGGCAGTGTCAGCGATAGTACCGTGCTCATTATGGGATCTCGATCCTGGTCATCAAAATGTACAGTACCACTAAGCCTGATAGGCTGCGTGAAATTGTTCGCGTAGCTGGTTTTTCTGAATTTTTCCCATTTTGTTGCGAGGCAAGGCATCGACGAAGAACACCCGCTTGGGGAGTTTGTAATTCGCCAGATCACGTTCCAGCGTGGCGCGAATGTCTTCTGTGGCAAGCGGGCACTCACCTTCGGGCACCACAACCGCCGTCACCCCTTCCCCGAAATCAGGGTGAGGCACGCCAATAACGGCGCTCTCGCTAATGCCGCTGATGGCATCAAGGGCGTTTTCCACTTCGGCAGGGTAAATATTAAAACCACCCGAAATGATCAGATCCTTGTTGCGCCCGACAATCGAAATATAACCGCGCTCATCAATAAAACCCAAATCTCCAGAAATGAAAAAACCATCATCGCGAAATTCTTCATTGGTTTTTTCAGGCATGCGCCAATAGCCCTTAAAGACGTTGGGGCCACGAATTTCGATGACACCGACCTCATCGGTGGCAAGCTGCGCCCCGCTTTCAATATCAACAATGCGGATCTCGATGTCTGGCAGCGCAAAACCAACGGTGCTGGCGCGGCGCTCGCCATCAAACGGGTTCGAGGTATTCATGCTGGTCTCGGTCATACCATAGCGCTCCAAAATGGCGTGACCGGTCTGTTGCTCGAATTTTTTATGGGTGTCTGGCGACAAGGGGGCCGACCCCGAGATAAAAACGCGGATATGAGAAACCAGCTCGCGGGTTAATTTTGGTGAACTTAGCAAGCGGGAATAAAAAGTCGGCACACCCATCATGCAAGTCGCACGCGGCAAGGCGTCGAGCACGCAGTCTACTTCAAATTTAATTTGAAAAATCATCGAACCGCCAGAACTTAAAACGGTATTGGTCGCAACAAACAGGCCGTGCGTATGAAATATGGGAAGGGCGTGCAATAACACATCAGTGTTCGTGAACTGCCAGACGTCAACAAGTGCTTGCGCGTTGGACGAGAGGTTTTCATGGGTTAGCATGGCGCCTTTTGAACGCCCGGTGGTTCCCGATGTATAAAGGATGGCAGCCAGATCATCTGCATCGCGATGCAGATCATTGAAATCGGTGCCCTCACTGTCGGCGATTGAAATCAAGGAACCGCTGCCATTATGATCAAATGTCTCCACCCTGCCAGCCGCGCTGCCGGCAACAATCTGCGCAAGAGCCTCTTTTCGGGCCTTCGTGCAAACAACCAGCACCGGCTCAGCATCGGTAATAAAATAGGCAAGTTCCTTGTCCTTATACCCCATATTGAGAGGCAGGAACACAGCCCCGGCCCGCAAACAGCCAAGATAAAGAAACAAGGCATCTGCACTTTTTTCGATCTGTGCGGCAACCCTGTCCCCAGGTTTTACTCCAAGCGACACAAGAGCGTTGGCAAATTGCGCGGAGCGCTGCAACATATCACCGTAGCTGATCACCCGCTGATCAGACAATTCCAGAAACGGGGCGTCAGGGTTCTCGATCCGGCTGCGAAATGTCGCGAACAGATTGTGATCTTGTGCGGTCGTCATGACACTTTCTCCACGGTTTGGAATGAAGAAGACAGTTTTGCTATGCGGGCAATCGAACTGGCAGCAATCACCTCGCCGTGATTGGCAAAAGCCTCATGATTATGTTCGATCTTATCTAGATCATAAAGGTAATTGACCATAATCCCGGCTGATTGGTTGAAACTTTTTGCAGAGCGATCAGCCAACCAATTAATACGCTCCAGTCGCGCTCCGTTGCCGAGGTGAAAACGTGCCACCGGGTCATATGGCTTTTGATCGCGATCCTTGGCATTGAGAAAATACCAGGCTGAAAGCGGCACAAGTATTTTTTCCAATGCTTGTTGTTTGTCGCCAGGTGCCGGCCAGCCATTGGCCAACAGGTGTTTGATGGCAAGAACCTCTTCCTCGTTCACAACAGGAGCATCCACCTGCTTTTCTTCTTCCTGATGATCGATCAGATGTCGTAGCCATTTCACAAAACCTGGCACAGGGGAAAGCGTCGCAAATAAAGCCAGTTGAGGAAGCTCGCGCAAAAGCTCTTGCGCGACCTGTTTGATTAAGAAATTGCCGAATGAAATGCCTGACAATCCCTTTTGACAATTGCTGATGGAATAAAAGGTCGCCAATCTGGCGTTGGTATCCTTGACGCTTTGACGCTTTTGGGCGATCACGGGTTCAATCGCGTCTGGTATCTCTTCTCCAAGCGCAACTTCCACAAAAATCAACGGTTCTTCAACCAGAGCTGGATGAAAAAACGCATAGCAGCGCCGGTCAGCTGGCTCAATGCGCTGGCGCAAATCTTCCCAACTGGCGATTTCATGCACCGCTTCATATTTAATGATCTTTTCAAGGATAGAAGCGGGCGTTGACCAGGAAATCCGCTTCAAAACCAAAAAACCACGATTGAACCAGGAATGGAACAGATGATGTAAATCGGCATCGACCTCGGCAAGTCGCGGATTTTTATCCAGCCGTTTCAGCAAATCTTCGCGCAAACGCACCAGCCGCAATGTTCCCTTGGGTGCCTGATTGAGACGGCGAAAAAGTTCTTGCCTTTGCGGCTCTGATTTTTGATGAAGCTGCAACACCTCCTCAACGCTCAGCACCTTGCCCAAACCAGAAATGATTTTATTGACCCCCTCCAGATCAGGCCCGAACTGCTCGCCAAGCATGATAAAAAAAGCATCAAGCTCCGCTTCGTCCAAGCCGTCATAAACGGAGAAAAAATCGCTGGCCAGCGCAAGCCCGGAGGCTTCGCCTTTTTGTGACAACAAGGCCTTGGCAATCGTCAGCAGATCTTTTGGTTCAGGTGATGTTTGCTGCAAATCAATGAGACTGCGGCCGCGCTCGCTGATGGCCACAAGCAGATCACTGAAAAAACTGGTCATACCACAGGCCCCATCATGTAGTTGGGCAACCAGGTGGCGATACCGGGGAACAGGCACAGCAAAAGAATGCCAATGACCATGCAGATCATGAACGGCAGCGCCCCCTTGAGAATGGTGGACAACGGAATATCTGGAGCAATCGAATTGATCACATACAGATTGAGCCCGACCGGCGGCGTGATGAGGCCGATTTCCATATTGATGGTGAACATAACCGCGAACCAGTAGGGATCAAATCCCGCATGTATGACGATCGGCAACAAGATGGGCGCCGTCATCAAAATGACCGCAACCGGGGGCAGGAAAAAACCGGCGACCAGCAAAAAGAAATTGATGGTAAGGATCAGCACCCATTTATTGAGACCAGCTGCAGCAATCGCTTCGGCGGCAGATTGGGTGATATAGAAAGATGAAAGCATCTGTGAAAAGATTGCCGCGCAACCAATGATCGTCAGGATCATCACACTTTCTTTCATGGACGAGGATAATATCGCCCATAGATCACGCGGGTTCCACATGCGGTAAATAATCACCGCCAGCAAAATACAAAAAGCTGCGCCAACCCCAGCGGCCTCAGACGGTGTCGCGACGCCGCCATATAACACCCATAAAACACCAAAGATAATCGACAGGAATGGCAACACACGCGGCAGAATAGCGAAGCGGGCTTTCCACGTGACGTGCCGTTTTTGGGAAAAATTATAGCCTGACTTCCATGCCGTATAGAGCGACCAGCCCATGAATAAAAGGGTCAGCATCAAGCCCGGTAACAAACCTGCCAGAAACAAACGACCGATGGAGGTTTCGGTGGCGATGCCATAAACAATCATCGTAATCGAGGGCGGGATCAAAATGCCAAGCGTGCCACCAGCAGCAATCGCCCCCGTTGCCAGTCCATCAGGATAGCCCCGCTTGCGCATTTCAGGAATACCCATTTTTCCGATCGCAGCACAGGTGGCCGGAGAAGATCCAGAGAGCGCAGCAAAGATCGAGCAAGCACCAATATTGGAGATGATCAAGCCGCCGGGCAAACGATTGAGCCAGCGATCCAGTGCCTCGTACAAATCCTTGCCGGCTGGAGAAGCGGCGACCGCAGCTCCCATGACAATGAACATGGGGATCGACAAAAGCGTAAACTCGGCCAGCCCCGCGAAATAATTTTCAGCCAGTGTGGAGATCGCGATTGGCCCCTTGAACGCCACAAGGAAACCGATTGCGGTGATGATCAATGTGAACCCGACGGGAACGCTAAGAGCCAGAAGAATAAAAACAGTGAGGCCAATCAGCAGGCCAATGACACCAGGTCCCATATCAGTGTTCCCTTTGGTGGGGTATGCCCTCATGGCGTGAGGCGCTTATCATGCAGGCAATGGCTTGCAGTGCAAGCAGACCAAAGCCGATGGGCATGGAAGAATAAGGGATCCACATGGGGAATTCGTAGATCGATTCGGTGGTCCAATCACCGTGGAAGGCCTGCAACGTCACCTCAAGCCCTTTCCAGAACATCAGTGCCGCAAATAAAAACACCAGAAAATCTCCGATGATCTGCATAATACGCCGGACATTGGGGGGAGAATAGACCATCGCCAAACCAACCGAGACATGGCCTCGCAGTTTCAAGACATAGGCGCTGCCAAGCATGGTTGCGGCGACCAATGAGAAGGTCACCACTTCGGTTTGCCAGGCCGTTGATCCCACCAACACATAACGGATGAAAACCATCTGACAAACAATGACAATGGCGATGCCAATAAGCATCGCGGCAATCACTCCCGCAATGCTGGACAAGCGTTCAATAAACGCCACCATAGTGCAGTCCTTCTGCTCTAAGTGATAGGGTGGTGAAAATCATCACCAAGATGAATAACCGGGAGCACTTGCAGCTTTTAATACCGATAGTGCTCCCGGCCAGTTTTACAAAATCAGGCCATTTGGTCTATTTAACCGCCAAAACCTATTTGACAGCAAGCGCTTTTTTGATCAACGCGTCACCATTCTTGACCTTTTTTGTAAAGGCGGCGTAGGAAGTATCTTTTGCGATAGCACGCCATGCAGCGGCATCGGCGGCACTCATTTCAACAACTTTGACGCCAGCTTTTTTGTAAGCTTCAACCATTGTTGTATCAAGACCTGCAGCCTTTTTGGCGAACCAGTCTTCGGCGACCTGTCCAGCGGCCATCACGGCTTTTTTCTGGGCATCATTGAGTTTGGCAAAAGACGCTTTCGACATCAAAATGGGTTCATACATGAACCACAGGGCGTGGGCACCAGGAGCCGTCAGACATTTGACCTGCTCATAAATACGGTAAGAAACAAAGGAGCCTGACGAGGTGTTGGCACCATCCAGAACGCCTTGTTGCAGAGCGGTATAAATCGCTGATGATGGCATGGACTGGATCGAGGCACCGGCCCCTTGCAGCATTCTGTTGAAGGCTTTACCAGCGGCGCGGAACACTTGTCCCTTGACGTCAGCAGGCGCCAGAACGCATTTTTTCTTGGAGGCAAAACCGCCTGCCAGCCAGGCATCAGAGATCACCATCACGCCAGCTTTATCGATGATCGCTTTGATGTCATCCATGAAGGGGCTGTCATTCATACGCGTGGCATGCCCATGATTTTTAACAAGTCCCGGCATCAAGGTTGCATCAAATTCAGGATGGCGCTTGGCGGCATAAGCCAGCGGGAACGCAGAGATATCAAGCTCCCCGGTGGTGAGGGGTGCCCATTGTTCTTTTGGCTTGTAAAGAGATTTGGTAGGATAGACCTTGACCGTTGCGCCAACATTGGCCTTGGCCAGCTCGTCAGCAATGATCTGCACCATTTTATGGCGCACATCTTTGGTGTTCCATTGATGCGAGGCGCGCAACTCAATGGCGTTTGCCGACGTCGCGGCAAAAATCATCGCTGTCGCACCCAGCACAGTTTTCAAAAGAAGTTTATTCATTTTTTCCTCCCGGGAAAATCAAGCTTGAACTTAACCCGCCATTTCTTTTCATTATGAACCAGGCGGGCTCGCTTTTGTGTATTCACACATACAAAGTCTCCCCAGATTGTATACAAGTCAAGTATTATTGTCTACAATGATAGAATAACCGGTGACGGGACATGACAAAATACACCAAATACCGGACGTTTTCCTGTCGCAACTAGCCTCACAATGCTAGGGCATATATGCGAGCCGCAAGAGGATGATGATGGACACCAAACCACCAAGACATGCCGATCAATTGCGGCAGGTGCTCGAAGAAGAGATAGCATCGAGCCTGCTTGCCCCTGGCACACGTCTGGAAGAGGTAGCATTGGCGGAGCGTTTTGGTGTCTCGCGCACGCCCATACGCGAAGCCTTGCAAATGCTGTCGGCTTCAGGACTTGTGGACCTGCGACCACGGCGCGGTGCGATTGTCGCCTCGCTCAGCCTGGAGCGTCTGCTTGAGATGTTTGAAATGATGGCGGAAATGGAAAGTATTTGCGGGCGCCTTGCCGCGCGGCGCATGACCGAGATCGAGCGCGCCCATTTGCAAAAGCAGCATGATGTCTGCGGCGATGCCGTGCGCGCCAACAATATAGATCTTTATTATACCGAAAATGTCCGGTTCCACGGCGTCATCTATGATGGATCTCACAACAAATTTCTTGCTGGCGAAGTTAAACGTCTGCAGCGCCGCTTGCAGGCTTACCGCCGTTTGCAGCTGCGATCAACTGGACGCATGGCCGAATCTTATGCTGAACATACCAGCATCACCAAAGCCATCATCGAGGGCAAGGGCGAGCTCACCGCAAGCCTGCTGCAAGGCCATGTATCGGTGCAGGGCGACCGCTTTGGCGACTGGCTCTCCAGCCTCAACGCCGCACAACTGGTCAGCGATCATGCGAGCGGGTAATGACGAAAGGGGTAGGGATCGTCAAAGCCATCAAAGTCCAGAGTTTAATGTATTTAGTAAACTGTCACCGTAATTTAAACTAACAAGAGGAATAACCGATGCGTCGCCAATATGAGTCCCGATTCCGTCAATACCCGTATCATATCCTTGATTGTAAGCATCCATGGAGAGGATCGCCATCATAAGTTCTGTATTTATATCTACCATGGTCACTTACTACCTTTTCTGCGTTTGTATTGAGTTCGCCAATCGATGAAATCATTCAGAGAAACTTTTTGCTCTGGAGTAAGGTCTTTTGCCAACTTTGGAAATGCGCTTCTCGGAAACAGTGACTTCACGTCATAAAACCACCCCAACACATTCTCCACCTTACCCTTCGTCACCCACCCCCACACACTGGTAATTTCCAGCGTGATACGCTTGAGACGGACTCCCTGACCGAAGTGAGCGGCAAGATCATCAGGATCGACCTTTTGAACCGAGGTCGGATCATTAATATCTTTGAAGGTGACAAGCCAGGGATAGAGTTTTGGCAGAATATCCCGCGTCTCCCTCAGTCCAGAAATCTTGCTTGCCCAGCGGTCTTTTGTGGCTCTCATATTAATCTTATCCCTGAACACTCTGCCCGTATAAATGGGACCAATGCCTTTTTGCAGGGCAAACAGAAATTTATTGTCCGGCAATTCCACCACTACAGCTTCACCACGGGTTTCAAATTTCGATCCAATTGCGGGAAGAATTCTGGGTTGTCTCGTCACAGATATTGCAACAACACTTGAGCCAGAATAAAGCTTTCCGCCCACCTCCACTTCAACCGTCATTTTCTGGTGCCAGCGATAGGTGGGATAAGCCAACTTGTAGACGGCAAGCGCGACCATCAGGAGAGTAAAAAGTACAGCAAGAAACTTCATAAATCACTTTCAAAAAGCGCTTCACTTCTAGGGGAACGAGCACAACGGTCGCCAGCGAACCAATGCATGATCATATCATTTTTTGTCCAATATAACGATGGCATTCGTCCGAACGTCCCTAACAATTGGTTTCACCAACGGATATAGAAAAACGAGAGTCCCCCCACCTTCGTCATGCCCGGACAAGCGGAGCGCAGATCCGGGTATCCAATGGGAGGGTGAGGAAAACGTTCACACGAACAGAAAAAATGCGAGACCGGAATGGATCACGCAGTTAGTCTTGCCCGTCGGATACACAACGTCAACCAACCAAGCCGCCATCATCGCGTTTGATGGCGATGATCGAGGAGCGCGGCACGTGGTTGCCGCCATTGGGGAAATGGCTCTTGCCGCGTTCGCCGGGGTGCTGGATACCCACAAACATGGTGCGCCGATCCGCGCTCCAGGTGAGGCCGGTGATCTCGCATTTTTTGGGGCCGACCAGAAAGCGCCGGATTTCGCCGCTAACGGGATCTGCGGCCAGCATCTGATTATTGCCCATGCCCGCATAATGCCCTTTGTTGGAGGTTTTGCCATCGGTCTGTATCCACAAGATACCTCTTTGGTCAAATTTCAGCCCATCAGGCGAGTTGAACATATTGCCTGCATTAATATTGGGCGAGCCCTTGCGCGCATCATCGTGCACGGTTGGATTACCTGCCAGCACAAACAGCTGCCAGTCAAAACCCGTTTTGGTATGATCCCCGTCATCTGATCGCCAGCGAACGATCTGACCATATTTGTTTTTACGGCGCGGATTGGGCCCACCCACCGGCATCTCGTCATCGCCCCGATTGGTTTTCCTGCCGCGATTCTTGTTATTGGTCAGCGAGCAATAGACCTCGGATGTGGTGGGATGTGCGGCAATCGATTCTGGGCGGTCCATTGTGGTGGCGCCAACTTCTGAGGCGGCTTGCCTTGTATGAATACAGATTTCAGCTTGCGTTTCCATGTCGGTGGTTTCTGGTGTCAGTGCCAGCCATTCACCGCGCAGATTATCGTGGAATTTGGCCGCATAAAGCTGACCGCTATCAAGCAAATCGCGATTATCGCCGCCCTCAACATATTTACGATCGCTAATGAACCGATACAAAAATTCGCCGCGCTCATCGTCTCCCATATAAACAACAACGTGCCCATCTCTATTGATCACCAGCTCGGCATTTTCATGCTTGAAACGGCCAAGGGCGGTGCGTTTTTTTGGCGTTGATTTTGGATCAAAGGGGTCGATTTCCACCACATAACCAACGCGGTTGGGTTCATTAGGATTTTTACAAAGGTCAAAGCGCTCATCGCTTGACGCCCAGTTATAACCCCAGTCCTTGCTGCCAAAGCCATAGCGCTCCAACTCGTCGGAGATGTCCTCATCATCGTCGTCTTGCGTAAAATACCCGTCGAAATTTTCTTCACAGGTCAGATAGGTGCCCCACGGCGTATGACCATTGGCACAATTGGCCCAGGTGCCAAGGCATCTGGTGCCTGTTGGATCAGCCAAAGTTTTCATCAAATCATGTCCGGCGGCCGGGCCGGTGATCGCCATGGGGGTGGTTGGCGTGATGCGCCGATTGAACGGGCTATCTTTGACGATGGACCAATTACCCCTGGTTTGAGAAATCTCGCAAATCGTCACGCCGTGTGCTGCCATGCCCTTGCGCACATCGTCAGCTGTTTGCGGCCGATGGTTATCGCGATTGCCAAACAAGGTGGGGCGGTTGGCATATTCATTATTGAGCGCCAATATCGAGCGGCCTTCATGCGTGAACAGATACATGCCGTCATTATTATCACCAACAGCCATTTCCTGACTGCGGCCCGTCCCACCTGTTCGCTCGTCAAACGGCTGACTGCCGGACCACAGCTCGTCGCCCCAAGACAGCACCACGTCCCAGTTATAACCAGGGGGCACGGTGACGCTATCGCGGCGATTGGCAACGACCGCCTGAAATGACAAAAGATTGCGTGCAAGGGAGCTGGCACCACGAACACGCAATCCACCGCTCACCAGCGCTGCCATACCAAAGGCTGCGCTACCACGAACAAAGGTACGGCGCGATAAAACACGTTCAATAATCTGATTGATTTCAATGTCGGAATTCTGGAGAGGGGCGGATGGCTTTTGAGGACCACCTTGGGGTTGCTTTTCGCGCAGGCTGTTTTGGTGTGATTGAGGAGGCCGGTTTTTCTTCTTCATATCATCCATCTTGGTTCACCTTTAGCCCTCATCAAGAAAAGCTTTGTTTACCCACCGCGCTTGCGCCGGTGCCTTTTTTTTTGCGTTTCCTGGCTTTGCTCCGCACAACGCGGCGTCGCGGTGGACAGGCGATTGGCCGCATATTGGCGGGTGCCGCGCTATGATTTTCACCCATTGGAAAACCAGCCAGAAACAGCTCTTTCTTTTTGCCGCCAAGAAGCATCTTCCACTCGAAATGCTCAAAACCATAGGTCAACAAAGCTTTCGTACGCTCGGCGCGTTGTCCCGGGTTTTTTGCTCCCAGAACAACAGCGATCAAACGGTGTCCATTTCTGGTGGCACTGGCAACAATATTAAACCCCGAGGCACACACAAAGCCCGTCTTCATGCCATCCGTGCCCTCATAGGTCCGCAGTAGCGAATTATAAGAACGCAGCTTGCGGCGACCAATTTTCATTGATGCACGAGAAAAGCGGGCGCGATGTTCGGGGAAGTCTTTCCACAGAGCCCGGGTCAAAAGCGCCAGATCGCGCGCCGTCGATACATGTTTGATATCATGCAGGCCATTTGGGTTGACGAAATTCGTATTGCTCATGCCAAGCGATTTGGCCTTGGCGTTCATGAGAGCCGAAAAGCCCTCAACAGAGCCGCCAATTTTTTCCGCCAGCATCACCGCCACATCATTGGCCGATTTGATGATCAGGGATTGCAGGGCAAGTTCGACAGACATGCCAATGCCAACGGGATAGCCAATTTTGCTTGGCGGCTCCAATATGGAGCGCTCCGATTGCAGGACCGCATCTGTGAGCTTTAATTTGCCGTTTTTGATGGCCTCAAAAACCAGATAGGCTGTCATTAATTTTGTCGTGGAAGCGGGATGCCAAGGCAAATCCTGATCTTCCGCATAAAAGATCTTGCCGCTTTGCGCATCCATCAATAGCGTCGGGCCAGCAGTTGCCGGGCCAAAGATAAAAGTCACCAAAACGGCGACCATACTCAACAAGATACTAAAATACTTCAAAATAATGGCAATCCGAGTGTCAATTTCATGGGTGTCACCAAGAGAGCCTGTCGCTCATCTACTCTGCTTTTTATCGTATGCTGGATCATATGATCCAAAGCTCCGACTTCTCCTGATAACGAGCGTAACATATCACAGCAATCAAGCCGTGACACCATCAAATTCCTCACCATCGCATAAATCATTATTCCATGTGATCATGGCGCATCTATCCTCAAGGGAGGGATGCGCTATTTTCCTGCTAACTTATTGAAGTTATTGGTGCCCCTGGCCCGACTCGAACGGGCACGTCCTTACGAACAACAGATTTTGAATCTGTCGCGTCTACCAGTTCCGCCACAGGGGCAATCGGCAAGCGTCGTTTTTCGGGGCTGACCCGGACCAACTCGCCATTGCTCCAAAGTGTCTTATCGTGCGCAGCCTCTATGAGCAAGGACAGAATGAGGGATCAGGCACTTTTCCGCACAACAGGAAAATTCCTTCACACAATAGCGGCATTGCGCTAGTAGGAACAGCTAATAGAAATGAACAGATCGGTGCAACCGGATTTAGGGAAAAACATGTTTCGACGCCTTTATGACTGGATGATGAAAATGGCCGAGCACCCCAAAGCCGTATGGGCTTTGTCATTGGTATCATTTGCCGAGAGCTCTTTTTTCCCCCTACCCCCGGACATAATGCTCATTCCCATGGTCCTGGCCAAGCGCGCCAAAGCCTTTGTGTACGCTTCTTACGCCACTATTGCTTCGGTACTTGGCGGCATGCTTGGCTATGCGATCGGCTATTTTTTGTTTGATATGATCGGCCAGCCAGTACTCAATTTTTATGGCTATGGCGAAAAGTTCAGCTCCTTTGCAGCGCAATATAATGAATGGGGCGCCTGGATTGTGCTGATGGCGGGGATCACGCCTTTCCCCTACAAAGTCATAACCATTGCCAGCGGCGTCACAGGGCTTGCCTTCCCGGTTTTCCTGATCGCCAGTATTATTGCCCGCACGATCCGGTTTTTCGCGGTCAGCGCCATGCTCTACTGGTTCGGTCCGCAGATCCGCTCGTTTATCGAGCGCTATTTTGGCCTCGTCACCATCATCTTTTTTGTCTTGCTGTTTGGCGGCTTTGGTTTGATCAAAATGTTAGCCTGACCTGCTGATCACCTAAATTTGTAGTCACCAAGCCATTTATTTTTGTGCTTGAATGACGTATCAGATCCCACAGGGTTTTAAACAACCCCTTTGAGAATGCTTTTAACAATCCAGGAAACCAGCCTTCATGCTCGCCAATCTGCAAGCTAAATTTGATGACAACCCTTTGGCCGCCAGCGCTGCCTTGTTGTTTTTACTGTCTGCTGCCGTCTCACTGTCGGCTCTGGGCTTTGAACATATTGGTGGCTATAAGCCCTGCCCGCTCTGCCTCATTGAGCGCAATGCGTGGTATTTCGCCCTGATTGCCTCGATTTTTGTGTTTTTTAGCTCCAAATCAAAATTCAACCTTAGCTATCTGGCTTTGTTGCTCATGGGCATTATTGGGTTTGGCTTTTTGTACAATGCCTATCTTGCCGGTTTTCATGCGGGCGTCGAATGGAAATGGTGGGCTGGCCCCACATCTTGCACTGGAGATCAGCTGGACAAGCTTGGCGGCGGCACTGGCGGTCTGCTGGAAGCCCTCAACAAGACCAAAGTGATCCGTTGTGATATCGCCGAATTTCGGCTATTTGGTCTTTCTTTTTCCGGGTATAATTTTCTATTATCGCTACTGGCTGGGGCGGTTGCCCTTGGCACATGGCTGATGGTGGCTTTGCGTATGAAAAACAGCTGCCCGCACTGATTAATCAGTGCCTGTTGATAAACGGGGTGCCTGACAGGTGATCCGTGGACAACCACAATCAAATCACAATTCGTGCCCATTTTCACCATTCCACGCTGGCTAACTCATCCAAGGCAACGAAAAGTTATCGACACATTCGATAACCAATCAGCATCTGGAAGGAAAAACCGCTATGAATATTGAGAACCAGGTCAACCCTGCACAATGGACGGAAGCTGTTGGTCGCGCCCACAATTACTGCACGGCAATTGACCGTCGTGGTGGCACCCCAACCGACGCCGTGCGCTCCTATGGTCTTTTTAAGCTTGAGACTGATCCCGCCGATTGGGACAAGGCCGAGATAATTATCGCTCTAGCCATGTGTACTCCAACAAGGCGCCCCAATTAAACAAAAGCGTATGAGTTGTTGGCTTTGTATTGCGTTAAACGATCTGTTTCGTTGAGTTGAGTAGTTTTTATCAGTGGTCGCGTTATGACCCATTTATTTAAAGAGTATTGCGTAGATCGGCGGTTAAAACACTGAAACCCAGTGCTTTAACCGCCTTTTTTATTGCTACTCGCACAAAAAGGCCAGACTTTGAGATGTTCAAAGCCTGGCCTTTGTATTGTTATTTTCGCCTGATCTAGTTCAAAATACGGAATCGGCAAGGCTGCGATGTCACAGTACAGGTATGCGTACCATCTGCGTGATCCGTGCATTTGGTCTCTTTGCTGTTGGCCAGCAACCATGTATCCATTTTGGTGCCATAGAAATCGCGCACTCTAGCAGCCCAGACCTTGCGAGCTTTATGCTTGGCCCATTCTTTCAGCTTGGCGGGTTTCCCCGTTCCAGCGATCTTGTAGAAAGAGCAAACCTTGCCCGGCCCACTTAACACGGCGCTTAGTTTGCATGGCGTGGAAATCACGGTGCAACGATTGCGCCCCTTCTCCTTGAAGCAGTTATACTTTGCATCTTTGGAAAATAACCATGAAGCCCATTGCTTGCCTTCTTTTTCACGAATCTTCTGGCGCCAGGCATCACGGGCTTTTTTACGCGCCGTGATCTTAAATCTGGCGCGACCACCCGTGCGTGAAACGGGCTTGGCTTTACACTCGCGCTCCAAAGGCTTGACCATTTTTTTGGTTTTTTGAGCACTTGCGGGCAATACACCAAGGCTCAAAGCCAGCCCAGCGGCAGTGGCTAGACCCATCAATCTGTAAAACATTTATTTTAACCCTCTCTATAAATTGATCGTACTCCCCCATACGTAGGCAACGCCTCCATATATTCTTAAAGGCGCGTACTTGGTTTAGCTTAGGACTTTGTTGAGCAAGGTTCAAGCAACTGTTTTAAGTTGACTCATTGTTACATATTCACCTCATCTTCAGATGACCAGCGCAAAATCGGTTTGCGAGCGGCTCCTGTCTCGTCCAGCCGGCGCCTTGGCGTAAAGCGAGGGGCGTTTAAAAACGGCTCGGCGTCGCCCTGTTTGGCTCGTTTAGCCAGAGCAATCATCACCTCAATAAATTGATCCAATGAGGCTTTACTCTCACTTTCCGTTGGCTCAACCAGCATCGCGCCATGCACAATCAACGGAAAATAGACGGTCATGGGGTGGAAGCCCTCGTCAATCATCGCCTTGGCAAAATCCAGTGTGGTGACGCCTGTGTCTTTCAAAAACGCATCATCGAACAGCACCTCGTGCATGCAGATATGATCTTCACCAAACGCCAGCGACATGTAATCTGACAGCGAAGCGCGCAGATAGTTGGCATTGAGCACTGCGTCTTCAGAGGCCTGTTTCAAACCATCAGAGCCGTGGCTCATCATATAGGTAAGGGCCCGTGTATACATGCCAAACTGTCCGTGAAAAGCGGTCATGCGCCCAAACGGGCTGGCCTCACTGACATGATCGCTGGCATTTTCCACCAACCTTGTGCTCTCCCCGTCTTTTACAAGAAAAGGCAATGGCGCAAAGGGCGCAAGGCGCTTTGACAAAACCACTGGTCCGGAACCTGGCCCCCCACCGCCATGCGGCGTTGAGAAGGTTTTATGCAAGTTGAAATGCATGGCATCGACACCAAGTTCGCCCGGCTTCACCTTGCCGGCAATAGCCGTGAAATTGGCGCCGTCGCAATAAAAATAGGCGCCAGCTTCATGGATCAGCTTGGCGATCTCAACGATCTCGCGCTCGAACACGCCGCCCGTATTAGGGTTGGTGAGCATGATGGCGGCGACATCATCATCGAGCGCCTCTTTGACCGAGGCGGCCGTCACCGTGCCATCTTCTTGCGCTGGTACCGAGCGAATTTTATAGCCGATCAGCGCCGCCGTTGCAGGGTTCGTACCATGCGCGCTATCAGGCACAAGCACGACATTTTTGGTCGCCCCCCCCTCTTCTTGGGCTTCGCGGGCCTCATGGGCCGCCTTGATTGCCATCATGCCGCAAAGTTCGCCATGTGCGCCAGCCTTTGGCGACAGGGCAATCGCCTTCATGCCCGTCAACTCCATCAGCCAATGCGCCAACTCGCTCATCAGATCAATGGCACCAGGTACACTTGATTGCGGCTGCAACGGATGAATATCCATAAAGCCGGGCAAACGGGCGATTTTTTCATTGAGACGCGGATTATGTTTCATCGTGCAAGATCCGAGCGGATAAATGCCGGTATCAATGCTGTAATTCTTTTGCGACAGGCGCACATAATGGCGCATGGTTTCAGGTTCTGACAGACCGGCCAGGCCAAATTCCTCGGCACGCTCCATGCCGTTGAGGCGATTTTCGAACGGCGCAACATCGGCAAAATCAACGCCCGTTGTCTGCGTATCGCCCAGATCAAACAGGATCGGTTCTTCGATCTGCAAAGCCTTGTTGCCCGAATAGGTCTTTGCATCAATGCGATCGCTGGTGGGCTGTTTGATATCGGTCTTGCGCCCTTGTTTGTTCATGCTCATTTGATTTCTCCCTCGATGGTCGCAGCAAGGGTCGTGAGCTGATCGCCACTATTCATCTCGGTAACCGCGATGAGCAATAGATCATCAAGCTTGTCCTTCGGCAATAATCGCGACACGGGCACACCGGCGAGAATTTGTTTGGCCGCCAGCGCCTCAACAAGATCATGGGCGCTGCCAGGAACGCGGATGGTGAACTCGTTAAAGAAGCTGTCATTGAGCACTTCAACGCCCTTTATCTTGCCGAGCTGATTGGCCAGCTGCACGGCATTGGCATGATTGATCATGGCCAGTTGGCGCAAGCCTTTTTCACCCAGCAAGGTCAAATGAATGGAAAAAGCCAGCGCCATAAGACCTGAATTTGTGCAGATATTACTTGTGGCTTTTTCGCGTCTGATATGTTGCTCTCTGGTCGACAGGGTCAGCACGAAACCTTGCTGCCCGTCGACATCGACGGTTTTTCCGCAAAGGCGCCCCGGCATCTGGCGGATATATTTTTGACGTGTTGCAAACAAACCCACATAGGGACCGCCAAAATCAAGGCCACAGCCCAAAGACTGCCCCTCGGCCACGACAATATCGGCGCCCATTGACCCTGGCGATTTGATCGCGCCCAGCGATACAATTTCGGTGACCACAATAATCAGCAAAGCTTTTTTAGCATGGGCCGCCTCTGCCAGTGCGCTATAATCGCTGATCTGACCAAAAAAGTCTGGATATTGCACCACCACACAAGCGGTTTCATCATCGATCTGATCGATCAAATCTTCGGCTTTAGCAATCGATGGGGTCATCTGAACCAGATCCCCCCCCGAAAAACGCTCCATATTTTCCACAACCGCGCGATATTGCGGATGCAAGCCGCCCGACAGAATTGCTTTTTTGCGCCGGGTCACGCGCCGCGCCATTAACACGGCTTCAGCAGTCGCGGTAGATCCATCATACATGGAGGCGTTCGCGACATCCATACCGGTGAGCATGCAAATCTGTGTCTGAAACTCGAACAGGACCTGCAAGGTGCCTTGCGAAATTTCTGGCTGGTAAGGCGTATAAGCCGTCAAAAACTCGGAGCGCTGAATAAGATGATCAACGGTTGCTGGCACATGGTGACGGTACGCCCCCGCCCCGACAAAAAAGCCTTTGGCCTGACCGGCGGACAAGTTGCGCGCCGCCATTTGCGACAATTGGCGCTCTACCTCGATTTCACTGGCCGCCATTGGCAGATCAGGCAGTTTGTCCAATAGCTTGTCTTTAGGCACGTCGGCAAACAGGGCATCGACATGGTCAACACCAACTTTGGCCAGCATTTCGCGCCGATCATTTGGCGACAAAGGCAGATAACGCATTAGCTCTCACTTTCAACGAATTCTTCGTAACCCGCTTTATCCATCAACTCTTCCAGCTCATCCGCATTGGACAGCTTGATTTTAATGAACCAGGCATCAGTTTCGGCACTTTCATTGACCAAAGCGGCATTCTCGCCAAGCGCTTCATTGGCCTCGACCACTTCACCGCTAATGGGCGCATAGACTTCACTGGCCGCCTTGACGCTTTCCACCACACAGGCCTCATCACCCTGCTCCACTTCAAGGCCGGGTTCTGGCAATTCAACAAACACAATATCGCCGAGCTGTTCCTGGGCATGATCCGTAATGCCAATGGTGCCCACCCCGTCCTCAACCATGATCCATTCGTGTTCTTTTGTGTAATAGGTTTTCGACATCAAATGCCTCCTCATCTTTTCTTTTGGTGTTTGTTAGATTTATTTCTTTTTGCGATAAAAATTATGCGCCACAAATGGCAAGGGCTGAACGAGTGCTGGCAGGCGCTTGCCCCGCACTTCAAGCTCCAGTGCTGTGCCCGCTTCGCTATGCTTGGTGCTTACATAGCCCATGGCCACCGGACCGCCCACCGATGGTCCATAACCACCACTGGTAACAATGCCGATCTCCGCGCCATCTGTGCTGAACACCTTGGTTCCTTCACGCGCCGGGGCGCGTCCCTCTGGCTTGATACCCACCAGTTTCCTGGCTGGGCCATCTTTTAGTTGAGCAAGAATTTTTTCGGCACCGGGAAAGCCACCATTTTCACGGCGACGCTTGCCAATGGACCAGGTGAGATTGGCTTCAATGGGTGTTGTGGTCTCGTCAATATCGTGACCATAAAGGCAAAGCCCTGCTTCCAAACGCAAGCTATCACGAGCGCCAAGGCCAATCGCTTCCACATCGGGGTGAGCTTCAAGCGCACGCCAGAATGTTTCGACATCTTTGGATTTAATAGCCAATTCATAGCCATCTTCGCCCGTATATCCAGAGCGCGAAACATGCATCCACATCTCTTGCTCATCGACGCTGACGGGTAGATCAAGAGAACTCATAAACGCCATATCGGCGACTTGTGGGGCAAACCCTGCCAGCACATCAACGGCCTTTGGTCCCTGCAGGGCGATAAGCGCCATATCATCGAGAATTTTCATTTCGACATTATCGGGCATGCTTTTTTCAATGAGCGCGAAATCACGGGTCTTGCAAGCGGCGTTGACCACCACATAGACCCAGTGCTCATGCCCCTCCATACCAAGACGCGTCACCATCAAATCATCCAGCACGCCACCCTCATCATTGAGCAGCTGCGAGTAGCGTTGGCGTCCAGGCTTTAAAATAGCAAAATTACCCGGTGCCAGTGTTTCCAGAGCATGCGCAGCGGTTTTAAACTCGCCATCGGCGGGGATCAAGAAAGCCTGTCCCATATGAGAGACGTCAAACAATCCAGCTTTTTCGCGTACATGCAGATGTTCCTTGAGCACCCCAAGCGGATACAGCACCGGCATTTCATAGCCCGCAAACGGCACCATTTTGGCATTCAGTTTATTGTGAAAATCATAAAGCGGCGTGCGCTTTAGGGGGCTATCCCCCTGTTGATCCGACATGTACCATTCTCCCTCAATCCGAGACCTCAATGCGAGCGCCATCTATGCCAGACTATGGCAAAGACACACACCCCCTCTGTCACGGAACCTGAGAGATTTGATTGGTTTATATCGCTCACGGCCACTCCGCCTGACGGCGGGCCTCCGCGAGGGCGCGCAACACGCGGCGGGCGCTTGCCCTTGCCGGATCTACGATCCGGTTCTCCGCATAAAACACGCATCCAGCGACTACCCGCCAGAAAACCAACTTACCCCTTCGGTGAGGTGCGGGGTCAACCCTGCACCTGCTTTCCAGAGTGCCATCTTCCTGCGGTCCGTTTGCCTGAGAGTTTCCCGTCGTTTTTTTGGGGCGGTTGCTCCTTCGGCGCCATATCGTCTCTTAAGTCAGACACAATGATCTCTCCCGCAGGGATCAACTGGCATGGGCTCTTAATAGAAAAGCTTGAGGGATGAGTCAATCAAAGTGAACGAACTCATTTTTTCTTTTTGGCCTTTCTGGGTACGGTTTTTGGATCAACCAGAAGCTCGCGATAAATTTCTACCCGATCCCCTTGCACCAATATGGTATCGAGCTTGGCTGGCACGGCATAAATACCGATACTAAGCGTATCAGTTTCAAGCTCCTTGAAATGCTCCAGCACTCCCGAATTTTGGATCGCCTGAAGGGCGGTTGTGCCCTCGCTCACCGACATGGTCCGCCAAAAACCATCATTGGGATGGGCACAAGCCACCGAAATTTCAATTATCTTGGCCACTAAGCCGCCCGCTCCTGCGTTGGCTCCGCCCCATGATCCAACGCCTGCGCGGTGGCGCGTTTTACGCGGGCCGCATCAATGACATTTTTGAAAGCGATCAAAAAACCCAGCACGATAAATCCGCCGGGCGGCAAAATGAGCAGCAAGAACCCTTTATAATCGCCGCCAAACACCACCGTTTCCAAAAATGAAAAATGCTCCCCCAACAATAGGGACGCGTTGAAAAACAGGGTGCCCGAACCGAGCACTTCACGGATGCCGCCAATAACCACTAATACGGCGGTAAACCCAACCCCCATGAAAAACCCGTCCACCATCGAGGGGATGACATCATTACGAGATGCAAATGCCTCGGCGCGCCCTAAAATGGCGCAATTAGTAACAATCAGCGGAATGAACAGGCCGAGCACCTTGTAGAGCTCATGCAGCCACGCGTTCATGCCCATTTCAACCAGTGTGACTTGCGAGGCGATGATCAACACAAATACCGGAATACGGATTTCGGGGGTGATAAACCCGCGCCACAAGGAAACCGAAAAGCCCGATGCCACCAGCACAAAGGTCGTTGCCATACCCATGCCAAGACCATTGGTGGCGGTCGCTGTCACCGCCATCAAGGGGCAAAGCGCCAGCAATTGCGCCAGCACAACATTGCGCGTCCACAGGCCATCCGCGATGATCGTGCGATAGTCTGGTGCATCCGTGCTCATGAGCCCGCCCCTCTCGCATCTTTATCGATTGCTCGATTGTCGCTCGACAAAAGTTCAGCCCTCTTGAATTTGAAAAACTCCAATCCCTCGCGTACCGCTTTGACAACGGCGCGCGGGGTGATGGTGGCACCCGAAAACTGGTCGAACATGCCGCCATCCTTTTTTACGCCCCATTGGCCGCGCGGTGTATTTTGCAGCGAGAGGCCATCAAAACTGGTGATCCAGTCAGTTTTGGCGACCTCAATCTTGTCTCCAAGCCCCGGCGTTTCTTCATGGGACAACACCCGCACGCCCAATATCTCACCGCTCGCATCAATGCCCATGATCAAATGAATGGACATATAGCCATGAATGGCCCGCGCAAAAGCAATCGCTGTTATCTTGCCCGCCTTGCGTGCTCGATAAACTTCATGCGATTGACCTGCCGCATCTTGCACGTGCATGACCTTTGCGCTCAAATCATTATCATGCAGTTGATCGGGAATGACAATCTCTAGCGAGCGCACCAGATCTTCGTGCTGGCGATCTTTGATCGATTGCTTTGTTGCCATATTGCCAAGGATCAAAAAGACGCCAGCAACCAGCGCAATGCCCCCTAACAATCCCGCATGTACGACCGGGTTTTTACTTTCGACCCAGTTCATTGCCGCCCCCTTTCGAGCTGCTCACTGGCAAGCGGCTCGCCGCTTTTGGACCGGCCAAAAATACGCGGTTTGATATAGTGATCGATGAGCGGCGTCATGGCGTTCATCAAAAGAATCGCAAAACCGACCCCTTCAGGAAAAATCGAATAGGCACGAATGACAAAGGTCAGCGCGCCGACACCTGCGCCAAAAATCAACCGTCCGCTATTGGACACTGGCTGCGTGACATAATCGGTTGCGATAAAAAAAGCGCCAAGCACAAACCCGCCCGAAAACAGATGGGTCCACATGCCGGGGTGAAAAGCGGGATTGAAAAAATGCGCAATACCGGCGATCAGCGCCATACTGGCAAACATTGCAACCGGTGTGTGCCAGCTGATAATGCGCAGGGCCAGCAGAAACACGCCGCCAACAATAAGTGAAAGCACTGACATCTCCCCCATGCTACCGGGCAACACCCCCAGCATGGCGGTCGGCAAGTAGCTCACCAAACCAGTTGCCGCCTCGATTGATTGTCCATCGAACTGCAACACTTTGATCTGCGTCAGGGTGGAGGCGCTGGTCAAAGCATCTATATTGATGCCGCCCATGAAAATAATGTCCATGGCTTGCAAGAAATTGGGGCTTTGCTGCGCAAACAAAGGCTGGGGCTGCATAAAAAACGTCATCTCAAGGGGAAATGAAATCAGCAGCGCAATGCGCGCCACCATGGCCGGATTGAAAATATTTTGCCCAAGCCCCCCATATATATGCTTGCCAAAAACAATGGCGATAAAGCCGCCAAGCACGCCAATCCACCACGGGGCCCAAGGGGGCAGCGCCATGGCCACCAGCCAACCGGTCAGCACCGCCGACCCATCCAGCAAGAACGGCGTCACCGGTTTTCTGGCAATTAGCAAAGACAATGCCTCAAAAAGCAGGCTTGAACCAATAATGATGAAAAACAAAATGATGGCGGGCCAGCCAAATTGATAAAGGCTGAACGCGGTGGCCGGGGCCAGCGCCAGCATCACCAGCAGCATGGTGCGCGGCACACTCGTGATGGCGTGCGTAAACGGCGCGCTGATGGTTTTTGCCCGGCTCATGCCTTGACCTCGCCCGCTTGTGCGCGTTCTTGCTCTTGCGCTTTTTTGCGAGCGGCAATGGCTTTTTTGCGCGCCTCTTGTTTGGCTTTTTTCTGGCGGGCTTTTTCTTCAACCCGAACTGACCGTTCATCCGACAATTGCTTCAAACGCGCAGCGCGCACTACCTCATTTCTCATCTCCAGCGCCTGCCCCTTGCCATAGTTGAAAAATTGCACGAGCGGAATATGGGAGGGGCAGACATATGAACAGGCACCGCACAAAATACAATCGGCCAAACCTGCATCAATCGCTGGCTCGATCTTTTCATTGCGCACCAACACAAACAGATCTTGTGGCTCCAGGCCGCTCGGACAGGCGGGAATACAAGCGCCGCAACGAATACAAGGGCGATGGGTGCCGGGCTTCACTTCCGATTTTGTCAGCGCCAAAATGCCATTGGTGCCCTTGGTGATCGGCACTTCAAGATCGCTAAAAGGCAGCCCCATCATTGGCCCACCGATCATCATCTGTTCGGGCTGTTGCGAAAAGCCGCCGCAAGTCTCCACCAGATGCGAGACTTTGGTGCCCAGCAAAACATGATAATTACCGGGATTTTTAATTGCGCCGCCAGATACGGTGACGATGCGCGAAATGAGCGGCTGGCCAAGTCGCACGGCTTCATGGATAGCGTAAGCAGTACCCACATTATTGACGATCAGACCAAGAGATGAGGGCAAAGACCCGGACGGCACTTCTTGGCCGGTCAGCGCTTTAATAAGATGTTTTTCGGATCCCATAGGGTAGCGGGTTGGCACCAAGACAACGCTCATGCCTTTATGCGCGCCAATGGCGGTGCGCATAGCATCGACTGCGTGGACGCGGCGATCTTCGATGGCGATGATAACATTAGGGACGTTCAAAATGTGCTGCAAGATGACAATGCCGTCGACAATCTTTTGTGCCTGTTCGCGCATCAAGCGATCATCGGCGGTAAGATAGGGCTCGCATTCCGCGCCATTGATAATCAGGCTGTGTAAGTCACTATACTTGCGAGCCTCAAGCTTGGCGGCGGTTGGAAACATCGCTCCGCCCATACCAACAATACCGCTTTGTTGGATCCGCTCCACAAGTTCGCTCGCCGAGCTGCTTGCTGGGTCAAGCGCGCGCGGCAGCGCCCCCCAGCGATCTGCGCCATCTGGTTGCAGTGTCACCATCATCTCTGGCAGGCCAGAGGGATGCGGCGATCTCTGCATGGCAATATTGCTAATGCGCCCGGATGTTGGCGCATGAACCGGTGCTGTGATGCGATTATTGCTGGCCGATCCCTCCAGACATTGCGTGGCGCACAGACCGATCAGCTGGCCCTTGGTCACACGTTCCCCGACCTGCACCATGGGCTTTGCAGCAATGCCGATATGCTGGTGCATGGGCAAGGACAACTCCAGGGGCATGGGTACTTCTTGAATGGCCTTGTTGGCACTTAATTCCTTATGGTCTTTGGGAAGGACGCCGCCTTTGATCTCGAAAAGTTTCATCAATCCGCACCCCCCGTTGCAAGCTGGGAAGACTTGGAGTGCAGTGAGGAGCTGGATTGCGGCGAGCCGGGCTTTGGCCAGTTCCAGGATTGCACGCTGGCTTCCTTGATCGTCACCGGCACCATCTCGATGCAGTCAGTGGGGCAGACTTCAAGGCAAGCCGCGCCACCAACACAGGCCGAGGCAATGACCGTATGCAGTTTTTTGGGCGCGCCAATGATGCAATCAGTTGGGCAGACCAAAATACATTTCGTGCAGCCGATACAGCGCTCCTCATGCACAAAGGCCACCAGTGGCTCGTGATCCATTTTGCTAAGATCAATCTCGACATGCAGTTTTTCAGCCAGTTTGGCGGCCAGCGCCACTCCTCCTGGAGGGCATAAGGTGACCTCGATTTCCCCTGCGGACAAGGCTTCAGCAGCAGGGCGGCAGCCAACGAAACCACATTGCCCACATTGCAGGTTTGGCAACATCTGCTCCAGTTCATCGGCCAGCGGGTCAGAATCGACAGATAAAAAGCGCGCCGCCATCGACAAGATAACGCCCAACAACACGCCAAGGGCGGCAAGAGCTACAACAGCTATCAGCATTTTCCAACCCTTTCTCGTAACCCTGATTGGCCCGTAGCCCTTTATTGGCTCGCCCTATTTGACCAGTCCCGAAAAACCCATAAAGGCCATGGACAACATGCCAGCGGTGATAAATCCAATTGGCGCTCCCTTGAAGGGCAGCGGCACATCGTTCAATTCCAACCGCTCTCTTATGCCAGCAAACATCACCATCACCAGCGTAAAGCCAATCGCCGACCCAAATCCAAACAGCAGACTTTGGACAAACCCGTGCCGCTCATCAATATTCAACAAAGCCACTCCCAGCACCGCGCAATTGGTGGTGATCAATGGCAAATAGACCCCCAGAACCTGATAGAGGATCGGTGAAATACGCCGAATGGCGATTTCCGTAAACTGCACGATGGCAGCGATCACCAGAATGAATGTCACAAGGCGCAAAAAATCGAGCCCCAATGGTCGCAGGAAATAAGTCTCCAGCAACCAGCTCAAAGCGGCCGACAAGGTTAGCACAAATGTCGTCGCCAACCCCATGCCGATGGCCCCGGCAAAGCGATTTGAAACGCCCATGAAGGGGCATAGCCCGAGAAATTTCACGAGCACCACATTGTTTACCAGCACGGTTGACAGCAATATGAGCAGATACTGCTCCATGTTCCCTCACTATAATTATGACATTGGTTATAGGTTTTTATGGGCGTCCTGACAATCTGCCAAAATTGTTGCTTATTTTCATGCGATATTCCCCTCACGGATTTGAAGCACGTTAAAAGGCCCGCTTCGGGCGTTTTTGATAGAATGAAGGAATTGGATGGACCTTGATCAAGAATGAGAATACAAGGCGACAAGAATGATCTTTTTGAGCCAGAAAAGGCCGCTTGAATGCCCCGTGCAGTGAAAAAACTATTTGTCAAAACCTATGGTTGTCAGATGAACCAATATGACAGTGACCGCCTGTTTGAAGTGATGGGCGAAATTGGCTTTGAGAGCACCGATGAGATGGCACAGGCTGATGTGGTGGTGCTCAATACCTGCCATATCCGTGAAAAGGCCGCCGAAAAAGTCTATTCAGACCTTGGACGTATCAAGCTGATCCGCAATAAGCGCCTACAAAATGGCGAAGAAACAACGGTTGTTGTGGCCGGTTGCGTGGCGCAGGCAGAGGGCCGAGAAATCCTGGCTCGCGCCCCCATCGTTAATATCGTCATCGGTCCCCAGAGCTATCACCGCCTGCCCGACTATATTTTTTCCGCCGAGCAGCACAAGCAACGCATCGTTGACACCGATTTTCCAACCGACCTCAAATTCGAGCATCTGCCCGGCCGCTCCATTAAAAAACTGACCGCCTTTATCACCGTGCAGGAAGGCTGCGATAAATTTTGCACCTTTTGCGTGGTGCCCTACACAAGAGGGGGAGAATATTCACGCCCCGTCAAAGAGATCGTCAAGGAGACCATTGAGCTGGCGCGCCACGGCACCAAGGAAATCACCCTGCTAGGGCAAAACGTCAACGCCTATCATGGGGCCAATAAAAAGGGCCAGCCTGTAAGCCTTGCGCGTCTCATCAAAAAAGTTGCCAAGGTAGAAGGGCTGGAGCGCATTCGCTACACCACCAGCCACCCCAATGATATGAGCGACGATCTGATCGAGGCACACAAAGAGATCGAAAAGCTCATGCCTTATCTGCATCTGCCTTTCCAGTCTGGCTCCGATAAAATCCTGAAAGCCATGAACCGCGACCATAAAATCGATAAATATCGCGAGATCCTTGAACGTGTGCGAGAAGCCCGCCCCGATATTGCCCTGTCCACCGATATCATTGTTGGCTTTCCCGGTGAAACAGATCAGGATTTCGAAGACACCATGCAATTGGTGCGCGACATCAAATATGCCCAAGCCTACTCTTTCACCTATAGCCCCCGCCCCGGCACCACGGCGGCGCTCATGGAAGATCAGGTTGAAAAACATGTGGCAAGCGAGCGTCTGCAACGATTACAAACCTTGCTGAAAGAACAGCAATTGGAGTTCAATCGCGCCCAGATTGGCAAAAAACTACCCATTTTGCTTGAAAAGCGCGGCCGCGAACCGGGCCAATTGGTGGGGCGCTCTCCCTATCTGCAACTGGTGCATGTGATTGCGCCCGACGAGATGATGGGGCGCATTGTCGAAGTGGAAATTGTCGACACAACACGAAATAGCCTTGCTGGCGAACTGAAAAAGGCCCAAAATAAAGAGCTCGTATAATTTATCGCCCCTCATTTATCGCCCAAATTTATCATCCGGGGAATATCCAGTGTGCGAGCGTACCAAGGAGATATGATTGCCGCAAACCGTAAAAAAAGGTGAAATCAAGCAGCTTGTTCTTGAATTCGAGGACAATAACCTCATTCGCGAACTGCTGGGGGAGTTTGATGAAAACCTCGCTCTAATCGAAGACCGGCTGGGCATTGAAACCCACACTAATGGCAATCTGATCACCTTGTCTGGTTCAATTCATGCCATTAAAACCGCCAAATCCGTGCTGGAAGGCCTTTATCACCGTTTGCGGCACGGGGAACAAATCACCCCTGCAGAAGTTGATGGCACCATTCGCCACCTTGATCCGATGATGCCAGTACCGTCGCGTTCTACCACACGCAAAAAAGCCCCGCGCAAACCAACCAAAAAACCATCGAAGCGCGCGATTGTTAAAAGCAGCCCTGACGGTGCAGCGCAGATCAAAACCAAAAAGCGCCTGGTTACCGGCCGCACGAAATTGCAAAGCGACTATCTGCGCACCATTGATAAAAATGAGCTGACTTTTTCTGTTGGCCCAGCTGGCACCGGCAAAACCTATCTGGCCGTAGCGTATGCCTCAGCCGCCCTTGAACTCGGCCTCATTGATCGATTGATCCTGTCACGCCCGGCTGTGGAAGCCGGGGAGCGGCTGGGGTTCTTGCCCGGCGATATGCGCGAGAAAATCGACCCTTATCTGCGCCCCCTTTATGACGCCCTCTATGATATGCTGCCAACCGAAAAGGTCGAGCTTGGACTTGAGAGCGGCACCATCGAGATTGCCCCTCTGGCCTTTATGCGCGGCCGCACCTTGTCTCATGCGCTGATCATCCTTGATGAAGCGCAAAACTGCACGCCCATGCAAATGAAAATGTTCCTGACCCGGCTTGGCGAGGGCTCACGCATGATCGTCACCGGAGACCCCTCGCAAATCGATCTGCCCGCCGGCACACGCTCTGGATTGATCGATGCCAGCTCGCTGCTGCAAGACATTGCAGGTATTGGCCATATCCGCTTCACCGGCAAGGATGTGGTGCGTCACGATCTCGTCACGCGCATCGTCAACGCCTATGATAATAAAGAAAAAAAGCGCAAAGAGCCGCGTAAAAAGACCGACAGGAACACGCAATAAACGTGCCCCAACCAACGGAACTCACCCTCGACCTTATTGTCAGCCATGAGCCTTGGCATGAGCTCGACGAACTTGAGCCGCTGATCACGCAAGCCGCCAATGCTGCCTGCGCAAAAGCCAGTAAACTGCTAGGTGCCCAAGGCCCCTTTGAGGTGGCGATCAATCTGTCAAACGACCAGCAGGTCCGGCAGCTCAACCATCAGTTCAGGGGCAAAGACAAAGCCACCAATGTGCTGTCTTTTCCGTTCGACAATGAGTTTCCCGATCTTCATCAAGGCCCCGAACCACTGGGGGATATCATCCTCGCCCTGGAAACGCTCACCCTGGAAGCCAGGGACGAGGACAAGCCGTTACGTCATCATATTGCCCATCTTGTCGTGCATGGTATTTTGCATCTGTTTGACTATGATCATGAGGAACCAGACGAGGCTAGCTTGATGGAAGAACTAGAGTGTCAAATTCTGGCCTCTTTGCATATCCCTTCCCCCTATCGCGATGAGTAAAACAGTGCTATCATTCAACTTTGAAAACCAAGGCTCCAAAACAAAATGAACGACCAAAATGCGGTGACCACTGAATTGACTGATACCGACCCTTGCGCTGCCGACCTGATCGACGAGGACAGTCCAAGCTTTTTTACACGTTTAAAACGAATATTCGGCTTAGCGCCACTTCCCTCTCCCAGACAACAGATTTTAAATCTGCTGCATACAGACGCCTTGGCCACATCGCGTGACTTCTCCCGTCAAGAGCGCTCCATGCTGCGTAATATTTTACGCTTCGACACCTTGCGCGTCGATGATGTGATGCTGCCGCGAGCCGATATTATCGCCATTGACGAGCTGGCAACGCTGGGCGAGCTGTTCAACCTGTTCGAGACTTCTTCCCATTCACGCATTCCGCTCTATCGCGAAACCCTCGATGATCCGCGCGGCATGGTGCATATCAAGGATTTGATGCTGTGGATCGCCAATCGCCAGCAGGGCGAAAATGGTGAGGAAGCAAAACCTAAACAGCGCAAAGCACGCGCACAAACGGCCCTGCGTCTTGTGGAAACCAAAAAACCGATCATCAATCTGGCCGATATTGACCTTGAGCAAACCATTGCTTCCATTAAAATCCGCCGTTCCATGCTCTATGTGCCCCCGGGCATGCCCGTACTTGATCTGTTGCTGCGCATGCAATCAACGCGCACGCATCTAGCTCTGGTCGTGGACGAATATGGCGGTAGCGACGGCCTTGTCTCAATTGAAGATCTGGTCGAAGAAGTGGTGGGCGAAATTGAAGACGAGCATGATGTAGACGAGGGAGCTTCCCTCATCGCGCATCCCAAAAAAGGCCTGCTCGCCAAAGCACGTACCCCCATCACCGAACTCGAACTGCATCTTGGTTATGACCTTATTTCCAGCGAGGAAGACGACGAGTTCGATACACTAGGCGGCCTTGTTTTTGCACTTGCCAAACGGGTTCCTGTGCGCGGTGAAATCGTTGCCCACCCAAGCGGCATAGAGTTTGAAGTTCTCAATGCTGACCCGCGGCGCATCAAAAGCCTGCGCATCCATATCCCTGATAAAGATTCAAAGCGCCAAAACGGCGATCATTTAGATCAACAGCCGCCCAAAGCCCTTGATGCCGGAGAATAGATAATGCCGGGGAATAAATGATTATCGGGCGCGTGCATGCCCTGCGGGGGTGGCAGCAAATAGCAACAGCCTTTGCAGCTGGCGCCTTAAGCGTCTTGTCGCAAGCTCCCTTCCATCTTTGGCCGGTACTGTTTCTCACCCTGCCCGTCCTTATCTGGTTGATCGATGGGGCCGTTGAGCGCCACGCCCAAAGCCACCAACAGCTTTTTAAAAAAGCTGCTGCCATCGGCTGGGCCTTTGGCTTTGGCTATTTTTTGTTCGGTCTTTACTGGATCGGCAAGGCATTCCTCGTGGAAGCGGGCGTCTTTCTTTTTCTCATGCCGATCGCCATGACGTTGATGCCAGCGGGACTGGCACTGTTTTACAGCCTTGCGATTGGCCTGGCCGCTTTGTTTTGGAAGCCCGGCATATCACGTGTTTTAAGCCTTGGTGTTGCGCTGGCCATTTCCGAATACTTACGCGGCCATCTCTTTACGGGCTTTCCCTGGAATGCCCTTGGTCATGTGTTTGCCGGGGAAGCTGGACTATCGCAGCTTTCATCTTTGCTCGGCCCCAATGCCCTGTCGTTTTTTGTGTATTGGTATTTGCTTCGCCCGCGATCGCCCTCTTTAAAAATCAGAACGAACCGGTTAAAAACCAAAACAAGCGCACAGGTTTGGCATATTACAAAGCGCCATTGATCATCGTTAGCAGCTTGGCGCTCGCCTCCATCTGGGGGCATATCCGGCTGTATAATGCGATCGACAAAGAGGTGCCCAATGTGGTTTTGCGCCTCGTGCAACCAAATATCAAACAGGTCGATAAATGGCGCCCCGGAAATGCTGGTCCGATCTATCGCTCCATGCTTGAGCTATCGGCACAAAAAACCAAACAAACGCCTCAAGGGCTAAACTCAATCACCCATCTGATCTGGCCAGAATCTGCTTTGCCATTTTTCATGGCACGCTCCGTTGAGGCCCTCAAGGGCATCGACAAGCTGCTGCCGGACCAAACCACACTGATCACCGGTGCCATGCGCTATAAACCTTCAAAGCAGGTAGATAAAACACCCGAAAAAGCGATCTTTAATAGCTTGTACGTGATAGATGGCAAAGCCCGTATCACCCGTACATTCGACAAAAAACATCTCGTGCCGTTTGGGGAATATCTCCCCTTTCAATCATTGCTTGAAGCGATTGGCCTGCGCCAGATGGTGCAGGTGCGTGGGCGCTTTGAAACGGGGCAGCAACCGCGTCTGGTGCGTCTTGACAATGCCCCGCCCTTTGCCCCCCTGATCTGTTATGAGGTCGTGTTTCCCCATGAGATTATTGAACAAGGCCCGCGCCCAAAATGGCTGCTCAATCTCACCAATGATGCGTGGTATGGCGTCTCAACCGGCCCCTATCAGCATTTTGTTCAGTCCCGCATTCGAGCCATCGAGCAGGGTCTGCCAATGGTGCGGGTGGCCAATACGGGCATATCTGGGGTGATCGATCCTTATGGACGGGTCAGGCAATCGCTCCCACTTGCCAGCAAGGGGATACTTGATACCGCCTTGCCGGTGGCAATCGGAAAAACCATCTATGCGCGCTATGGAAAATGGTTGTTCTGGCTCGTGATCGGGGGAGCAATTGGCACGATTCTCCTCATTAAAAGGAGCACTCCCTAGATATCCACAGAGTGTGGTTTTGTTTTTCACACTATACAGTTGAATAACTTATAGCCCATTATGAATGTTCGTTCACTGTGAGACACGGCTAATATTGGTCCTTTTGCCATTAATCATGGCGATCAAAATGCCAAAAGAGCCGCAAAAGAACTCGCAAATAAGTTGCATTTTCTGGTTACACACTGTTGATTGTGGAAAGGAAGGTAACAGGCGGGTCGCACCGCTTCATGCCATTAATCTTTTTTAGGACATTCGCTCTGGACTGTCATACAAGCTGCCTGACAATCAAGCTTATAAAAACAACCATATAAACCGCTTCGAGGACAAACGTGACTGTAGCAAAGAAACCAAATCCAATCGATATACATGTTGGCAGTCGCGTGCGACTGCGGCGTATGCTTTTGTCCATGAGCCAGGAAAAACTCGGCGATCAGATGGGGCTGACTTTTCAGCAAATCCAGAAATATGAAAAAGGCACCAATCGTATTGGAGCCTCACGCCTGCATCATATTTCGCAAATTCTCGAAGTGCCCGTGCAGTTCTTTTTTGACGATGCGCCAATGGCTGCCGGTCAGGCAGCTGGCATGGGCGGCATGAGCGAACCCAAGATGGAAAACTTCGTTTATGAGTTCATCAGCACAAGAGACGGCCTCGAATTGATACGCGCTTTTGTCAGCATCCATGATCCCAAGGTGCGCAAGCGCATTGTTGATCTCGTGCGGACCTTGTCGAGCGAAGATTTAGCTGCGCGCGACACGGGAAAAGCAAAATCATAAATTCACACATCAAGCATGCCAGCCCTCATTGAGGTGGCCAGCACGAGGGTGAGCGCGAGTTCATCACCTTACTGTATGAATGCAATATTTAGTTTATACCCAATCCCATTTCGCGCTTGACCCACATCCTTTGGGCTGCAACAAACGGCGTCAATTCAACCATTCATTCTCATCCGTGCAACTCTAGGAGATTTCAGGTGTCCCAACAAAACTATCTGTTCACCAGTGAAAGCGTTTCAGAAGGTCATCCGGATAAAATATGCGACCGCATATCCGACTCTGTGGTCGATCTGTTTCTGGCAGCTGAACCCTCTTCCAAAGTCGCATGTGAAACCATGACCACGACCAATCGGATCATTCTGGCTGGCGAAACCTATGGCCCCGCCTCTGTTGACAATGCTGCCATCGAAGAAGCCGCGCGACGCTGCGTGCGCGAAATCGGTTATGAGCAAGATGGGTTTCATTGGAAAAACGCCGAAGTGCAGATTTATCTGCATGAGCAATCCAGCGATATCCGCCAAGGCGTTGAGCGCGGCGAGGAAAAAGACGAAGGTGCCGGCGATCAGGGCATTATGTTTGGCTATGCCTGTAACGAAACCGAGGACCTGATGCCAGCACCCATCGCTTATGCGCATCAGATCCTGCACGATATGGCCAAAGCCCGCCACTCTGGTGAAACGGATATTCTGGGCCCCGACGCTAAAAGTCAGGTGACACTGCGCTACGAAGATGGCAAGCCGGTTGGCACCACCTCGATTGTGGTCTCTACCCAGCACACAGAAGAAGCAACCCGCGATCAGGTCGAAGAGGTTGTCGCTGGTATCGTACGCGATGTTTTGCCCGACGGCTGGATGTGCCCTGACGAAGAATTTTATATCAATCCAACTGGTAAATTCGTCATTGGCGGGCCGGACGGGGACGCGGGTCTGACCGGCCGCAAAATCATTGTTGATACATATGGTGGCGCAGCCCCTCATGGTGGCGGTGCCTTTTCGGGCAAAGACCCCTCCAAAGTCGATCGTTCTGCTGCTTATGCCGCTCGCTATCTGGCCAAAAATGTGGTGGGAGCCGGTCTTGCCGACCGCTGTACCCTGCAACTATCTTATGCCATCGGCGTCGCCAAACCCTTGTCGCTTTATGTCGACACTTACGGCACCGGTAAAATCAGCGAAGAGAAGCTTTCTGGCATCTTGATGGAAGTCATGGACCTGACCCCCAGCGGCATCCGCAAACAGCTGGATCTGCGCCGCCCGATCTATGAGCGCACCGCTTCATATGGTCATTTTGGCCGCAAGCCTGACAATGATGGCGGCTTCTCATGGGAAAAACTCAACCTCGTCGAAGCTATCAAAAGCGCCATGAGCTAGGTCAGTCACCCTCGTTTTTCCGTAGGAGCCAATATCGCATCATGACCAAATGTAGGGTGCAATTTATTGCACCGATTTGGCCTAACCTCTTGCATCGTGCTCGCAGATTGGTCGTAACGGTGCAATAAATTGCACCCTACAAAATCGATTTCCTTTGTTTACCCTTGGGAAAACCGGTCATTCGCACGGATTGTTCGTCTATGACCATTAAAAACACCCCCCGCAGACGCCACGTCCATGGCCGCACCAAGGGTGGCAAGCTCAGCCCTCGCAAGCAAAACCTATGCGATGAGCTGTTGCCCCAGCTTCGCGTGTCCATACCTGAACGAGAAAACACTCTTGCTCCTTGCGATTTATTCGCGTCCAAGCCTGCAAAAACCTGGCTGGAGATCGGCTTTGGCGGCGGCGAGCATTTGGCCTGGCAGGCCGCGCAAAACCCAGACATCGGCCTCGTTGGCTGCGAACCATTCCTTAATGGCACTGCCAAATTACTGGTGGCCATTGACGAACAAAGCTTGAGCAATGTGCGCATCCATGACGATGATGCCGTAGAAATACTGGAAGCTCTAGCCCCCCAAAGCATTGACCGCCTGTTCCTCCTCCACCCAGATCCCTGGCCGAAAAAGCGCCATCACAAGCGCCGCTTTATCAATCAACGCAACCTCGACCTGCTGGCCAAGGTGTTAAAACCCGGCTGCGAGCTGCGCTTTGCCAGCGACATCCCCCATTATGTCGCCTGGACATTAAAACATATGGCGATGCGCACTGACTTTGTCTGGACGGCTCAATGTGCCAATGACTGGCGCACCCGCCCCGTTGATTGGCCCGCCACCCGCTATGGCCAAAAGGCCCTGCGCGAGGGACGCCCACCAGCCCATTTGCGGTTTGTAAAAGTGTAGCCCACACCCCGCCGCTCAGCGCCATGCGCGCTTAAAAAAACACGACCTTCATTTATATTTGAACCTTTTTGCAAGTCACCACTACTAACTGTGTGTGCCGCATAACTGAACCAGAATATCAAATTGATCGGGAGTGAATTATGAAAAAAATGATTGCAACAATTGCCGCCATAACGATTCTATCTATTTCAGCCGCCAACGCCTGGCAGCTGGATCTCGATGTGGGAGATATCTATATTGGTATCGATGAAGGCTCAGTCGAGATTGATACCCCAAGTGGCGGTGGCAGCGGCTCTTGGGACACAAGTGACGATTAATCTGCGATCAAACATCACGAAAGAAAAAAACCTGCCATGCTAAAATACATCGCATCAAATACAGCGATACAGCACGGCAGGCTAGCAACGTCTAAACCGTGCAACGAATTGCATTTTTCGTGCTTACCGGTGCCACCTGTTAGACAGGCCCGCAACGAAAATAGAACCAAAAACCAGCACAAAAAGCGAGATCATCAATGCTTGAGAAATCAGCAAAAATCTTGATAGCCGCGTCTATCATCCTCACCGCCTTGCCCTTGACCAGCGCGCCCTCTTCCGCTGGCAGCCCGCCGACCTATATTGGCGGCCCAGGCGGCGCGAAATATTTCGTGGTCGTTGGCACCTTCAAAAGCAAGAAAATGGCCCGCAAACGCAACAAGATGTTTGGTGACACCTTTATCGACCGCACGAACAGATATCCCAATATGAAAAAAGGCTACTGGATTGTCATGGAGGGTCCCTACTCCAAAGCCTATGCAAAATCGATCGCCTGCCAGGAAGCCGTCCCTGACTGCTTTGTCAAAGCGGGCTGGTAGACCGGGCAATCCTCAGAAAAAAGAGAGAAAAACATGTCTTATATCAAAACTATCCAATCCATTGTCACTGTTGCTTGCGGCGTTCTATTCATTTCTCAAGCGCAAGCCGTAACACTGAACGGTCCGTCGAGACATTTAACACCAAAAACCTGCAAAAACTATCTGGTCAGAGCCAAGGGAGCTAAGGCAAAGACCATAGCTCAGGCGCGTAGAAATGCGCGAGGCCTTTGGCGGGGGCTGGTGGCAAATCGTGCTGGCAGAAAGTTTAGTCATTGGCAAATTGCTTCCCGGAAAAACATGCACTGTTCGACTGTCAACCGCTTGAAAAGCTGTATATTCCATGCCATTCCGTGTCGGCGAGGAATGGATTTCAAACAGTAGAACAAACTCCCATAGCCCAGAGATAGCCGAAATAACAGCCTGTCATGCTTGCTGCTATTTCGGCCCCCTTTGGACTTCGCTCACCATAATCCCCGCAATCAAAGTTCTTCCTTGCATCCCCCCCACCAACTCCTATATACAGATCATACACGATCATTCCTGAATAAGACGGATGTCTTTGATGGAGTGGACTTCAGGGGCTAGCGCTCGGGAGGTCCGCTCTTTTTTTGTTTTCGGGGTGAACAAAACCTGAAGGAAAAGCCTTTTGACGAGCGAGCAGACCGATCTCGAAAAAGAACGCCGTTTTGTTGTTGAAACGGGTGTGGCGGGTAATATTGCTGCTCTCGCCGAGCCGGTGATTGAAGCCCTTGGCTATCGGCTAGTGCGCGTGCTGGTTTCCAATCGCGATGGCGGCACGCTGCAGGTGATGGCAGAGCGCCCCGATGGACATATTGATGTCAATCAATTGACCAAGATCAGCCGTGATCTATCGCCCCTGCTGGATGCCCATGACCTGATCAGCGACCGGTATTTTCTTGAAGTCTCAAGTCCCGGTATTGATCGCCCACTGGTGCGCCCGTCGGATTTTGAGAAATGGATCGGCTATGAAGCCAAGATAAAAGTCAACCAGCCTATTGATGGCCAAAAGCGCTTTCGCGGCATCATTGAAGGCTATGAAGATAATGAAGTGCTGCTGCGCGCCCCTGTTGGCGAGCAAAAAACCGATCAGATCCTGGGGTTTGCCCCGCAACTGATTGAAGATGCCAAACTGGTGTTGACCGATGAATTGATCAAGGCGGCAATGGCCGGAAAATCAGCACAAAGTACCGATACGGATTTGAAAGACGAATAGCCCAAGCGTTTGACCAGACGGTTTTTGGTCAATCGCGTCAAAATAGTTTCAGAACAGCCCTCAAGCAGCCGCAAGGCGATTGGGCATAAAATAACGCCCTCAACGAGCCGCTCGGCAACAGGGCATAAAAATGGAGAGCCACCATGGCGCAACCCGGTGTTAGTGCGAATAAACTTGAATTGCTGCAGATTGCCGACGCGGTGGCCCGTGAAAAGGATATCGACCGCATGATCGTCATCGAGGCGATGGAAGAAGCCGTGCAAAAAGCCGCCAAGTCGCGCTATGGCAGCGAAAACGACATCCGCGCCAAGATCGACATCAAAACCGGGGAAACTGAACTCACCCGCGTCATGACCGTCGTCGAGGAAGTTGAAAACGAACATACGCAAATGACCCTCAAACAGGCCCAGGAACTCGAAAAAGATATCGAGATCGGCGGCGAGATCATTGATCTGTTGCCGCCGTTTGATTATGGCCGCGTGTCCGCTCAAAATGCCAAACAGGTGATCGTGCAAAAAGTACGCGAAGCAGAGCGCGAGCGCCAATATCACGATTATAAAGACCGTATTGGTGAAGTGATTTCGGGTGTTGTCAAACGCGCTGAATATGGCAATGTGGTTGTCGATCTTGGTCGCGCCGAAGCGATTATGCGCCGCAATGAGAGTATCCCGCGCGAAATGTTCCAGATCCGCGACCGCATCCGCGCCTATATCCATGATGTGCGTCAGGAAGCGCGTGGCCCGCAGATTTTTCTATCGCGCACCAAACCAGAATTCATGGCGAAACTGTTCGCGCAAGAAGTACCCGAAATCTATGACGGCATTGTCGAAATCCGCTCAGTGGCAAGGGATGCCGGATCGCGCGCCAAGATTGCCGTTATCTCCAATGACAGCTCTGTCGATCCAGTTGGTGCCTGTGTGGGCCTGCGCGGATCGCGTGTGCAAGCGGTTGTCAATGAGCTGCATGGCGAAAAAATCGATATCATTCAATGGTCCCCCGATGCCGCCGCCTTTATCGTCAATGCCCTGGCCCCCGCAGAGGTCGCCAAGGTGGTGCTCGATGAAGAAGTCTCGCGCATCGAGGTTGTGGTTCCTGATGAGCAATTGTCTCTGGCCATTGGACGGCGCGGCCAAAATGTCCGTCTGGCTTCGCAGCTGACCGGCTGGGATATCGATATCCTCACCGAAAAAGAAGAATCAGAGCGCCGCCAAGCCGAATTTGAACAACGCTCCAACAGCTTCATGGAAACCCTCAATGTCGATGAGGTCATCGCCCAGCTGCTGGTCACCGAAGGGTTTACCTCAGTGGAAGAAGTCGCCTATGTAGAGGCGACCGAAGTTATGGCCATCGAGGGCTTTGACGAAGATACCGCCGCTGAAATCCAGGGCCGTGCCAAAGACTATTTGCAACAACAAGAAGTCGATCAACTGGAGCGCTGCAAGAAACTGGGCGTCGATGTGGAATTACGCAGCCTGGATGGCATGACCTTGCCCATGATGATTGTGCTTGGTGAAAACGACGTGTTCAACATGAAAGACTTCGCTTATTGCGCCACAGATGATCTCACAGGCTGGTACGAAAAGGTCGATGGCGAGAGAAAGCATTTTGAAGGCTTTTTCAATGGATTCAAAATCGACCGCAATGCTGCAGAGCTGATGGTCATGACGGCCAGACTAAAAGCGGAGATCATCTCGCAAGAAGACTTTGATGCGATTATCAACCCACCTGTTGAAGAAGAAGAAGCCAGCGAAGAGGTAGCTCCTGCCGTCATCAAGCCAGCGGAACCTACCGAAGCCAGCGTCTTTAAAACCTGATCTCTCAATATTGAATTTTACAAGGAGCTTTTATTATAGGCACAAAGGCCAAAATACGGACCAGCAGGCGCAAAAAAGACAAACCATCGCCCCTTCGCCAATGCGCTCTGACCAGAGAGAAGCTGCCGGCTGAAGAGCTTTTGCGTTTCGTTCTATCACCGCAAAAAATGGTCACCCCGGATCTGCGTTGCAAGCTGCCCGGGCGGGGACTTTGGCTAAAAGCGGACCGAGCAACTATTGCTGAGGCAATAAAGAAAAACAGTTTTGCGCGCGGGTTTCGCGAAAAAGCACTCGTCAGCGACGATCTTGTTGATATGATAGAAAAGCTGACGAGAATTGATGCTCTACATACCCTTTCACTGGCCAACAAGGCAGGTCATGTGATAACGGGATATGAAAAGATCAAAAGAGCACTTGCCAAAGGCGACGTAAAGTGGCTTTTGCATGCAATGGAGGCCTCGCGCAACGGATCTGACAAGCTGGACAGGTATTTTGACCCGCCCAAAGAAGAACGAGACGACGAGGATGATCTCATTTCAAGGAACACTCCTGAAACGGGTGATCCGATTGATCATAAAAACATCACTGGTATACTAAGTGCATTGTTTACCGGTGATGAATTGAGTTTGGCACTCGGACGATCTAATGTGATACACATAGGTCTCAAACGAGGTGAGATGGCAAAGCGCTTTACGTTTGCGCACCAAAAATGCGGCGCTTTTAATACGCGCCAACAGGATGGGATCGATAAAGATAACAGCCTGTTATGAAACTGAAATATGAGGCTCGACGCAACAATCAGGAGCGGGTCATGAATTGATTTGATGTATGATAAGGAGGGCCTGCGGGCCTATTACTGGATGAGCGACAATAAAGATACTGATGAAGGCAAGACCATTCGTGGCTCTCGCACCATGACCCTCAAATTGGAAAAGACGGTCGATGCGGGTCATGTGCAACAGAGTTTCTCGCAAGGGCGCAAGAAAACGGTCGTCGTCGAAAAGAAAAAGAAACGGGTGCTAACACGTCCCGGTGCCAAAGCACCTGCCGTCGCAAAACCCGTGATTGCCCCCGTCAGCGCACCGCCAAAGGTTGAGACACCCAGACCGGTTGTCGCCAAACGTGGCAGGCCTGGTTCAGGCAATGCCCGGCCCAGAAAATCTTCGGCCGGAGCTTCGGACAAACTACTCTCCAATGCGGAAATGGATGCAAGAACACGCGCACTGCAGATGGCGCGAGAACGCGACGTTGTGGAAGCGGCACAAAAAATCAAAGATGACGCTGCACGTGCCGAACAGGAAAAACTGGACGTAATCGAGCGCGAGAAACAAGCCGTAATCGAAGCCGCCAAACCCAAGGTTGAAAAAGCTGAACCGGCCAAGCCAAGCGTAGTTGCTAAAAAACCAACGACCCTAAGGCCTCCTAAAGTTGATCAGGCGAGCGCGGAAGCCCAAGCCGAAAAACGTGGTGAATACACTAAGGCGAAGACGGCTCCCCAAGGTAAAGACAATCTGCGAGACCGCCGCCCCAAACTTGAAACACCCTCGCCAAGCAGAAGCAAAACCGACAATCGCGGACGTTCGCGCAAGCTGACCATCCAGAACGCCCTTGATGAGGGTGGTCGTCAGAGATCGCTTGCCTCCTTGAAGCGCCGCCAACAAAAACAAAGACGCGCAGCTGCATCAAGTGGCCCGGCAGAGAAAATCTCCCGCGAGGTGATCCTGCCAGATACCATCACTATTCAAGAACTTGCCAACCGCATGACCGAACGCTCGGTCGATGTCATCAAATTCTTGATGAAACAAGGCCAAATGCAGGCGGCCGCCGATGTCATCGACACTGATACGGCCGAGCTGATCGCCGAAGAATTTGGCCATACGGTCAAAAGGGTTTCAGAATCCGATGTTGAAGAAGGATTTATTGGCGTAGAAGACGATCTCCAAGATCTGCTCCATCGCGCCCCTGTTGTGACAATCATGGGCCATGTGGACCACGGTAAAACCTCCCTGCTTGATGCTATTCGCGAGGCCAATGTGGTTTCGGGAGAAGCTGGCGGTATTACCCAGCATATTGGTGCCTATCAGGTCGACAAGGGAGATAAAGGCAAAATTACCTTTATCGATACCCCAGGCCATGCTGCCTTTACTGAAATGCGTGCTCGCGGTGCCAAAGTGACCGATATTGTCGTGCTGGTGGTGGCTGCCAATGATGGCGTCATGCCCCAGACCATTGAAGCGATCAATCACGCCAAGGCCGCCGAAGTACCAATCATTGTGGCGATCAATAAAATTGATTTGCCCGAAGCTGATCCTAACCGGGTCCGCACCGACTTGCTGCAACACGAGATCGTTGTTGAAAGCATGGGCGGGGACGTGCTCGAAGTCGAGGTATCGGCGATCAAACAAACCAATCTCGATGGCCTGCTTGAAGCCATCTTGAACCAGGCGGAAATCCTTGAACTCAAAGCCAATCCAGAACGCAAGGCCGAAGGGTTTGTTATTGAGGCCCAACTCGAACGTGGCCGCGGTTCTGTTGCCACTTTGCTGGTGCAACGAGGCACTCTTAAAGTCGGCAATATTGTTGTTGCAGGTCCAAGCTGGGGCCGTGCCCGCGCCCTTGTCAATGATCAAGGCGACCATATCGCGGAAGCTGGCCCCTCCTTGCCGGTGGAAGTGCTCGGCCTCAATAGCGCCCCCAATGCAGGGGACCAGTTTGCTGTCGTGGAAAATGAGCAACGAGCCCGTGAAATTACCGAATATCGCGAACGCAAACGCCGCGATATGATCGGTGCTGGCTCTGGTGCCCGCACATCTCTCGAGCAAATGATGGAGCAGTTGAACGACGCTGAAAAATCAGAATTCAAGATCATCGTCAAAGGCGACGTCCAGGGCTCTATCGAAGCTATTCAAGGCGCTCTTGATAAACTTGGCACAGATGAAGTGACCGCCAATATTGTTCATTCAGCCGTTGGTGGCATCAATGAGAGCGACATTACGCTCGCCTCCGCCTCCAACGCGATCATTGTCGGCTTTAATGTTCGCGCCAACAGCCAGGCCAAGCTATTGTCCAGCGCAGAAGGTATCGAGATCCGCTATTACTCTGTGATCTATGACCTCGTTGATGACGTCAAAGCCGCCATGTCCGGCCTCTTGAAACCAGAAAGACGCGAAACCTTTATCGGCAATGCCGAGATCCTGGAGATCTTCAATATTACCAAGGTCGGTAAAATCGCTGGTTGCCGGGTCACAGATGGCAAAATGGAACGTGGAGCCGGTGTGCGCCTCATCAGAGACAATGTGGTGATCCACGAAGGCGAGCTATCAACGCTCAAGCGCTTCAAGGATGAAGTCAAGGAAGTAGCAGGCGGCCAGGAATGTGGCATGGCCTTTGAAAACTATCAGGACATGCGCCCCGGCGATGTCATTGAGGCTTTCACCGTCGAAATGATTGATCGGAGCCTCTAGCTGCTGACGACCTGCTTTAAGGTCCGGTGCAAGGGAGTTTTCTTATGTCCGAGCGCAAAAAGAACCATAGACGCGATGGCGTTGGCCCTAGCCAGCGCCAGCTGCGGGTGGGAGAAAGCCTGCGCCATTCGCTGGCCGAACTGCTATTGCGCATTGAGATCAATGATGAGGTGCTGTCTGGCGTCAATCTCACTGTTTCAGAGGTTCGTACCTCCCCTGATTTGCGCCAGGTCACAGCCTTTGTTGCCCCGCTTGGCGGTGAAAACAGGGATGAGGTCGTCAAAGCCCTTAACCGGCATTGCCGCTATATACGCGGCGAGCTGGCCCACAAGGTAACGCTCAAATATATGCCCGAGCTGAAATTCAAACTCGACGTCTCCTATGACGAATATGAAAAAATCACCGACCTGCTGGACACTCCCAAGGTCGCGCAGGATCTGGATTGAGATCCCCGCACGATAAAAAAGAAAATATCCTCGCTGGCCATTTATTCTTTGCAAGGCTGGCATCTGCACGCATGACGGCAGGAGCTGATCCCCACACCTCGATTCAACAGGATGAGGAGACAAGCTCTTCGTTCCCATGCGATGCCAAAAAAACGGACAGGCCCCAATCCTACCGGCTATCCTTGGCGGGTTTTCCTGATTTTGCCTCATCCATTTTCACCCACATTCCCTGCGCATTTTGCACATATAGATCATCATTTGTGAAGTTGAACCTGTAAATTCCAGCCAGTAAAATCAATACGATAACCGCTGCTACAATCTTTACTGTCATCTTTAGGGCTTTTGTCACGACCGTCTCCTGTTTAATATGCTCGTACCTGTCAAGGCTTACCCCCTCTATTCATGAAGATGGTCCGAGCGCTCTTTCGCTATGACCATTATTCTAGATCCCGGTTTTGCAGAGCATATGTCACTATTCAGCAAATCCTGTGCAGATAGCGAACAAATATCATGACCTCGCCCGATTATGAAAACTGAAAACCCGCCCCAATACAAACCAGCTAACAAATCCCCTATTGACAGATCGCCCAGAACCCCATAATCCCGTCATTCCTGCCATTCGGCACCCTATCATAGAACAAAGACACAAAAAACATGGCAAGGCGCAAGCGGGGGCGGCCGGTGCATGGCTGGCTGGTTCTCGATAAACCCCTCGAAATTACCTCCACCAGCGCCGTTAATGTATTGAAGCGTGTGTTTGATGCGCAAAAGGCTGGCCATGCTGGCACTCTTGATCCGCTGGCCACCGGGGTGCTGCCTGTAGCGTTTGGCGAGGCGACCAAAACCATGCCCTATGTGATGGATGGCGAAAAGAGCTATCGCTTCATGGTGCGCTGGGGGCAGCAGACCAATACCGATGACGCGCAGGGCGAGGTCATCAAGTCGAGCGATCAGCGCCCTGCCAAAACCGATATCGAGGCACTGCTGAGCGGTTTTATCGGCGAAATAGAGCAAACACCGCCTGCTTTTTCAGCCATTCACATCAAGGGCGAGCGCGCCTATAAGCTGGCGCGTCGAGGCGAGGATGTGATCATGCCCTCACGCCTTGTGCGTATCGACGATTTGTCGATCACCATGCAGCCAGATGACGATCATTGTGAATTTCAGGTCGATTGCGGAAAAGGCACGTATGTACGCGCTATTGCCCGCGATCTAGGACAAAAACTGGGCTGCTTTGGCCATGTCGTTGAACTGCGCCGCACCCGCGTTGGCAAGTTCGGCGAGGACATGTCGATTTCACTGGATAAACTACGTGAGTTAAGCCATAGTGCCGCGGATCGAGAGGTATTACTTGCAACATTGCTTTGCGTGGAGACCGCCCTGGACGACATCCCGGAGCTGGCCATAAACGCAAATGAAGCCTTTCGATTGAAACAGGGGCAATCGGTGCTGCTACGCGGTGCAAATGCCCCCATCATAACCGGAGAAGTCTATGCAACCTTGCAAGGCGAACTCATTGCAGTCGGCACTGTCGAGCGCGGGGAGTTGAAGCCAACCAGGGTTTTTAATTTATAGGCCCTCCCTCATTAGATTTTAAAAGGAGTTTCGATGTCGATAACTGCTGAACGAAAAGCCGAATTGATGAAAGAATATGGCATCAAAGATGGCGACACAGGATCACCCGAAGTGCAAGTTGCCGTTCTCACCGAGCGGATTGTCAACCTCACAGAACATTTCAAAGGCCACAAGAAAGACAATCATTCCCGTCGCGGCCTGTTGAAAATGGTGAGCACACGCCGCCGCCTGCTTGACTATGTCAAAGGCAAAGATGTTTCACGCTATGAAGGCTTGATCAAACGTCTGGGTCTGCGCCGCTAACTCAAAAGAATAATGGGAATTTACAAGGTGTGTTAGCAAAGCTTAACGCGCCTTCCCTGCTTTCAATGGTGTGTGACGCTTGGCTAACGCACCCTACATCAAGATGTTTCACCGCCCGGCTTATTTAAACTTCAGGGTGGGGAGACATCAAACGACCAAAAGAAAATATCCGTAAGCTAGACCGTGCTCATTTGGCCAGGAGGCCCGAGCAATTATAAAGACCGAAAGAAAACGATATGTTTGAAATACACAAAGAAGAAATCGAATGGGGTGGACGCACCCTTTCCCTCGAAACCGGCCGCATCGCGCGTCAGGCTCACGGCTCTGTCCTCGCCAAATATGGTGACACCACTGTCCTTGCCTGTACCGTATCTGAAAAATCAGTACGCCCCGGTATGGATTTCTTCCCCCTCACCGTTCATTATCAGGAAAAAACATTTGCTGCCGGTAAAATCCCAGGTGGATTTTTCAAGCGCGAAGGCCGCCCCGGTGAAAAAGAAACCCTCACCTGCCGCCTGATTGACCGTCCAATCCGCCCCCTATTCCCTGCCAGTTTCAAAAACGAAACCCAGATCATCATCACCGTGCTGTCGCACGATCTGGAAAATGATCCAGATATCGTCGCGCTAGTGGCAACGTCGGCCGCACTGACACTGTCTGGCGTTCCCTTCATGGGCCCTATTGCTGGTGCACGCGTTGGATATACCGATGGCAAATACAGCCTGAACCCATTGCTCGGCGAAGACATGGATGCAAGTGATCTCGATCTCGTGGTTGCTGGTACTCAAGACGCCGTTTTGATGGTGGAATCAGAAGCACAGGAACTTTCCGAAGAAGTGATGCTCGGCGCGGTCATGTTTGGCCACGAAGAATCAAAACCTGTCATCGACATGATCATCCGCCTGGCGGAAAAAGCTGCCAAGGAACCTTGGGATCTTAAAGAAATCGACAACAGCGCTTACACCGACAAAGTGGCACAAATGGCCGAAGCTGGTCTGCGTGAAGCCTATGCGATCACCGAGAAAACCAAGCGCCAGAATCTCATCTCCGAGCTGAAGAAAAAAGTCTTTGATGAGCTGATGCCCGAAAAAGACGATGGCACCGAGTCAGTATTACTCGGCGATACCTTCAAATCACTTGAAAAGAAAGTCGTTCGCGGCGATCTCATCAAAACCAAAAACGCATTGATGGCCGTGACCTGACAACCGTTCGCCCCATTGTTGCAGAAGTTGGCGTCCTTGAGCGCACTCATGGTTCAGCCCTGTTTACACGCGGCGAAACACAAGCCCTTGTCGTCACCACACTAGGCACCGGTGAAGACGAGCAGATCATTGACGCGCTGGAAGGCAGCTATCGCAACAATTTCATGTTGCATTACAACTTCCCTCCCTATTCGGTTGGTGAAGCGCGCCGCTTTGGTACTCCTGGCCGCCGCGAAATCGGTCATGGTAAGCTTGCTTGGCGTGCTATTCACCCATTGCTGCCAAAGAAAGAAGATTTCCCTTACACGATGCGGGTTGTCTCCGAGATCACTGAAAGTAACGGCTCCTCTTCAATGGCAACCGTTTGTGGTACATCTCTTGCCCTTATGGATGCAGGTGTCCCGCTCGAGCGCCCGGTCGCCGGGATCGCCATGGGCCTGATCATGGAAGGCGACGACTATGTTGTTCTGTCCGATATCCTTGGTGACGAAGATCATCTCGGCGATATGGACTTCAAGGTCGCTGGTACCGAACGTGGTATCACCTCCCTGCAGATGGACATCAAAATCGCTGGTATCAACGAAGAGATCATGAAGGTTGCCCTGGCACAAGCCAAAGGCGGCCGCGAACATATCCTTGGTGAAATGGACAAAGCTTTGCACGGATCTCGTGATCATGTTGGTGAGCACGCTCCACGTATCGAAGTGATGACTATTCCCGTCAACAAGATCCGCGACCTTATCGGACCCGGCGGCAATGTTATTCGCGGCATTTGCGAAGAAACCGGTGCCAAGATCAATGTTACCGACGATGGTACGGTCAAAGTCGCCTCTTCCGATAGCAAAAGCATTGAAGCAGCCATCGCTGCCATCAACGGCATTTGCGCCGAAGCTGAAGAAGGCAAAATCTACAAAGGTAAAGTCGTCAAAGTCGTCGACTTTGGAGCTTTTGTGAACTTCTTTGGTCCCAAAGACGGCCTCGTGCATATCTCGCAAATGGCCGATCAACGCGTCAACAAGGTCACGGATGTGGTCAATGAAGGCGACGAGATCTATGTTAAACTGATGGGCTTTGATGATCGCGGCAAGGTGCGCCTCTCGATGAAAGTCGTCGATCAGGAAACCGGCAAAGAGATCGAACAGGGCAGCGATGACTAGTCCTATTATTGAAGAGACACTCTCTTCAATAAGTTAAGCATTGAAGCGGTCATCTCGAATTTCGGGATGACCGCTTTTTCGTTGAGCGACTATAAAATCCCCAACGTGGCTTTGCCCTCAAAGGGTGGGCATCCTAGCGGATTACGTTGGGGATCAATCCCCAACCCCCTTAACCAAATTGGGGCACAGGGGATCATCCCCTGTTGCCAGCTGAAAAGCTGCCCGCCCGGCAAGGGCAACTGCCAACAGGCACTAATTGCCAACAAAAGGCTGGAATAAACATGCTTATGGAAACTGCTCTTTTGTTCATCGCTGGATTTTTCGGTGGGGCACTGAACTCGATTGCTGGAGGCGGCAGTTTCATCACCTTTCCCGCTTTGTTGATGGCGGGCGTTCCAGCCATCAGCGCCAATGCCACCAACACGTTTGCATCCATGCCGGGCTACATGGCCGGGGCTTGGGTCTTGCGCCGAGAGATGATGAAAGCCAAAAATAACCTGCCCCTGACAGTGATCACCGCTTTCATCGGCGGCATGATCGGCGCCTGGCTTTTATTACGCACGCCCCCAGCCCGGTTCGTTGAAATCGTTCCCTGGCTTTTGCTATTTGCCACCCTGCTCTTTATCTTTGGCAAAAAAATCAATCAATGGATAAAAGATCGCACCAAACATCATCGCCACGCTTCGATTGTCGGCACCTTGTCTCTTTCGGCCCTGTTGCTGATCATCTGTATTTATGGTGGGTTCTTTAATGCGGGTTTCGGGATCATCGGCCTGTCTTATCTGGCACTGTCGGGCATGAGCGATATTCGCACGATGGCCGGTCTCAAGCTGGTGATTTCCAGCTGTGTTTCCAGCATTGCTGTGGTGTATTTCATCATGGAGGACGCCATCGCCTGGCAACCGGGCCTCGCCGTTCTGGCAGGCACCGTCACAGGCGGTTCCATTAGCGCCTATATCGCGCGCCACCTACCCCAAGCAATTGTAAGAAACACCGTCATCATCGCCAGCATTTGCATCACCAGCTGGTTCTTTTATGATGTTTATGGGAGAGGGTAAATTCGGCTGGCCCGCCTTGCAGAAGAGATCTAGAACACCAACCCCATCAGAGCCCGACTGGGCGAGCGCCGAGCAGGCCGCTCCAATGTCCTCAAACAGTGAAGCGCCAGGACAACGATAGATGCAGGCCAAAGCGCAACAAAGAACAGCCGTAAGATAAAAAATCACCGCGCTCAAAGGTATAATTTAAAACCTGTATGAGAGGCTTCAAAGCCCAGTTTCTCGTAAAATTCAAGCGCGCCCGTGCGCGTGTTGTTACTGGTGAGCTGCACGATTTTGCACCCCCTACTTTTTGCCTGATCAATCGCATAATCGATCATCAGCTTGCCAAGCCCTCGCCCCTGATACTCCTTTGACACGCGCACGCCCTCGATCTGACAACGTTTCGCGCCTGTGAAAGTGAGATTGGGAATAATAGTGATTTGCGCGCAGCCAATCACAGCATCTGCCAGCTTGATAACTAAAATAGAATTATCGCTTGATTGTTCTATATCAACAAAGGCAGCTTCATAATCGGATCGGGTCGAGGCCATTGATTGCTCGCGCACGCGGCCCAATGGATCATCTGACAATAGGGCAATGATCTGATCGAGATTTTGTCTTTGCGCTATGCAGACCTCGTATTTTTCGTCGGTTGCTGGGGACACGGTCATGCTCCTGGAATAAATCATTTGGCATTCCTGAATTCATACCCGCCACAGTGATATTCTTCAAGATCACTGGGCATTTCATAAGCCGCTTTCTTGACGCTTTCATGTTGTATTTATCGCAAAGAGACCGGCAGCCTCTTTGGAACAATATGAGCTTGTGCCAAAGAGTTTGTCGGACTTGACTATCTGTAGAGCGAGTGAACCGCATGTTGTTTTATTAGGGGTCATATTTGAGGGGGGCTTATGTCAAAAGGAGACTTCACGTGTCTGTATCAAATCATGTTGATTTCGAGGGATTTATGGAAGGCGTCGGGAAACGAAACCCTGGCCAACCGGAATTTTTACAAGCGGTTCGTGAAGTCGCAGAGGATATTTTCGACTACATAATACATAAAAAAGAATATCACGAGTATCAAATTCTAAGGCGTATTGCCGAGCCGGATCGCGTCGTTAGTTTCCGTGTATGTTGGGAAGACGACAATAATAACATTCGCGTTCAGCGCGGCTGGAGGGTCCAGAATAGCAATGCAATCGGCCCCTACAAAGGTGGTATTCGGTTTCATCCCGGTGTGACAGAGAGCATCTTGAAATTCCTGGCTTTCGAACAGACATTCAAGAACAGCCTTACCGGTCTCCCGATGGGTGGGGCCAAGGGCGGCTCCAATTTCAATCCAAAGGGCAAATCCGACCACGAAGTGATGCGGTTCTGCCAGTCATTTATGACTGAGCTATATCGCCATGTTGGCGAAAATATCGATATTCCCGCCGGAGATATCGGGGTTGGCGCGCGGGAAATCGGCTATATGTTCGGTCAGCACAAGCGAATTACAAACCGCTTTACCGGCGTCTTGACAGGCAAGGGCCTCGAATATGGCGGCAGTCTGGTCCGGACTGAAGCGACGGGCTACGGAGCCGTCTATTTTGCTCAAAATATGCTTAGTCGTGTCGGCAACGCGATCGACGGCAAGGTTTGCGTTGTATCTGGTTCCGGCAATGTCGCCACTCATGCTGTCGAGAAAATCACACAACTCGGCGGCAAGGCTGTAACCTTGTCTGATTCTCTGGGTTTTATTCATGACCCCGACGGTATCGATGAGGAAAAATTACATTGGACAAAGGAACACAAGACCCGAAACCATGGGCGTATTTCCGAATATGCCGATAGGTTTCCAGGGGCAACATTTTACGAAGGTCAGCGACCATGGTCAGTACCATGTGACATGGCTTTTCCATGCGCAACCGAGAATGAAATCAATGGCACGGACGCACGCCGCCTGGTCCAGAACGGCTGCATTGCTGTTGCGGAGGGCGCAAATATGCCGACCAACCTTGACGGCATTCACTTTTTCAGAGGCGCTCGAATACTTTACGCCCCCGGAAAAGCCGCAAATGCCGGAGGTGTTGCGCTTTCAGGCTTTGAGATGAGTCAGAATTCGGCTCGGCTCTCATGGAGTGAAGATGAACTTCAAGAACATTTAAAGACTGTGATGCGCGGCATTCACGATCGCTGTCTGGAGCATGGTGGATTAGCTGGTACAGATCACATCGACTATATCCGAGGCAGCAATATTGCCGGCTTTGTCAAGGTCGCGAATGCCATGCTGGCATATGGGGTCGTCTAAGGCCAGGAATAGGTTATTTGGCTCGGTGTCCGGCCATCTTGGCTACCGGAGAAACGCCAGGCCAACGGGCACAAAAAATCAGGACGCGGGGCTCTCCGCGTCCTGACTTTTCAGTGTATCCAGATGGTTAGTGACACCAAGGATTAGTATTTGGCAGTATTAGTATTGCCAGCTAAAGATCTGGCCATGTGACGTACGTCTCACGCGTTTTACCGGGCGGCCAATTCTGATACGACGCGTATTGGCAGCGGGACGGCGGCGAGCGCTATAGCTAACATAGTTTCCGGCATATCCCGTGTAATTGTCCCAACTGGTGCGGCGTGGGCGTGATGCTCGTGCATAGCGCTTTTTGAAGCCGCGAGACTTGGGTGTCGAGCCGGAAATCTTGATACGGGTTCCCGCTTTTTTGTATTTTCGGACCAGATTGAAAAACTTTTTCGCGTTACCTGGTGATAGTCTTGTGCATCCATGAGAGGCAGGGCTTCCAAGCCGCTTGACCGAATTTGTCGCATGAACGGCAAACCCACCACTGTAAAACACCGAATGAGGCATGGGCGCATTATCATATTTCTTCGAATAATGCATCGAATTCATATAATATGGCTTGTACGATCCGGTTGGCGTATGAAAGCCCTTGGCACCACTGGAAATTTTCCAATGATGTTTAACCTTGCCGTCCACCAGCACCTTCATGGTCTGCGAACTCAAATTGATCTTGGCGACCAAGCGTTCTGGAATTCTCTTTTTAACTGGTTTCTTTTTAACGATTTTTACCGGTCGCGCAGCGGACTTTACCATTTTTGCTGCCGATGGTTCAGACGCCGCCATAGTATCGATTTTTTGATCCGCCAAAGCAGCCAGCTTGTATGATTGGTCGATATCAGTCTCTTCCGCCATCGCGGGCCTGACCACAAGACACACCACGAGTGTGGCACCTAAAAGTGCAAAATTTTTACGCATAACATTTCCTAATTTAAACCACTAGCCCCAATAAACCCGCAGATCACTCAAGCTTGTTTTTTATGTGCCCTAAGCCCCAAAGGTTCTTAATTTATATGACAGAAAATACAAAACCACCGCCGTCACACAAGATAAAAACTATGGTAAACTGGCTAATATTCACCTAGCAAATAAGGTTAATAAAAAATGAACAAGTCCTATAGTTAACAAACTCTTAAAATCGCAAAGACAGCTTTTAGCCCTTGCGACCAATGTAATTGCGCGGCGGATGGGCAAACGACTGCATGATCACTTGTCCCCTTCATGAAGATCGTGGCATAAGAGGCCCTATAACAGATGTTGAAATCAGGGGATCAAAAACCATGACGATTGAACTACACAAGGGTGATCTGCCGGACGGGGTCGATTTTGGTTCCTCGGTAGCCATTGATACGGAAACACTTGGCCTCAACCCCCTGCGGGATCGCTTATGCCTGGTGCAGCTGTCATCTGGGGATGGCAACGCCCATCTTGTGCAGCTTGCTGCAGGCGAGTATGACGCCCCTAATCTTAAAGCATTGCTGGCGGATACAAACGTCTCCAAGATATTTCATTTTGCACGCTTTGATATCGCCACGCTGTACCATCACCTCGGCGTCATGACCACACCGGTCTATTGCACGAAGATCGCGTCCAAACTGACCCGCACCTATACCTCCTATCATGGTCTTAAAGATCTGTGCCGCGAACTCGCAGGTGTCGAAATTTCCAAACAACAGCAAAGTTCTGACTGGGGCGCCGACAATCTTAGCGAAGACCAGATGAAATATGCGGCCTCTGACGTCTTGTATCTGCACAAGTTACGCGATGAACTTGAAATTCGGCTGGCCCGCGAAAACCGCACTCAACTGGCTGCCAGCTGTTTCGATTTTCTCCCCACCAGAGCCTTGCTCGATCTGGAAGGATGGCCTGAGACAGATATTTTCTCACATTCATGAGGAAGGTTTAGGTAAATGGGCGCGTTTGGGCGGAAGCACATGTTCGGGCTGCCAAACATAAAGACGTGCCGAATTCTAACCGTATTGATTGGTTAAAAATACGTACCCCTTCAAAGGAACCAACAGACCCAATATTATGTATAGCACCGCTCCACAATTTCAGTCTGCCGATCTTGCTGATCTTCCAACTATTTTGTCCAAAGAAGATCAGCGAAAAGCCTTTGGTAAAGCCAAGCGCCACACTTATGCGGCCAAAGCGCTGAAATTTTTGCTGCCTTTGCTATCTCTGGGTATTTTGGGGCTATATTTTGTCCCCAATGGCTCCCGCCTCGCTTCAGTGGACCTTCCGGTCAGTATCGAGGGGATTGATCTGTCGAGTGAAGGCCTCAAAATGATCAATCCGCGCTATTCTGGAGGTAACGACAAGCTTGGCCGCTATACAGTCGAAGCGGAATATGCCCTGCAGCAGATCACCAAAACACATCTGTTGGCACTGCATAAAATATCAGGATTCCTCGAACAGCCAGACAAAAAATGGATCAAAATGATCGCCAACAAGGGCAATTATAATACAAAAAGTGAGAAAATGACCCTGCAAGGTAATATTCTCATCACCTCCAATCAGGGCATGAAAGTGCGAATGAATAGCGCTGATATCGATATGAAAACGCAGACGATCACCACCTCTCAACCAGTACACATGACCTTAAATGAGAACACCATTGAGGCCGCGACCATGACCCTGTCGAGTGCACGAAAAAGTGTCTTGTTCAACGGCCGCGTCAAAGTCACACTACGAAAAAACAAACCACTGACAAAATAGGCCCTTGTTTGGACCATAGAGACAAGAGATGATGAATAAACGTCCTACAAGACAGGCTATCAAATGCGCATGAAACACCTAATACGATCCATTGCTACAAGCTTTGGCGGGCACGAGGCGGGATCTCTCTTTGCGGCAAGCTGGCTTGCTCGGCCGCTATTTGCCTTGTTTATATTCTTGTCTTTTTCGCACCTGAACGCAGTTCAAGCACAATCCATTGCCGAAAGCTTTGGCGGTTTTTCCAATAAGAATAATAATGACCCCATCAAGATCGAAGCCGATGCCCTTGAAGTCCTCGACGACAAGAAAGTCGCCATTTTCACTGGGAATGTCAAAGTCGTTCAAGGCAAGTTTCAACTGATCTCCAAAAAGCTCAAAGTGACCTATTCCGGGGGCGCTGGCGGCAAGAAGAAAAAATCTGAAGCCGCGGGCATCAAGCGTATTGATGCGACCGGCAAGGTGGCGATCACCACACCGGACAATCAATCTGCCACCGCCGACTGGGCCAAATTTGATGTTCTGGCAAAAATTGTCACCATCGGCGGCAATGTCATACTTTCACAAAGCGGCAATGTCATGCGCGGCGACACGCTGATCATTGACCTCAATACCGGTCGTTCAAAATTCCGCACAACCAGTACCACAAGCAGTGGCAAAAAAGGCAAGCGGCCCCGCATCTCTGGTGTATTCTTTCCTGGCAAAGTCAAAGCAAAAAAAGCGGCGGCAAAAAACAAGGCAAAAAAGACCAAGCCGCCGAAAAACACCTTACCGACCAACAAACCTCCTCTTCCCTGGCAAAAAGACATCTCATCTGGGAAACAATAAGACGAGGTCAGAGCCTCAAAATTTGATTTTGGCTCCGTCTGTGCGACAATGACGTGGACTGAGCTCACACAGGATATGCGATTATCGTGCTGAAGATATTGTCATTTGGAAAAAAAACATCCCAAGCGGGTGGTAACGGTTCGGACGCGTCCGCCCAGTCGTCCGCCCTTGTGCCAGTTCGTCAACAGCCCGAACCCATTGCCGGAGAGGGCTGGTTGACCGTCCATTCCGTGTGGAAATCCTACAAAGGCCGCCCTGTGGTGCGCGGCGCATCCTTATCTGTTGGTCGCGGCGAATCCGTTGGCCTGCTTGGCCCAAACGGCGCCGGCAAAACCACCGTCTTTTACATGATCACTGGTCTAGTTGCTCCAGATAAAGGGCAAATTCAGATCGATGGGCATGATGTGACGCGCTTGCCCATGTATCGCCGTGCCCGTCTTGGCGTTGGCTATCTGCCGCAACAAGAATCTATTTTTCGCGGCCTCAGCGTTGAAAAAAATATCAGTGCCGTGCTCGAACTTGTCGAACCCGACAAAAAACGCCGCCGGGGACAGCTTGACGCCTTGCTCGAAGAATTCCACATCACCCATTTGCGCAAATCAAAGGCCATTTCCCTGTCGGGGGGAGAGCGTCGCCGCCTGGAGATTGCGCGAGCACTGGCCAGCCGCCCCTCTTTCGTGCTGCTTGATGAGCCATTCGCCGGTGTTGATCCCATCGCCATCAATGATATTCGCGTTCTGGTGCGCCATTTGACCCAGCGTGGTATTGGCGTGCTGATCACAGATCACAGTGCCCGCGAAACCCTGTCGATTACTGATCGCACCTATATCATCGCCGAGGGGCAGGTGCTCACACAAGGTACGCCTTATGAAATCGCCCATAATGAAGAAGTACGGCGCGTCTATCTTGGCGAAGATTTCATTCTTTAGTAACCCTTTTGCAAACTCGTAAACTCCCCATACATTACCGATAATTCCCTTTTTTGTGCGCTTTAAGGCCGTTTTCCCGATCACTTCAACAGTTTTGTCCAGCTCGATGGTCAGATGTTGTTGAGGATTTGGGTTTATAAGCAAAACTGTAACAACCTCTAGAATAGATGATTTATTTCTAAGGCTGGTATAAGATATAATTATAAGGCGACCTGATCCTGGTTCACTCCAAAAGAGTAAGGGCCAAGATTATTACAAAGGCGCAATTCGCTCAGGGATAGGCAAAAATAATGGCACTGTCTGTAAAACTTGAATTTCGGCAAAGCCAGTCGCTGGTGATGACGCCACAGCTGCAACAAGCGATCAAGCTGTTGCAACTATCCAATCTTGAGCTTAACGAATTTGTCGACGCCGAACTTGAGCGCAATCCCCTGCTGGAGCGCAAAGAGCAAGACGAAGGCGCTCCCGTGGAGCCGCAAGACGATCGCCCTGGTGACATCAGCGTCAAAGACCAGGAGAAACAAGACGGGATCTCGCAAGATGGTGATAAACCCGAAACGTCCAGCGATCAAACAGACAGTTTCAGCGATCTTGCCAGTGAAAGCGGCCAGCAAGAACGCGTCTCCGATCTTGATAGTAATTTTGATGATGTCTACCCTGATGCAGGGGCTCTGGCGCCATCTGCCGGACTTGATAGCGGTTGGCAACAGCTTGGCTCTGGTGGCGGGCGCGGGTTTGACAGCGGCGACAATAATCTTGAGGCTTATGTTGCCGAGACGATTTCGCTGCGCGACCATCTCATCAGACAATTGCATCTGACCATTCAAGACCCTGTGCAACTGATCATCGGCCAATACCTGATCGATATGATTGATGATGCGGGCTATCTGCGCGGGGACCTGTTGGAGTTGGCTGACCAGTTAGGCACCTCGTTAGAGGTTGTTGAACGCACCTTGCATGTCATGCAGACTCTGGAGCCAAGCGGAGTGTTTGCCCGCGATATCGGCGAATGCCTGGCCATTCAGCTTTATGATCAAGGCGATTTAACGCCGTTAATGCAGACATTATGCGATCATCTTGAGCTGTTGGGCACCCACAAAATCAATGAATTGAAACGCGCTGTTGGCGTCGATATGGACGAATTAGGTGAAATGATCGCCCATATTCGCCAGCTCAATCCAAAACCTGGACATGAATTTGATCAAGCGATGGTGCAACCGGTTGTGCCAGATGTGTTTGTGCGCCAGATCAGCAATGGCGGCTGGCATGTGGAATTGAACTCGGAAACTCTGCCACGCATATTGGTCAATCGCACCTATTATACGACGGTCTCAAAGGGCGCTCGCTCCTCCGATGACAAGACATATTTGTCCGAATGTCTAAATACCGCCAACTGGCTCACAAAAAGCCTTGATCAACGCGCCCGCACCATCTTGAAAGTCGCTCAAGAAGTCGTGCGCCAGCAAGATGCGTTCTTTGTTCACGGCATCGAACATTTGCGCCCCCTTAACCTCAAAACCGTTGCCGAAGCCATCGAGATGCACGAAAGCACCGTCTCTCGCGTGACCTCAAACAAATATATCGGCACACCGCGCGGCGTCTTTGAATTGAAATATTTCTTCACCTCCGCGATCGCCTCTTCGGAAAATGGTGAAGCTTATTCGTCGGAAAGCGTGCGCTACAAGATCAAGCAATTGATCGACGCGGAACCTGCTACTAAAGTGCTATCCGACGACAAAATCGTCGCCTTGTTGCGCGATGACGGGGTTGATATAGCAAGGCGGACCGTCGCCAAATATCGCGAAGCCCTACACATTCCCTCCAGCGTGCAACGCCGCCGTCAAAAGAAAATGGAACTCGCGCAAGCAGGGTAAAAACGGCTGTTTGACGCGCCCCAGCGAGCGCCAGATAGCTGCCTTTGCTTCCCAAGCACGCGAAAACCCGTGCTCAGAATATCAAAACCAGTATTTGAGGTAACCAGCGCTATTTCGCTGAGTTCACTTGGACGGTATCCAAGAAACCCGTGATGCTCTCTTGCATGGTGCGAGATTGTTCCGTGAGCTCTTGCACGGCTGTTTTGACCAACCGTGAGGTATCACCTACTTCACTGGCAACCAGTTGCAAGCCCGAAATATGTTCACCAGCCCGTTTAGTACCCTCCGCCGCGCTGCTAGCACGAAGAGATATTTCTTCTGTTGCACTGCGTTGATCCTCAATCATCTTCGCCATTGCTTGTGAATTCTCGGACAGCTCGTCGATAACCCCCTGAATACCGGTTATTGATTCAACCGACCGTACGGTCTCTTTTTGAATTCTAGAAATCTGTGAAGATATTTGCTCGGTTGCTTGCATCGTCTGCGAAGCTAGATTTTTCACTTCAGATGCGACAACGGCAAATCCTTTACCAGATTCTCCTGCACGTGCAGACTCAATAGTCGCATTCAATGCCAGTAAATTCGTTTGATCAGCTATGGCCGTAATGATCTCAATAACCTCACTGATATCTTTTGCGGCTGAGTTCAACACTTCAATGCGATCTCCGGTTTCTTTTGCGTGATCTACAGCGTTCTGCGTGATCGTCGTTGACCCCTGAACTTGCTCTAAAATTGAAGAAACCGTACTTGAAAGCCTATCTGTTGCAATGGTCACAGCATCTACATTACGTTCCGTGTCGGACGATGCCCCAGCGACTGCTTCAACCTGGTTTGCCGCTCGCTCAGCTGTGGCAGCCATCGTTTGAGAATTTTGATCCAACTGGCTTGTCGACGTGCTGAAGATGCCAATCGTTTTATTAATTTTTTCCTCAAATTGTAATATCTGCTCTGAAATCACCCTGTTGCGCTCACTACGAGCTCTGGATTCTTTTTCCTGAGATATTGTTAAGCCCTTCTCCTTGACCATAGTGTCTTTGAAAACAATAAGAGACCGCGCCATATCCCCAATCTCATCTCGACTATCGGTAAAGGGGATGTCAGTGGAAAGATCACGGTCTGCCAAATGAGCCATTGCCCAGGTAAGCCCAGCTAACCTGTCAGTGATATATTTTCCAGTAACGTACAATAATGGTAGCATGAGCAAGAGAGAGAATAAAAATAACCCCATACTTACGCGACTAGCAAAGTGCATCGTGGATTCCACGTCCGCTAAGGCAAGTATCTGCCTTTTTTGTGCTGCAATATTTAGTTGATCCAAAAAACCGGCGACCGCCTCTCCGCTTGAATCGATAACATCATCCAGTTTTGCAAAATCCTTATCAGACCCATCCCCCTCAATCGCTTTTTTCAAGTCGACTGATATGGCTCTGACGACATCCTCGAACTGGCCTTTAAACGAAGCGCCACCTTTGGAAAGGTCGAGATCATCTGCAGCTGAGCGCAATTTGCTATAATTGCGGCGACGGAATCATCGATAACTTTCTGCCGCTCGGCCTGAATCTTCTTCTCATCCTTATCAATGATGGAGTCCATAGCAGCCAGAATTAAGTCTTTGTTGATTAACCTTGTCTCACCAATGAGAGACAATTCCTCACCCAAAATTTCGCTTATATTCACTTGCTTCTCTATAATTCTGGATGACCAAAACTGAAGCATAAAAAAAGAACAATACCAATCAGGCTCATGAGCCCCATCATTAGTATCCGATGGCGAATTAAGATCCCTATTTTCATTTTGCTGCTTCCCAAATCTGCTTTTTTTGTGATTTTTATTAAACATATCAAAATATAAATTTCATTCGGTCGTCGCAACGACCCACACTTCATATATCCGAGATAGAAAGTGATTATTAACAATATATTAATAGAAATTTAACCAGCAGTATAAGTTCACTAAAGTTTAATAAAAACAACTATAAATAAAGCTATAAATTAAAATAACTACTTAATTCATATATTAATTCTATAACTAATTATGATATATACAAATGAAAATTAAAAACCCCTTTTTCAGCTTTGCGTGACTACTATATTTGTCTCTCAATTTATTTTTCTTTGTAAACGTTCTTCACAGAGCCGATGTGAAATAAATTGTTTTTTCTGCGCATTAGAGGCCCGCATTTAATGTTACCGGACTTAATTTGACCTCGCCGACCAGCCCTCCCTTACCATCACCGCGAACCAAGGCCGCCAGGGGTAAATGAAACCAACGAGATAAGTGCGATCTACCGCCTCCCCCAAGATATTTTTTTCCACGGTCACGCATATTTTTTGCTGTTTCTTTTGCCCCTGCTGCCCTCGACATCGAACCCACGCCAATATCGCGAAACATCCCGCTTCTAAGTCGGTGCTATAGTCCTATAGTGAGATAAATATCTAGTAGGTCCCTGCATCATAGCTTTTGCGAGTCCAAACCAAATATATTTTCACCATATGACGCATCTCCCCCTATGAAAGACCCTTCGCATTATACATATGTAGTAGGATTGACCGGTTCGGTGCTTGACGCAGCTAGGTGCTTGTTGGATCATGCAAGGATGCTGATTAAAAACACAAATTTGGATTTTATGCGAAAATCCGAGGTTAACGAAGGATCTGAGGCCAATATTTGATATGCTCTTATAAGACAAGGCCTTGACGATTCGACTTGCGCAGATACAAACAAAGTTTGGTCTGGCCAAATGCTATTTTTTTGGGAGGATGCCATAGAGTATGACAATACAAATAACGGGTAAGAATCTGGATATTGGCGATGCGTTGCGAGAATATACGGAAGATCGCATTCACGACATGTTGGAAAAATATGTCGGAAGAAGTTTTCCAGGGCATATTCGCATCGAAAAAACTAGAAACGAGTTCAGCACCAATTGCTCGGTTGATCTCTGGTCGGGACTGTCTCTTCATTCTCAAGGAAACTCCGACAACGCACATACCAGCGTTGATATCGCCCTTGAACGCCTGGATAAGCGCCTTAGACGCTATAAAAGCCGGTTGCGCGATCACCACAATAATCAGCATAATTCCGCCGCTGAACTGGCTGCCACCGATTATCTCGTGGAACATGAAGGTGTCGACGAAATAAACCCCAAAGACCTCAATCCCGTTATTATCGCGGAAAAACAAACGATTATTCGTGAGTTGCCCGTAAGTGATGCCGTTATGGAACTGGATCTGGCAAATCGGCCGTTTCTACTCTTCAAAAATGCCGCGCATGGGCGTATAAATGTGGTGTATCGTCGCGATGATGGCAATATTGGCTGGATAGATCCGGGCACATTGTCGCAGTAAGGTCAAAATTCACGCGCTATAGTGTTTTGATAAAAATCTGGCGCGAATTTTGCGCTTCACGGTGCCGTCGTTACGATCTTGGGAAGCTGGTTACTCACTTCAAAACCTCGCCCTGTATTGTAGTTGACAATGATAAACCACGACGGCACTGCATCACTTGATGAGTGCTCGGTAACAAGGGACGAAACTCATGGATCTTGGCAATCTCATATCAAGAGACGGTATACTTCCGCTCCTTAAGGCCAGCAGTAAAAAACAGGTCCTGCAGGAACTTTCCAGTCAGGCCGAAGAATTGACCGGCCTTGATCAACGTGATGTATTTGATACCTTGTTGCAGCGTGAACGCCTCGGCTCCACCGGTGTTGGTCACGGCATTGCCATACCACATGGCAAAATTTCCGGTCTCAAGCAGATCATTGGCCTGTTCGCAAGACTGGATGATCCCATTGATTTTGACGCCATTGACGACCAGCCCGTTGATCTGATCTTTGTGCTGCTGGCACCTGAAAGCGCCGGTGCCGACCATTTAAAGGCCCTGGCCCGTATCTCGCGCCTGTTGCGTGAGCCCTCTGCCATCGAAAAACTGCGCGTCACCAAAGACCGCCACGGCTTGCATGCCATCCTGACAGAGCCAGCTGCAGCGGCTTAATCTCACTCACGGCTATTCGCGCCGCGCGCGGCCTCCGTTAGGGCGCGCTACGGCGCGGCGGCCAGTCGGCCTTGCCGATGAATACATCGGTGGTTTATAATCTCACTCGCCGCTATTCGCGCTGCGCGCGGCCTCCGTTAGGGCGCGCTACGGCGCGGCGGCCAGTCGGCCTTGCCGATGGAATACATCGGTGATTTAATCTCACTCACAGCTATGCGCGCTGCGCGCGGCCTCCGTTAGGGCGCGCTATGGCGCGGCGGCCAGTCGGCCTTGCCGATGAATACATCGGTGGTTTATAATCTCACTCGCCGCTATTCGCGCTGCGCGCGGCCTCCGTTAGGGCGCGCTATGGCGCGGCGGCCAGTCGGCCTTGCCGATGGAATACATCGGTGATTTAATCTCACTCACAGCTATGCGCGCTGCGCGCGGCCTGCTTATTTGTCACCCTACCGCTCCGCTGTTTGAGGGCTATGGGCGCGCTACGGCGCGGCGCGTAGTCACGCTTGCCTCCCGTTGGTCGGAATTCTTTACTATTTAGACGCGATTTTTTATAGGTGGAAAAAACCGATGTACTCATCGGCAAGGCCGACTGGCCGTCGGGCAGTAGCCCGCCCTAACGGAGGCCCGGCGGAAGCCGGAATAGCCGTGAGTGAAAGCTAACGCGATAGCGTTCGATCCGCTGGCCAGGTGATCGTATAATCGAGATTAATCAGCTTTTCGCGCCCTTGCTCCAGTTTGAAGTCCCATGCAAGAATGCCGCGCTTGTCTTTGATATTCTGACGGCTGGGCTTTGTACTGCTAGGCAGCAGACGTACAACGATTTTTTCATTCACAGAAAATGGAATTTGATCGATCACTTCCACATCAATTGCGCTCTGATGTAAATTGGTAATCTTCACAATATAACGCTGTTCATCGGTCTTGGAGCTGGTGAAAACACCTGCCTGCCCCTTGGTGCGCTTAACTTCAGATCGCACCACCTTGACCGCATCATCCGCGCCAAACCCCAATTCATACTCATCACCGGCATTGACCAATGGCAAATGACTATTACCCGTAAAGGTGCCGTCTCTATAAAGAGCCACAGATCCCGGCAATAGCGGGGTCGCCTTCTTGTCATGAGTGAATTTGGCATAAAGAAACGCGGTAGTGTTGATTTTGGGAACGGTCTTGATGATCAAACCGGGATCTATCTTGTCGCTGCTGATAGCCACTTTTTTCTCGTCTCCCGTAGACAAAATGCTAATTTGACCCGGAATATCAAACACCGCCTGGAACGCGTATTGACGGACACTGGCACGTCTTTGGCGAGCCACATAGCGCTTCTTTTTCTGTTCTAGACGAAGAGCTGGAGCTGGTGCCGCCTCCATCATGTCTTCGGACCTCATTCCACTGGCTGCCATGCCCCGCACCTTGTCCGCCATAAAACCTGCCATTGGTTTGGCAGCAGCAGGATAATTAGTCACCAGATCAAGCCGCTTTGGACGCAAGTTCGGTGCCTGCGCTCCTTTTTGCGGTGTGGTCGTTGACAGGGAAAGCTTGACATTACTCCAGTCCTCTCCCGTCCACTGGCGAATGCCAGCACGTCTCAACAGCGCGAGTGTCGGCTTGACACCCTTTTTGCCCGTTGCCAGTCTCGCATCATAAAAGGGACGCCATGAGGCCTCACGCACCTGATATTTTATTTTCAGGACACCCGACATCTGCGCCCCGGCATGAACGGCCACCCGCACCTCCATCTGACGCTCTTTCTTGGGAGGCTGTTCGCTTAGTCGCTTCTTCAGCTTGGCAATATTCTTGGCTTTTTCCCGTTTCTGCTTGCTATATTTGAGGATAAGATCATCGGCCACCGCCAATCGCGTGCCAATCAGATCAAAAATATTGCCCCAGTTCTCAACGGAGAACAAACCGGCCCCGGCTCCGCCGCCTTGCTTGTCAAACGGACGGCCCGGCGATTGTGCTGGCAAATCGGTCAGGCGCTCCATCAAGCGGCGCTGTGTTTGCGCGGCACTGATACGAGACGTCAAAAGCGTCATATCATCGCCCAGGCCCTCAATCCGATCTTCTAACTCTTTGCGCTCGCTTTTATCAAGCACGCCCTTGACGTCTTTCACATTGACATAGATGCGTTTGCTATCGACCGATCCGATCTCAAAGCTTTTGCCGCCCGCTCCCTCAACCCGCAGCGAGCTGGGGATCAGCCTCTCGGGCAAATCTTGCAGCACAATGGTCTGATCTCCAGCTGGCAGATCAATTTTTGCGGTGCGGACAATTTGCGCACCGGATGGAAAAACGATGACATTTGTCACCGCCGATTTGATCAGAATCTCTCCAGCCTGTGCAGAACTATACGTGATCGGAAGTAAAAGCGTGAAAACCAGAGAGAAAAAGCGAAATTGCATCATAAAGTCCTTTTTAGTAACCAATTTTGAGAATAACGCGGATTAGTTATTTGCCAAATAAATCAGGCCGATATATGATGGTAAAGAACTTATCTCCGATATATCATTCTATGGCACTATATTTGCACCTACAGTATTTGTAATGGCAAGAAACACTAGAGATCTGTGCCATATGTATCGATATGGGTGAATTTGACCTGTAGATCAATCACGAAACTGGAAAATTTGTTTTTGCGATTCGTTTTTGAAAGTTGTAACGTGTAAAGAGTATATGCGCTGCTTGAAATAGCACGTGTGAGGAATGACTAGATGGCAAAGAAAATCGGCACATCCGATCCCGCAGATTCCACGAGCGGGAAACGCCGTCAAAGCAAGTCCCGTCGGCGCAAATCCAAATCGACCCAGCAGAAACATGATATGATTATATTGCCAGCAATCGAGGCAGCAAAGACCACTTCTAAAGCCAGCTCCTCTCACGAGAAAGCCGAGGCCACAAAACAATCTGTGTCGCCCAGCAGCAATAAGCGCCATAAGAGTTTGGCTGATGAACAAACTCTGGACAAAGCATCTGGTTCTGCGCAAAATGACATGCCTGCTGGCTCCGTTGATTTTCTGCCAGAATATCGCTCTACGACAAATGGGCTGCGAGAACTCTTGTCGACCATCGATCCGCTCGACCAAGCCTACCCCCCCCATGCCCATCCCTCACAAGGGGCCCCCTTTGCAACTTATCCCACAGAGACTGCCATGCACATTCCCCGTTCAAGACCAGGCATCCCCGTATCTCCCGACCTTCCCATCGGCCCAACCAGATGGGGGGTGTATATTTCTGGAACACTTGGTGCGGTCTTAGTGCTATTCGTCTCCGCCCTGGCCTTTTCCCACTTCGCGTCGCCAACAGGTATCGACTGGGCTAAAGCACAAACAAAAGCCGGCGAGACTTATACGTGGGTTGTCGCCAGCCTGTCCGCCAAACCAGCCTCCCAATATGCGCAAAATACATCTATCACCCCTGAAGCGTCTGATCCACTGGCTGGTATGCTCGGCCTTGATGATACCCAAGTGGCAACTGCTTCAAGGATTTCGACAACGGCTGCTTCCCCCCAAAAAGGCTCTCTCAAAGCCCCATCGGCAAATGAAATTTTCATGACGCCGCAAGAACTGGAAGACCAGATCAAGGCTTTTGAAAAAAGAACGGGTCGTAATCAAAAAGGCCTATTTGCCTTGCGTAAAACAGGCGGCAAATCGCCGACCACGAAACTGCGAGCCAAAGCAAAGCTTCCCCCTAAATCTCGTGAATTCGAACAACTCGTGGTTGTTCCTGCTGCCAATATTGATCCCAATATGGAAAGTCAGATTTTCAAACGGGCCAGCAGCTATCTCAAACAGCGCGACATCAGCTCGGCACGTATGATTTTGCAATATGCCGCGACCCTGGGCAGCGGTATTTCGGCCATGGCCTTGGCAGAAACCTTTGACCCAAACTATCTCAAAGGGGTCAATCTGCATGGCGTCAGAGGAAGTCGTACCGATGCGCTCAAATGGTATAATATGGCAGCGCGCCTTGGCATTACCGAAGCCAATGCCCGCCTGACAGATCTAAAATAAAACCGGAGGGGACAGTTATGTCCCACCCGGCATGTCCTTCTCAATGCCGCTTAAACATCCCGCCACGAATGGCACGGCTCAATTCACCACAATACAGCGCTATCTAACCCTTGAGGCGATAGAGATATCGCGCATGACATTGGCTTCCAGCTCTTTATTGCGGATCATATCTTCCAGCGCATCACGAATAGACAGCATGCCAACCAGCTCTTCACCGTTCATGACGGGGAGATGCCGGAAACGATGACGGTTCATCAGACGCATGGCGCGCTCCATCTCATCATCAAAATTGCAGGTGATGGGATTGGGCGACATCAGCTCTTTCACCAACATGGTCATGATATCGCAATTGCGCATGGAAAAGGCCCGCACAATATCGCGCTCGGACAACAAGCCAACCAGCTTGCCTTTTTCATCAACCACCGGCATGGCACCGATTTTATTACTGGCCAGCAGGGTCGCCGCCGATTTCACGCTATCTTCGGGTCGGCAGGAGATCAACATAGGCTGATGCGCGTCCAGATAACTATTTATGGTCATTGTGCGATATGCTCCTTGGATTGTTAAATGTCGGTACGATCTGACGCCCCCCGTAAAAGAAGGTCGATCTTTTCGAAACAGCGGTCAATTCCCGCTACGTATCAAACTCATTGATATGTCTGATAAAACCGACATTCTTATATCATGATATTATATAGTGACAGTTTGCCACATCTCTCGCCGCTTGTCCAAAGACAAATCTCATCCAAGATATGTATCTTTTAGGGATGCTCTTATTACGGCCTCATATACCCCTTAAACGGCAGTTTGCATCTTAACGCTGAAAGCAAATTCTTTGCTTATTGAATGGTTTGGATCTTGACAAAAACCCCTCTCACATCTATATAGCCGAACAGTTGTTAGCACTCACCAATGTAGAGTGCTAACAGTATCAATGAGCCGATGGCCCCCTGTGTCGCCCATAGCTCCCCTGCGTAATTGCAAGGGCCGCTTTGATGCAAAAACCATTGTCTTGTTGAAACTGACCCGCATTAAAAACTTTAACCGGAGTAGAAAAACAATGAAATTTCGTCCCCTTCATGATCGCGTCGTTGTACGCCGTGTCGACGAAGAGCTGACAACCGCAGGCGGTATCATCTTGCCTGACAGCGCAGCAGAAAAACCTCAAGAAGGCGAAATCATCGCCGTTGGTGCCGGTGGACGCGACGAAGGCGGCCGCATCATCTCTCCAGACGTCGAAGTCGGTGACAAAGTGCTGTTTGGCAAATGGTCCGGCACTGAAGTCAAGATCGATGGCGAAGACCTGCTGATCATGAAAGAAAGCGATATCATGGGTGTGATTGAGGGTTAATCCTTCTCCCCTGTTTTATCACAACTAATCTGGTCCAATTGACCAACTTAAAAGGTCACATATCGCCAAAAAGGCTTTATGGGCCGTTCATTAAGAAAGAGAATAGCAAATATGTCTGCTAAAGAAGTAGTATTTGGAACTGAGGTCCGCAATCGCATGTTGCGCGGCGTCAACATCCTCGCCGATGCCGTCAAAGTGACCCTTGGTCCCAAAGGCCGCAACGTCATCATTGACAAAAGTTTTGGCGCCCCCCGCACCACGAAAGATGGCGTCACGGTTGCCAAAGAAATCGATCTTGAAGACAAGTTCGAAAATATGGGCGCACAAATGTTGCGCGAAGTAGCCAGCAAAACCAATGATGTTGCAGGCGATGGCACCACAACAGCAACCGTACTGGCCCAGGCCATCGTACGCGAAGGCCTCAAATCTGTGGCTGCTGGCATGAACCCAATGGATCTCAAACGCGGTATCGACAAAGCGGTTATTGAAGCTGTTGCAAATATCGAGCGCGCTGCCAAAAAAGTCAAAGACACCAACGAAATCGAACAGGTCGGCACAATCTCCGCTAATGGCGAAGCAGATATCGGCAAGATGATTTCTGAAGCTATGCAAAAAGTCGGCAATGAAGGCGTCATCACCGTTGAAGAAGCCAAAAGCCTCAACAGCGAACTTGAAGTCGTTGAAGGCATGCAGTTCGAGCGCGGTTACCTGTCTCCTTACTTCGTCACCAATGCTGACAAAATGCTTTGCGAAATGGAAGATGCTTACATTCTTATCTTTGAGAAAAAGCTCTCCAACCTGCAGGCCATGTTGCCAATCCTTGAAGCTGTTGTGCAAAGCTCGCGCCCGCTTCTTATCATTGCTGAAGACATCGAAGGCGGAGCGCTGGCAACTTTGGTTGTCAACAAGCTGCGTGGCGGCCTGAAAATCTGTGCTGTTAAAGCTCCAGGTTTTGGCGATCGTCGTAAAGCCATGTTGCAGGATATCGCTATCCTCACCGGTGGCCAGATGATCTCTGAAGATCTTGGCATCAAGCTCGAAAACGTCACCCTCGACATGCTTGGTACAACCAAGCGCACGGTCATCAGCAAAGACGAGACCATCATCATTGATGGCGCTGGCAAGAAAAAAGACATCGCTTCACGCGTCACGCAGATCCGTGCACAGGTCGAGGCCACCACGTCCGACTATGACAAGGAAAAACTGCTTGAACGTCTGGCCAAACTGGCTGGCGGTGTTGCTGTTATCCAGGTCGGCGGCGCAACTGAAATCGAAGTGAAAGAGCGCAAAGACCGCGTTGACGATGCTTTGAATGCAACCAGAGCTGCTGTTGAAGAAGGCATCGTGCCTGGTGGCGGCGTTCAATTGCTGCGTGCTGCAACTTCGATCAAAGTTGAGGGCGACAATGCTGACCAGGACGCTGGTATCAACATCATCCGCAAGGCACTTGAAGCACCGATCCGTCAGATCGCTGAAAATGCCGGCGTGGAAGGTTCCATCATTGTTGGCAAAATTCGCGAGCAGAAAAAAGCCAGCTTTGGCTATGATGCCCAGAACGACAAATATGTCGATATGATCGAAGCTGGTATCATTGACCCGGCCAAGGTTGTGCGCACAGCTCTACAAGATGCAGCTTCGGTTGCTTCTCTTATGATCACCACCGAAGCCGGTGTTGCTGAAGCTCCAGCCGCTGATGGCGCTGGTGGCGGCGCACCTGACATGGGTGGCATGGGCGGAATGGGTGGCATGGGCGGCATGATGTAGCCCACACTAACCTGTTCAGCTAGCTGAAAAAATTGAAGCCGTCCCAATTCACTTTGGGGCGGCTTTGTTTTGGCGCCTCCCCTGTCCTTTCTATACCCCGCGCCCCTCTAAAAGGGACAAGGCGCGACTAAAACGGACAGGACGCACTAAAGCTGACCCGTTCGCTATCTTTGGGGTGCAAAAAACTTAGCTCCTCGGCGTGCAACATCAAACGAGGGGCCGCTTGTCTGGCTTTTATATGAGCGTAAAACCTGTCTCCCAATATGGGATGGCCAATGCTGGCCATATGCACGCGCAGCTGGTGCGAGCGCCCGGTCAACGGTGTCAACTCGACCCTTGTATGGTCGCCCTCAATGCCAACAACGCGCCAGCTCGTTTGTGAGGCCCGCCCGGTCTCAAAGTCGACTTTTTGGCGCGGACGATTGGGCCAGTCGCAAATCAGCGGCAGATCGACCAGCCCTTCTTTCTCGTTCATATGCCCATAGACAAGCGCGCTATAGGTTTTGTCGACCAAACGACGCTCAAAACCGATTGACAAATAGCGATGAGCCTGCCGATTGATCCCGAAAAGCAATAGACCAGAGGTACTCATATCAAGGCGATGAACGGGCTTGGCAAATGGAAATTTTGATTGCACACGCGTTTCCAGGCAATCCTTGTGACTCGGCTGCTTTCCCGGCACGCTCAAGAGACCCGCTGACTTGTTCAGCAGTATAATCTCATCATCTTGATGGACAATATCCAAAAAAGGCTTTTTGGGAGGATCATAGGTAAAATCGGGCGGCGGCCCTTCTGGAAGTTGAACCAGGTTCACCATCGCAAGGACCGCCGTTTCGTTTTTTGTATTGATCTACAGATCGCCGGTTGTACCAGCGACCATAATCTCCAGCATCTTTTGATTGACGCCGATAACCGTTTTGACGATGTCTTTTGAAACCAGCGTATTATCTACGAGGATATCAAGATTGAGCATCATCAACCAGGTCTTGCCACTGGTATCTTCGACCATGGCAATCCGGCAAGGCATATAGGCGGCATAGAGCGGGTTGTTATGAACAATGGCTTTGGCATCGGACAGATTACAGAACTGGAATATTGCCAGATAGGGCGTTTTCTCCCCCCGTTGTTCAAGTGCCTTGGAGACATGTTGTTCGCCAACCAGACGCATATTAAGCTCAATGGCTTTATTGCGCATGGCAACAATGGCCTCATCCCGCGAGACACTTTTAGCAAGCTCCATCTTGGCCACAGTCTGGGTGATTTCGCTGACGCTGGCGCCAGGTAGCGTCTCCTGGGTTGGCGCTTTGGCGGTTTTGCTCTTACCGCCCTTGGCGGCAGCTTTTCCTTTGGAAAGGATAGTCTTGCCCCCGGGCAGGGTCGCAGACCTTGGCTCCGTGACATCATCAAGGGTCGAGAGATAAGCCGTCAGATTTAGCATATCTTCCTTCTTTGGAAACATCTCGTCGAACAGGTCATCTTCTGGATCATCATCATGGACACGCTTGCGCGCCTTGAACCGCATGATCGTATTGATGATATATTTGGTTTGCTGGCCAGCCAGCGCCGGTATGCCCTTTTTAGGCTTGCCATAACCGTTTTTACGATGGCACCCCTTGCACTCGGACGTGAAAATTTCCTCGCCCTTGGCCTTATCTCCCTCTGCATGGTCGACATCAAAGCGTGGGTCGTTGCGTAGATCAATACCAGCCAGATAGGTGGCAATATCTTCGATATGCTTGTCGGTCATTTTATGAATACCAGAGGTCGCGACCATGCCCGCATTCTTGCGTTTCTTCGAGCGATATTCACTTAAAATCTTGACTAGAAACCCGGTGGTCATACCCGCAATGCGTGGCGATTTGGCTCCGGCCGTCCCCTGTCCCCAGGCACCATGACACAAAGCACATGTCTTGTTGATTTTTTTGCCTTTTTTGAGGTCGGCAGCAATCGGCTGTGTCGAACCAAACAGGCACAGCAGCACAATAATAATTGATCTCACTTATTTATCCCTTTTCTACCCTCACCAAGCGCCATTATTATTATTAAGCTGCGCACCGCCCCATCTTGTTTCTCTTGATTGAAAAGATGGGTAAATATTGTTGCAAGCAAAACTCAACGCGACAATAATCAGCTTCCACCAATTACTTATCGCGTGAATAGAGCTTATACAGCTCTTAGTTACGGAGCAAGACCTCGCGCTGAAACTTTAATAAATCGATATGACAACCTCAAGAAGTGGCAATCATCCTCATGGTTGCATCCCATAATTGTGACGCCACATACTGATCTTTTGAGGCTTTACTTGAAAAGACCCTGGCGGGTGGTCCCCAATATTGGGTAAACCCCGATGGGCCACAATAGTCCCCTGTTTTGATATCTTCCCCTAACGCTGCATAAAGGGTCGAAAGGGCGCCCGCCCGTGCCGATTGCGTGACCAAAGGCATCAATGATCGGGCAATCTTTGGCATATCGCGAAACAAAGAGGTGCTGGCAAAACCAGGATGCGCCGCAACCGAGCGTGTCTGGCTTCCGGTTTGCAAAAGACGGCGCGCCAACTCATAAGAGAACATCAAACAGGCTAGCTTGCTTTGCCCATAGGCCCTTCTGGCAGTATAGCCGCGCGTAAAATGCAAATCGTCGAGCTGAATCTTCCACCAGTTATGAGCAAGACTTGACAGCGTCACGATGCGCGCATTGCTGGTCGCATTCATCAAAGGCAGCAATTGGTTGGTGAGGGCAAAATGACCAATATAGTTTACTGCCAGCTGGCGTTCAAAACCATCTGGCGTCAGCTGATAGGGCGTCATCATGATACCGGCATTATTGATTAATAGATCAAGGCGATCATGTGTACGCAAAAACGCCTCCGCAAACACTTGTACTGACGATAGATCCCCCAGATCAATCTGGAGACACAAAAGGTCTGCCTGAGGGTATAGAGCGCGGATCTTGCTGGCTGCTTGATCGAGCCTTTGTTCGCTGCGTGACGCGAGGATAACTTTTGCGCCAAGCCGCGCCAGTCCCGAGGCTGTTGCAAACCCAAGCCCCGTATTGGCCCCTGTGACAATTGCCACCCTGCCCTTTTGCTTATCTGCCGTGCTAAAATCCCAGCTCATACAAATTGCTGCCTCATTGAATTCATGACTTCAATATGAATCTAGGGGGGAACGGCACACAAAATCAACCATTTCTCAAGCATCCAGTTGAAAATGGTTGATCGTTCTAGCTTGATATACCCTTGTTTTTTCGTGACAATAAGGCACAATCTGGTTAATTGAATTGATTGTGAATTGATACGAGAAACACCATTTGGAACATCGTTTTGCGTTTGGAACTCATGAAACAGTTTTCTCAAATATTGCTAGCAGTGCTCATAGCACTCACACTGGCACCCAGCAGTAAGTTGATGGCAGCGAGCCTGTTTGGCACCGTTGTGTCACCAGCAGGCACCCCGGTTGCAGGGGCGATGGTCAGCCTGATTGACAAAAAAAACAATAGAAAGATCACCGTTTATAGCGACAAGATCGGACGTTTTGCCTTGGCCACCCGCTTGGCCGGAGCGATCTCATTGCGGGTGCGCGCTCCCCGATTTGCCGATATAACGAAAAAAATCAACCTGAGCACCGATAGCCAGATCAATCTGGTCCTTATGATGCAGCCTTTGCGCACGCCCGAACAAATCTCTGACAGCCTCACGGCATCCGCCCATGTCACCAAGCTTAAATGGCACGACAAGGCTCGCCAGGCCACCTTTATCAGCCAATGCCATTATTGCCATCAGATCGGCAATGAATTGACCCGCCAGCCCCGCGATGAAGAAGAATGGGGCGAGATCATCAAACGCATGGAAGGCTATTTTACGGTCATCACCCCCTGGGACAAACGGTCTTTCAAAAATGTACTGGCCAAAGGATTTGACGGCAAGCCTATGACCCGCAAACAGTCCCATATTGTCAGCCCGGCGCTCGCTACTGCGAAAATCGAAGAATGGCAGGTCGGCGATGGCAATTCGTTTATTCACGACACCGAAGTTGGCTCGGACGGCCACCTCTATGGTGTTGACCAGGGCCATGACGTCGTGTGGGAGCTGGACCGCAAAACTGGCAAAATCATCCGTCACCAAATGCCGGACATTGATTTACCTCTGGGCGGTCTCTATTCGGGCGCGCAGCTGCCTATTGGCATTTTCACCGGCAAGCATGGCCCACATTCGCTAGTTGAAGATGACAATAAGACGTTCTGGATCACCGGTTCTTTATCTTCCACCTTGCTGAGCTTCAATATCGAAACCAAAAAATTCAAGACCTATCAAATTGGCGGCGATGCGCTCTACCCGCACACCATCCGCCGCGACAAGCATGGCATTTTGTGGTTTACCGTTCCCGCCTCCAATCAGGTCGCGCGCTTTGACCCCAACACCAAAAAATTCACGCTGATCGATTTGCCCTCCAACGGCTTTTTTCGCTGGTTGACAGATGCCCTGTTTCCAACCGTGCTCAAAATCGCCTCCTGGTTTCCCCAGCAAAATACCCATATGTGGATGTCCCCTCATTGGTACACGGGCCTTGGACGCAAGGTCCTCAACTTTCCATACGGTATTGATGTGCATCCGCAAACCGGCGAGATCTGGTATTCAAAACTCTATGCCGGAAAAATCGGTGTCGTTGATCCAAAGACCTTTAAAGTCACCGAATATGATACTCCCATGAGCGGCCCGCGCCGCCTGCGGTTTGACAAGCAAGGGGCTTTGTGGATCCCATCCTTTAACGAAGGCGGCTTGATGCGCTTTGATACGCAAAGCAAAAAGTTCACAACGTTCAAGCTGCCATTGCTGGCGTCTGGCGAGTATGAAATCCCCTATGCCCTCAATGTACACCCGGACACTGGTCATATCTGGATCACCACCAACCAGTCTGACCGCATTCTTCGCTTTAATCCCAAAACACTGGAATTCACCAGTTACCCATCTCCGACCCGCGTCACCTTTTTGCGCGATCTGACTTTTACCAAAGATGGAAAAATCTGCGCCAGCAACTCCAACCTGCCCGCCTATGCCATCGAAGGTGGTCGCCCCGTCATGCTTTGTATTGATACGGGGGAGAGGTAATCTGCCTCACCGCATAAAAGCTAGCTGACGGCGCTGATCTTCGCCAGACAGGATACGGCCAAATCTTCTGCGCGCCATTGATACACATTCTCGCCATATTACTGATGATTGTAAAAGCAGGGCGGTGACACCGCATGGGGAGCAATGTTTGAGGGAACCGACCTATGCGCTTGAGAATTTTAGCTGGCCTGCTTGTTCTGTTTTTTTCTTCCGCCCCGTCTGCGGCCGATAAAACCAACGAACCATACCAATCAAAAATATCCTCAGTGACCGTTTTCCCAAAACTGGCGCAGATCACCCGAACGATCGACATTGCACTTGAAGCTGGCGACCACACTATTGTGCTTGACCACCTGCCTGTGAAACTTTTGCGAAATTCTGTCAAGGTGATCGGCAAGGTCGAGGGTAAACTGACCATTGGATCAGTTGATGTACGCAAAATTTCTCCCGCTACCGCTGACCAACCAGTTTTCGAAATGAGCGAGCCTGATCGAGTGCGCCTCGACACACTGCAAACCCAAAAGCGGATGAAAACAGAAGAAATAACCTATCTGGCCCTGCAGATCAGCTCAATCAAAAGACGCCGCAAACTTTTGATGATCATGCCGCGAAGGTTCTTGAAGCGGCCTTTCTTTGCCAACCCGCCTGAGAACGACGGACAAAAAAGCAAGATCGCCATTGAAGTCCCTATACCGAACTGGCCGCAATTTCTGGGCATGGTGGAACAGGCCGATAGCAAACTGGACGCAAAGCAGCACAAGATAAACATGCGCAAAAACCAGCTTGATCTCGAAATAACTAAACTGGAACAGCAAATAGAAAAAACGAACAAAAAAGTCAAAAAGGAACAGGCCTCATTCTCAAAGGCGGCGCAAGCGGGCGCCGAAAAAACAAGGATGAGCATCAAGATATATCTGTCCGCCAAACAGGCGGTGCGCGGCAAGCTAAACGTGCGATATCTGATCACGGGAGCTGGCTGGAAACCGCTTTATGATGCCCGGCTTTCAACAGGCACCACCAAAATTCAGCCGGCGCTTTTGATTGCACGCAACGCCCTCGTCAAACAAAATACCGGGGAAGACTGGAACAATATCAAGCTGAAACTATCCACCACGCGCACCGATCAACGCAACGCTGCACCGACGCTCAACCAACTCGAGGTTTCCTACCAAAGGCCAAGGGGGCAAATCTATCAGCCTAGAAAAGTCAAACAGACCACCCAAGATCGCAGGATCCTAAAAAATGCCCCTCGGCAACGCCTGGCCAGACTTGTCACGCCTGCCCCCGTCAAGCTTGATCGAGGTAATTATCACGCCCAGTTCACCCTGCCTGGAAAACTTGATATTGTCAGCGATGGCGAGGACAAAAAGGTCGCTATTGGTATTATAAACATCAAGCCAAAACTGGCTGATCTGGTGGTTCCCGAAAAAGATAGCACCGCTTATCTCTATGCCAAATTCAATCACAACAAGGGCGGCGCTGCTCTGCTTCCCGGCCCTGTTGCGCTGTATCGCGATGGCATGTTTGTCGGCAATAGCCTGTTGCCTCTGGTCAGTGCTGGGCAGGAGCATCTACTGGGTTTTGGCCCGGACGACGCCATCAAAGTACGGCGCGAAACGGTGGCCCGGAAAAAGCAGAAAACCGGCTTTCTCATACAGGCCAACATGGAAGAACGCCATTATCGTATCTTCGTGCATAATCTGCACCAGCGCGCGATCAAGATCACGGTACTTGATCGTATACCGCACAGTTTTATTGATGAAATCACGGTTTTAACCCTGCCGGATGCCAGTAAACCAGACAGGCTTGATGTCGGTAATCAAAAAGGCGTGCTTGCCTGGGACCTACAACTCGCTCCCGATGCCAAACAAACAATCCAACACTCCTACCGCATTGACTGGCCCGCCAATCGTAGCATAAATTATTATGACCGTGCCTTGATGCAAAAAACTGGCAAACAGCAACGCCGCAGATCAAAAATGCGTAAATTGGGTCTTGGAGCGAGAATTAAATTTTAGCTCCTTTGCCGACACAGGCGATTGTGCACATCGACAAAACTGATCCCCACTGCGACAGTCTGCCGCCAACTTATCTCTGGAATTATTCTAATCTTGTGCTATCTTTCATTTATTAGAACAATTCTAGTCTACAGCAAAGCAGGAGAGATAAAATGAGCGACGAAACAACAACACAAACACCGCAATTACCGCAATTGAATAAACCGGCTCCCGCCTTTAACGCGCCGACCACACATGGTCCAAAGACCCTTGATGACTATAAGGGCAAGTGGCTTATTCTGTTCTCGCATCCAGCTGACTTCACGCCGGTCTGCACCACTGAATTCATGGCCTTCGCCCAAAATGAGGATCGTTTCAAAGCCCTCAACACACAATTGCTCGGCCTGTCCATCGACAGCCATTACGCTCACATCGCCTGGATACGCAATATCAAGGAAAAATTCGGCATCGAAGTCAATTTCCCGATCATTGCCGATCTCTCCATGGACGTCGCCAAGGCCTATGGCATGATCCAGCCCGGCGCCAGCGACACCTCAGCCGTACGAGCAACCTTCATCATCGACCCCGAAGGCATCCTGCGCGCCATGGTCTACTACCCCATGACCAATGGCCGCTCCATAGAAGAATTTGTCCGCCTCATTACGGCGTTGCAAACATCTGACGCGCACGGCGTCGCCACACCTGAAAACTGGCACCCCGGCGACAAGGTCATCGTACCCCCACCCGCCACAGCACAGGCCGCCGATGCCCGTATGGGCGAAGGTTTCGAGACCACCGACTGGTACTTCTCGAAAAAAGAACTTTAAATAAAATGACCGCCCTTTCTTGATCGAGAGGGCGGTTTTTTAATGCGCTCAAAGCGCGGCAGCTTTTCAGCTGGAACCAAAGGCGAGCCTTTGGAAACCTTTTTGGTATGGGGATGAAAGGGGCTCGTCCCTTTCCGCCATGCGCGCAGCATGCCCGACCGGCGAGGTCATTTCGTCCCCCCTCACAATTTCCCACAAATCACGTTTTGCATTCTTCACGCGATGCTCTATTGTCCGCTGCAAATCAATTTGCACAACAATAAAGGATGTGACCGGCTTATGACTACTGATCTTGAGAAAACCATTGAAGCTGCGTTTGAAAACCCCAACGAACTTGGTTTTGACACCAAGGGTGAAATCCGCGAGGCGGTTGAGGAGACCTTGAACCTGCTCGATAGCGGCAAGCTGCGTGTGGCCGAACCCATCAAACCGCTGGAATGGAAGGTCAATCAGTGGGCCAAGAAGGCCGTTTTGCTGTCGTTCCGTCTCAATGATATGCAGGCCATTTCTGGTGGCCCTGGTGGCTCCACATGGTGGGACAAGGTGCCGAGTAAATTTGATGGCTGGGGCGAAGCTGAATTTCGCGCTGCGGGCTTTCGCGCCGTGCCTCATTGCATCGTACGCAAATCAGCCTATGTAGCGCCCACCGCCGTTTTGATGCCCTGCTTTTTGAACCTTGGTGCCTATGTCGATGAAGGTACGATGATTGATGCCTGGTCAACCGTTGGGTCATGCGCCCAGATCGGCAAAAACGTGCATATTTCAGGCGGTGCCGGGATTGGCGGCGTGCTGGAGCCCCTCCAGGCCAACCCCACCATCATTGAAGATAATTGCTTTATTGGCGCGCGCGCCGAGGTTGCCGAAGGGGTGATCGTTGGCGAAGGCTCGGTGCTTAGCATGGGCGTCTTTATCAGCCAGTCCACCAAGATCGTCGATCGCGAAACCGGCGAAATCCACATGGGCAAAGTGCCACCCTATTCCGTGGTCGTATCTGGCTCCCTGCCCGGCAAACCACGAGAAGACGGCAAACCTGTTCCCTCGCTCTATTGCGCCGTCATCGTCAAACGTGTCGACGAACGCACGCGCGCCAAGACGGGAATTACCGAATTGTTGCGCGATTAAGGAACTGTGGGGCGCTACCCCACACTCCGCCAAAGGCCATCATTTATTTGCACTATCGCTGCGCTATTTGAGCGCTCATCCTTTGGAAACTTGATTGTGGGGTCGGTATATGGAATGGAAATGGCTGCTTTCTAGCTTCAAAGGACGCATAAGCCGCTTATATTGGTGGGTTGGCACCATTGTGGTTATATTGGCCGACTATGCCATATCCATTCCAGCTTTGTGGGCTTTGGGTGGTGATCCTGCCTATTACTGGAATGATGATCTGCCGACACCAAAAGTCTCCATTGCCGATATTATCGCCTTCTTCACAACGCTTCATCTTGCACTGGCGATTGACATAAAACGCATCCATGACCGGGGTCGCAGCGCCTATTTTCTGGTTCCGGTCTATCTGTTCGGCCTTTCTTTTATCCTGGCACAAAGCTTCACAATAGATATTCTCTTCGCTGTACTTATCGAACTAGAACAAGAGGGCGGGGTTTCCCTCAAAGCCATCTTGTTTGGTGCGATATTTATTGCCCTTTCGCTCTACACTATTTGGTATCTGATCGAGCTGGGTTTTCGCAAAGGGGTAAATGGTTCAATCGCATATGGCGCTGATCCTCTAGGCCCCGTTCCCGTGGCCGACGAACCGGAGCGAAATTCATGAACTGGCGGTATCTGTTCCTTAGCCCACATGGCCGCATCAGCCGCAAGGACTGGTGGAGCGGTTATGGTGTGTTTGTTCTTGCCCTTGCGCTTATGTATGGGGTGATCTGGCTGATCGACTTTGTCGATTATGGGGGAGTGGACAACGGGGATGACGCGCTCACCGAACCAAACGTCATTCCCGGTATCATCTTCAGTACAATAACCGCATATCCAGTATTTTGTTTTTATAGCAAACGCTTGCACGATATGGGGAGATCTGGTTGGTGGGTCGGCATCCTGGTTTTCACCTCATTTCTGTACTCTGTTACATATCTTCTGGGTCTCATTGGAACGGCCAGCCAGCCAAATCTTGCAGGCTGGGCAATCATCCTTTTCAGCATTGCCATTGGCCTGATTGCCATCGTCTATCTTGGCACCTTTGTGGGGCAAAAAGGAGATAATATTTATGGGGCTGACCCCTTGCCCGCCGCGTATCATGAACGACCAAATCAAAGCTGGTTGCAAAGCATATTTGGCCTCAAGGGGCGGCTCTCACGCTCACAATACTGGATTGGCATGGGCGCATCACTGGGAGTGTTTTGTGCGATATTCCTGATATACACCATGCTGTTTGCAATGGCGCTGGCCATACGCGGAACGCCTTTGCTGTCCCTGCCAGAAAAGCAGATGGACGCAGCCATCAACGAATTCATGGCCTCTGGGTCTGGCCTTGCTTTATTGATTTTCTTGGCAATCGGCTTTGTGATCTATCTCTACAATATCCATATGGTTGCGATGAAGCGCCTGCATGACCGTGGCCGCTCGGGCTGGTGGCAATTGCTTCCCTATATTCTGGCGCTGATAGGAATTATTTCCTTTATGATCTGGCCAACTTCGATTGGATTTAAGCTGATCACCGCTCTAGCTGCCATTGTCACCACATGGCTATTTATCGAGACCGCCATGTTGCGCGGATCGAGCGATCACAATAAATATGGCCCCTCCCCGCTATACCCGCAAAAGGAACCAGCGACATGAACTGGAAATTTTTGTTTTTCAGCTTTAAGGGACGCATCAGCCGCAAGTGGTGGTGGATTGGCATATTTTGGGTCGTGCTCCTCACCTATGGGCTATCAATCGCTATGTTATGGATGATCGGCGAAGACCCGACCTATTACTGGAATGATCAATTGCCCACGCCAAGGCATGCGCTTGTTGATGTCATTGCTTTTTTGCTCACCGTGCGCATTGGTTTGGCCATTGATATCAAACGCATCCACGACCGGGCACGCACCGCCTATTTGCTGGTACCGCTCTATCTGGGAGAACTTGCCCTTATTGCCATGGATGGCACTGGCGTTAATCCACTTTACTTTACGGTCGAAACAACCAACCCCTTGCTCATGCCCAACATGCTCTATGGCTTCTTTTTAGCGATATTGATCTATGCTATCTGGATGATTATCGAACTTGGCCTTGGCAGAGGCACGCCTGGCTCAAGCAAATATGGCCCCGACCCACTGGCTCAACCTCAGCCTTTTGAATAATCGCGCAACATATTGGGCATATCATTTTCATCTTGATTGGCGATCCCAACCGTCACCAATAATCAATATTCGCCTCGCTTAATATCGCTGCCAGCCAGCTCGCCACTTATCTCTTTACTGGTTTTTTCAACCAGCGCCAGAGATCCTTGCATCGCCTCAGGCCGCTCGTCATAGAGACTGCCCCAACGGACAATTTCCAGAATTATTGGCGCAAGCCGCAGCCCCTTGTTCGTCAGCGCATACAAAAACCGACGACGATTTTTCGGATCACGTGACTTGGTAACAATATCTTCAGCCTCCAGGTGCTTGAGGCGATCAATGAGAATATTTGTGGCGAACCCCTCTTCAGCCTCAAGAAATTCGCTGTAGGTCTGTTTGCCCTTGATCATGATTTCGCGGACAACCAGCAAACTCCATCGGTCTCCAAACACATCCAGACCAAAGGCCAATGGACACCCAGACAGTCGTTTTTTGTTTTTTTCTTTCATGAGAAACTTTTTAAATTAATACCTTGCAAATTACAATACGTAGCTCTACATAATTCACGTATTGTAATTTGCAAGGTATTGTTTTGTTGTTCAAATGAACGGAACAACATCCCTCTAAATCAACGTAACCACGCGCCAGAGGCTCGCCCCGGCGCTGCAAACAAGGTGAATAACTATGACCATAAAAAGCAACTTTTTAAGCGCTGCCGCTTTCACAGGACTGTTGGCATTAGCAAGCGGTCTGGCGACTGGCGCCTATGCCGAGGTGCCAAAAAATTCGCTAAAACTACTGAGCGCGCAGTTCGAAAAACGACATGTGGTGCAAATTGAGCTGGGAGACTTTCATTTCAAACCCGGGCAAGTCGCCCCGATTCATACGCACAAAGCACCCGCTCTTGGCTATGTCGCCAAAGGGTCGATCATTTATCAAGTCGAAGGAGAAAAAGAGCAAATTCTACGTGAAGGCGATGCCTTTTATGAGCCTGTCGGCCCGCGTATATTGCGCTTCGACAATGCCTCGGCCACACAAGAAGCCATATTCACCGACATCAATCTGGAGCAAAAGGGCGAGCCTTTCATCGTTTTTCCAAAACCACTGACCGAGAAAATTGACCGGCGCACCCTTCCGACCATCGCCGTCAATGGCAAAAAGATCGAAAAGGTCGATATTTTTAGCAATGAGCTGGCGCCAAAAGAACAGCTGTCATTGAAAAGTCGCGCCACAATGATTGGACTGGTCGCCCAAGGTATTATCGAACTACGGATAAAAGGCAAAAAACCACAACGTATTATCGCTGGTGGCAGCTATAGCCTGCCAGATAATGCCGTCTCGACCATCGTCAATGCGTCAAGCGAAGTACCAGCCAAAGTCATTACGTTCCAGCTAAACTAAGCTCGATGCCAGACCTGAACAACCCTCACTCCCTGCGGTTGTTCAGGTCAAAGGGCCCCAGTAAATATGCGATATACCAAATAGGAGCCAACGAGAACAAGCAGCAATATTGCGCAACGCCAGTCTCAAGGATACCCAATTTCGCGGCCCAAGACGACCTAATGCGGTTCATTTTGTCACAATCAGGCGATTTTAGCTGTAAATAACTGTAATATATTGGAGTCTTGGACGAGCTAAAGATGGCGTTGTATAAGGCTCTATCAATCAAGGGTCACAACAAGGTGTGAGAAATATCATGAACTGGGTCAACCTATTACTCCATACCAAAGGGCGTATCACACGCAAAAGCTTTGTGTTGGGCCTTTTGCCAATCTTTGTGCTGATTGGCTTTGTGATCTTTTATCTGCGCTTTCTCACCGGCTCCCTTCCTGCTTGGGCCAATATCGCCATACCTGCGCTGCTGGCCGCAGAGGTGCTGTATTTCACCGCCAATCTATCGCTCAAGCGCATGCATGATTATGGCCGCTCAGCCGGCTGGTTACTGATGTTGTTCTCGCCGCTGATTGTCGTTGCTAGCTTCCTCTTGCAGCAAAAATATATCCCCCTACAATCCTATGAAGGGGCTGTAGTTCTCTACACCTCGCTCATATCACTGGCCTTTGTCGGCTTTTTATGGATGTTCACTGAAATGCTGTTTTTGCGCTCTCATGAAAAAGACAATCGCTATGGCCCCGCGCCACACCCTGCATCTTGATTAAATCGTCCGTCCACTGGGTTTTACCCATTTGATCAACAGAAAAAATTATCACTGTGGCCCCGTTTGACCGGATCTGATAACCTCCCCTCAGTTTGAACACTGAGAGAACGATCATGAATGCCATACGCGCTTTTTACAGTTTTTCGGGCCGCATTGGCCGCCGCGGATTTTGGGCTGGTATCATCACCATCTTTATTTTCGGGTCTATGGCCACCGTCGGACTGCAACCAGATATCCTCTCCAGCGACCCCTTTACGGCGCTCTTGAACAACTGGCAGAATATGGGCGCCAAAGAAGTGCTGCTCTATATAGCCATGCTTTACCCCGCCATGGCGCTTGTCACCCAGCGTCTGCATGATCGCAACAAGTCAGGTCTGGTCGCCGCACTGTTCTGGGCCCCGGCCCTCATTCAATCCTCCACCATCCTCGTCCCGGCTCTTTCCCAATATATGGAGACGATCATGTGGGGATATGATTGGCTGAGCTGGTGGATTGGTGCCGTTGGCGCCTGGTTCTTTGTCGAATTAGGATTTTACGGCCCCCACGACCCCAACAAATACGGCATCGACCCCCGCACGGATTGAGAGTGATAATTATAAAAATGACCTTGCCGGTCGGGCGTCTTTTGCAGATAGCAGCAAAGGGTGAGCCCCTTGCAACCCCATTTTGCAATTAGAGGTCTGGGGGCTAGTCCCCAGTGCCAGCTGCACAAGGTGCCCGACCGGCGAGGTCATTCCTCTTGCCAAGGCTGCACCTTGTTAACCCTCTATTAACCATAAATTTGCTACAGGCGAGAGAAACCTTATTTTCAATCGCGGAGCGAGATCATGGCATTTATCGATAACAAAAGCAGCAAAGCAAAAGACCGCCGTTACAAGGTCGATCTCTGGCTCACTGATCTTAATACGGTTGAAGTGGGTATCCTCAAACAGACCCAGCATCGCGCCAAGTCACGCCAGTTCTCCAAAGACATGGATGTCATTGGTCAGATCAAGGAAGACGGCGAGCGCAAGGGCATTGTTGCTTACCGCGAAGGGCTTTGGAAAAATGACGACAAGATGCAGCGCCGCCTTGTCATCAAGCTGTTTTCAGAAAAAATGAACTGGCGCGGTACGATGGACATGATGCTTGGCAGATCCCTGCAGCTGACCCACGGGGCCGGCGGCTTCCCTGTCACCTCTTACGCCATCAATATCGCAGGTCATGAGCAGGTCATCCCGCTTGATCGTAGCGCCCGCCAGTGGCCATTTATGCCCGAGCGCTTCTCGTTTTTTATCCTCACAGATGATGGTCCAAAGCTTTACAAGCTGCGCCGTAAAATCGTCAGCTTTGGCGTCGATTTCAAGCTCTATGATGAACATAATAAAAAAATCGGCTTACTGGATGGCAAAGTGATTTCACTTGGTGGCACCTGGAAAGTCCGGGTTGATGCCGCTCATGCCAGTAAAGAACTTGATATCGTTTTGCAGCTGTTTTGCACCATGCTGAAATTCAACGATGATGCGCGGCGCCATATCCTGCAACTGACAAAGAGCATTGCCAAAGACAATATCACTCCAAAGCTTGGATCGCATGAAACCGACCTGTACATGAACCCCAGAAGAACGCGATAAAGTCGAACGCGATAGCGCGGGACACCTCGAAACGACGCAATCGCTGCAAAATGCGCAAGCGCGACATATAGCCCAGCGGCCAACAATCGAGCCGTGAGCGATTGCAAATATAGATCATTGTTCTATGTTAACGTCATGTTAAGACGCCAAACATTCTCTATACTGGTCGCATGGGGGCTGTTCTTTCAGCTCGCCATAATGGGCCTGCATGTCCCCGCCAGCATTGCGTTGGCGGGTCTCGACAACGCGCCTTTGTCCACTCAATCGACCTACCGCTCCTTCCTCATTTGCACAAAAAACGGCTTTCATAAAGGTGCTATTGACGAAAACTACCAACCGGTTGAAGGCAATATTCCAACAGATCTGCGCCGTATATCTGGCCCGATCTACCAAGCACTTGGCGCCCAGCCATTGCTTGTTGTGCCCACTGCCATGTCGCTCCGCGTCCAAACTATAACAAGGCCGTGCCGGTTTCGCGATGCTGCAGTCAAAGACCATTTTGCACCTCGCAGTTCGCTTGCGCGCGCACCGCCATACCATTAACCGCCTCACACCACTAATCCAAAATTCAACAAAGCTGACAACGCCGCTCGCATAAAACATACGGCTCTTGTCAACTCTGCATGCACATATGATCAAATAATGATGGGAATGAATATGAAAACGCTTTCACTACCCGAAGCCAGTATAGCTGCAGCGCTCTTTACGGCCCTTTCCTTTTCAACGCTTCTGATGGCTCAAGAAAACATGAAAATGATGGACCATGGCGATATGAAAAAAGCTGCGCCAGTCAAAACTGGAGATTTGGAACTGTCTGGAGCCTGGGCCCGCCAGAGCTTTGGCAAGGCCGTTAATTCGGCTGGATTCCTGACCATAAAAAATACCGGCACTACGGATGACATGCTCATCGGTGCCAGCTCAAAAATCAGTAAAAGGACCGAGCTGCACACCCATATCAAGGACGGGGATGTCATGAGAATGCGCCGGGTCGAGGGCGGTATCAAGGTTCCAAAAGGTGGCTACGCAGAGCTCAAATCAGGCGGTTTTCATGTGATGTTTATCGGCCTCAAAGCACCTTTAAAATCTGGCACCACCTTTCCGGTGACGTTCAAGTTCAAAAATGCAGGGGATATCACGCTCAAAATGAGCGTGCAGAAAATGGCCATGCCCCGCGGCAGCAATTAAAGACCATTGATTTACGCCAATCAACTCAAGCAAAAGGCCCACCTGTATCAGGTGGGCCTTTTATCTTCTAATGTCGTCAAGCCTCGATCAAGATCTAAAAGCTATTTACGTGTCCAGGTCTGGCTCTTGCAAAAAATAGCTGCAACACAACCACTTAGCTTGATTTTGTTGGCGCTCAGAACCTTTACATGGCCAGCATATGTCTTGCCGTCTTCGGTGTTGTAAAGTGAGCCTTTCCAGGCATCGGCTCCGTTTTTACGAAGGTTGAACATGCGAACACCAGGCAATTTGCGACTACGTTTGGCTTTATTGGGGTTTTTACTGTCGCGACGGCTTTTGTCTTTGACGCTGACAATCGTGCCGATAATGGAGCTACCACCACCAGTAATGCGAATAACCGAACCTTTAGGTGTTTTCCATGTACCAACGGCTTTACCGCCCATACCTGCTGCCATGGCCGATGTTGCCACAAAACCCATGGAGATAACGGCGGCAAAACCCATGACTGCACTAATGACTTTTTTCATTTTTTTTCCTCTCGATGGTTACACTGTTCACACCCTAACCCGAATGCGACAATTTGCCTAGTATCTCTTCCACAATGAAAAAGGCCGCCGCTTTCGCGACGGCCTTTTGGTCAATTGATCTGATACTTTTCGAGCGAGGAGTTATTTGCTCAATCGCAGATTGAGCAAAGCCAGGGCAATCTGCTTGAAGGCGGCTGATAGCTGCTCACTATCATCTGCATCAAAATATTTACCACCATTGCCTGCACAATTTTTCATTAGCGTTTCAACTGGCGAACCTTCAGGCACTTCAAAGGCGATGGTGTGAATGATAATACCCTTGGCTTTGATATTGGTGCACAATTCGGATGTCATATTATTGGCATCGGCGACATTGCCCGCATTGTGACCCCATACTTCACCAGCATTTTTGGACGTCGATATACCGGTCCATTTTCTCATGCTCTTGGTATTATTGCCATCGGTCATCAAAATGATGGCTTTTTTTACCGCATCATTGCTATAGGCAACACCATCTGCAAATGGGGCCCTGTCAGAAATTGTCCGCCAACCCCATGCCAGACCTGATGGAATATAGGTATTGCGCTTGGCTTTCATCACATCAATAGCGGTCGTGATTGTGTCTTTGTCACTGGTCAGGCGGGTGATCGGAGAGATCTGTTTGCACCAGTTCCAGGTGCTCATAAGGCCTGGGACTGCTGTCGCATAATCTTCATCCAGCACATTGAGGTCATGGGGACGCGATGCAACACAACCATGCCAACTATAGTTGTTGGATTTTACTTTTTCTGGATAATCCTGACACTGCTGAACCGGATCGCCCTTGTCGCCAGTGCAAGACCAGCTGTTCTTTTGGCAGCTATAAGGAACACCATCATTATAGCACGTGCCCTGATAGGGATTGTTGGAGCACTGCTGAGTTGAGTCCGGATAAGTATTCCAGCATTTTGTACCGGCGGGCACCACCCAGGAATGGGTAAAGTCGGCGGGCACATCAACCCCTGTCTCGAACCGGTGGTCGACGCCAATATTGACATAATCGGCAAACGGCACCAGTGACATTTTCACCGTATCTTTGCCGTCTTGAATGAGGTTTTCAACAAGGTCGGTTGCGGCCTCTTTCAAGGCCGCCAATTTGGCACCACTCATGGAGCCGGTGTTATCAAGAACAACGGCAACTTCAAGCGATTGGCCTCCGACAATTGCAGAGGAACTGAGGGAAAAATCAAATTCGGGGAAGCCCACAAGCTTCAAAAAGTTGGCGGCAACCTTGACATTGAGCTGCGCGGTCATTTCTCCATCATCGCTGATCGTTGGATCACTCACCGTCAGCGAAGAAGACAATAATGTCTTGCCCGACAGCGTATAGTTCCTGGTAATAAACTCATTGACGATTTTTTTTGTATCGACACTATCATCAAGCGCATAGGCTTGCGTTGCTGCCAGCAAGGCTGCATCAAGCGTCGCGCTCAATTCGGATTTGACGCGCAAAGCTGTGCCATAATCGACAGCTCCTCCCGACAGTGCCATTATGGGAACGGCCATAAAAGCGAAGATTACGACCGTTGTGCCTTTTGCAGAGCGGGAAAAACGCTCTAAGAATGAGGGTTTTCTTTGTGTTTTGATCATTGGTACTTGCTCATCGTTTATTTGTTGAGACCCAGATTTCAAGCAAGGACGTACCTAGCCTGTATGTGGAATTCTCAATGCAATAAACGTGCATATCACGCATCAAATGAGCACAAGTGCGCGCCGATCCATTGTTTAGACTAACAAAATATGAAAATCAAAGGAGCATTCTACACGAAAGGCTGGCAAAATAACGCTGCCAGTCGCTCTAGGTGAGTTGCTCGAACGCCAACAACCCCCACATGGCAATCAAGGTGATCGCCCCCGCCAAAAACGCATAAAAGCGGCGAATGACATTATTTGACGTGACGTGAATAAAGGCATGCACAATGCGTGTCGCAACAAAAGCCCAGGCCAACATCAAATAAAGCTTATTATTGCCAGGCCCCGCGATCATCAGCACGACGCAGATCAGATAAAAAAGTACAGGTAGCTCAAATTGATTGACGTAGCTATTGCCGAACTTGCGCACATCATCTGGATAATTAGCGGAATTAACCGCGATATCGCGCAGCCTGTAACGGCGCGCCCGAGCAGCCTTCACCCGATTAAAGGCCATTATAAACATCAAACAAAAGGTCAGTGCAACCTGAACGAAAAGCGGATATATGATCGATGCAAAATTCATTTATCTGACCTGTGTTTGAATGGTTTGAGTTAACCTTGTGTCATGGGATAGTTGGGGCTTTCTCGGGTAATGGCCACATCATGTACATGGCTTTCACGCAAAGAAGCATTGCTGATGCGCACAAATTGCGATTTATCTCGGAAGTCTTGCAGGTTAGCCGCTCCCGTGTAGCCCATTGCAGCGCGCAGGCCGCCGATCAATTGATGCACGACACCCGCAACCGGTCCCTTGAAGGCCACCTGCCCCTCAATGCCTTCTGGCACGAATTTCATCTGATCGCTAACCTCTTGCTGGAAATAACGATCAGCTGATCCGCGCGACATGGCGCCAACCGACCCCATACCGCGATAGCTCTTATAAGAGCGCCCCTGATAGAGATAAACCTCCCCCGGCGCTTCTTGCGTTCCAGCCAATAGTGATCCGACCATCACAACCCGCGCCCCCGCTGCCAGAGCTTTGGCCATATCGCCAGAATATTTAATACCACCATCGGCGATCACCGGCACACCTTGCTTGTCTGCCGCCTCAACCGCATCCAGAATGGCGCTCAATTGAGGAACCCCGACCCCGGCAACAATACGGGTGGTGCAGATCGAGCCAGGACCAATACCGACTTTCACAGCATCAGCGCCCGCATCTATCAAACCCTTTGCGCCATCACCAGTGGCCACATTGCCAGCAGCGACCTGCACATTTCCAGATATACCCTTGATGCGCCGCACAATATCAAGCACATGGGAGCTTTGCCCATGGGCCGTGTCAACCACAATCAGATCGCAGCCCGCACTGACCAGATGTTCTGCTCGCTCAAAGCCCTTATCACCAACCGAGGTCGCCGCCGCGACCCGCAAACGCCCTTGCTCATCTTTGCAGGCATCAGGGTGCTGGCGGGCTTTTTCGATATCCTTGACCGTAATCAAACCAATACAGCGATAATCATTATCGACCACCAGCAATTTCTCAATGCGATATTTGTGCAAAAGCTGCTTGGCTTTACCCATATCGACATTCTCGCTGACGGTGACGAGATTTTCTTTGGTCATAAGTTCTGAAACCGGTTGGTTCTGATTGGTCGCAAAGCGCACATCGCGATTGGTCAAAATACCGACCAATTTACCGGGCTGACCGGGAGCCACTGGTTTCTCTACGACAGGGAAACCAGAAAACCCATGCTTGTCGCCAAGGGCCAGCGCCTCTTTCAAAGTCGCCGTTGGTGCCAATGTCAAAGGATTGACGACGATGCCACTTTCAAATTTCTTGACTTGCTCAACCTGCGACGCCTGTTCTTTATTGCTCAAATTTCGATGAATGACCCCTATGCCGCCTTCTTGCGCCATAGCAATGGCCAGACGGGCCTCGGTGACCGTATCCATAGCCGCCGACATGACGGGAATATTGAGTGAAATTTCTTTCGTCAATTTGGTTTTGAATTCGACGTCAGATGGCAGCACGTCGCTTGGACCCGGGCGCAGCAGCACATCATCAAATGTCAGGGAAAGTTCAGGGGCAATCTTGGTGGATCTTTTGTTAGAAGAACTCATGGGGCGTCAACCTCCTGGTTTGAAATTTCTGGTTTTTCTTGCCGGCTGCATTGCTCAAACAGACGAAAAGCAAAAATCCATGGTTGACGATTTGAAATACCACTCCAGCAGCCCTTTGACCAGCATAAATAAAGCCTGATGTGAACTATTTCATCGCATCAGGCTTTATAACAGTTTTTAGTGTGGTTGCCGACTTATTCCTTGGGCGCTGGGGTCAAATTAAATTCATGCTTCTTGTGATCGCGCAATACCACCACTTTAATGGTTTTGCCAATTTTCAGCATATTAATAACCCGCACATAATCGTGAATATTTTCGATGTCGGCATCGGCCAACCGAACAATCACATCACCAGCAACAAGGCCTGCTTTTGCAGCTGGCCCCCCTTTCATCACCCCTGACAGTTTCAAGCCTCTGAGGCCGCTCGAAACATAGTCGGGCACGGTGCCAAGATAGACCTGCGCGGCGCGGCGCGCACCATCTCTTGCTGCTTTTTTCTGCTTGAGATAATCAGGAGCCTTTGTGGAGCGCACGATCTGGCGGGCCACCCCTTCCATCAAGGTGGTGATTTTTGCCAGCCCCTCATAATTGATCTTGTCGGAGGTGTCAGATGGCAAATGATAATCTTTGTGAGAGCCGGTATAGGCATGCAAAACAGGAACCCCTGCCAGATAAAAACTGGTCGCATCCGTTGGCAGATAACTATTATTTGAGAGCTTCAAATTGAGCCCGGCAAGCACATTTGAACGCTCGACAAGATGGGGCCAGACCGAACTGGACCCCATTCCACTGAGGATTACTCGCTCACGCAAACGCCCCACCATATCCATATTGAGATACGCAGTATATTTTCCATACAGGCCTTTTTCAGCGGTTTTCTCGATCATTGTCTTTGTGAAATGATCCGAACCGATCAGCCCAAGCTCTTCGCCAGACCAGGCCGCAAAAATAATGTCACGCTCTGGTTTCAATGCCCCAAATTTATGAGCCCCGGCGAACCGTTCGGCAATGTCCAGCAAGGCCGCAACGCCAGAGGCATTATCATCAGCCCCGGCATGGATCTTGTTCGTATCATCACCAAGTGCCAAAGAACCAGATACATTGCCCCGGCCCAGATGATCAATATGCGCGCCAACAATCACGGCAGCACGGTTTTCCTTTGCACCAGAAGCCAGACGCGCCAGCACATTGCGTCCGGTTTTCTTCTGGTGAACGATATTTATGGTACTGGCGATCTTTATATCAGGCACCAGCGTGGCACGCATTTCTTCGCCTTTATCGACGGCTTTCAGCAATGCGCCAAAGCCGTTGCCCAGCGGTTCCATGATGCGATCGAACAATTCCGTATTGATGGAAACGGCATTGAGGGAACTTGTCCCACCGACCGCATCAAGCGAAAGCTTGACCAGCTGATCCTTGTATTTGACCCCGGGGGCCGGCGCCACAAGAATACCAATCGCACCTTTTGACCTGGCCACAGATGCCTTATATTGCAAACGCGCAAAACGGCTTAAATGTAGTCTTTGGGCCGGTTTAATATTGCCGGGCAAGCCGCGGAACATCAGCACCCACTTGCCTTTGACGTCGGCATCCTCATACGAGTTATACGCCTCGCCCTTGTCCGTTTTTGGCGCTTGGATGCCATAACCGGCGAACACCACATCACTCTCCTTGTGCCGCCCATTGCGCGAGAATGACAAGGGACGCCATTCTTCATCAAGGGTTGGCCCCAGCGAATGATCTTTGGCGGCGATGGTCAGACTGTTATTGTCGCCCAGCGACACGCCTGATGTGAATGTAAAAGACTGAAAATAGGTGCCATTGTCACCAGCCGGCTTTAGCCCCAGCAAGCGAAAAACATCCGCCACATATGTCGTTGCCCGCTTGCCACCCTTGCTGCCGGTCAAGCGTCCGTTCATTTGCTTCGAAGTCAGCGTTGCAACATGCCAGCGCAGACGCGAAATCTGTTCCTTGCAATCCTTGCAAGACGCATTGACGACCGCATTTCCTGCTCTCGCCGTCTTTGACAAGCCAAGCATCAAGCGCGCTTTGCTATCATCCCAGTCGGCCATAAAAATCTGCGAACCGTTGCTGCTCGAACTTTTACCGCGCTTGGAAGTCCAGGACAGAGATTTGCCATTGGGCGTGAACACCGGCAAGCCATCAAAGCCTTTGGAATTTGTCACGCGTACGGGATCGCCGCGGCCCTGCGCATCCATGATGAACAACTCGAAATTGGCGTGCCCGAAACGATTGGATGCAAAAATGATATAATCGCCAGAGGGATGATAGAACGGGGCCCAGGACATTAGTCCCAAATTGGTGACTTGGCGCTTATTTTGCCCGTCTGCATCCATTGTATGAATTTCAGCCGAGCGACCATCGAGCGAAAACCGTCGCCAGACAATTTTTTTACCGTCGCTTGAATAAAACGGCCCGCCATCATAGCCAGGGGCCGACGTCAGGCGCTTCACATTGCTGCCATCGGCATTCATGGTGTAAATTTCCATGAAGGCGGACGCATTCCTGGCAAACAGCTTTTGTTCCGCATCGCTCAATTTATGATTATACGCTTCGCGGTTTGACGCAAAAACAATCGTGCGGCCATCGGGAGAATAAGATCCTTCCGCATCATACCCCTTCATATTGGTAAGGTTTTTGTAGCGCCCTGTGCTGAAGTCAAATTCGTGAATTTCATATGTTTCGTCATAGTCCCAGCTATAGCGGCGCTTTTTCCCCGACGCCCGTATTTTAAGCTCAGCTGTCTGCTTGGCAATGGCACTTTGATCATTTTGCGTTGAGGCAAACAGGGCCTTTTGCTGCACGGGATGTATCCAGCCACAAGTGGTTTTGCCATGACCGGGTGAAACGCGGTGCACATCGCCTGTATCGCGGTTCATGAGATACATCTGATAGAAAGGGTTGCCAGGCTCTCGCTCGGACTGAAAAATCATCAAGCGGCCATTGGGAGAAAAATATCCTTCTCCGGCCCGCTTGCCAACGACCGTCATCTGGCGAATATTGGACAATAAAGGCTCGGCGGCTACCGCCTCATTACCAGCAATGTCAGCACCTTTTTGCGTCAAATGTGAGCGGTCAGCAAGCGCAACAGACGATAAAAACACGCCTGATACCAATATGAACAGCGAAAATCTTCTATGCACGGGGGTACCATCCAGTTCTATAAGGTGAATATTCATCATATCTAATACCCAAAATATTACATATTCAAGACATTTTCGCCAACAATATTAAACGTCTGAAACCAATTGTTTTTTTAACTTTATCCCATATTCATCCCAACATTTCGTGCGTGGTCATAAAAAAAGGGAGAGCCGCCAAGCTCCCCCCTCTCATAGCGCTCTGTTCACTGATCCCGTTACTGGGCCCCTGAGCCCCGTTTGATATTCACACGCTCGCCGCACAACCAACAATCTTTAGGAATTTCTGCCGTAACAACCGGGTTCTTTTCCTTGATCCAATGGGTGATACCTTTGGTGACGTTCATGACACCCTTATAGCCTGCACGTTCTGCGAGAAAATTAGAGATGGCATTGGTCCGGTTGCCGACGTGACAAATCAAAATCACATTGTCAGTTTTCTTCACCTGCTTGGAGAATGTATCCTGAAAATCGGGGTTGATCTGCCCTTGCTCATCAAAGAATGTCAACAGGCGGCTACCCTTGATGATGCCGGTTTTCTTCCACTCTTTGGGGAGGCGAATGTCATAAATGACCGTGCCCTTTTTAAGTTCGTCCTTGAGCTGGCTATTGGAGAGATTTTTAAATTTTGGCGCTTCCACCTTGAGCAATGAAATTTCAAATTTCAAAGTCGCATTGGGGGGAATGGCAGCACCGGCGCCGCGTTTGCCATAGCCAAGTTCGGGCGGGATGATCAGCTCGCGCTTGCCACCAACCTTCATGCCTAACACGCCTTTTTCCCAACCCTGGATCACGCGTCCCTGACCGGGGGTAAAACTGAACGGCTTACCGCGATCAAGGCTTGAATCAAACTTTTTACCGTCAAGGAGCCACCCCGTATAGTGTACGGAAACCTTGTGTCCGATAACGGCTATGGCACCATCGCCCTTTTTAAGGTCTTTAATTTTCAGCTCACCGGCGACAGCCCCCGACACAGACGCAAATGCCACAAGCATGAGCATTGAAAATGTTGCAATAATTCTTTGCATAATAGTCCTCGCTATAAACCCGATATCTGGGAAATTTAAACTTTCGCGCCACTCTTAGCGCAATTATTTACATATTACCACTCACAACAATGTGCATAATTGAAGACCTGATTGAAGACATGGGAATATGGGTTTTTCAAGTCGATCAAAATTGGCTCTCGAAAATGTGATTGCAATGTCAGACGCCTAATCGTCAGATTTATGCTACCTTTTGCAGGGAACTGACGCTGGTCATGAAAACTTATCACAAGACACAACCCCCCCAAAGGGAGCTCCGCCTTGACAATTTCGCTCGTCCTTATGCTGCTCGCCGTTGCCTGGCTGGCTTTTTCCAATGGGGCAAATGATAATTTCAAGGGCGTTGCGACACTGTTTGCCAGCCGCACCACCAATTACAAAACCGCCATTACCTGGGCCATGGTGACGACACTGGCTGGATCGCTCGCCGCTTTGTTACTGGGCACGGCGCTGATCAAGGCGTTTAGCGGCAAGGGGCTTGTGGAGGCCCAAGTGCTGGCTGACCCTGATTTTTTACTGTCTGTGACATTGGCCTCTGCGAGCACCGTGTTTCTGGCCACCAGGCTTGGCTTTCCCATTTCCACCACCCATGCGATTGTTGGCGGGCTGGTGGGTGCTGGTCTGATTGCGCCTGGCGGTGTCGAGCTGCTCTTGCTCGGCTCGCGTTTCGCGCTGCCTTTGCTGGTCGCCCCGCTGCTGGCCCTCGTGTTGACGCTTGGCCTCTATTACATCTTTACCACCACCCGCAAGAAGCTTGGTATTCATCGTGAAACCTGTGTCTGCATTGCCCAAAGCGAACATGTCGTGGCGATCAATATGCCGCCACTACATCCCGTTGTGAATAAAGACGGCACCTTGTCCATGCACTCGTCGTGCGGTGAGCACATGATCCCCACGGGACTGCGCGTCGTGGTGGGGGATGAGCCTCATTGCCGCCAGCGCTACCAAGGCCAGATGATCGGCCTTAGCGCCGAGAAACTGATCAACGCTCTGCATTTTCTAACCGCTGGCACCGTTGGCTTTGCGCGGGGCCTACAAGACACCGCAAAGATCACAGGTCTGCTGGTGGGATCTGGCGTCGTGGCGCTGTCGAACCCTTCAAGCCTTGTCTGGGGGGTTGCGCTGGTTGGCGTGTCAATGGCGCTGGGCGGTTATCTGGCCGCTGGCCGCATCGCCGATACGCTGGCCCACAAGATCGCCGACATGAATGCAGGTCAAGGTTTCACCGCCAATCTGGTGACCTCCATTCTCGTTACCGGTTCGGCTGTTTTTGGCTGGGGCGTCTCAACCACCCATTGCTCGGTCGGTGGCCTGTTTGGCATCGGCATTGCCAACCGCTCCGCCCATTGGCAGATGATCCGCCAGATCGTGCTTGCATGGCTGATTACCCTGCCGGTCGCCGCCACTCTGGCCTTTGCAATATTTTTCGTGCTGCAAAGGATCTAATGCCTATTGCACCATGCTCATAAGATCAGCGGGCAGTAATTTATTATCAAAGAAAAATCCGATCCGGTGCTGATCAATAAATTTCCAGCCCGCCCCCTCTTGCTTGACGCCAAGCATCCAGGAATTTTTCTTGATCACAATGACATTTTTCTGCTCGTCAATTGAGGTTTCAACCTCGCCCATACGCTCTTTAATGAGATCAACCATCAAGGCATCTATTTGCGGTGTCACATCCCCCGGGCGTGTCATGGTCAACTCGCTCAATGCTCCCACACGAACAAAAACACCCTGACTAAAGGGCTGCACAGGGCTGATGATCTGGAACTCAATCTTGTGCATTGCGGGGGCTTTGCCATTGGCGAGAGCCTCCGTCATCATTTTTCGCATCTGCTCTTTTGGCTCACGCGTAAACACACCGGGATGCAAAAAGGACAATAATCCGTCCACATCACGTGCCATCGAGACTTTCTTATACATGTCCAAACTGCTTTGCAGATCGGCCAATTGAGCATTGTCGACCTGACCAGGGCTGGTCATACCGCCGAGCATCAGCAGCGCGAACAGCCATATAATCGCAATTCTCAATTTTTTCATGGCACTCTCCCCGCTTTAAGTCCGGTAGTCTTACCCAATCACGAAGACAAAGCAAATGGAACGCCGCTTATTTCTTGTTGCCCTGCAAAACTTCGCGATAAGTATGTTCAGCGAACATGGAACCTGAAATATAAACGCTGGGCATTCTGAGCAGGTTATCAAACACCTTTGGCCCATGGATGAACAGCATTTCTGGATTGACATTAACGTGCGGCATGCCGCGCTGCGCCGCTTGCAGGCTGTCAAATTCCACCATCACCAGATATTGCGCCGGTACCGTATAGCCCTCCCAGACTTCGGCTGTGCGTTTGAGGTTTTGCCCAGACGGTGAGATCATATCGGCCATCATGCTTTGCGTCGTCGCATGTCCACTGCCAAGCGTCGAAAAACCAATGCGCTTCAAGATCTGATAGCCCAGCACGCCGCTGGTGTTCATCAGCTTGTCCATCACCTGCACTTCGGCTTTTTCGAAAATATCCTCCTTGCCGGGGCGCAGCAAATGCTGGGCCATGACGGTGACGGTTTCACCGCTATCCATGGCATAGCCCGATGTGTCGCCTTTATTGTCAAAACCCATTTTAAGCATCTGGTTCTTGGAGATCAGCTTGGGCAATTTGCTCGCAACAATGCGGTAAACCGGTTCTTCAGGGCCATCGAGCAGCACGTCACCGCAGCGCGCACAGGCTTCCACCACCACATCCTCAAAGGTCTCATGAAATTTTTCATGTTCTTCCCAGCTGTCCCAATAGGTGATCTGGTCGATCCAGATATGCGACAGCTCCTCGCGCATGTCAGAACTGGCCGCCCAGCGCATGCCCATAGGGCAAGAGCCGATCTGCCCCATCAGATCAAAGCCCTTGAAGCCGGGAGAAAGCGCCGTCGCCAAACACATTTTAGCGCTGGCCTGCTTCATCATTTTCATCAAGTTGGGATCGTTTTTAACCAGCACCCGATTGACCGCCACATAAAGCGGCGATTTAGGCTCGGCATCAAACAGTTTCTTGAGGTTTGTGGGCATGGGGAGGTCCTTTGTTAGCGAGGAAATAATCTTTACGGACCGTATAAGTCAAACGGGGCAAATTTACCAGCCCAAAGCAAATACTTATGTGTGAATGAAAAAGATTATAGCAACGTCCCCCAACACAACAAAAAACGTCATCCCGACGAAGGTCGAGAGATGATGTTAGACAAAACGTATGGTCTTAGTAGACACATGACTTCTAATACCTTACATTGTAAAGAAAGTATGGAGCCTATAACATTTGAATTTGGAGGGATGGAGTTTGACTCTTGGGCATCTCTCCGGTGCTTAAACAATCGCGAAAGCGATAGCAGCGGAGCTATGAAGATGATCAAGTCTTTTCGAAACGACGAACTAGAAAAATTCTGGACAAGAGGAGATGACATAAAATCAGTCCCGACAGAACTAACACAAACGGTTGCACAGGTCCTCGACCTTCTGGATGCTGCAGTGAAACCCGAAGACATGTTTGTTCCAGGGCTAAGACGCTATCAGTTCAAAGAAGTTGAGCGCGAACGTTATGACGTCATTGTCGCGATTGGCTGGCGCCTTTCATATGACTGGGAGGATGACAGCGCTATTGATGTCGACATTGAACTAGTTATTTAATGTTCACTTTCAGCGGGGAGTTGGAGAAGTAACATGACAAAAATAACAAGAAATCCGCAGCGGTGTCCGACGCATCCCGGTGCACTATTGCGTGATATTGTCTTTCCGGCTCTGGATACTCCCAAGGCCCAACTGGCGCGTGATCTGGGTATTTCGCGGCAAACGCTTTATGATATTATATCTGAAAAGCAGCCGGTCACTTCACAGATGGCCGTACGTATCGGCAAATTGCTCGGCAATAGCCCGGAAGTATGGCTAAACATGCAAGCAGCTTATGATCTCTGGCATGCCAAGCGAGAAACGGATGTCACAAACATCCCGACGCTGGAAGCAGCTCATTAAACACTACCCAAATGAGTTCCAAGGGATCATCCCTTGGTTCCAGCTGAAAAGCTGCCAAGCCTTGCAGAGACATAAGAGGCCGGCGAGGTCATTCGCCATCAACGCCTTCGTTTTTTACTCTTGCTTTTATAGGTCTGCGTCCCTGCCCTGCCGCCTTCGGATCGTGGCTTGGTGCTTTTATCTTCAATGGCGGATTGGCGGGCCAGCGGGTCGTCGGCGACCAGCATTTCGACATCGCGCAGACGTTTGATTTCGTCGCGCAGGCGGGCCGCTTCTTCGAACTCCAGATCGGAGGCCAGCTCTTTCATGCGCTTATCCATATCGCCGAGTACGGTTTCCAGATTATGGCCCACCAGCGGGGCCTGCCCGCCATCCGAAAAGCCCGCGCCAAGACCTGCCGTGACGTGATCCTGCTCATAAACGCCACCCAAGATATCGCCAATATTCTTTTTGACACTTTCGGGGGTAATGCCGTGCTCTTTATTATAGGCTTCTTGCTTGGTGCGGCGACGGTCAGTCTCGTCGATGGCGCGCTGCATGGAACCGGTGATCTTGTCGGCGTAAAGAATGACCCGCCCCTCGACATTACGCGCCGCGCGGCCAATGGTTTGCACGAGGCTGGTTTCAGAGCGCAAAAATCCTTCCTTGTCCGCATCCAGAATGGCCACCAGCGCACATTCGGGAATATCCAGACCCTCACGCAAAAGATTGATACCAATGAGCACATCAAACGCGCCAAGGCGCAGATCACGCAGGATTTCGATGCGTTCCAGCGTATCGATATCGCTGTGCATATAGCGTACCCGCACCCCCTGCTCATGAAAATATTCGGTGAGATCTTCAGACATGCGTTTGGTCAGCGTGGTGACCAGCGTGCGCAGGCCCTTGGCCGCTACCTGTTTAACCTCATCCAGCAGATCATCGACCTGCGTCCCGGCCGGTCTGATGTCGATATCGGGGTCCGTCAGCCCGGTTGGCCGAATGACCTGCTCGGCAAACACGCCTTGCGTCTCGTTCATCTCCCACGGTCCCGGCGTTGCTGACACGCAAACGGTCTGCGGGCGCATGACATCCCATTCCTCAAAGCGCAGGGGCCGGTTATCCATGCAGCTGGGCAGGCGAAAACCAAAATCAGCGAGGGTTGATTTGCGTTTGAAGTCACCTCGGAACATGGCACCGAGCTGACCAATGGTGACATGGCTTTCATCGATAAATACCAGCGCGTTTTCTGGCAGATATTCAAACAGGGTTGGCGGCGGATCGCCGGGATTGCGGCCGGTCAAATAGCGTGAATAGTTTTCGATACCAGCACAAGCGCCAGAGGCCGCCATCATTTCCAGATCAAAAGTGACGCGCTGTTCGAGGCGTTGATATTCCAGCAAACGACCGGCATTTTCCAGTTCGGTAAGGCGCTGCTTAAGCTCAACCTTGATGCCCTCCATCGCTTGATGCAGGGTCGGGCGCGGTGTCACATAATGAGAGTTGGCGTAGATTTTCAAGCGTTCCAGATCGCGGATCTTTTCGCCGGTCAGTGGATCAAATTCGACAATCTCGTCGATCTCGTCGCCAAACAGGGAAAAACGCCAGGCGCGGTCCTCCAAATGCGGCGGCCAAAGCTCGATGACATCACCGCGCACGCGAAAATTGCCACGCTCGAACGACATATCATTGCGCCGGTAATGCAGCGCCACCAGTTCACCAATTAGGGCGCGCTGGCCAACGGATGTAATTTGTGTCGTCACATCCTCATGCTTGATTTCCTCCCCGACCTCGATGGTCAGGGTCATTTCCGTATAGGTCTCCACCGAGCCGATGCCATAGATGCAGGACACCGAGCTGACAATGATCACATCATCGCGCTCCAGCACCGAGCGCGTCGCAGCGTGGCGCATGCGGTCGATCTGCTCATTGACGGAGCTTTCCTTCTCGATGAAGGTATCGGTGCGCGCCACATAGGCCTCGGGCTGATAATAGTCATAATAGGAGACGAAATATTCCACGGCATTATTGGGAAAGAAATTTTTGAACTCCCCATAGAGCTGCGCCGCCAGGGTCTTATTGGGAGCCAGAATAAGCGCCGGGCGCTGGGTACGGGCGATCACCTGCGCCATGGTGTAGGTTTTGCCAGATCCCGTCACCCCCAGCAAAACCTGCGTCTTCTCCTTGGTGGCAAGCCCCTCCACCAATTCCTCAATGGCGGTCGGTTGATCCCCTTTTGGCTCAAATTCGGAGGTCAGATCAAAGCGCACACCGCCTTCAAATTTTTCCAGATGCTGAGGGCGGTAAGTTACCACCTCGCTTTCATTGCGGCCCGTGCGCTCGCGCCCGCGCTCGCCAATGACCAGCGGATGGCCGGAAATAAGCGGCTGCGCCACATCGGTAAAACCGGATAAAGGAATGGGTTCAATTTTTGCCATAAAGGAGAATATGCGCCATCTGCACGCAAATTTCCAGACCCTCAGCCATCATTGAAGGAACAAAGGCTGCTAAAGATAGAATGCGTCGTCATGCGAACTCGCTGGCTCTGGCTTTAGCGCGGGTTGTGGCTGATCACGAACAATGATTTCCTTCTTGTAATCAGGTAGTTTGGACAGGCGTCCAAGCACCAGATCGCGGCGTTCCGATGCGTTGATCGCTGAGAGTTCTGCAACCGTTAGCACGAAATATCTGGCAGAAATTTTGGGCAGATCCTGAGCCAGAATATTTTCGGCAGTGAGTTGCATGGAAACATTGTCAAGTATGGGAATGAGATAGCGCAGCAGGTCACTAAACCGCGTTGTATTGAGATTAGCGGGTACATTTGTGATATTCAGCAACACCTTTTGCCCATAGGCTTTGACAAAATCGGCCAGCACGACCAGATAGCGCGTGCGAAAAGAGGTTTTCATCAAAGTGCGAAAATGCACATCTATACAAACCGTTTGTCGGCTATCGACAAGGTCTCGTTTGCGCAACAGATTAAGCAGGCTGGCGTCCAGCATAAAACCGGCTTTGTCGCGATTGACATCACTCATATTATCAATAACGGGCATGACAAGAGTTTGTGTTGGCCCATCAATACTAACGAAAGAGACGGCACCAAGTGTCGCTGAATCCCGTGCCACAACATATTCATCAATCTGGGCAGTCTTCAAAATATGATTATACAAATCGCCGATATCAGCCGTTGCCAAATTTAACATATAGCCTCGCAATGAAATAAATAAAAAAATAAGTAGCGGGAGCTTATCAAGCGATTGTGAATGAGTGGTAAACAGACCATTCGCGTAGAACATATCATAATTGCGGGCGCAAACCTTACTTCACTAGAAGGTTTCAGGCTTGTCGCTGCCAGACCAGACATTGATTATTGGCCGGCATTTGATGATCATCAAGCAATGTCAGTCCGATGCCGTTCGCCAACTCGTCGACTTTTTCAAAGTCGCGAATACCGCTGAGGGGATCATTACCCTGCAGCCATTGTTCGAATTGGGCGTTACTGCTGGACGTGAAGGCACCACCATATTTATAGGGACCATAGAGGATAAGATGTCCCCCCGGTTTCAGCACTCCATTCAGTCCGCGAAACATTTTTTCGACATGCCTCCAAGACATGATATGCACGCAGTTGGCCGCAAAAACAGCCTCAACCGGCTCGACGCGCCAAGGATCGTCAGCCACATCAACAACCACTGGCTTGCTGACATTTGCAGGAGCCTGCGCGTCAAGGCGAAGAGACAAAGTATCGATATTTTTTGCCTGTTCGCTAGGCTGCCATGCAAGATGGGGTAATTGCTCGGCAAAGAAAACTGCGTGCTGTCCCGTACCGCTGCCAATTTCGAGCACGGTTTTGGTACTAGCCAGCGTCTCGCGCAATATTGCGAGGATCGGCCGCTTGTTATTTTCACTGGCTTGCGAATAAGGAAGGTCGCTCATCTGCACTATTTACCGGACCTTGATCGCATAAGTGCTGTCATCGATATGGGCGGCCAGTGAGCTATCGAGATTGAGTTGCTCGGACAGATAGGACAAAAAGCGCTGCTCTTCTCTGGTGTCTGGCTCAATGGCGATACGTGCCGCTGTATAGACTTTGGCAGCCTGCTCCTGCGTCCGCACACTGGCTATAATATCCTCGACGCTAGCGGGATTGTTGAATTCATTGGCCAGAAACTCCATGGCCTCGCCATCCATCCCCGCCTGTTCCATATTGCCAAGAATATTGCGCTGTTCCTCGCGATCTATCTGACCGTCTGAAGCGGCCGCTGCTACCATAGTGCGAATATAAAGCGCCGCATCATCATTGGTCATGGCGTCGGCCTCATAGCCTGACCCCTGTGGCGGCAATTCGGGCACGCCGAAACGATCATCATCTTGCGAGCCCTGAGGTTGCGAAGCAGCTCCTTCCTGGTAATTTTTATAGGCTTTATAGGCAAGCGAGCCGATCAGAGCGAGCCCCCCAAGGCGCACCGCTTTACCCGTCAGGGAACGACCAGTTTTGGTGCCCAGCAGCAAACCGCCAAGACCACCAACAATCGCCCCGGCAGCCGTTTTATTATTGCCAACCAGATCCTTTACGCGGTCCAGAAGATCGCCATAGTCCGGCTGGGACGGGGAGCGCTGCTCATATTGATTTTCTGATCTGTCCGGTTTGCGTTGTTCGGTGTAGCGTGGCTCAGCCTGCTCTTCATATTGAGAAGAACCGCCGCCACCCAATTGCCCGAACAGGTCTTCAAGCGGATTACGCGCTCGCGTCTGTGTTTGATCCAAGCGCTGCTCATCATCATATCGCTGATAGGGATCATCGCGCTCGAACGAAGAGGACTGCTCCGCTCCCCCGGCTTTTTTCAACTGCCCCAGAATATCGCCCATGATATCATTGAGACCGCCGCTTTCACGGGCATTGCGCGTTTGCTCTGAACTACCGGCGACAAGCGCATCTAAAATGGAACGGGCATCAAACATAGGGAAATTTCCTTCAACAAAAACTAGGACGTTAACTGCTCAATAGCATATTTAGTGCTTTCACGCGGGCAGTGCAATGATAGAACACAACTCAATCCCGTGGGGATCAGTTCTTCGCTTGAACATCGCCATGTTCATGACCGTGTTGATGGCCCTCTCCTGAGTCATCCACCGGGTCCAGATGCAGGTTGAACACCCAATTGGCCTTGTCGTCCAGCCCCATAACCTCACTCTCGATATGATCCGCAGCATCATGGGCGGTATCTAGCAAAATACCTCGCTGAAATACCAGATGGGCTTCTACGAAATGATTGCTTCCCGCCTTGCGAGTGCGCAAAAAGTGATAGCTGCTAACATCTGGCTCTGTGTTGATGATGGCTTTGATCTGCTCAACCATCTCCTTTGCCAGCGCCACGTCCAGCAGGTTAAGCACCCCTTCGCGCAAAATTTCATAGGCCGAATAAATGATATAGATGGCAATGATCGCCCCCACCAACGCGTCGATGAGGTGATTGCCAGTCATTTTAACCAAGACCAGCGAAACCAGCACGCCTACATTGGCATAGAGGTCGGTTTTATAGTGCATGGCATCGGCCTTCACCACCAGATTATTGGTGGCCTTGGCAGTGCGCGTCAGATAGATCACCAGCAAAGCCGTGACGCCCAGCGAAAACAGCATCACCCCCATGGACATTTCCAGATGGGTCGTGCCGCCGCCAAGCATGGCTTTGTATATGGCCTTGTACAAGATAAACAGGCCCGACATGATAATGACGGTGCCCTCAATGGTCGCGGCCAGTCCTTCGATTTTGCCAAGCCCGTAATTAAACCGCTCGCTGGCTGGTTTTTCCGAACGTGAGATGGCGAAATAGTTGAACGCAGACACCGCCAGATCAAGCGCACTATCAATCGCACTGGCCAGCACAGCAACCGACCCCGATAGCAAGCCAGCAACCGTCTTGGTGATCACGAGCATCAAGGCAACCAGACTGGAAATCAGCGTCGCTTTTTTTTCTGCGGTTATTTTTTTGGGTACCGCTATTTTCTTGATGTCTGCCACACTGCCCTCCTTGCAAAGCAAAACGGTCGATCAGTTTTGATCCACCGTTTTCAATACGACCTCCAACATACTTGATGCTGCATAAAACTGAAAGACCGAAAAATCCCTAGAACGGGATTTCATCATCTAGTTCTTTTTCAAACGAGCCGCCAGAGGGAGCCGATGGCGCTGATGAACCACCACCTTGATTGCCCCCAGAACTACCTTGGCCACCGCCAGAATACTGGTCATTGCCACCATAACCGCCGCCAGCGCCATCACTCATGCCGCCGCCCTGACGGGCATCAAGCATAACAAGCGTGCCGCCAAAGTTTTGCAGCACGACTTCGGTCGTATATTTGTCCTGACCTTGTTGATCCTGCCATTTGCGGGTCTGAAGAGAACCTTCCAGATAAACCTTTGAGCCTTTTTTCAGATATTGCTCGACCACCCGGCAAAGACCTTCTGAAAAAATCACCACCCGGTGCCATTCGGTTTTCTCGCGTTTTTCGCCAGAGGCCTTGTCGCGCCATGTCTCTGTCGTTGCCACACTCAGATTAGCGATGGGACGCCCGTCCTGCGTGTGCTTGATCTCGGGGTCAGCACCAAGATTGCCAATCAAAGTCACCTTATTGATACTTCCGGCCATAACTGCCTCCTTGTCGATCCTTCCCGGATCATCTGTTTTTGCGCCTTCAATCCATGAGGAGGAAGGTCTTGGGGTGAGAATCACCTCATTCAACTCTCATCTTGCATATTGACGGCTTTGGGGCCTGACAATACATTCCCTTGAGATTTCGTGCCTATCCACAGTTAATCCCCTGATATTGCACGTTTGTCACTTGCATGGAATTACCTGTTCACTTATTGTTCTTATCATACCGCCGCCAGACTGGCAAGGAGAATTCGCGCAAAATGTTCACAAATGAAGCTCTCGTCCTCCAAAGCGAGCGCCTGCATATTCGCCCGTTTACCCCAACTGATGCCCGCCTTGTCGGGCACATTCTAAGGGATCCAATGATCATTTTCTGGCACAAAAACCGCATGTCATGGAGACTATTGCGCCTGGGAATCCGTAACAGTATGAAAATGAACAAATGGGGCCTTGGCTGGTGGCTGATTTTTTCAAGAGAGGACAAGAATGCCCTCATAGGGGTTCTGTTGTTACAGCCCCTGGATGACACAAACGAAATTGAAATCGGCTATCATTTGCGGCGAGATCAATGGGGCAAGGGCTATGCAACAGAAGCCGCGGGGCGGTTGCTTGAACACGGATTTACAAAGATTGGTATCAATCAGATTTGCGCCGTGGCCTTGCCGTATAATCACCGCTCCATCAGTGTCATTGAGAAACTGGGTCTGACCTTATGTAAAAACACCTTTCACCGTGGCCTTGCACATCGCTACTTTAAGCTCAATCGAAATGATTATCTGGCACGGAGACAAGCCTCATCATGAAAAAGACCATTTCCGTGCAAGGGGCACGCGAACATAATCTGAAAAATATCTCATTGGAATTACCTCGCGAAAAGCTGGTGGTCATCACAGGCCTGTCAGGGTCCGGCAAAAGTTCACTGGCCTTTGACACTATTTATGCGGAAGGGCAACGCCGCTATGTGGATAGCCTGTCGGCCTATGCCCGCCAGTTTCTGGAGATGATGCAAAAGCCAGATGTGGATGCTATTGACGGTCTGTCGCCAGCAATCTCTATCGAGCAGAAAACCACCAGCCGCAACCCGCGTTCAACAGTTGGTACAGTGACCGAAATATACGACTATATGCGCTTACTGTTTGCCCGCGTTGGTATCCCCTATTCCCCTGCCACGGGCCTGCCCATCGAGAGCCAGACAGTCAGCCAGATGGTCGACCGCGTTCTGGACCTGCCTGCAAAAACCAGGCTCTATCTTCTGGCCCCCATCGTGCGCGGCCGCAAAGGAGAATATCGCAAGGAATTCATGACCTTGCAAAAAGCGGGTTTTCAGCGCGTCAAGGTCGATGGCACCCTTTATGAGATCGGCGATGTGCCAGCTCTGGACAAGAAGATCAAGCATAATATCGAAGTCGTAGTCGACCGCCTTGTCGTGCGTGAAGATATTGCCACGCGCCTTGCTGACAGTATGGAAACGGCACTGGAGCTGGCCGACGGCCTGGCCTTTGTCGAGATTGTTGATAAAGAAAAAGAAGCGGCGGGAGAGCCTCCCGAACAGATCATTTTTTCTGCGCGCTTCGCCTGCCCTGTGTCGGGCTTCACGATTGATGAGATCGAGCCACGCCTGTTTTCCTTCAATAATCCGTTTGGAGCTTGCCCAACCTGCGATGGGCTTGGTACCGAACTCAAGTTTGAAGCTGAGATGATGGTGCCCGACAAGGACAAGACCCTTGATAAAGGCGCTATTGCCCCGTGGACCCGCCACGGCCAGATGGCACCGATCTATCGCCAGATGCTGCAAGCCATCGCCAAACATTATAAAGTCAAGATGAGCACCCCGTGGCGCGATCTGCCCAAAAAAGTGCAAGACGCTTTATTGTTTGGGTCGGGCAAAACCATGATCAGTTTCACCTTTGACGATGGCCTGCAGGCTAGATCGGTCAAGCGGCCATTTGAAGGCGTCGTCAATATTATCGAGCGGCGCTGGCGCGAAACCGAAAGCATGGGCATCCGCGAAGAGCTGGGGCGTTTTCAGTCGCGGCGCAAGTGCCACTCGTGTGATGGACACCGCCTCAAAGAGCAGGCTCTGGTCGTCAAGATCAACGATAAGCACATCAGCAATATCACCCAGATGTCGATCCGCGAAGCGGGCAAATGGCTCAAAACCCTGCCCCAAGCCCTCACCGACAAGCAAAACGAAATCGCCGTGCGTATCCTCAAGGAAATTTCCGACCGGCTGAAATTCCTCAACGATGTGGGGCTGGACTATCTGTCCTTATCGCGTAATTCCGGCACGCTTTCTGGCGGCGAGAGCCAGCGCATTCGTCTTGCCAGTCAGATCGGCTCGGGGCTGACCGGCGTTTTATATGTGCTGGACGAACCAAGCATCGGGCTACATCAGCGCGACAATGCCCGCCTGCTGGAAACCCTGCGCCATCTGCGCGATCTGGGCAATACGGTGATTGTCGTGGAGCATGACGAGGACGCCATCATGACCGCCGATCATGTCGTTGATATTGGCCCCGGCGCTGGCATCCATGGCGGCGAAATTGTCTCGCAAGGCACCCCCGCCCATATTCTCAAGGACAAAAACAGCCTGACGGGTCAATATCTGACAGGTGCTCGCGAAGTGCCACTGCCCGCAAACAGGCGCAAGCCCCGCAAAACCCGCATGGTCAAAATCATGGGAGCCACCGGCAATAATCTGCAAAATGTCGATGCGCAAATCCCGCTTGGCACTTTCACCTGTGTCACCGGCGTGTCGGGGGGCGGCAAGTCCACCTTGCTGATCGAGACGCTGTATAAAGCCATGGCCCGCCATTTCAATAATAACCGCCATGTCCCCGCCCCCTATGACAAAATCGAGGGGCTGGAGCATTTGGACAAAATCATCGATATTGACCAATCGCCGATTGGCCGCACACCAAGATCTAACCCCGCCACCTATACCGGCGCGTTCACGCCGATCCGCGAATGGTACACCAACCTGCCCGAAGCGCGGGCGCGCGGCTATAAGCCGGGGCGTTTTTCGTTCAATGTCAAAGGCGGGCGCTGCGAAGCCTGTCAGGGGGACGGCGTCATCAAGATCGAGATGCACTTTTTGCCCGACGTGTTCGTCACCTGCGACCAGTGCAAAGGCAAGCGCTATAATCGCGAAACCCTGGAGATCAAATTCAAGGACAAGAGTATCGCAGATGTGCTCGACATGACGGTGGAAGAAGGGGCACGCTTTTTCAAGGCGGTGCCCGCCATTCGCGACAAGCTGGTGACATTAGAGCGCGTCGGCCTTGGCTATATCCATATCGGCCAGCGCGCCAACACCCTATCGGGGGGCGAAGCGCAGCGCGTCAAACTCTCCAAAGAGCTCGCCAAGCGCGCAACCGGCAGAACGATGTATATTCTGGATGAACCAACAACGGGCCTGCATTTTCACGACGTCGCCAAGCTATTGGAAGTGCTGCACGAACTGGTGGAGACCGGCAACACGGTGGTGGTCATCGAGCATAATCTCGAAGTCATCAAAACCGCCGACTGGATCATCGACCTTGGCCCCGAGGGCGGCGACAAAGGCGGCAAGATCGTCGCCACGGGCACACCGGAAGAGGTGGCCAAAGTCAAAGCCAGCTATACGGGCCAATATTTAAAGGCGCTGCTGGAGAAAAGGCCCGGGAAGGCTGCTAAAGCTGCGGAGGAGAAAGCTGCGGGGAAGAAAAAGGCAGTGGCGAAAAAGGCGGCGGTTAAGAAAAAACCCACCAAGGCGGCGAAACGCGGCGGCCAGAAACAGGCCAAGGCAGCGGAGTGATGGCGTTTCTCGACAAAATAAGATTACTCGCCAATGCTGACAATATTCATATATCGACCCACGCATTTGACCGCCTGCGAGCAAATGGAATATCATCTGATGATCTAGTGAATAGCCTGGATAGCGCTGAACTGCTGGAAGACTATCCTGATTTTCACGCTGGCCCGACAGTTCTGTTACTGCACCACTCACAAAACAGGGTGCTTCATGCCGTATGGGGGCTTGAAAAGGGAGCCGATGAGCCCCTTGTTCTAGTGACAGCCTACGAACCCAGTAGTAGTAAATGGACTGATGGCTTCAGAAAGAGAATATAATGAGCAAAAAGACAATCAAGAAGCTGTTCCGAAAGGATAATTATGTCGCGGAAGTGGAGGTCTCCCTGATCGAAACCGACCATGAATGGGCCCCCTATTATTCCATTGCTGATGTCCGCAAGATGGAAGCTGTCGAAAAAGCTCTGGAAGAAGGCGACCTGAAAACAGTCACCAAACTGGCCCATCTTTACACACTGGAACCGGTAGCAGCAGAGTGAACGAACCCTGGAGTAATATACTTGCAAAGTCCTTTATCGGCGCAGATCTGGCCCCTTTGTCGTGCGATCGCGTAGTCGTCGGTTCTGACTATAGCGGTGACGACGGGACCAAATGGTGGACTTTAGGGTACTTACTATTTGACTGGGACGACTACATCCAGCAGGGAGAGCCTTTCGACGAATTAGTAAACAACTATGGGAAGCCTCCCTCATTTAAGGAAATTCACGGGAAACATAACTTAACGAAAACGCAAGCCTTCCTTGATGCTTGTGACAGTCTCCGGGGCAATCTGATTTCAGTTTCTTTTCGCTCCAAGCTCCTAAAAGAATTAACTTTCACAAAAGGGAGCGCCATCGCACTCAAACAAAAAGGCGTTTTTCTGAGTGACTGGAGCAATCCGACTAATTTCGAACGCGCCGCACGCATTACTCATGTGCTTTCTCGCATCATCGAGATCAGCACCACTGCAACTGCAGAAGTTGAATGGTGGTCGGATCACGATCAGGTTATTGAAACAGAACATCAACGGCGCGACATTGTTTCTATGGTTTCTTCATTTCGAAGGCATTATCAAACATCGGATAGCCCAGCGATCAAGCTGGCACCATCAGATGATCCGAAATACAAGGAATCTACGGCTATTCTTACGGCGGCTGCTGACATAATAGCAGGTCATTCGAATAACACGCTCAAGCAAGATACAAAATTCGAAGAACGCCAAATGCCTGGTACTAGCCATCAAGTCAAAATTGACACAAATACGAACAATTCTGCGCGGTCAATTTTGATCCAAGATTGGCTGAACAAGACTTCCCCTACCCTAACAAAAACCCGCATCGTTGTGCATGGTACTTCTGATAACATCATATTCTCTCGGCTTTCTAAGACTAGCAAGTAGGGTGTGTTAGCGCCGTTGCTGTGGCCTTGTAATCTGGTCCTGCCTTCGCGAATGGCGCGTAACACACCCTACATTTTTTCCTTTGCAGCGATGCTAGATATACAAATGCCAACGCCACCCCACACACAAACGTCATCCCGGCGAAGGCCGGGAACCATACTCCCTTGACCTGCAATTGAGAGGATAAGCTTTCAACTGATAATTCCGGGGTTATGGACCCCAGCCTGCGCTGGGGTGACACGATATGAAGTTTGCAAATCATTGCTATGGCCGGATGTGGTGTATAGCGGACCGCAAACAATCGAGAGATCCATCCCCCTCACTCCAGCCCCCCCGGGAGAGGGAGTAAGAGCGACTTACTGCTCCCCCTCAACAATGTAACAGGTATCGCACAAGTTGATGGTCGCTTGGATCCCCGCCTGCGCGGGGATGACGATGGAGACGTGGGGATAAAACATGGGGGTGCGGGGATGGCGCAGGGCGGATGCGGGAATGACAATGGAAGTGCCGAGATGTGGCTAGCTCCCGTTTTACTGCCGGGGACGCTTGGGGCTTGGACCCCGAAATATTTCGCGAACCTCGATTGGGCTCCAACTGCGACATATGGGCGGCTGGCGTAAAAACGCCGCTGGAAACAACAGAACTCCTTCGTAAAGGATTGGAAGACAGGGCCGCCAATCGGCCCTCCACCAAACCGATCACATGAAGGAAAGTCTCATGAAAAATATATCGCGCCGCACATTGCTCCAAACCGGACTGGTTGCCTCCGTTACCTCCCTTGCTGGAGTGCTTGGCAGCACGGAACCAGCGGCCGCCAAGGTCAGCTCGAAGGCGGCCGGTTATCGCAGCTCCCCGCAAGGGCAACAAAATTGCGCCAATTGCCGCTTGTTCAATCCGCGAAACAATAGCTGCCAGATAGTCAGCGGCACGTTCTCGCCCAATGGCTGGTGCCGCTTCTGGAGATAGCACGTAGGATGTCTTAGCGCAGTGGCTGTCGCCTCACAATCTGGCCCCGTCTTCGCAAAAGGTGCGGTATGCACCGTTTGGGAGATTGGGAAATCGGTGCATACAGCTTCGCTAACACCCCCTACATGCCTGCCCCTTTGCCCCTTCAAACGAGGCTGGCTCGTTCGCCGAGCAGGTAGCGGGTGACGTCCAGATAGTCAAAGGCCAGCGAGATGGAAAGCACCAAAAGCAGGAGCCAGATCGTCTGGCGGAACGGGAAGGTGATGGCGCGGTCGCCAAGACGCCTGAACAGGTAAACAACCAGGGGCGTCCACAAAAAGACATGGACAATACCGAGCAGGCGCACATAGCCAACCTGCTTAAACAGCCAGCCCATGACGAATAAAACGGCGAGGTGGGTCACAAAAATGATCAACGCATCGCGCCGTGTGGCCTTCGAGAATATCAATATCACCAGCGTTCCAACGATGACAGCACCTAGAATGCGGGTCCACATCACCACCCAATAGGGCTGACTAAGCATCGCCTCGTGAAATGTCATGGTTTGAACTCCGTAAATCCTAAGTGACGGCCAGTTTGCCAAGAACGACCAGCAGGGCAAGCATGGGCAGACTAGCTTCGCAATAAAGACCCCGCAACCCTTTACTCCTGACGCAAAGGCCTTGCGAACACTCCCTCATTTTCCAGCCGTGCCCTTTCCAAAAGTGGCAAAGCGTAACCCAGAAATATCGCCCCTCGTGCCCACACACCATTTTCGCCCAGGCAAGAATCAGGCGATAATAACTATAGAGTGGGCGACAATTCACGTTCACCAAATCCAATTCACCCCGCGCGCGGGGTGTGTTAGAGTGTCAATATTCATGAAAAGAGGCGCATACCCCTTGATCACACCCCCACCTATTTTGCCAGCTGCCATAAAAATGCCTCCAAAGCCGCGCAGTTATGACATTTAGGCACCTGTCAATTTCTCACCTCAACCATAATAGATTTGGCGCTATTCAGGCCACACTCCCCATGCTATTATGCGACAACGAAGAAAAAGCAATTGACCCTGGCGGGAACCGGGTCGAACAAAGGGGTTCAGCGACGCAGTTGCGAGGCCAAATCGGTCCGATGCACCACAAACAAGCTTGAATGATGCGAGAAATTGGCATTTGGAATACTATTTGCTAAGTTGAGCAAATGTGATCAAATGAGCGTCACTCAACGTTGAGTGATGTTAGTTCACGCCTTTCGCGCAAGCTTATGCGCCCGAAATAACAAGCTGGAGACCATATCCGGCGTCAACCAGTGAGGGACCGCTCAACGCGTTCTCTTCTGGTTATGGACAATTAGAGCAAACCGAAAACGACATGGAGCGTCCGAGTAATGAAGAATATGTCCATCAAAGCACTCTCTCTCGCCATACTTGCATTCATTGCAATCTATGGTGCGTTTGTCATCTATAGTGCCATGACAATATCGGGAAATTCCGATCAGGCCGAAAAGTTCTGGACCAAATATCAAGATATCAGTTCCACCCGCGTCAGCGCTTTTAACTCCATCGAAAAAGCTCTTGGTTACGGTCAGATGATCCATCGTTTCAAGAATTACGTCATCACCAAGGACAACAAGCTGCCTGCCCGCATTCGCGTCTCCGTCGGCAAGGTACACGCCTCCATCGAACAATATACCGAAGCCTCCATCACTCCTGGCGAGCGCTCCGCCCTTCGACAGATCAAAAAAGTGGTTGATGCCTATGCCATCAATCTGCAAGAAGCCAGTACCATGGTCGATGAAGGCTACAGCTCACGGCAAATCGATAAGGTGGTCAAGGTCGACGACACCCCCGCCATGAGCGGTCTGGCCGTCCTGCGTAAAGCTGTGAAATCTCACCGTCTTGAACAATCGGACGAACAGACAAAAATTGAACTATTGGGCGAAATTCACCGCGCCCTTGGTTATGGCGGCATGATCCACGAGTTCAAAAACTTCCTGCTCCGCCAGAAAAGCGAGCGGGTCGAAAAGGTCAAAAAATCGATCGCTGACATTCAGGTAGCAGTAGACAAATATCGTAATTTCTCGCTGGTTCCTGCCGAAAACCTGGCGCTCAACGGCTTGATGGAAGTCGTCAACAAATATCGCGATAATCTTGATCAGGCTATAAAAATGGCCGGCCTTCACAAATCTCCTGAAGAAATCAATTTGCGCGTCGAAATTGATGACAAGCCCGCCTTGTCCGCCCTGCAGATCCTGCACGCGGAATATAGCAACGCCATCGAGGCCTCTAAACGCACCACCACCGAACATCTGCAAAGCAACTCACTGCTTTCTAAGAATATTTTTCTTGGCTCAGCGGTTGGTCTCGGGCTACTGATGCTGCTGATTGCCTATGTATTGTTCTCTCATGTGCTGGGACCGATCAACAAGATTTCGTACACGCTGGATAAATTCATTGATGGCGATCTCGATATCGAGTTTTATGGCACGGAACGCAAAGACGAGCTTGGCTATATGGCCACCGTCATCGACAAGCTGCGCTTGATCCTGATCAGCTATGCTCTGCGTCAATCCGGAGATGCGGGATCGCAATAAGCAGGCTGGAGAAAATGGAATGGCCTTTTGCCCGGCTCCTCACCGAGCGGGCAAGCAAGGATAATGACGACAGAAAGGGATGCCAATGGTTCGCCTATTCACGTTACTTGCAGCACTGATGATCGGGTCAATATCTGCACATGGCGAAGGCGATATTGCGTATGGGGAATATCTGTCAACGGCCTGTGTCACATGCCATCAGTTGACCGGCGTTGATAATGGGATCCCCTCAATTGTTGGCTGGGACACCAAAGCCTTTGTCAAGACTTTGCAATCCTACCAGGCCAAAGAACGGGAAAATCCGGTCATGCGGATGATAACCGAGCCGATGACAACAGAAGAAATGGAAGCGCTTGCCGCTTATTTTGCAACGATTAAACCAGTAGAGCCGACTGAGTAGCCTCACAGGCAACAGATAAAACGATCAATAGTCTATGGACTATTGAGGCGCAAAACAGGGAGTAATGAGATGACAATGAACCGAAGGCAATTCGGCAAACTAACAGGAGCTGCTGCCCTGACTTTGGGGCTCAGCGCCAATACTGGCGCCGTGTTTGGAGCTGGGAGACCTAGAGTTGTGGTAATCGGTGGTGGAGCCGGCGGCGCGACCGTTGCGCGTTATCTCGCCAAGGATTCCAAAGGCAAGCTAGAGGTCACTCTGCTGGAGCCGACCAAACGCTATTATACCTGCTTCTTCTCAAATCTCTATATTGGCGGCTTCCGCAAATATGAAAGCATTGGTCATTCCTATGACAAGCTGGCCTCCAAGTTCGGCATCAATGTCGTTCATGACTGGGCAACAAGCATTGATCGCGCCGGCAAAAAAGTTGTACTTGGTGGCGGCTCTTCCATTCCCTACGATATCTTGATTGTCTCACCAGGCATCGATATTAAGTATGACAGCGTGCCAGGCTATTCTGTCTCTGGCTCTGGAACTTTCCCGCATGCCTGGAAGTCGGGTACGCAGGCACAATTCCTCAAGAACCGCGTTACCACGATGAAACAGGGCGGCACCTTTGTCATGCTGACCCCGCCAAATCCGTATCGCTGTCCTCCAGGACCATATGAGCGCGTCTCGATGATTGCGCATCATTTCAAATATCACAATCCAAAAGCCAAGATCATCATTCTTGATCCCAAAGATAAATTCTCCAAAATGGCGCTATTCCAAGACGGTTGGAAACGTCATTATGGCGATATGATCGAATGGAATCCTCTGTCATCGCTGGATGGAATAAAACGCGTCGATACCGATAATATGACATTCGAAACCGGTCTCGATAATTTCAAAGCAGACGCTGGTTGCGTCATCCCTGCCATGACCGGTGGACGCATTGCCAAAGATGCCGGCCTCACCAACAAAACGGGATGGGCACCAATCAAACCCGGCAGCATGCAATCAACGGTTGATCCTAATATCTATGTGATCGGCGATACGAGTATTGCGGCTTCCATGCCAAAATCAGGGTTCTCCGCCAACTCGCAGGCCAAATCATGCGCCATGGCTGTGCGCGGTGTACTGCTTGGATCGCGGACCTTCCCGGCCAAATATGCTAATACCTGCTGGAGCTTCCTTGCCATTGATGACGGTATCAAGGTCGGTGCCACCTATAAAGCTGGTAAAACCAAGATCGAGCCAACGTCCAAACTGATCTCCAAGGTCGGCGAAAGCGATCAGCTTCGCCAGCAAACCTATGCAGAGTTCTTTGGCTGGTACAACGCCATCACCAAAGACATGTTTGGTACTTGATGCGATAAGGTAAGATTTAATCGCCTACGCGGCGAGCGGAAAAGGGCAAGCCCCTTTCATCCCCATTTTAAAGAGGGTGAAAGGGGCTTTCTCGTTCGTATCAGCTCGTAACAACAAATCGCTACGTATCCACGAGCAGGTTTCCGAAAATGTAGGGTGTCAATAGCGCAGCGTATTGCACCGATTTGAGTCTGCAACGGTGCAATACGCTATCGCTATTGACACCCTACACATAAGCCAAACTTTAGAGTCAAAACAGGGTTGCAAGGGCTCGCCCTTGCTGCTGTCCGCACAGGACGCCGCGCGGCGAGCGCATTCATTAACTTAGATCAATGCTTGCCCGTAACAATTCCGGCGTGAATTTTATCAGCCAGACCCGTTTCAATTGCGTGCTCCTCAAAGCCCTTATTGCGCCAGAAGAAGCCCCCCGGCATGGTCGTTGGAATGACGAGCACATAGAACAGGGCGCGCCCGATAATGGCGCTTGCTAGAATAGACAGAGCAAGCAGCAAGGTAATGGCGATGCCTGCCCCTCCCAATGGCAAACCGAATAGGGCGACACCGACAAGGGAGACAATGCTTCCCCCCAGCAACAAATTACGTAACAAATAGGGGAAGCCATAGCGCGTCACTTGTTCGAAATGCGACGCCGCCCCTTCGCCGCCTTGCCGCTTCATGGTGCGTGCATGGAAAGCAAGGCCGATAGCTTCCAGCATTAGCCCGGCGAGTAATATCAGCGCCACCGCTCTCACCTCCATATGAAACCCTTGAGCCAGAACCGTCAGACTGCTTAACAAAAGCATGCCAAGGGTGATGGCAGAGCCGACAAAACTGCTGGCTGTTTGCCAGTGGTTCCAGAAAGGCCGCGCTGGAATAAGATAGAGTTTGATCATGTAATAAAGACCAACAACCGCCCCCAGAACCGCCCCCAGTCCTGGCAAAACAATCAGCAGGTCAACGCTATGGGCACTCAGCATACCCAGATATTGCGATCCCAGAAGGCCGAAAAGGCATAGCCGGAAAGGGCTGTAAAAAACAGCGACACACCGGCGATTTCGCGGCTCACCGGCGACAGGCGCCAATTGTTGAAACCGCGATAAAACCGCATGGGCTTACCCAGATGCAGATTGAGCACCGCCAGACCAAAGCCCAACAGGCCGACCAGCGCGGCCATCACAGGCACAAACAACTCCGTTGTATATAAGGGCTGATCGAGCCAGCCACCCAGCAGCACCAAAAGAAAGGCCCCCATCACCGCCTGCGTGCAGAGCGTGAAAACAATATGCGCATTTTCATGGCTGGTGAGCAGAGATTTGAGATTCCATTGGCGCTCGCCAACGCCTGCCGCCTCATTGACCACAGGATTAAAACCATCTCCCTCACGTACATATTTGAGCGGCGCGCTGTCGGGACGGGTGAACACCCTCTGCAGCGTGCGCGACAGAGAAAAGCGGATATTGGGATGGCTGATCCCTGGATCAGGAAACCCGGGAATTTGCACCTTGGCCTGCTCGCGGCGCTCAGGAACATTCTCGATGACGCCAAAGTCCAGCGCATTACCAAGGCAAGCGGAAACGCAAGCTGGTTTAAGACCGACTTCCAAGCGATCAACACACATATTGCATTTGCTCACTTCGCCTTTAACCGGATCAAGCTGCGGGGCGTTATAGGGACAGACCCAGGTGCAATAGCCGCAGCCAAAACAAATGTCAGGATCTTGCAGCACCGCGCCATATTCGGCAAATTTCGTGTAGGCCCGCGTTGGGCAACCCTTCAGGCAAACGGGATCATCGCAGTGATTGCAAGCCATGCTGATATTGAGGCGGTTGTAATCTGGATAGCTACCGCTTTCCACAAAACCAACCGAGCGAAAAGCGATATGTGAGGGATTGTCGTTTTTTTCAGAACAGGCCGCTTCGCAGGCATGGCAACCAATGCAATTATCAGCGGTGAAATAAAAACCGTGTTGCTTGTTGCGGTTGGGATTGTCGCCGACCGAACCATCGCCATTAATATTGAGGCTTTGATCGGCTGGCAGATCGCTGCCCTCGACAAGGTCGATCGTATCGCCATAAATATTGGCAAGCTTGGTTTCTTTATCCCATAAATGAGCGTATTTTGGTTCGTCGCTTCGTGTTTTAAACATCAAAATTCTCTCATTTCCATGCTGGCTTTTGCCGCCTCAGCCTGATCGGGTAATTTCTCGATGCGGATGGCCGATTGCTTATAGGCTGGCTGGCGCGAATGAGGGTCGAGCAGGCCAAGGGTCAAGCGGTTGGCGCAATCGAAAAAATGGAATGGCAGGAACACCATGTTTTTTGGGACGCGCCCGGTTGGCGTGACCATGACAATGGCGTCAGAACGACGCGACACCAGCCGCACATATTCCCCGGTCCGGACGCCAAGCTCTCTAGCCGCATCTGGATTAATCTCGATAAAGGGAATAGGCACATATTTATTATTATCGGCCACTTTGCCGGTCTTGGTGCGGCCGTGCCAGTGCTCGATCAAGCGGCCGGTATTAAGCCAGAACGGGAATTTTTCATCCGGCACTTCATTATTATCAATAAAGGGCAGCGGGATCAGCTTGGCGCGGCCGTCCTTATAACTGAAGGTTCCATCTTTGGTATAGATCCGCTTGCCACCTTTGGGCGGTGCCTCGCCTGAAGCCGCCTGCTCCGCTGTATAAGGCCATTGCACGCCGCGGTTTTTCTCGATCATTTCATGGTTCATACCAGTGATGTCGGACAGCCGCCCCTTGGAAAGCCTGGTCATCTCCAGAAAAATATCAGCGGCTTTTTCAGGAAAGCTGAGCTTTTTATCCAGATTGAAGCGCTTGGCCATCTGGTTAAAAATCCACAGATCGGGCTTGGCGTCCCCGGGGGGCTTCATGATGGGTTTGACGATATTGACCCGGCGCTCGGTATTGGTCATCACCCCTTCTTTTTCCGCCCAGGTACCAGCTGGCAGATAGACATGGGCATATTGCGCGCTTTCGGTATCCTTATAGCAATCTTGCACCACACAAAATTCCAGTCGCTCCATACTTTTTCTGATGCGCGCCGTATTGGGCAAAGAGCTCAAGGGATTGGTGGCGATCAACCATAGGCCCTTGATCTGGCCGGTTTCGATAGCGGGATAGATATCGGTTTGATAAAGCCCGCGCTTTTTGGGAAAGAACTCTGGATCACAGCCCCAGAATTTACCTATCTCCTCGCGGTCCTCTGGATTTTCCAAAGCCCGATATCCCGGCAATCCCGAGCAGGACGACCATTCTCTGGTGCCCATTGCGTTACATTGACCAGTGATCGAAAGCGAAGTGCCGCCCGGTTTGCCGATATTGCCAGTGATCAGCGCCAGATTATTGATGCCCACCACGCCATCTGATCCATGCGTGCTTTGATTGATGCCCATTGTCCAGATCTGCATGGCCGCACCGGCCTTGGCGAACAGGCGTGCCACCGTCTGGATGGTGTCCTCATCAATACCGCAGATTTTACTTGCGGTGACGGGATCATATTTGGCGACCTCAGCTTCAAGCTGCGCGATGCCATTGGTATTGGCGTCGATATAGCGCCGGTCCTCCAGTCCCTCTTTCAAGATGACGTGCATCAAGGCATTTTGCAGAACCACATCGGTGCCGGGTGTAATGGGTAGGTGCATATCGGCATTTTGGGCCAGCATGGTGACGCGCGGATCAATGACAATGAGCGGGAACGGGCGTTTTTCCTGCGCGTCTTTCATACGCCAGTAAATGATTGGATGCTGCTCGGACAGATTGGAACCCCATGCAACGAGGCAATTGGTATGTTCAAAATCCTCATAACAGCCAGGAGGACCGTCAGAGCCAAAGGAGCGCTTGTAACCAGAAACGGCCGAACTCATGCAAAGCGTTGTATTACCGTCATAATTATTGGTGCCAATGAGACCACGGGTGAGCTTGCCAAGCGTGTAAAACTCTTCGGTGAGCATCTGACCGGTGGAGATAATGGCGAAGCTGTCGCGACCATATTTTTCCTGAATGCGGCGGATCTCGTCATGGGTACGATCCAGTGCCGTGTCCCAATTCGTTGGAGCAAAATCCTCATGATAATGATCGCGCATCATGGGGGTGGTGCCGCGCCCATCGCTGTCGAATAATTCATGTTCAAAAATGCCCTTGAGACATAGCTTGCCGCGATTGACATCCGCGCCACCAACGCCGCGCGAGCTCACAGCCTTGCCCTCTTTGTTCAGACCAACCTCAATGGAGCAGCCGGTGGAGCAATAGCCGCAAGTGGCATATTTCCAATCGACGATCCCCTTGTCGGCAATCTTCACTGGGTTCTTTTTTGCGCGTCCAAATAACATCTGTGTCTTTCTCTTTTTACCACTGCTTACGCGAACGCCACATCATCTTCGGTGCCCAGATAAATAAGGCCATCTTCAACTTTGACGGGCCAGGTCTTGGCTTCCCCTTCATCGGGAGCGACAGCCTTGCCGGTCTTTAATTCCAGCACCCAGTTATGCAAGGGACAGGTGATGCGGCAACCATGCACGATGCCATCGGACAAGGGGCCGCCTTTGTGCGGGCATTTATTATCCAATGCGTAGACCTCGTCTTCACTGGTGCGAAAAATGGCGATATCACCGCCCGCATGCTTGACGATGCGCGCGCCCTTCACGGCAATGTCCTTGAGGGGGCCAATTTCAATCCAATGTTTGCTGTTCATATTATTCATCCTGCCACCAGATCCTTGATCGGTAAAAATTCTTTGGTCAGCTCCCCCTTGGAGCGCTCTTTCCACGGGTCGATTTGCGCAGATTTCTGGGAGATGATAAAGCGCTCATAAAGCTCAAGACGGATCTTGTCATCTTCCAGCTTTTCCTTGATAGGAGCCAGACCAATGCGTTCAATCCAGGGAGCCGTACGCTCCAGATAATGCGCCTCTTCGCGGTAATACTGACAAAAGGCCCCTGCCCATTCCAGCACATCTTCTTCCGTTTCAACCTTGGTCAAAAAGTCCGTCACGCGCACCTTGATGCCGCCATTGCCGCCGACATGCAGCTCATAGCCACTATCGACGCACACCACGCCAAAGTCCTTGATGGTCGCCTCGGCGCAATTGCGCGGGCAACCCGATACGGCAAATTTGAACTTGTGCGGCATCCACGAGCCCCAGGAAAGCTCTTCGATCTTGACGCCAAGTCCTGTACTATCCTGCGTACCAAAGCGGCACCAGTTGGCACCAGCACAGGTTTTACAAGTACGCATGGCCTTGCCATAAGCATGCCCCGATACAAATCCAGCGTCCGATAAATCGGCCCACATATCGGGGAGGTCTTCTTTTTTAACGCCAAACAAATCAATGCGTTGCCCGCCCGTCACCTTCATTTCAGGTACGCCATATTTATCAGAAACATCCGCAATGGTCCGCAAATCATCAGCGGTGCAAAGCCCGCCAAACATGCGCGGCACCACAGAATAACTGCCATCTTTTTGGATATTGCCATGAGCGCGCTCATTGATAAATCTGGACTGGCCATCGTCCACATAATCGCTCGGCCAGGCACAAAGCAGATAATAGTTGAGTGCGGGGCGACAAGATGCGCAGCCATCAGGCGTTGACCAATCGAGGAATTTCATAACCTCTGGAATGGTTTTGATCTGATTGTCTACAATAGCACGACGCACCCGGTCATGAGAATGATCCGTGCATTTGCACATGGCTTTCTCGCTGGGAGAAGCTGAATAGTCAGAACCCAGCGTCGCCATCAAAAGCTGCTCAACCAGCCCGGTGCAGGTGCCGCACGACGAAGACGCCTTGGTATGAGACCGAACATCATCGAGCGTAAACAATCCCTTACTGGAAATGGCGTAGGTAATATCGCCCTTGCTAACGCCGTTACAACCACACACTTCTGTGTCATCGGACATGCTCATAACATCCATGCCGCCGGTGCCACTATCGCCCACATGACTTTGCCCAAACATCAGCGAGCGGCGCATTTGCGAGACGTCAGACTTCTCGCGCATTAGCTGGAAATACCAGGCCCCATCGATGGTGTCGCCATAAAGAACGGCGCCCTTGACCTTGTCATTTTCAAGCACAATCTTTTTATAGATACCTGCTTTTTTATCTTCCAGCACAATCTCTTCGCAATCATCACCGCCTTTGAAATCTCCGGCGGAAAACAGATCAATTCCGGTGACTTTAAGCTTGGTTGAAGTGGTCGACCCCTTGTAAGAGGCAAACGCTTTTTGCGCCAGATGATTAGCACAAACCTTGGCTTGCTCGAACAAAGGCGCCACCAGACCATAGGCAATACCGCGATGCTGGGCACACTCGCCAATCGCATGAACGGCTGGATCAAAAGTCAGCATGGTGTCATCGACAACAATGCCGCGCTCACAATGGATACCGGCCTTTTGCGCCAGCTCGATATTGGGGCGAATACCCACCGCCATGACAACGAGGTCAGCGTCGATTTCACTGCCATTATCCAGCACAACTTTTTCAACGCGTGACGTACCGACCAGCTCTTTGGTGCTGGCTTTCATCTCGAATTTGAGGCCGCGCTCTATGAGCGAGGCTTTAAGCATGCTGGCGGCAGCATCATCCAGTTGCATCTCCATCAAGCTGTCAAGCAGATGAATAACGGTAACGCTCATGCCGTTTTTCATCAGGCCATTGGCCGCTTCAAGGCCCAGCAGACCCCCGCCAATGACAACGGCGCTCTTATAGGTTTGAGCGGCCGCCAACATGGTGTCCACATCCTTGATGTCGCGAAAGGCGATGACCCCGTCAAGATCAGCACCCGGCAAAGGCAGCATGAACGGCTTGGAGCCCGTGGCGATCAACAAGCGATCATAGGGCTGTTCAAGGCCATCTTGCGTGATCACAACTTTGCGGTCGCGGCGGATTTCTTCAACGCGCTTACCGGTCCCATGAATGAGCGTAATGTCATTTTCAGCATACCAGGCTTCATCATTGAGCATGATTTCATCAATGGTTTTTTCGCCTGCCAGCACCGGTGACAGTAAAATGCGGTTGTAATTACCATAGGGCTCATCGCCAAACACCGTGATGTCATAGTGATCGCGGGCGCGTTCCAGCAACTCCTCGACGCAGCGCATCCCTGCCATTCCATTGCCAATCACAACTAGCTTTTCTCTTGCCATTTCTTGCCCTTCATGTGGCTGTTTCAGACCCCACCGGCCTCTTATCGAGACCTGCCGCAGCTCCTGTTTCAACGATAAAAAATTGACCTTGGCACTCAGCAAGGCATCGGTCTTAAACCTGTTCGTTAATGAATTTGCAACGATCATGCCAGAACAAATGATCACTCATATCTATTTGTTTTTACTTATTTTTATTTGTTTTACAGCATTTCAACCGTCCTCATATAAAAGTTTCCCGGCCTAATATTCAAGCATATTAATATAAATTATGCCTGTAATTTAATCACCTAGCATGCGTGCCTATTTTTTAATCTTTTGCCGACTGGTTGAGCAGGAAAAAGGGAGGCACCCCCTCACTCGGCACGGCACCATTCTTTATTTTTCACGCAATATCAATGGCTTGCTATTTTATATGCGAAATGGCACGGGCTTTGCTGAAACATGTCTGAGTTAACCATTTGCGAATAGCCTCTTTGCAACCCAAGGAAACGATTAATGTCACAACAAACCGCTCAAAGCCTCAATCTGCTTGCGCTCAAGCGGCCCAATATTCAAATACTGCATTACACCTGGATGGCCTTTTTTATCAGCTTTTTGGTCTGGTTCAACATGGCGCCATTGCTCGGCTCGATCCGCGAGACCCTTGGCCTGTCCTCACAAGAAGTAAAAACCCTGCTGATCCTCAATCTGGCACTGACCATCCCCGCCCGCGTGATCATTGGCATGCTGGTAGACCGGTTCGGCCCCAGAAACACCTTCTCCTCGCTGCTGATTATCTCCAGCTTTTTATGCTTCATGTTTGCTCTGGCCAAGGATTTCCAGACGCTGGCGCTGACCCGCTTTTTACTGGGCTTTGCTGGCGCTGGCTTTGTCATTGGCATCCGCATGATCTCCGAGTGGTTTCCCGCCAAACAAACCGGCCTCGCGCAAGGGATTTACGGCGGCTGGGGCAATTTTGGCTCAGCTGGGGCTGCCATCAGCCTGCCGATGATCGCCCTGTGGATTGGCGGCGATGATGGCTGGCGCTATGCAGTGGCCATAACCGGCCTCATTGCGCTTATCTATGGGGTCATCTATTTTTTCTCGGTCACCGATACCCCAAAGGGCTCGACCTATTTCAAACCCAAAAAAGTTGGTGCGATGGAGATCTCCAGTCCCGGCGATTTTTTCTTATCCTGCCTCATGCAGGCTCCGATTTTTCTGGCACTGGCTGTTCTGGCGTGGAAATTATCCCCCGCCAATATGAACCTGCTGGGCATTGGTGCAACCTACGCAATCTATGCGCTTTTACTGGCGCTCTATGGCCTGCAAATCGCGCAGATATATAAAATAAACGGCCATATATTCGCAAACAGCGTGCCTGCAATCGAGCGTTATTCCTTCAAACAGGTGGCCGTGCTTGATCTTGCCTATATGGTGACATTTGGATCAGAACTGGCTGTGGTTTCCATGCTGCCGCTCTATTATACCGATGTGTTCGAGCTGGACTTGATCACAGCGGGTCTACTGGCCTCCGCCTTCGCGTTTACCAATTTGATCGCGCGCCCCGGCGGCGGTCTGGTCAGCGATCACTTCGGGCGCAAAAAAACCTTGTCGGTACTGCTGGCGGGGATGGTGGTAGGCTATCTTGTGCTCTCACAGGTCACCAGCGCCTTTTGGCTGCCTCTGGTTGTAGGCATTACCATGATATGCTCGTTTCTGGGTCAGGCTGGCTCGGGGGCAATATTTGGCATGGTGCCCTTGATCCGGCGACGCATGACAGGCCAGATCGCTGGCATGGTTGGGGCCTATGGCAATGTCGGCGGTGTTATCTTCTTGACCGTTTTGTCATTTGTCGCTCCTAAAATATTCTTTTTGACCATTGCCGGGGCGGCCATTGTCACACTACTTGCAGTGCAGTTCTTTCTTGATGAACCAAGTGGTCAAATGGCAGAGGTGCTGCCCGATGGCACGGTCGAGATGATTGATGTTAGTTAAAGAGAAATGGTAGTTGATGACAAACGGCCCTAAAATCACCATTGGCCTTCATTCTACGAAGGGTCGCAAAGAGCGCAATGATGACAGCTATGGCATCATCGTGCCAGACCGCGCCCTGCTCGAAAGCAAAGGGATTGCCATGGCCATTGCCGATGGCATGAGCACCTCTGAAGCTGGCAAGGAAGCCTCCGAAACCCTCGTCAAATCCTTTCTCATGGACTATTACTGCACCCATGAAAGCTGGACCGTCAAAACATCTGTCAGCCGCGTCCTGACGGCGGTCAATCGCTGGCTCTATTCGCAAGGTCAGGCGCAATACACCTCTGACCGCGCCATGGTCACAACCTTTTCAGGGCTCGTGCTCAAGGGGGCCATGGCCCATATTTTCCATGCCGGTGACAGCCGCATCTATCTGTTGCGCGGCCGCACATTGCGCCAATTAACCAGAGATCACCGCGTGCATTTATCGCGTGGACGCGACATGCTCTCGCGAGCCTTTGGCATCGACCCGGCACTGGAAGTCGATTATCACTCCAGGCCTTTGCAGGCTGGGGACATCTTGCTGTTTTCCACTGATGGCGTGCATGACTTTTTGCGCGATGGTGAGATCCGCAAACTTGTTCTTGAGCATGACAATCTGGAGACGGCTGCCAAGGCACTTACTGACGCTGCCCATGAAGCTGGCAGTGGTGACAATCTGTCATGTCAGATCGTGCGCATCGATGATCCAGGCACCCTCTCGGAAGAAGCTCATCTGCAAAAACTGACCGATCGCCCCTTCCCCCCTGAACTCGAGCCCGGCATGGTAATGGACGGCTTTCGCATTGAGCGCGATCTTTATCTATCGTCACGGTCACAGGTATATCTGGCGGTGGACGTCAAAACAAATGAGCGCGTGGTGCTCAAAACACCGTCCGTCAATTTCGAAGACGATCCCGCCTATATAGAATTATTCACCCGCGAAGAATGGATCGGTTCGCAAATTGACAGCCCCCATGTCTTGAAGGTGCGCCACAAGGGGCGATCACGCAAATTCCTCTATACGGTTCTGGATTATGTAGAAGGCCAGACCCTCACACAATGGATACATGACCACCCGCAACCCGGCATCGTTGAAGTGCGCGAAATTGTCAGCCAGATCGCCATGGGGTTACGGGCTTTTCATCGCAAGGAAATGATCCATCAGGATTTAAAACCCGACAATATCCTCATCGACCAGCATGGCACAGTTAAAATCATCGATTTTGGCTCTACGCGCGTCGCCGGCCTGCAAGAAGTCGAGGGTGCCCACAAACTCCCCGAATTGCTGGGAACAAGGGACTATAGCGCACCAGAATATCTATTGGGCCAAAAACCAACCAGCGGGTCAGACCTCTATTCCCTTGGGGTCATCACCTATGAAATGCTGACGGGCAAGCACCCCTATGGCAAAGGCTTTGCGAGCAAGAAAGATGTGGCAAAACTGCCCCTGACACCAGCCCATGAGCACAATAATAACATCCCGCGCCATGTCTCATGGGCGCTTGGCAAAGCGGTTGCCAGGCAGCAGAGCAAGCGTTATTCGCTAATGTCACAATTTTTAACTGATCTGGAAAAGCCAAACCCGGCTAGTCTAGAAGTGGCCAGCCAACCCCTGCTGCAGCGCAACCCGGTATCATTTTGGAAAATCACAGCGCTAATTTTGCTATTGCTGAATTTGCTGCAATTGCTCAGGTGAGGTGAGGAATGCGCTTGCCGCCCACCATCCCGCTGCGGGGCCAGGCGTCCTATGCGGACAGCACCAAGGGCGAGCCCTTGGAACCCATCTTTAGGGGATGTGTTGCGGCCCCCAATACAACTCCCACAAAATGGAGAAGAAAGGGACCGCGCTGAAATAGCGAAGCGGTAGCGCAACCAAAGACGCCCTTTTCCGCCCGCCGCGCAGGCGATTAATTCAGCGCCGCGCACCAGACAATATGCTAGCCGCAATAATTGCGGTTCCAGCGGGCGCGCGGGCCATTATCAATGTGGATATGGCTGCAAGTGCCGTGATAGAGGCCAACACCGCCATTATGGTTTTTGTTGAGCCAGCGCCAGGCTTTCATTTTGTTTCTGACCTTAAAATCGACAGCGCGGCAATCGGCATGCTTGGAGCGGCGACCAGTGCCGGCAATGCGAGCACCGCTGCGCTTGGTGGAAATAATGGTAACGGGACCAAATTTCTTGCGAACCTGTGCAAGGCGCTGTTTGACGATGGAGGGGAGGCAACCAGTTGGCTTTCTGCCAGCTTGTGAGCTATCTGCTGTCCAACCCAAAACGACCAGAGCAAACAGGCCCGTCATAATCACATTACGCATTTTATCACCCTCTCAAAACTTCCAAAGATATTTTCTGGCCGTTTTATATACCGATACGCGTATTACACAATCGCTACAGTGTCGCAGGGAGAAAGCGCTCAATGTCCTTATTTGTCAATGTTTTAGTGATTTTTGCCGCAATCGGAACATAGTCCAAGCATCTCAATATTGATCTTGTGGAGATGGAAACCAGCACTTGAGGCCTGTTGGCGCAAGGGCACTTCACACGCATAGATGGGCAATTCCAACGTCATCCCGCATTGCTCGCAGATCATGAAGCTGGCGGCCTCTTTATGTGGCGCACTGGAACAGGCAACAAAAGCGTTGAGGCTCTCAATACGATGGGCCAGCCCCTTTTGCAGCAATCCATCAAGAGCCCGATAAATGGTCAGCGGCGCCTTTAACCCTTCGCGCTTGACGCGGGCCAGATCGAGAATTTTATAGGCTGTGAGCGGGCCTTTGGCACTGATCAGGGCCGAAAAGACGATCTGCTGATTTTTGGTCAAGGACATTTTGCTCATATCAACCCGCTGCCTTTTTTAGCGGCGCAATGGAGACACCAAGAAACAGTATCAATGCTGCCACCACAATCGAGGGGCCGGACGGCGTATCAAATGTCAAGGACCCGTAAAGCCCGGCGACCACCGCCAAAACGCCCGCGACCATTGCGCCAATAGCCATCGTTTCTGGAGTGGCCGCAAAACGGCGCGCCGTACTGGCTGGAATAATCAGCAAAGCTGTAATCAACAAGATGCCAACAATTTTCATGGCAATGGCGACGATCAGCGCCACCAGCAACATGAAGACAAACCGTGTGAATTCCGGCTTCAACCCCTCGGCCTTGGCCAGATCATGGCTCACCGTCTCGGCCAGCAAAGGCCGCCAGATCCATGCCAATATTGCCAACACCAATAATCCACCGCCATAGATGATCGCAATATCCCCGCGCGAGACCGCCAGAATATCACCAAACAGATAGCCCATGAGATCAATGCGCAGGCCCGGCATAAAGGCAATTACCACCAGACCTGCTGCCAGCGCCGAATGGGATAAAATTCCCAAAAGAGAGTCGCTTGAAAGCTTTGCATGCTTTTGCAAGGTCAAAAGAGAAAGAGAAACAAGCGCCGCAATCACGAACACCGCCACGCTGATATTAATCTGCAACAAAAAACCAAGCGCCACACCGAGCAGGGCCGAATGGGAAATCGTATCACCGAAATAAGCCATGCGCCGCCAGACAATAAAGCAGCCAAGCGGCGCTGCGATCAGCGCCACGCCAATACCAGCCATCATGGCACGGGCAAAAAAATCATCAAACATTGTCGCCATCCCTTTCGCCGGTTTTTTGCTGTTCCAACTCCCCGTCTGGCGGACACTCACAGGTCTCGCCTTGCGCGATAATCGATCCATCGGCGTGATGATGATGATCATGATCGTGATGATATAGAGCCAGCGTATCAGCTGCCCTCACCCCGAATAATCGGTGATATTCCGGGTCATTGGCCACGCGTTGAGGAGTGCCCTGGCAACAGACATGGCCGTTCAGACACACCACTGTATCGGTGGCCGCCATGACGATATGAAGATCATGAGAGATCAGCAATATGCCGCAATTCAACTGATCGCGTAGCGAGCCAATGAGTTCATATAATGAAATTTCTCCAGCATAATCGACACCTTGAACAGGCTCATCAAGAACCAGGAGTTGCGGTTTTGCTATGATGGCGCGGGCCAGCAAGACCCGTTGAAATTCCCCGCCTGACAGTTCTTGAACGGCACTATCAAGCGTGTGCAAGGCCCCCACAGAACGTAAAGCCGCCTTGATCTCCTCAAGGGGATAGCGGGCAGTCAATGTCATCAAGCGCTTGACCGTCAGCGGCAGGTTGGGATCGATCGCCAAAGATTGCGGCACATAGCCAATGCGCAGATTTTTACTCATGTGAACCTTGCCCTCGTCAAGAGGTAGTAATCCAAGAATAGTCTTGGCCGTTGTCGATTTCCCAGACCCATTGGGGCCAATCAGCGTAACGATTTCACCCGCACGAACCCGCAAATCAACATGACGCACCAGCCATCGGCCATCGCGCTGGATACCGATACGCTCAGCACGAACAAGCTCAAAAGCACTCTCAAATCCTCTCATTGCAGATATTTTTTCTTCGGCTTCGTTCACCAGTGGCCTCCAGAACAGCGACATGATCCCTTGTATTTCGTTATGTTATATCATAACATTTATGATCGGTCCACAAAGCCTCAGGAGCATGGTGTGAGCAGTAAATATTCAAAGATATCAGTCACTCTGCTCTCAAGTTGCGTCTTACTGATGCTGGCATTTGCGCAACCAGTGCGCGCCAAAATCAATGTTGTGGCGACCATCAAACCTATTCATTCATTGGTCGCAGGGGTCATGCTTGGTGCTGGCAACCCTCATTTACTGGTGGCAAGTGGCTCCCCTCATACCTATGCCCTCAAACCATCTGATGCGGCGGCCTTGCAAAGCGCTGACCTTGTCGTACAGGTCGGGCCAGCGATTGAAACTTTTCTCATTGAACCTTTAAAATCTCTGGCTGGAAAATCTCAAATTCTCACCCTTGCCAACACAAAATTTCGTACCCGCCATGTGATCCACAGCGAGGAAGCACGTCATTCCAAACACGCAACCAGATTAAAGCCCCGCACAATTGACCCCCATATCTGGCTGGACCCTCAAAATGCGCGTGGTTTTGTCATCGCAATCGCTACCGCTTTGTCTTCGCTCGATCCAACGCACAAATCTCTTTACTGGCAAAATAGCAAACAAATGATCGCCCGGCTTGATAGACTGACAGCTCAGATACAGAGCGATTTGATCCCGGTCAGGGAGCGCCCCTATTTGAGCTTTCATGATGCCCTTATCTATTTTGAACGGCGCTTCAATCTGAACTATGCCGGATCCATTGCCGTCCATCTGGACCAGCAGCCCGGTGCCCGCCATCTGAGGGATTTGCAGCAAAAAATAAAAACCCAGCATATCATTTGCGTTTTTTCCGAACCACAATTTCGCTCAAAGCTGGTTGATCTTGTGGTCGAGGGAGCAAGCGTGCGAACCGCCAGTCTTGATACAATCGGAGCGCACATAGAAAAAGGCCCGGAGCTCTATTTCTCTTTGCTAAGAAATATCGCCCGAGCCTTTTTATCATGTCTTGGCAAAAAGTAGAGCTTGCCCTATTTCATTGGCATGCACTTCGTATCGCACGACACCACTTCTGTTTTGATCGATTTGCGAGTGATCATATTATTGACCTCTCTTGTACACACATTGCCACGCTTGACGATCCGCTCGATCATCTGCTCCTCTGGATTGATGCTTGTGCATACGGTTTTCACCGTGCCGCCACCTGATGCCGCAGCCGCAGCCGCAGCCGCAGCGCTTATGCCAGATGCGAAAGCTTTTGAAAACAACAAAGAGCCAACTGAATTGGCAGCAGCCGCCGCTTTGGCGCGATCCAGGGAAACCCATTCGGCAACCTGTGTGCCACCATCTTTGGGGATCAATTCGATCAATACATCGCCGTTCTGACAAGCGCCGATCTGAACCGTCGATTTATCTTCCGTCTTCACGGTATGATAGCTAAGATTTTGCACACAACGAATATTCTTGATCCATAAGTTTTTCTGTTTTTCAGCGTGCGCAACATCTGATACCGAAATGCCGTATTTAAAACTCTTGTAAAGATCGATGCCGGTGGGAATAGCCCCGAGCAGCACACCGAAAACGGCCGGATATAACAAGAAAAACCGCCAGGCCTTTTTTGTCTTGCGAACAACGAGATGATCTTCGCCGATCACCCCTTCTACAACATTTTCAACTTGTGAACCGGCATTTTCTACAAAATCAACGGCGCGATCGCCAATTGTCTTGTCATTTCCCGGTGTTTCATTTGGTCCCGTCATAACTCTATTCCTCTTGCTGATCGTCTTTAGAAATCCTGGTTTGCCCAATGATAAGGATCTCACTATTAGTCGCAATGCGAACCCTGTTGGTTCAATTATTCTGGCTCATTATATGAGGGTTTGCACTTATTTGAAATACCCCCCATAGAATGGATATCTTCTCACCAGCTCCAAATGCAATCTCTGACAAGTTTCAGACATGAATATGTCAACATCATGAGAAAATGGCGCATCGAGCAAGCTATTTGTTCTCACTTTACTATCAAATCCTCTCACCGTAAATGCAACGATATTGTTGTTATTGGGCGCTTTGTGCAATCACGACCTGAAAATCAATGTGAACCCGCATAAGGTTCCCCGCCTTGTCATAACCACCAATCACGGGATAAACCCCATCGCCCCAACCCGAATGAACAAGGATGATATTTTCACCCTGACTGGCAAGTGGCAATTTGATATTGGCTAGCCCAGCACGAATATGGTCTGGATTATCCATCAGCTTAAACCAGCTGTCATCTCTAGTATTTTCGAAAACCTGCTTATACCACAGGTCTTCACTTGGCATAAATTTGCTGACCGATTCAGCGTCAACAAATGACGCGGTTCCTGCATCGACAAAAAAACCAGCATAAGTGCCATCATCACCAATTTGTGCGCGGACGTTTTTAGTGCCCTTAACAGGTGTTATGATCTTTCGGCAAACTTCACTGGCCTCCTCATCAAGCAATATTGTGGCATAGGCTTCTCGCATATGAGAGCCATCTTTTGCGTCACTCACATCAGCGAGGGTAACAACGACGCGAAAGCGCCCCTTTGGCACCGGCACATAGAGATTGTCTTGCTTGCGCAAACCGGCAAAAGGATCGCACACCACAAGCTTGCCAGACGAAAGGCTCAAGGTGCCGCAATCAATCAAAGAAAGAAGCAAACTGCTATTGTCATCATTGACCACCAACAGATCATCATCAAGCGCGGCCCATAGGCTGGTATTTGGATATTTCATCACCCGTTCTCGCACAAATTCTCTTTTAGCCTAGTCCAGCGATGTCGTTGCCGGTCGCCCTTGACGGCTTTTGCGATGGCCCGCACTTCCCCCACCAGCAGCACCAGCTGGCGGCCGCGCGTTACGCCAGTATAGATCAAATTGCGCTCCAGCATGGGAAAATGCTGCATGGTCATAACCATAATGATGGCGGGATATTCGGACCCTTGCGATTTATGAATGGTGGTCGCATAAGCCAGCGTCAGATTATCAAGATCGCTAAAGTCAAACACCACATCACGGCCATCGAAATCGATGACCATTTCGCTTTCCGCTTCATCAATAGAGATAATATAGCCAAGATCGCCATTGAAAACATCGCGATCATAATCATTGGTGGTCTGCATGACCTTGTCGCCGGGGCGATAGGTCCAGCCAAATCTTTGCACTTTGGGCTGACCCGGCTTTTCCGGGTTAAGAACATTTTGCAGCTCGATATTAAGGGAGCGTGTGCCCAACCCCCCACGGTTCATGGGGGTTAAAATCTGAACGTCGCGCATGGGATCCATCGAAAATCCGCGCGGGATGCGGTTCGAAATCAGCTCGATGATTTTCTCGCGCCCCTTGGCCTCGCTAGCCGCCTCGACAAAGTAGAAATCACTGTCCCCTGAAGGCTTGTCGAGATCTGGCAGCTCTCCACTATTGATTTTATGGGCATTCAATATAATACGGCTTTCGCGGGCCTGGCGAAAAACCTCCGTCAAGCGCACAACCGGCACATAACCGCTTTCGATAATATCGCCAAGAACCTGCCCCGGCCCAACCGATGGCAGCTGGTCAATATCTCCCACCAACAACAAAGCCGCCTTATCGGGAAGCGCCCGCGTCAAGGCGTACATCAAGGGTACATCGACCATTGAGGTTTCATCACAGATCAGATAATCGCAGCTTAACGGGTCTTCTTCATCGCGCCTGAAGCCGCCAGAAGAGGGATCGCTCTCCAGCAGACGATGGATCGTCTTGGCTTCCAAACCCGTGGTTTCCGACATGCGTTTGGCTGCGCGCCCGGTTGGTGCGCAAAGGGTAATCTCCAGATCCGTGTCGCTCTCAGACACCAGCTTGATGATAGTGTTGATCAAGGTGGTCTTGCCGACCCCAGGACCGCCAGTGATCACCAAAATACGCGACTTTAGCGCAAGCGATAGCGCCTTTACCTGACTATCGGCAAATTCAAGACCACTTTCGCGCTCAAGTTCCGGCAGACGCCCATCAAGATCCACCTCGTCCCAGGGGGGATTATCGCTCATCAATCGCTTGAAATTACCAGCGATGCCATGTTCAGCCTCAAATAGATCCCGCAAAAAAACAGCCTTGTGCGACCCCAGGTCCTCCAGCAGCACATTATGTTCGCTCACCTCATGTTCCAGCGCCTCTTCAATAATATCGTCGGGGATCTGCAACAATCGCTCTGACATCTCATAGAGATCCGCGCGTGGCAAACCGCAATGGCCTTCATTCATGGCTTCTGACAGAACATAAGAAATACCGGCCCTGGCGCGCATGGGAGAGGTTTTCTCAACGCCCAGCGACATGGCAATACTGTCCGCCATCTTGAAGCCAATGCCTCTGATATCAGTGGCAAGCCTGTAAGGGTTGGCGCAGATCAGATCCATGGCCTTGGCGCCATAGGTCTTGTAGATACGCACGGCGCGCTGGGTGCCAATGCCGTGTGAGGACAAAAACATCATGATCTCGCGCACCACTTTTTGATCATGGAAACTTTCCATAATGATCTGGGCGCGCATTTTACCAATGCCGTCAATATCACGCAAACGAGCCGGTTCATGCTCTATGACCTCAAAAACCTTGTCACCAAATGCGGCAACCAGCTTGCTGGCATATTTGGGACCCAACCCCTTGATCATGCCGCTTGCCAAATAGCGCTCAATGGCATCGATCGTTTCTGGGGGCACCACGTGCATGGTAACGGCGCGAAATTGCTGGCCAAAGCGCGCATCATTGACCCAGTTGCCCGTGGCCTCAATCATCTCGCCCACCGATATACTGGCCACATGCCCCACCACATTAATGAGCTCACGCGCATCGCGCAGCTTGATGCGCAAAACGCAATAGCCGTTTTCCTCATTGTGAAAGGTGATACCGTCCACCTGACCTTTGAGGGTTTCATTTTGGCCTGTAAGCTCAAGCGGGCCAGTTTGTTCTGTACGAGATTGCATGGGACTCATAAAATGGTTGCATCAAGAGAATCGATGGATTGCGTTAGAGGAAATTAACCACGGATGATCGGCCACCTCAAACGCAAATTAGTGTTGATTGCTCTTGTGTCCCTGGTTTTAGCCTCCCCAGCCCCCGCACTGGAGCCTCAATCCGCGCTCCCCTGCAAGGCGAAACATCAACGATCTGCCCTTGTTACAAAAGTTTTTAAAGACGGTGTTCTACAGCTTAAAAGCGGCGAACTGGTGCGCCTTATCGGTGTCATGCCGGTCAGGCAATTTGACCAGCCCACCAGCAATATGGCCAAAAATCTCAACGCCATCGGAGCAAAGGCCATCAAGCTTTTGCACCAAGAAGTCGTGGGCAAGAGGGTTGAACTGCACCAGAGCGGGCGCGCTCATGATCGCTATGACCGCCTCTTGGCCCATGTCTATGGCGTTGACGGGACGTGGATACAGGGACTTTTGCTACGCGCCGGGCTGGCGCGCAGTTATTCATATCGCGACAATCGCTCGTGCATGCAACAAATGCTGGCGCTGGAAAAAACCGCCCGCGAGGGCCAGCACGGCCTGTGGCGATACAAAAACTTTCAGCCCCAACCAGCCTTGCAGCTAAAACAATTATTGCGCCAAAGATACCGCTTCACACTGGTGGAGGGGCGCGTGCGCAAGGTCGCCATTGTCAAAAGATGGGTATTTCTCAATTTTGGCGATGATTGGCGCAAAGATTTCACCATTGCCATCAAGAAGAAATACAAGCGAAGCATCGAACGCGACGGGCTGGCGCTTGAAAAACTGATGGGTCGCCGTATCAGGGTGCGCGGCTGGATTGAGCGCTGGAATGGCCCGGTGATAAAAGTCACCCACAAAGAGCAGATTGAGCTTTTGGAAGAAGAATAACAAGAAGGACTGCTTCTTTTCCTGACGTTTGTTTTGACGGATCATCATGGACTAATTACACTTTGCTCAAAATCAATAAGGAACCATCCCATGAAAGCAATCTTGATCACCAATGATGATGGCCATGCGGCAACGCTCACGCAAATTGAGCAAAGCCAGCTTCCCGATGAAGATGTGCTGGTGCAGGTCGAATATTCAACGCTCAATTACAAGGATGCGCTGGCCATCACTGGCAAAGGCCCCGTGGTGCGCAACTTCCCCATGGTGCCGGGCATTGATCTGGCTGGCGAGGTCATTGAGAGTGCCAGCCCCGATTTTGCGGCTGGTGACAAGGTGGTGCTCAACGGTCATGGCGTTGGCGAACTGCATTGGGGCGGCCTTGCGCAAAAGGCCCGTCTCAACGCGGATTGGCTGATCAAGCTCCCCGATGGCTTTACCACCAAAGATGCGATGGCCATTGGCACGGCTGGCTATACGGCACAGCTTTGCGTGTCGGCGCTGGAAGATCACGGCATTACGCCTGCCAGTGGCGATATTTTAGTGACGGGTGCAACAGGCGGTGTTGGATCTGTTGCCATCGCATTGCTGGCCAAAGGCGGGTTTAGCGTCACCGCCTCCACCAGAGGCGTACAATCGCAAGCGGACTATCTCAATGACCTTGGTGCCAGCACCATCATTGACCGCGCCGAGCTGGCCCAAGCTGGCCGCCCCTTGCAAAAAGAGCGCTGGGCCGGAGCCATTGATGTGGCGGGCAGTCATACGCTGGCAAATATCTGCGCATCGCTAAAATATGGCGGCGTGGTCGCAGCTTGTGGCCTGGCGCAAGGCTTTGACTTCCCCTCCTCTGTGATGCCGTTCATCTTGCGCGGGGTTACCTTGTGCGGCGTCGATAGCGTCTATGCCCCCACAGCCAAGCGCATCGCCGCCTGGACCGCTTTGGCGCGCGATCTCGACAGGAACAAGCTCGCTGCGATGACCAATGAAATAAGCCTGGATGAGGTTATTAAAACCGCCAGCAATCTGCTCACAGGGGAAATCCGCGGGCGCATCCTTGTTAATGTGAAAAGCTAGGAAAGATCGGCAATAAGTTCGGGGCGCAGGCGGTCTGAAATTCTCGCAGCAAGCTCAGCGTTGCGGGAAATCGGCCAGCTTATCCATATATGCTTTGGTTTCGCCCGGCAGATGGGCGCGATAGCCAAGCCCATGTTTTTTCAGCAATCTGATGACCCGTGTGACACCACCATTATAGGCGTGAAAAATGATTTTCTTTTGCGTCGAACGGGCATATCCGCGCATATGCGGTTTCAGCATACGCTGCAATTTTCCAAGAAAAACAGCACCGCGCACAATATTATTTTCGGCGTTAAACGGATTGATGGTCCGCTCAAACGATAGGGGAATGGTGCGCGCTTTTTCCGGTCCCATGCCGATATAGACCAGTGGCATCAATTGCATCAACCCATAGGCCCCGGCCCGTGAAATGGTCATGGGGTCGCCCTTGGTTTCAATCCAGATAATTTCTTCTATCCATTTGCGCGGAATGTGCGGCGTCCCTTTGGCTGCCCGTGTGATCGCTTCCTCATAGGTTTTGCGAAAAGCCCTATTACTCTCAATGCGGCCCATTTCATGCAGACCAAGCAGGCGTGTGAGTTTTTGATGCGTCCAACGCCCGCGCCCTTCCTTGCGTCCCAGCTCCTTGAAGCGCTGGTCAAACTCGTCGCGAGACAAATCCTTGTAATAGTTGAAAGTGATATAAGCACGTAAAATGGTCAGCAATTTATCGAATGTGCGCGGCGAAACAACCCGGTGATCATCTTTCGACATCAGGTCCGTTATGGCCTTATTCACCAAGCCGTTGAGATCAGCGGTATGCTGGCAATCCAGCTTGAACGAGGTGGCATTGGCGACACGTTTGGTTTTTTCTGCAACCCGGTGATACTCGTCGGCCGCCCATTTGCGGCGCGCCTTGCCGATCACCCGCTCGATCACCGCATCCTGGGTCTTTTGCGACATCAACATCACATCAGATCCCATAATGATCTTGTCCCCTTCTTTCCAGATATAGAATTTCTTGCGCACATTGAGGTTTTTAACCGGAAAATCTTGCAGGGTTTGAGTGCGGATGAAAATCGAATAATCCCGATAGTCCGCAAAATAATCAGACAGGGTCATACCCTCTCTAATGCGCGGCGTATTTTTCAGCAGGATGGATCTGGTTTTGCTGCGAAGATAGCGCTTTATGGCGTGATCATATTTCTTGAGCAGGCTGGCAACCCGGGTATTGGTGCGACACTTTTGTGTGGATTTACTGGCCGAGGCAGGTTTCTTGTCTATTACGGCGCCAAAAAAGAAAAACCGCTGCACACCAATATCGCCGTTCGCATTGATCGACGCATTTGCTGAAGCGCTACAAACGAGCATAGCCAAGGCAAGCCCGACATAAAATCTACTGGACCAAATCATTACAACGCCCCCAAGCATACCTCACGCAACAGTAAACTTATCACCATATTTCATAGAGATAGTATGGAGTGTACACCATTTCTTGAGCGAAATTCAACCGTCCTTCAGAATTTCAATCAAGAAACAAATAAAATAGTCACAGGTTGATTTTCATCAATCACGCAAGCGCCAATAAGCTCTGCACCTAACAGGCAACAACGAGATTGTAGGAACGAATAACTTTAAAAAAATGGGAAACATCGCGCCAGCAGGGCCTCAATGACAAGAGGTCCTGCCGGGGATATTTATCAAATGGCCAGGTCGCTGGAAACGGGTCGCCCCGTCTCCCCAAAAAGCTGGCTTAAGCAGCTTTGCCTTCTTCTGCTTCTTTGGCAGCTGCACTTTCAGCCGCCTTGCGCAACGCCTTAGCGCTCTTGGAGAGCACTTCAATGATGCGATCAACTGCTTCTTTTTGGCTGCATTTATTAACCGCAGCGATTTCGCGAGCCATGCGCTCTAACGCAGCTTCATAGAGCTGACGTTCCGAATAAGACTGTTCTGGCTGATCTTCACCGCGATAAAGGTCGCGCACGACTTCAGCAACAAGTGACAGATCGCCAGAATTGATCTTGGCTTCATATTCCTGAGCACGGCGGCTCCACATGGTGCGCTTGACGCGTGGCTTGCCTTTCAACAAGGTCATGACTTTTTTAGCCAATATCTTATCTGACAATTTACGCATACCAACATCATGAACCTTGGCGGTTGGCACCCGCAAAGTCAGCTTGTCCTGCTCGAAATGAATGACGAACATTTCCAGTTCTGCACCAGCAACTTCATGTTTTTCGATACCAGTCACCACACCCACACCATGAGCTGGGTAAACGACGAATTCTCCGGTCTTGAAACCTTTTCTCTGTGTCACGTTCTTTTTATCGGCCATTTATCAACTTTCTCCGCTGTTCAACATCAGCCCTCCCCCAAACAGGCTCGCCTGTCTTGGATCATGGGACGTCCCAATGTGTCCCGCATGCTCAAAAACACGGGTGCACATCAATGATTAGCAAGGTACATGCTGGATTTGAATTTTGATCGGCGCATCTCTTTTGGTTTCATGCCGCCTTCATGAAGGCAGTCCTGATTTTTGCGCGAAACGAAATTCCTTACCACTACGCTTATAAGGCAACCAAGTGATGAAACTTTGTCGCCACACCTTTTTCATACAAATTGGCTGACCGGTTTTCTGCTATTGGACCCAATATCCAAAACTCGCAGTGCCTCCCCGCTCAACTCTCTCACAATGTCGCGCCAAATACTCCTTAAGGTAAAAGGAGACTTGATCTTTTTGTCTTGGCGGTCCCATCACTAATATTTAGCGGCAGGCCTTCATGGACAATTGATCAAATCCCAACTCACACAAAAGAAGCTCTCATTATTTTGAGTTTCTACTGGACCCGTATCATTGTTCACACACTATAACATATTTTTAGGCAATTTGGAACTCCCACGAACTCCCCAAAACAGGGGAGTTTCAAAGATTCGATGCCTAAAACCCGCCACTATGGTTAATAAAGCGTTAAAACTTAATTTAGCTGTTCCACATCGGGAAACACTCCCATATCCGATCCATAATCACCCCCTCCACGGCCCGCTACTAAAATCCCAAAACCAATTGATATGACGGTGTTTTTAGGGGTCCGAGGCGGTTTTTATGGTAAAAAACCTCTTAGATGATCAAAACATTCAATGGCGCTCAATCATCTCCAAATTCTTTGATTACCGCTTCATGACGTCCCGACTGTTCTCAAGAATTCAACGCTCTTCTCACAACTGATTCGTTTGGATATAAAGCAAAGCTGCTTGACCTTGCGGCCCCGGCTGCTCTATCGCTTGCAAACAATTCTTCTCGAGACGCAAAGAGTCCCCGATATGAGCCTCAACTCCTCCGATGATCGCATCCTCATTATTGACTTTGGATCACAGGTTACCCAATTGATCGCGCGGCGCGTGCGTGAAAGCGGCGTCTATTGCGAAATCCACCCGTTTAATAAAGCAGCGGAAACCTTCGCCGACTTTAATCCCAAGGCCGTTATCTTGTCGGGCGGCCCTGCCAGCGTTATGGAAATGGACACACCCACCGCACCAAAAGAGGTTTTTGATGCGGGCATCCCGGTGCTTGGCATCTGCTATGGCGAACAGACCATGGTGGCGCAACTTGGCGGCGGCGTCGAGGAAGCTGACGAGCGCGAATTTGGCCGCGCGCAAATAACCCTCACTCATGAGTGCCCCTTGTTTGACGGTATCCTCAAGGTCGGGGAGCAAAGCACCGTCTGGATGTCTCATGGCGACAAGGTCACCAGCATCCCAGATGGCTTCCACGTCACCGCCACCTCGGACAACGCGCCGTTTGCAGCCATCGCCGATGAAGCCCGCAAATATTATGCCGTGCAGTTTCACCCCGAAGTTGCACACACACCCATCGGCAAAGACTTGCTCTATAATTTCACCCACAAGATCGCTGGCTGCTCTGGCGACTGGACCATGAAGGCCTTTCACGAGATGGAGCTTGCCAAGGTCAAAAAACAGATCGGCGACGGTCAGGTGATTTGCGGCTTGTCGGGGGGCGTTGATAGCTCCGTTGTTGCCGTCCTGCTACAAGAAGCCATTGGCGATCAGCTCAACTGCATCTTTGTCGATCATGGCCTCATGCGCCAAGGTGAAGCCGATGAAGTCGTTGGCATGTTCCGCGATCACTATAATATCAAGCTCACCCATGTGAACGCCGCTGATCGTTTCCTTGATGCCCTTGAAGGCGTCGATGATCCCGAAAAGAAACGCAAGATCATTGGCGGCCTGTTCATTGATGTGTTCGAGGAAGAAGCCCAAAAGATCGGCGGCGCAGATTTCCTTGCGCAAGGCACGCTCTACCCCGATGTTATCGAAAGCGTCTCCTTTATCGGTGGCCCCTCGGTGACCATCAAATCGCACCATAATGTTGGCGGTCTGCCTGAGCGTATGAACATGCAGCTCGTGGAACCCCTGCGCGAGCTGTTCAAAGACGAGGTGCGCAATCTTGGCCGTGAACTGGGTCTGCCCGATCATTTCGTTGGCCGCCACCCCTTCCCCGGCCCCGGCCTTGCCATCCGCATCCCCGGCGCCATCACAAGAGAAAAAGTCGCCATCCTGCAACAGGCCGATGCCCTCTATCTCGATCAGATCCGCAAGGCGGGATTATATGATGAAATCTGGCAGGCTTTTGCCGTACTGCTCCCCGTGCAAACCGTCGGCGTCATGGGCGATGCCCGAACATACGAATATGTCTGCGCCCTGCGCGCGGTAAACTCCACCGACGGCATGACGGCAAATTACTATCCCTTCGAGCATGAGTTTTTGGATAAGACGGCGACCCGCATCATCAACGAAGTACGCGGTATCAACCGCGTCGTGTTCGATATCACCAGCAAACCGCCCGGGACTATTGAGTGGGAATAGTGTATGGGGTGCCGGGCCTGTAGGGTGCAATTTATTGCACCGTAACGGACTATCGGCAATAATCGGTGCGTTACGCGCTTTGATAAATTTGCGCCTGTATGGTCGCCCATGAAACGCGCTAACACACCCTACGGTTTTGTATTTTATTGGGAGCCTGTAGGGTGACGTTAGCGAAGCGTAACGCACCGATTGGGTTGGGACATGTCGTAGGTTTTGCAAACCCGAACCAACAGCAGCACAAAAAATCAGTGTCACCCCAGCGAAGGCTGGGGTCCATAACCACAGATTTAACAATTGATAGTCTGCTCTCTCAATTGACGGGCAAGGGAGTATGGATCCCTGCCTGCGCAGGAATGACATGGGGCGCGGGGATGACATAGGGTGCTGAGGTAACAACCTCCCCCTAGCTCTTGCAGCATTTAGCAAGTAGGGTGCCGTTAGCGCCTCACTGATAACCCTCAACACGGCAAAACCTCGCAAAAGGCGCGTAACGCACCGCGCGGACCATCGGCAATAATCGGTGCGTTACGCGCTTTGATAAATTCGTACCTGTATCAACGCCCATGAAACGTGCTAACACACCCTACGGTTTTGTATTTTATTGGGAGCCTGGTAGGATACCGTTAGCGAAGCGTAACGCACGGATTGCGTTAGGACAAATTCTCCCAAAATATATTTCATCTTTAGTCAGAGTATGGTAGTTGGGGGATGCTAACAGCGGTTAGACCACTTCCTCTTTAGACTAGGACGTGCATCTTGTACTAAGTATTGTTTCAGAAAGTACGTATAATGTATAAAGAATTAGAGAATGTAAAATTTGGCCTTTTGCTGACAATGTTGGGACTGGGATTTGGCGTCGTACTCGGCATCGCGTTTGGAATTTTCGAAGATACATTTAAAGATTACGTGGCTCGTGGTATTACCGCTTTTCCCGATCTACATGATAGCAAAAGCCAATCAAAAATATGGCGTTACGCCCAACGTGCCCATTTTCATGCGACCGGTATCGCGGCTTTTTCTATTTCTCTCATTCTCCTCATGATGTTTTCCAACCTGAAGATGTCACTCAAACCTGTCGCTGCCAGCTTGGTGGGCTTGGGGAATTTATATCCTCTGTCCTGGATCACAATGTTCTATCTAGCCCCGTCCATGGGGCGTGATGCTGCCCATCTTCATATCGCTGTTCAAACCGTCACTTATATTGCCTATGGCGGTCTGATCGCAGGGATAGGCATGTTATTCTTCAATTTATTTTTTGGCGCGTTCGCACAAAGAAAAGTATCAGAACTTGTGCTGGTTAAGCTCGGATTGTTAATGACCCTTGCGGGATTAATATTTGGTATCTCTATGGGCATCGCATTTGGTGTAAATGAAGATGGTTTTAAAAGTGCTGTCGCCCAGGGCATTGCCGCAGTACCCGACGTTCACGATAATAAAAGTCAATCAAAAATATGGCGTTACGCGCAACGTGCACATTTCCACGCAGCTGCGATTGCAGCTTTCTCTTTGGGCTTGATCTTCCTCGTCATGATAGCCAATCTGAGGACTAGCTTGAAATCAATCACGGCAATATTAATCGGTATGGGTAGCATTTATCCGCTGGCCTGGTTCACGATGTTCTGGCTCGCTCCATGGATTGGCCGCGATGCCGCTCATGATCATATCCTCACCGAAATATTTACTTTTGTAGGAGTTGGCGGGTTAAGCCTTGGAATGCTGATATTGAGTGCCAATCTGTTTTTGGGGTGGTTTCCAGAATATTATGAAGGAAAATATATGGATGATTTCCAACCCAAAACCCCCGATAAAACTGAACACGTAAGAGTAAAAACCAAACCAGCCGAGGCAGATCCCAACAAGAAGAGCCCTCACCCGCAAGAAGCGAAGCATAAAACGCTCCTCGATAAAATTAGTCACAAGATTTCAGGCGGTTAGGATCAACCCATTGAGGTATCAGGAAAATGGAGGCCGAGGGGCAGTTCACCCTCCCTCCTTCCTCCTCCAGAAAAAATATGTAAAAAACCACTCTAAGAGCTGGATATAGTTTTGTATTTTTTGTGAGCCTGTAGGGTGTCGTTAGCGAAGCGTAACGCCCCGATTGGGTTAGGGCCGCCCACCAAATCACACCCGCAAAGCTCAGGCAGAGAACCAAAATCACACGCCGCCAATAGCGTCCTTATTGAACCCTTTGACCATCAACCAGATGGCCAGAAACAACTCGTTCAAGATCATCGGTGCCACCAGGACATCCAGCATTGGCGCTTTGATGCCAAACAGGCCAAGCATCGTCACGGCAAAAAGCGCTAAAGTTGCAAGCCCTCCCCACACGCAAATAAAGCGCGGCACAGCTCTGGTGCGATACAGCAAAATGTAAAACAACAGCGCTCCGGCGATGAAAAAATACACCTGCACATGTTCGTACAGGGTGTTTCGATAGGCTTCCAATGACGGCATTAAAATGAATATCCCGCCGATCAGCATCAACAGCCCTTCGATAATTCTGGCGATCATATAGCCATTGATCAGCGCTTTATTCGTGTCCGATTTAAAGATTGGCAACATCAAAAAAGGAATGGCGATCACGGCGAACCCGGCAATAAGGTCGGTCACAACGCCCGCAATTTTATGATGGGTGATGGTGTAGGTCAGCATGAAGTAAGCGGCGATGATCAACACCCCAACAAGCGCCGCTCTTGGCCTGTTTGAAATCATACGGCTCATATCTTTTTATCTCCACGATTGTCTTTTTCCGCCTCCGCCAAATGATAAGCCACCTCATAGCTTGGGGGCAGAGAAACGCGGTTTGGTGCCCCAGTGATCCGCTCAATGAGCGCGCGCGCCAGACGATGCGCAATGCCAAAGCTGATCTTGAAGCCCCCCGTCAGCACATGCACGCCGCCGCGATCATCCAGCGCGCCGACAATGGGGTCCTTGGCGTGCGAGCGCGGGCGCACCCCGGCCCAATGGGATAAAAACTTTGCCTTTTGCAAGGCGGGGCACAGCTCGATTGCCCTGATGATGTAGGGCAGGCAATGACCTTCGCTAACCGCATGTTCATCGCTCCACTCATTTTGCGAGCTATTGCCCACCGCCACTGTGCCATCCCCATGTGGCACGACATAAACGCCATTATCATAAAGGCTTGGCATATCAGCGACCCCGTCCAGCTTAAACAAGGACGAGTGCCCCTTGACCCCGTGGCCCAGGTCAGCGCGGGCCAGTGGCTTCAAGAGATCATAGGTCTCATAGCCCGCCGCCAGCACGACTTTGTCGGCAAGGATCGCGCGCCCATCGCGCATCCGGGCGCGGCCTTTTTTCTGATCAAAGGAGATGAGTTCACAACCCTCAATGATCTCGATGCGGTCCATGACGAAGGCATACAGCACTTGCATAAAACTGCGCGGCACAATACGGGCGCTTAGGCTATCAAAGGCCAGCCCCATTGGCGCAAGTTCAGGATTGACCCACCCCTCGTAGGAACCAATCTCCACCTGCTCGAACGTGTATGAACGCACCCCCAGATCCCAGCTCACGCGAGATTCCTCGATACAGCGATCAACACGTTTTTGAAAGCCGGGCACGCGGATCGGCATCAACCGCCCGGTCTGGCCATAATGGGCGATCAGCCCGCTTTGCTCTTCAAGCTGCGCTACAAGCCCGGGCAGCTCGTCAAGGGCGTGCAGCTGAAAGCGCTTCTTGTCATTCATGGCGTTGGGTAAATGGGGAGCCAGCGCTCCCAGCAACCCGCGAGAGCCGCCAGAACCGCAGCGTTTTTTGTCGATGAGCGTCACCTTGAGGCCCGCATCGAGCGCATATTTAGCGGCCCACAGGCCCAGCACCCCACCACCAACGATCAACAGATCGCTGCTCAAGCTTGTGGCTGGAACGAGATTTAAAGCGGCTTTTGCTGACACGAAACCACACTCCGTTTATTGGCTATCTATTCGCCGCCGATCATAGACACACCGCGCACCGCTGGTCTATGACTGGACCATGACCCTAGATGCCGATCTAACATGGATTGATAACAACGCGCCATACTCAAGACGCTTTGAGGATCGCTATTTTTCGCGCGAAGACGGCCGCGCTGAAACGCAAGCCGTATTCCTTGATGGCAATGAGCTGGCGGATCGATGGCAGGAGCAAGGGCGCTGGCAAACAGGCTCCACTTTTCATATTGCCGAACTGGGATTTGGCACCGGTCTCAATTTTTTTGAAACGCTGCATCATTGGCAAAAATTAGCGCCTGAACATGCAAGGCTAATCTTCACGTCTTTTGAGCAATATCCTCTTGAGCCAGAACAAATAGGCCGTGCCCTTGCCGTTTGGCCTGACCTCGCCGACCTTGCCACTCCCCTGCTCAACCAGAACTCCGCCAAGCAATATCAATTTGGCAATGTGACGCTCAATCTCTTATTGGGAGATGCCCGCGCCACCCTGCCAACTTGGTGCGAGCAAGCTGATGCCTGGTATCTGGATGGCTTTTCACCGGCTAAAAACCCGCAGCTCTGGGAACTTGATTTGATGCACCAGGTTTTTGATCACACGAAGGTTGGTGGCACATTTTCCACCTATACGGCAGCCGGTTTTGTGCGCCGCAATCTGCAGCAGGCAGGGTTTGATGTGCGCCGGGTGCAAGGCTTTGGCGGCAAGCGCGAGCGATTACAGGGGTGCCGCGTGCGCTAATGATGACTTGCATCCCCCCGCATATGAGATAAATACAAGACATATACAACATCCCCTCTTGAGGAGCCGCCAGAATGCCAGAAACAATGCCACAAACACTTTATGACAAAATCTGGAATGATCATCTCATCGACACCAGCGATGATGATAGCTCCTTGATCTATATTGACCGCCATCTCGTGCACGAAGTTACCAGTCCGCAGGCCTTTGAAGGTTTGCGCGCCGCGGGGCGAGTGGTTCACGCCCCCAACAAGACCCTTGCGGTCCCAGACCATAATGTACCCACCCGCAATCGTGACAAAGGTTTCGATAGCGAAGAAGGCCGTATTCAGGTCGAGACACTGGAGGCCAACTGCGCACAGTTTGGCGTGCCTATTTTTCATATGGATGACGAGCGTCAGGGCATTGTCCATATCATCGGCCCAGAGCAAGGCTTTACCCTGCCTGGTACCACCATTGTCTGCGGTGATAGCCATACCTCTACCCATGGCGCGTTTGGTGCGCTGGCGCACGGCATTGGCACCTCTGAGGTCGAGCATGTGCTGGCCACCCAGACGCTGATCCAGTCCAAAGCCAAAAACATGAAAGTGCAGGTCAATGGAAAGCTGCCCCACGGCCTCACTGCCAAGGACATTATCCTTGCCATCATTGGCGAAATGGGCACGGCTGGTGGCACCGGCCATGTCATCGAGTTCATGGGAGAGGCCATCACAGATCTTTCCATGGAAGGGCGCATGACGGTTTGCAACATGACCATTGAAGGGGGCGCAAGGGCGGGTCTCATCGCCCCTGACGACACCACATTTGAATATTTTCGCGGCCGCCCCATGTCGCCCAAGGGCGATGATTTCGAGCAAGCCGTAGACTATTGGCGCACCTTGCATAGCGATCCGGACGCTCATTTCGACAAGCAAATCGTGCTCGATGCCAGCAATCTGCCCCCTACCCTAACCTGGGGAACAAGCCCCGAAGATGTGGTGTCGATCACTGGCGAAGTGCCCGATCCAAATGACATTGAAGACATCTCTATTCGCGAAGCCAAAACCCGCGCCCTTGACTATATGGGGCTAACGGCAGGCACCAAAATGACCGACATCAAAATCGACCGCATGTTTATCGGCTCGTGCACCAATGGCCGTATCGAGGATCTGCGCGCCGCCGCCTCTATTGCCAAAGGCCATCACGTCAATGAAAATGTGCAAGCAATGATTGTCCCAGGTTCTGGCCTTGTCAAAGCGCAAGCCGAGCGCGAGGGGCTGGATAAAATCTTCATCGCAGCGGGCTTTGACTGGCGTGATCCCGGGTGCTCCATGTGTCTGGCCATGAACGCCGATCAGCTGGAGCCAGGGGAGCGCTGTGCCTCCACCTCAAACCGTAATTTTGAAAGCCGTCAAGGACGCGGCGGGCGCACCCATCTCGTGTCCCCCGCCATGGCAACCGCTGCTGCCATCGCCGGGCATTTTGTTGATGTGCGCGAGTTTAACAAGGCGGGTTGATCGGTACAAAATAGCTGTGCGACAATCTTCCCATTGTCCTCGTTCACCTTATTGAGGATGATGCGCGCGTTAAACTATCAAGGGTTTGTAAAAAACAATTTGAGGGTGGTCATCTCATGTGTATTGCATTTTCTCATATTCGCGCGCCTAATCTGGTCCTCTTGTTTGCACTGCTGGCAGTGATGATACAACCAGCTCACGCCCTTAAAGACGGGGTCTACAAGCCAGGAAAACTGGTGATCGCTGGAAAACCCATGCGCTGCGGTAAGGTGAAAACGCTGGTCAGCTCGAAATACTGGATGGTCGGCGGCTCTATTCCCGGCCTCATCGGTCTTAACCCGCGCAAGCTCAAAAAATATTCGCGGATCGAGCAATGGATGATTTACACCCATGAGTGCGGCCATCAGCGTCGCGGTAAAAGTGAGCGCAAAGCCGATTGCTGGGCCTCGAAAACTGGCCATCGTCAAGGATGGTTAAAGCGCAAGGGACTAAAGCGCATCTGCACAACCTTGCGCAGTGATCCGGCCAAAGGCCCCTATCCCAATGGCAGAACCCGCTGCAAAATCATGAAACGTTGCTTCTAAAATACACGTTTTTACTCTTTTTAGGCTTTTGGGTTGGATTTCGATTGATCCTTGATTATAGTGAGCGCACGTTTCCCTTACAGTTTATGCTAATTTCAAGAGCGCCTCCCTCTTTAAACCCCGGGGGCCGGAGAATTACTTATGGCCGATACACCTCTTATGCCAAAAGCCACCGCCGTCTGGCTGGTCGAAAACACGTCGCTGACCTTTGAGCAGATTGCCGATTTTTGCGGGCTTCACATGCTTGAGGTTAAAGGCATCGCTGACGATGACGTGGCGCAAGGCATCAAGGGCATGGACCCTATTTCCTCCAACCAGCTGAAACGCGAAGAAATCGAAAAGGGTCAAGAAGACCCCAAATATGATCTCAAATTGAAAAAAAGCAGCGTGATCATCCCTGCCAGCAATAAAAAAACGCGTAAACGGCCTAAATATGTACCGGTTTCAAAACGCCAAGATCGCCCCAATGCCATCGTCTGGCTGGTGCGTAATCATCCTGAGCTGAAAGACCCGCAGATCATTCGCCTCGTTGGCACAACCAAACCAACGATCGAGAAAATCAAGGAACGCACGCACACCAATATCTCCAATTTCCAGCCCGTTGATCCCGTGGCGCTTGGTCTGTGCACACAAACCGATCTTGACAATGAAGTTGAAATTGCGGCCCAGCGCATCAAACGCGAAGGCGGTGAAATGCCGAAACCAGCTGGCACCTTGCTACCCACGTCAGCAACAACGACGCCAGCAAATGTCAACCCGTTTGATACGCCGCAAACACCCGCGCCTTCAGGCATGGGTACGCGCTCCGATGCCCCGACCGCCGATGACGCTAAGCGTGAAGCGGCCGATGTTTTTGCAAATTTCCCCAATAAAACCGAGGGCGACGACAAAGCGGAATAGCTGCCGGGATGAGAATATGAAGCTGCTTTTCTATATTCCAGGACTGGTAGATGGCGGGGCTGAGCGAGTGATCGCCAATCTCGCCAACTGGTTCGCAGCAAACGGCCATGATGTCGCTCTGGTGGTCGAGTTTGAGCCGGGGGAAAATAGTCCTGATCTGTCCTCGAACGTCAAAAAACTACTGCTCTCAAACGACCACATCGCCTCGATCCGCGAGCTGTCGCGCGTCCTCATAGAGCAAAATCCAGATATCGTCATTTCCGCCATTGCCTCGGCTAATTTCAAGATTGTAGCCGCCTCGGTGCTGGCCAAAGCAAGAAATCTGGCGAAATCAAACGCCGCCAAAACCACACCGGCTCTGGTGCTCACCTATCATGGCTTTGAAGAATACAAGACCGGTAAACTAAGCTGGCTTGGCTATAAAAATCTGCCAATGATGAGCCGATATGCTGCAAAAACTGTAGCCGTCTCAGATCAATTGCTGGAAAATCTAGCAAGCCAGTGGAAAGCCTCGCGCGACAAATTATTACGCATCTATAATCCGGTGCCATTACCTGTCAGCCCTCCAGACCATGATCCAGCGGATCTGCACACGCGCGAGAATATCGTGCTGTCGATAGGGCGTCTGGTCCCGAACAAGCGGTTTGATTTGCTCATCAAGGCCTTCGCGCAACTCAAGGACAAATCAGCAAGCCTGATCATTGTGGGAGAGGGAAGCGAGCGTTCGAGCCTGACCTCGTTGATTGACGAACTTGGCCTGTCCCCTCGCGTCAAGCTGCCGGGTTATGTGCAAGATACCGGTGCCTATTACGCCAGCGCAAAATGCTTTGTCCTCACCTCCTCCACAGAGAGTTTTGGCCTGGTGCTGGTGGAAGCGCTGGGCTTTGGTTTGCCGGTGCTGGCAACGGATTGCGGGGGCCCAAGAGAAGTGCTTGATGATGGGCGCTATGGGTCGCTTTTAGACATTGGCCTCACACCAGATAGGCTGGCCAGTGAGATCGACAAAGTCCTTGAAAACCCCGGCGACCCAACGCCCCGCATTGAGCGCGCCAAAAGCTTTGATATGGAAACGGGCGCCAAACAATATGCCGATCTGTTTGAACAAATTCTGCAAGGGCGCTCTATTTAAATATCTCACGGCCATTCCTCGCAAGCTTGGGCCTTCGATGGAGCGGCCTCCTCGGCCGTCGCCCAGTCGGGCTCTGGTGAGTGCAAAGAAGTGCAGTGTTCAATTAATTTTTATATTTGCAAAACCGCATTATGTGGAGCGTCAATAACAAAGCATATTGGTCCATTCTCTTCATAGGTCCGCTATTGCATTTCTTGCAAACGGGCCGCCGCCTCTTGATCGCCCATACCAGATGCTGCGCCGTAAAGGCGTTTGGCGCGTATCAGATCACTATTCTTACCCTCATCAAAACCTCGCGATCCCAAAAACTGCGGATCATAGGTCTGCGCCAAACGGTTCATTGCCACTGCACTGCCATGGCGGGCCAAATAAACAAAAACCATACGAGCCGCGCCGATATCGCGTGCGTCCATCAAGCCACTGGCGCGAGCCATCATGGCCGTTTCAACATCGGAGCTAACCGTTAGTTTGGGCAAAGTGGCCGGTGCGGGCGTGGAAGTTACTTTGGCAGTTTGGATTCTAACGGGGGCCGCAACGGGTGCTTTGGCCGGTTTGATAACTGGCATTGCTGTTTTTGGGCGAGGCGCAAATTTTGCAATTGGCTGGTTCCGTGCGATATTTCCGCCGCTTGCTGGTACTGGCATTGAGCGATCCATAGTAACCTGCGTCCCGTCTTGCGTTTTGGCAAAATAATACCCCCCACCCGCGGCAATTGCCACAAGTGCAAACGCCCCAGCTGTTTTCAAGAGGCCCGATGTCACCCCACTTTCTGAGTGCCGGTAAGCGCCGTGCTGGCCGCCGATATCTTCAAGATGGGCGCCATCGCGGGCGGTCAGATTTTCGAGGCGCAGTGCCTCATTATCATGTTTAAGATCATTGATATCTGATTTGAGTTCGCGCAATACCTTGGTGACTTCATCACTCTTTTGCGCTGATTTGGCGGGGGACGGCAACACATCGCCAACACGCAAAGCGTCATTTTCGATACGCAGGGAATCAATATCATCCTTCAACCCGACCAGCATACCAAACAGTTCTTCATCTTCGCTTCCAGCGCTCGGACTATTATCTTGTGCCGAGAACGCCTCTGTCCGCAACAGATCATTCTCTTCGCGTAGATTACCAATATCGGCTTGCAAAGCCTTGAGCAGGCTGCGCAACTCGATACTCTCATCACTGGCTTGGCTGGAGGAATTACTGCGCGTCAAAGGGGAGCTCATCAACCGCGCTTTGAATTCTTCATTGTCTTGGCGCAAGCTGTCAATATCGGACTTAAGCGCGCCAAGCAGTTCCACCACTCCCAGCGGTTCGCCATCTTCTTTGACAGGTGCTTCATCGTGCGAAACTGCAGATTTTTGTATGGTTGAACTTTGCTTGGCTGCCCCCTCAACAGTCGATTCCGTGCCCGATTTTTGTTTGTTTTTTGATCGCGAAGATAGATGAACGACATCACCACTGGCATTTTTATCGCCATCATCAGTAATCGAATTTAGTGCCGCAAGGGAGGCTGTGAGACCAGTGACATCGGGATTGATTTCGGATATCATTTCTTCATCAGCTGTTTTTGGCTTGTCTCTTTTACCCGATTTACTTTTATCAACCATGCTCTTCACTCCCAAAATACCCGGCTCTTTAGTCATATTATGCTTGCATAAACCCATCTCCGCACACGCGAAAATAAAATTTTCACGCTAATTTGCGCCCACGAGTTTGCGGTGGATTTCAAAAACACGCGGCAGCTGATTATCAACTGTGAACGGATTGATACATTGATGCACCAAACCAGGGTCAATCCGTCCTTCTTTTATATCGCTCCACATATCAACAAAGGCATCGGCCATCTCGCTGGCGCTTTGCTCATCGGTTGGCGCGCGTTCAACAAAGAAACCGCTGACCGGTGGTTTGACGATCAGCTCATATTGCGGAAGCTTGATACAGCCCATGGGGCGACCTGATGATAAAACCTCCAGCATAAAACAAGGCATGCCTTCAAAGTGAGAGGTGATGATCCCCGCATGAACTTTGGACAAAATATCAGCGACACCGCTGGCCTTTTGAAAACCATGGCGCACGGTCAAATGTTCAATCTGCTTGAACTCTTCATAACGGTGCGGATCGCTGGTGCCGACATAGTGAAACTCCACCTTGCCATCCAGTTTTTCGCCCAGCTTCTTGATGGTATTGAACAATAAAGCGGGATCCTTAAACGCATCCAGTCGGCCCGTAAAAACGAGCTTTAAAATATCATCAGAAACATCAAACGGGCTAGGGGAAAAGACCCTCGTATCCACAGATACCGTCATCACTTCAGATTTATTGGCCTGAGCTGGAAACTCTTTTTCGATGCGCTTTTTGATATTGGGATTGACGCATAAAATATGATTGGCAAGCTTCATGGCAATTTTTTCGTTGGCCGCCTGAATATACCAAAACTTCTTGATAAGACTGTCCATTTTTTGATCTTTACGCCCCTCTCCATGTACCACCTGTATAGTCGGGATACGCAAAGCTTTAGCAAACGGGGCGAATTCAAACCGCTGCAAATCAGCGCTTGAGGGCATGCGATGGGCCAGCTTGTAAATGGTTGGGTAGAAACGCCCAAGCGCAAGCGCAAAGCGAAATGTCAAACTTTTGGTCAGTTTCCTGGCTGCGTGTTTAGCCGTTTCATCATCATAGTTCATGACCGGCAAAAATTCAATCTCGCGATCTCCAACATTCACCATGGTGATCTCACCTGGCGTCAGATCGCCAATGGCATCAACGCCCACCAACAGGACCGAAAAATCATCTGGATAGCACTGGGTCAGCAAGCGCACATGGGTCTCGATACCGCCGACCTTTTCCCCGCGCGGATCGATGGGATGGATGAGAATCAACTGTTGTTTTGTCATTTTTTTAAATCCGCTACAGAAAAATCGAGGAGCTTGTGAGGGCTCTTGAACAATTGCCTTGCCGCCATCTCCGCAAATACCAATGCCGAGCTTGCATAGCGCCCTATCAGTCTGCGAGGGTTTGTGGCAAGACGAAAAAGCCATTCGGTGCCAGTGTTTTGCATCCATTTGGGAGCACGTTGCTGGTGGCCGGCCAAAAAATCAAGCGCCGCACCTATGCACAAATATCCGACATGTGGACACTGATCAAAAGCCCGGTCCGCAAATAATTCCTGTTTTGGTGCACCAAGTGCCAAAAAACAAAGTCCGGCACCAGATAGTGCAATGCGCTCGATGGCCTCATCAGCAGCGCTGGAAGTTGGATCAAAGCCATATTCCGGCGCTTCCATGCCAACCACTTGCAGGGCCGGATAACGCGTTTTTAGGTCATCAGCCGCTGCTTGTAGAGCCTGTTCGTTCGAGCCAAAGAAATAAACGGTGATCCCGCGCTTGGCGGCTTGTTCGCACAAGGGGTTAACCAGATCGGCACCCGTCGTGCGCTCCAGATCAGCCCCCTTATTGCGGGCCAGCCAGACAATCGGCCAGCCATCCGCGGTGATATATTTGGCGCGCAGATAGGCGGCACGAAACGCCTTGTCGACCCGCAGCTTGACGAGATGGTCAAGATTAAGGGTAAAGACCGTAAAGCCCTTGCCCGCCAGGGCATCGTCGGCCAAACGCTTCACCGTTTGGTTCATAGTCCCCAGATTGATCCTTAACTGATTTTGCAACGCCAATTCACACTCTCTTTTAAAATTCATCTACCATGCAAGCCATAGCCTGCCTGTTTCATATTGCACCGGGCAAACACTCTCACAGACAAACACAGCAACCTTTGTGCCAAAACTGCCTTTAGAACCAGCCAGATCCCATCTCCTTGTCTTTACTTATACAAAATAGTGTCATTGGCGTTTGCCCTCTATATGTCTATAGTTCAAGCAGAACAAAACAAGGAAAACGCGTGCGCCATACATTGACCAGACGATCGCTCCTCACCGGTATGGGGGCTGGAATAGCCGCTGGCCTTTGCCCGCCGATCAGTGTATCACGCAGCGCTGCACGCATAAAAAGCCTTGCCAGTGTCGCGCAAAAAGCAGGCATCTTGTTTGGCGCCTCGATCAGCAAGGAAGTTTTCGAAAATCCGCTATATGGCGATCTTTATCGCTCACACACCAAGATCCTTACCACCGATGTGGCGCTTAAATTCGATTATATCCGCTGGAAAGAAGGAGAATGGGACTTTTCTGAAGCCGACAAATTACTCGATTTTGCCCACCAGAACGGCCAGCAATTACGTGGCCATACGCTGGTATGGAATGAAAACGCCCCACAATGGTTAAAACGGCGCCCATTGCGTGAGATCACCCATATTTTTGATCAGCATATCGACAAGGTCGCTGGACGGTATGCGGGCAAGCTGCACTCTTGGGATGTGGTCAATGAACCGTTTTGGCCTGGCCATCGTAAAAAACACGGCTATCGCACCGGCCCCTGGTTTGAGGCGATGGGCCCCTCCTATGTCAAGCGGGCCTTTATACGCGCGAGCAAAGCTGATCCAGAAACCCGGCTTGTGCTAAACGAAGCCCATTGCGAGCGCAATGACCGCGTTGGCAAAAACATCCGCAAAAGCCTGTTACGCCTGATTGATGAACTACTGGACGCCGGGGTGGCTCTTGATGCGATTGGACTGCAAGGCCATTTGCAGCCCACCAAAGCCTATAGCGACAAAGTTTTTACTGATTTTTTGTGGAAGCTGCACGAGCGCGGCCTCAATATTTACATCTCCGAATTTGATATTGACGACAGCTCCTATCCCAAGGGCTTGAGATCAAGGGATCAGCTGGTCGCCAAACGCACCCATCAGTTTTTAAGCTCCATTTTAAAAGTACCATCGGTCAAAGCATTGATCTGCTGGCAATTATCCGACCGCTATAGCTGGTATCGACAAATAGCCCTTGAGGATAACCCGCGCACCAAGCGCCTGCCCCGCCCCCTGCCCTTTGATGACAAGCTACGCCCAAACCCCGCCTATAGCGCCATGATCCGCGCCCTTAAAGAGCGCCGGGTTTAGAGCTACTTCGTAGCGGGCTCAGGCAATAGCCAGCCCCTAAGGTGGTCCACCATTAAGACAAAAGCCATGAACCCTCTAATCCGATGGTCCCATCGGAAGACTAACCATGTGCCGCCGGTTCATAGAAAATGAATTCCGACCACTTGGGAGGCAAGGCCGACTGGCCGCCGCGTTGTAATGCGCCCAAAGCCCTCAAACAGCGAAACGGCAGGGCAGCTATAGAGGAGGCCCGCCGTTAGGCGGAATAGACGTGAGATCAAATATGAATAGCGCGCCCATCGCTGGCCAGCGCTGCTTCCTTGATGGCTTCGGAAAGCGTTGGATGTGCATGACACGTTCGGGCAAGATCTTCGGCCGAGCCGCCAAATTCCATCAACACAGCAGCTTCCCCGATCATTTCGGAGGCGTTACTGCCAACAATATGTACGCCCAGCACGCGGTCGGTCGCGGCATCTGCCAGCAGCTTCACAAAACCCTCGGTGCCATGACTGACACGGGCGCGGCCATTGGCCATGAAGGGAAACTTGCCAACTTTATATGCGATACCCTGCTCTATGAGCTGGTCTTCAGTGGCGCCCACGGTGGCAATTTCGGGCTGCGTATAAACCACTCCGGGGATGACATCATAATTGACATGGGGCTGCTGCCCGGCCAGATGTTCGGCAAGCGCAACGCCCTCATCCTCGGCCTTATGAGCCAGCATCGGCCCCTTGATCACATCACCAATTGCATAAATGCCCTCGACATTGGTTTGATAGTGATCATCCACATCAATGCGTCCACGATTGTCTTTATTAACGCCCAGATCTTCCAGACCCAGATCTTGCGTATAGGGAATGCGGCCAATGGCCACCAGCACCACATCGGCTTCTATTTCAGACTGCTTCTGATTTTTAACCGCTTCCAGCGTGATTTTTTGTTTACGTCCTGATTTCTCAACGGACACGACTTTACTCGACAATTTAAACGTAAAGCCCTGCTTCTTGAGGCTGCGCTGGAACTGCTTGACGACATCCTTGTCCATGCCGGGCAGGATCTGCTTCATATATTCGACCACTGTGACTTGCGCACCAAGTCGGCGCCAAACAGAGCCAAGCTCCAGACCAATAACGCCGCCGCCAATGATCACCAGATGGCCGGGAACTTTTTTAAGTTCCAGCGCCCCGGTTGAGGTAACGATGTGTTTTTCATCGACCTCGATGCCCGGCAAAGATGCCGGAACCGAGCCCGTGGCAATGATGATATTTTTGGCCGCCAGAGCGTTTTTTTTGCCCGAAGCATCCGTTACTTCTACCGCACTCTTACCGGTGATCACGCCAGTGCCGGCAAAAACCGTAATTTTGTTTTTCTTGAACAGAAAATCTATGCCATCCACATTGCCCTTGACGCCCTCATCCTTAAAGGCCTGCATGCTGGCAAGGTCCAATTTTGGCTTGGTGACCTTAATGCCCATCTGCGCAATACCATTCGATATTTCATGGAATTTTTCGGAGGCATGCAACAAAGCCTTGGACGGGATACATCCGACATTCAGACAGGTGCCGCCATGGTTCACCTTCGTACCGTCGGTGCGTTTTTCAACCACCGCAACGCTTAGCCCCAGCTGCGCGGCACGGATCGCACACACATATCCACCAGGTCCCGTACCAATAACTACAATATCAAATTCACTCATTATGACATTCCGCTTCTCATAAGCTCGCAAATGTTTGCAAAAATTACAGTTCCAAAATCATGCGTTTGGGATCTTCGATATTCTCTTTGACCCGCACAAGGAATGTGACGGCCTGTTTGCCATCGACGATGCGATGATCATAAGACAGGGCCAGATACATCATGGGCCGGATCACGATCTGGCCATCTACCACCACGGCACGCTGTTCGATCTTGTGCATGCCAAGCACGCCAGATTGCGGTGCATTGAGGATCGGCGTCGACATCAGCGACCCGTAAACACCGCCATTGCTGATCGTAAAGGTGCCACCCGTCATGTCATCCATCGAGAGTTTGCCATCGCGCGCTTTGCCCGCAAGGCCGGCGATCGTGCTTTCAACACCAGCGAGCGACAACCGATCCGCATCGCGCACAATCGGCACCACGAGCCCGCCTTTCGTGCCAACCGCGACCCCGACATGATAATAGTTTTTATAAATGAGATCTGTGCCATCAATCTCCGCATTGATCTCTGGAATTTCTCGCAATGCCGTCACCACGGCTTTCACAAAGAACCCCATAAAACCCAGCTTGACGCCGTGCTTTTTCAAAAACAGATCTTTATACTCATTGCGCAGATCCATCACCGCCGACATGTCGACCTCGTTGAAGGTCGTGAGAATAGCGGCGGTGTTTTGAGCATCTTTCAAGCGCCGCGCGATGGTCTGGCGCAAACGGGTCATGCGTACGCGTTCTTCCTGGGGCGCATCTGTTCTTGGCGCAACAGGCGCGGGCGCAGCCGCCACAGGAGCTGAGGCCAGCAATGGAGCGGCACTTGGTTGCGCTGGTACTGGCTGAGCAGAGGGTGCAGGACTAGATGACGCACCGCCTTCAATGACGCGCAACACGTCTTCCTTCAAGACCTGACCACGGCGGCCTGATCCCTCCACCGCTTCAGCTGAAACACCAGCCTCTGCCATCAGTTTACCAGCCGAGGGGCTTGGTGGCATCTGGCTTGATGAAACGGCGGCGACCGGCTGGATTTCTCCTTGCGCGGCAGCAGATTGTACGGCACCCCGGCCTTCAATGATGGCCCCCAGTACCGCGCCGATCTCCACCGTATCGCCTTCGCTGACGGAGATTTCCGATAAGGTTCCCGTCGTTGGTGCGGGCACTTCAATGGTCACCTTGTCGGTTTCAAGCTCCACAAGAGGATCGTCCGCATTAATCGCTTCACCTTCTTTTTTAAACCATTGACCCACTGTCGCCTCTGTCACTGACTCACCAAGGGCCGGCACCCGAATTTCAACTGCCATCTGTCTTTCCTTTAGTATCTCTCATCAAATTTATTCCACCACCTATCGACATAGCTGAGGACGCCCTCAGTCAATCGTCAACGCCTCATCTACGAAATTCTTGAACTCTTCGAGATGGCGCTTCATCAGTCCTGTCGCTGTTGCCGCCGAGGCAGCCCGGCCTACATAGCGTGGGCGCTTGAATTTCGCATCGATATGATCCAACACCCACTCAATGCCCGGCTGTATATAAGACCAGCCTCCCATGTTTTGTGGTTCTTCCTGACACCAGACAATTTCGGCATTGGAAAAATTTTCTATTTCCTTGATCAGCGCCTTGGCGGGGAAGGGATAGAGCTGTTCGAGACGCAGTAGCAAAATATCGTTGAGCTGGCGCTTGTTGCGCTCTTCAAGAAGATCGAAATAGACCTTGCCCGAGCACAGCACGACGCGGCGGATTTTATGATCAGCAACCAGCTTGATATTGTTTTGCGGGTCATGCTGGGCATCATCCCACAAGATACGATGGAAGGTGGATTTTGGCCCCATTTCCTTGAGTCTGGAGACCGCCAGCTTGTGACGCAGCAGACTTTTAGGGGTCATCAGGATAAGCGGTTTGCGGAATTTGCGATGAATTTGACGCCGCAAGATATGAAAATAGTTGGCAGGCGTGGTGCAATTGGCGACCTGCCAGTTTTCTTCCGCGCTCATTTGTAAATAACGCTCAAGCCGCGCCGAGCTATGTTCTGGTCCCTGCCCCTCATAGCCATGCGGCAACAGACAGATCAGCCCCGACATGCGCATCCATTTGCGCTCACCCGAGGATAGAAACTGATCAAACATGATCTGCGCACCATTGGCGAAATCGCCAAATTGAGCTTCCCACAAGGTCAGCACATTGGGATCGGTGACGGAATAACCATATTCAAATCCGAGCACCGCATATTCTGACAAAAGCGAATTGACGATCTCGATATTGGCCGGTTCAACGCCCTTGTCATTGGCACCAATGTGATTGAGCGGAATATATTTGTGCTCATTTTCCTGATCATTGATGACGGCATGGCGATGGGAAAATGTGCCTCGCTCCACGTCCTGCCCCGATAGTCGCACGGGAAATCCTTCATCAAGCAATGTGCCAAAAGCCAGCCCCTCAGCCATCGCCCAATCAATGCCCTCGCCGGTTTCAATCATCTGGGCGCGCCGCTTGATAATGCGAACAAGGGTTTTGTGGACATTGAGATCATCGGGCATGCTGGTGAGCGAGCCGCCAATACGGCGCAAACGCTTCATGCTGACGCCGGTTTGGCCGCGACAAGCTGCATCCGAGCGGTTCAGGGACATGCCGTCCCATTTGCCCGCCAGCCAATCAACCGATTTAGGTTTATAATTCTTGCCCGCTTCAAACTCATCATCAAGCTCTTTGCGAATGGAGCGTTTGAGGCTTTCCACTTCATCGGGACTGACCGAGCCCTCGTCAACGAGTTTTCTCGAATAAATTTCCCCGACCATCGGATGATGGCGAATGGTTTGATACATTTTTGGCTGGGTGAAAAATGGCTCGTCCGCTTCATTGTGACCATGACGGCGATAGCAAAAAATATCCAGCACCACCGGCTTGTGGAATAATTGCCTAAACTCGGTCGCCACCCGCGCCATATGCACAACCGCTTCAGGGTCATCGCCATTAACATGAAAGATCGGCGCACCAACCATTTTGGCCATTGAAGAGGGGTAAGAGCTGGAGCGCGCGAAATCTGGTGTCGTCGTAAAACCGATCTGATTATTGACGATGAAATGCAGAGAGCCACCGGTCTGGTGACCGCGCAATTTTGACATGGCAAAACATTCCGAGACCACGCCCTGTCCGGCAAATGCCGCGTCCCCATGCAACAACAGCGGCAGCACTTCAACGCGCCGGTCATCGCCGATCTGGTCCTGCTTGGCGCGTACTTTTCCAAGCACCACAGGATCAACCGCTTCAAGATGAGAAGGGTTGGCCGACAGAGACAAATGCACATTATTTTCATCGAACTGGCGATCGCTGGAAGCGCCAAGATGATATTTCACATCGCCAGAACCAGCATATTCATCGGTGAGACTTGATCCCCCCATGAACTCATGGAAAATAACCTTGTGGGGTTTGTGCATGACATTTGCCAGCACATTCAAACGTCCGCGATGCGGCATGCCAATGACAATTTCCCTGATGCCAAGCTGGCCGCCCCGCTTGATGACCTGCTCCATGGCGGGCACCAGACTTTCGCCGCCATCCAGACCAAAGCGTTTGGTGCCGGTATATTTGAGATCGAGAAAACGCTCGAAGGTCTCCGCCTCCAGGATCTTTTTCAAGATGGCCATCTTGCCCTGAGTGGTGAAGGAAATCTCGTTTTCATATCCCTCGATGCGCTGACGCAACCAGCGGCGCTGTCCGGGATTGGTCACATGGGTAAATTCAAAGCCCACATGGCGGCAATAGGTATGACGCAAAAGTGCAATGATTTCACCAAGGGTTGCGGTCTCCAGACCAAGCTCCCCATCCAGAAAAATCATGGTGCCCTGATCGGCTTCGGTGAAGCCGTGATATTCGGGCTGCAATTCGGGATGTTCCATGCGATCCATCAAGCCAAGCGGATCAAGATCGGCGATGAGATGCCCAAGAATACGGTAAGAGCGGATCAATTCCAGTGCGCGCACGGTCTGACGGCGATGCTGGACAATCAAGGCGTCCGATAGCTCTGCGCCATAGGTTTGCGCTTTTTCCGCGATGCCATTTTCGATACGCTTTTCAAGGCCCTGCCAATTGCCATCAAACGCAGCTGTCAGATCACCATTGGTATGGATTGGCCAATTATCGCGCTGCCAGGAGGCACCGCTGGCTTCCTTGCGGACCTCATTGGGCTGATCGCGAAGCTCTGAAAAAAAGCGCTGCCACCCTTCATCAACTGAACTGGGATTAAGCTTGTATTTGGCATGGAGGTCTTCGATATAGGGCGCGTTAGCGCCGTGGAGAAAGGCAGTGCGTGCAAAGGTTTCGTTTTGCTTGCTTCGCGTCATTGGACCTGGCCTTGTTGGTTGAGCATCCAGCGGCAATTTATCTCGCGTTGCTTAACAAGGTAACACTCGCAACACCAGATACAAGTCCTATTTCATCATCTTTTCTTGTGGGTATTTATTAATGTGCCGATGAAACGCTTTGCAGGTGCAAAAGGACCCGATCATTGATCTGCTTTGGGTGTGTAAACGGGCTCATATGCCCCGCCCTGATTGACACCAGATCGACGTTTGGCAAAACATCAGACAATAGCTTCCCAACCGCAATTGCCGGTGCTCTGGTGCGGGTGCCGATGATCAATTGAACCGGCGCTTTTATGCTGGCATAATGTTCGGGAGTACGGTGCGCCAGATCGACGATTTCGAAATCAAGCACCACTTTTTTCATGGTGCTGGTAATGGCACGCTTGTGGCGCTCTGGCAATAAAAACCATTTCAACCGGCCGATCCAGAAGCTCGTGAAAATATAAGCGGCGGATCGATGCTCCTCGCGCTCAACCGCATCTTGTACCCTGCGAGCCATTTTCGTGACCACCGACCATTGCGCATGCCCGGTCTCATGCAAAAGCTGAAAAACGGTTGGCTCAATGAGGGTTGCGCTTTTGAGTACGACTCGCAATTGGCGCGCCACTTCAAGAGCCACCGCCCCGCCATGAGAGTGGCCAACAAAATGAACGGGACTGTTCGCCAGATCAACAAGGGCTTTTAGAATATTGACATCGGCATCCGCGTCAAAGGGGCGATTGTCCGGCCACGGGCTTGATCGCCCATAGCCACAAAAATCGGCCGCCAGCACGCGGTAGCCACGCGCCGTCAATAAAGGGATCAGCGATGCCCATTCGCGGCTCGAAGCATTGGAACAATGAGCCAGGATCACAGCCTCGCCAGACCGCGGCCCTTCATCAAGGTAAGCCACCTTCAAATCATTGACAGTGATCGTTTTCATAGGCACCCCGGCCCCACCCTATAACGTCATCGCGACGAAAGTCGGTATCCAGATGAGTTTCAACAACGGCTGTCTAACCATGGAAACGCTCCTTATCAGCGGGTCCCTCTAATATTGCTCCACTCTCATCATCATAAATATAGGCGAGAGGTTTTTCCAGCGTCATGGCCAGCGGTGTCCACAGCTTGATCGCGTCATCCTTGCGAAACAATACGCGAGGGCGCGACACGGTCAGCTCAAAGCCTTCACAGCGCATCATCTCAATCAAAATAACCAGTTGCAATTCGCCGCGACCAGACACCCCAAACTTCTATCGAGCGCTCCGTTGACTGACGCGCGAAGCCCGTCATCATTCAGGATTATCGTGCTCGTTGCGCCGTGGCCACGAAACGCGCGGGATAACAAGACCACGTAAGAGATAGTGCAGTCCGCGGCGCGTTTCAGTAACGGTCCGATGGGCCAGCTTGGGCAATATGTAAAGCGGGGGTTTGCGTAATTTCGTCTTCCCGACGATCGTGCTGTGAGCAAAATTCTGGGCGCTGACCGGCAGCGGCACTACGCCGCGAAACCGGAAACCAAACAGCCATGCCCGGTCAAAAATATGGTCATAAGGAACCTGCATGGGCAACAAGCGTTCTATATATTGGCGCGCTGCAAACCGACTGACCAGATAAGCGGCGGCCCCCGTGTGGCGGGTACAAAAAGCAACCAGGCGATGTTCTTCGTCTATTTTTCTCAAGGGCACCGGCGTACCAGCATGTCGCCCGCTAAGCTTGAGTACGTCAAAATCATCCCGGAGCGTCATAATTTTCTGCATGAGCTGTGGAAAATTATCTTCAAAGCCGACATCGTCTTCCAATATCAGGCCATACTCCACATCCGGGTCAGCAAGAAAAGCCTGCAGCGCTCTGATATGTGACAGATAGCACCCGACATCACCCGGCTCGATGTGCCGACCGTGAGCTAATAAAAAACCTTTTGTATCGACCCCTACATGATCTTGAGGCTGCATTTCCCTGCCGTCAATAGCCTCAACTCTTTGCCAGTCAATGCCTAGCTCATCCAGTCGTGTTCCCACCACCTCTATCCGGTCCTTTGACCGATCCAGATTGATAAGATACGCTTTCCAGCTTGCATTTTCACTCGATTTTTTCATAAAACCTCCGCCTGATCGAACCTGGTCGACACGAAAAACTCACCAGGACAATCGCTCATACCAGCCAGTCCTTGCCGATAAAATCCGGATCGGCATAGATACAGGTGAACCCTGCCCTGTTAACGAAAATAAGTCCTTTACTCGCCAGAAAAACATGCAGTTCCGACTTTATGACATCCTCAATGTCTACGGCATGACTTTCCACCGCAATCACTCTGGGGTGATATCGTTCAAAATCGAGGGAACGCAAAACAGCAAGATCATGTCCTTCACAATCAACATTGAGAAGATCTATTCTATTGTCCTTGTAGGGAGTGTCATCAAGAATATCACTTAATGTGCGCGCCTCAATTTGACCTGCTTGCCTGTCCGAGCCAAAGTTTCGCTCTTGGGGGAGTTCAATTGAAGCAGAAGGGGCATATTCAGTACCGGCATACATAGTGTATTGGCCCGGCTTATCGGATACGGCAGCCTCGACAACAATGTCCCGCCGCCGACGCAATTTCAGCCCCTTGACCTTTTCGGGTTGCATTTCGACAAGAACGCCCCGCCAGCCTTTTTGTAGAGATAAAATGTGTTTGACCATTTGGTGGGATGGAAGGCTCCAACATCCACAAAAAAGGAGCCATGCTGTCGCTTGCGAAACAGCATGAAAATCGGAATATCCTCACCAAACTGACCGTAGGCCCGACGAAAATGCTTTGTCAGAAAAAGCTTTCGAAAAAAGAGAAAATAATTCATGCGGTTCCTCTAATTGCATGGATTGCAGTCCGCCTCGAACGCTCATGCGAACATAAACCGCCCCAGCTTTCCATTCCCGCTTTCTATCAGCAACTCCGTGCGCAGACAAGCCCCCCAAAATCCCGCCTCTACGCCTCTTTGACAGAGGCGCGTTCGGCGCGTTTGCGATCATTGGGGTCAAGATGGCGTTTACGGATACGAATATTATCCGGGGTCACTTCCACCAGCTCGTCATCATTGATATAGGCGAGGGATTTTTCCAGCGTCATGGCCAGCGGCGTCGTCAGCTTGATCGCATCATCCTTGCCCGAGGCTCGCATATTGGTGAGCTGCTTGCCCTTCATGACATTGACAATAAGATCATTGCCTCTGGTATGTTCGCCAATAATCATGCCCACATAAACCTTGTCTTGCGGCTTGATCATCATGGGACCACGGTCTTCCAGATTGAACAGTGCAAAAGCAACCGCAACACCTTGACCATTGGAAATGAGCACGCCGGGATGGCGACCGCGGATGGGCCCCTTGTGCGGCGCATAATCATGGAACACGCGGTTCATGATAGCGGTGCCTCTGGTGTCAGTCATCAGCTCGCCATTATAACCGATCAGCCCTCTTGTGGGAACATTGAAGACCAATCGTTGCTGGCCAACACCCGATGGTTTCATCTCCAGCATCTCGCCTTTGCGCTCGGCAATGGCCTGCACAACAGCACCTGAAAACTCTTCATCGACATCAATGGTCACTTCTTCGATCGGCTCGGTCAGCTTGCCGTTTTCATCTTTGCGAAACACCACGCGAGGACGCGACACGGTCAGCTCAAAACCTTCACGGCGCATGGTCTCGATCAAAATCGCCAGTTGCAATTCGCCGCGCCCAGACACTTCAAAACTATCAGCTTCCTCCGTGTCAGAAATCTTCAGTGCCACATTGCCCTCGGCCTCTTTATACAAGCGGTCACGAATGACCCGGCTCTGCACCTTGGAGCCTTCTTGACCGGCATAAGGTCCATCATTAACGCGAAAGGTCATTGAAAGGGTTGGCGGATCAATCGGTTGGGCTTGCAGCGGTTCAGTGATCTGCGGGTCGCACAAGGTATCGGCAACATTGGCCTTGGAAAGCCCGGCGATGGAAACAATATCTCCCGCTTCCGCGCTATCCAGAGGCACGCGCTCCAGACCTCTAAAGGCCAGCACCTTTGAAATACGTCCAGATTCCACGAGGTCACCATCCATATTGAGCGCCTTGATCGTCATGTTGGGGGTGATTTTCCCTGAAGCAATTCGCCCGGTCAGCAAGCGCCCCAGATAGGGGTCGGCCTGAATGGTGGTGGCGAGAAAGCGAAACGGTCCCTCAACCACTGTTGGTGCCGGTACATGCTTGAGCACAAGATCAAACAAGGGTGCCATATCTTCCTTGGGGCCCTCTGGCTCATTCGCCATCCAGCCCTCTTTGGCGGATCCGTAAAGAATAGGGAAATCCAGCTGGTCTTCATCGGCATCAAGCGCTGCGAACAGATCGAACACTTCATCAACCACGGCGGCATGGCGCTCGTCCGATTTGTCGATCTTGTTAATGGCGACAATGGGCTTGAGACCAAGTTTAAAGGCTTTGGCAACCACGAATTTGGTCTGCGGCATGGGGCCCTCAGAGGCATCCACCAGCACGATCACCCCATCGACCATGTGCAAGATACGCTCAACTTCGCCGCCAAAATCGGCATGGCCCGGCGTATCGACAATATTGATGCGGGTATCGTTCCAGGTGAGCGAGGTGACTTTAGCCAGAATGGTGATACCGCGCTCTCGCTCCAGATCATTGCTATCCATCGCGCGCTCATCGACGCGCTCGTTCTCGCGAAACGTGCCGGACTGTTTCAAAAGCTCATCAACCAGAGATGTTTTACCATGGTCAACATGGGCGATAATGGCGATATTGCGCAGTTTCATTTGTCTTCTCGTCTTTCCATAATTGGCCAAAAATTAGCCTAAAATTGGCCTTTGATCGCGGCCAGCAGCGGTTTTCCAAAATTAAAACCCAATCGAAAGGAAGTTCCGACTGGGCCAGTGTCCAGGGTCAAAGACCCGTAAACGCATCTCTCTACCCTAATTATGCCCTTTATAAAAGCCTCTCGTGCCCTTAAATGAAGGGGTGAGCCACTTAAGCGCAGGTAGCACATTGGCCATATATAATAGTTGGAAGGTCCAAAACCATGTTTTTCAAGTCAAAAAGCCCTGAAATACCCCCTGCGAACGAAGCATTGCAGGGGCGCGACGGCTCAATCGATACGGCAAAGGAACATTTTGTTCTGGGCACGGCTCTTAAGGGTCCCTATCCACAAGGCGCGCAATTCGCCATGTTCGGATTGGGCTGTTTTTGGGGTGCGGAAAAGGTTTTCTGGCAATTGCCGGGGGTATATAGCACGGCCGTTGGATATGCAGCAGGCGCAACCCCAAACCCCACCTATCAAGAGGTGTGCAGCGGCAAAACCGGTCATAATGAAGTCGTGCAGGTGGTATTTGATCCAACTGTGCTGGATTATGAGACCTTGCTTGTGGCCTTTTTCGAAGCCCATAATCCAACCCAGGGCATGCGTCAGGGGAATGATCGCGGCACGCAATACCGCTCAGGAATTTATACCTATGAGGGCGAGCAAAACGAACAGGCCATAGCCGTGCTGGCAAGCTATCAAAAGCGCCTTGCGGATGCGGGCTTTGACCCCATCACCACTGAAGTGATTGAAGCGCCAGAGTTTTACTTTGCGGAAGATTATCACCAGCAATATCTGGCAAAGAACCCCAATGGCTATTGTGGGCTTGGTGGCACGGGTGTTTCTTGCGGGTGACATGAGTGAAGAAAAATGTCCTGCGCGGAGTTTATAGTCGTCCTATCGCATTTGCTATTTGAGGACAGCGCCAAAGGCGAGCCCTTGGAACCCATTTATGAAACCGTTTGCCAAACCCAGACGCCCTTTCATTAAATAGGGGTCTGGGGACCAGTGCTCAAACAGCGCAGCGGTAGCACAGAAAAAAAACTCCCCAGCGCTGTGTGCCAAGACATTACTGTCTTCGGGTTCCAACTAAAAACAGCCAAGAACAGGCTAGCTAATTGCTGCTCTTCACAGCTATAGGCTTAGCGGCAGCATCAGTTTGGCCTTTTAATCCGCTGATCAGCTTTTCCAGAATATTTTGGGGCTTGGTGACGCGGCGCGGATTGCGTGCAGGGATCGGGATAACGCCGACAATTTTGCCCGCACGCAGTTGTTTTTTCAGGGTTTTATTGCCGTTGGTGATAACGGTTGTGCAGGCCACCGGCAAGGATGCCAGTGTCAGGGCGCGGCGTTTTCTCCGTTTTACGGGTTTTTTGGGCTTCTTTCTCACAATCTTTTTGCGCTTGGAGGGATCCATTTTATCCAGCCAAGCCTGAACAGGCTTACCACAGCCATCGCCAACGGGAGGCGCTGGCTGGCTTTTGCAACCGGCTAAACCTCTGGGGCAATTGAGGCGCACGTGAAAATGATAATGATGTCCCCACCATGGGCGCACGCGGCGCAACCATCCGCGATCTGTACCAATCTTGTCGGACGCTTCGCACAAAGCTTTCTTGATGGCTGGATGCACAAAAATACGGGCAACGCCGGGAGACTTGGCGGCGCGCTTGATCAGCTTGGCGCGCTCCATCGACCATTTGGCCGGATTGACCTTCAGCCCGCCCTTGGCCAGCATGGATATGGCGGAGCGGCTTTCGCGCTGCTTGTAACTCTGCACATTCTTGGGCATGGGCGTCAGCCAGATATCGGCATCAAGGCCGATCTGATGGGAGCGATGCCCCGACAGCATGGGACCACCGCGCGGTTGCGAGAGATCCCCAACCAGCAGGCCGGACCAGCCGTCTTTTTCTTTGGCATCGAGCGCCAGTTTTTCAAGGAAATCAATGAGAACCGGATGCCCCCAATTGCGATTGCGCGACAGACGCATTGCCTGCCAGGCGGGGCCGGTTTTAGCCAATTGCTTGCCGCCAGCTAAACAGCCCTTGGTGTAAAAACCAATGGGCCGCGGCTTCATTTTGGCAGCCCCGTCCGCATGGCCAAACAATTGCTTGGCCGGGCGCTGGGAACGCGCTTCAGCACCCGATGGCAAAAACAATACAGCCAAAAACGCAACAGCCAGAAAACGATAAAACATCACAGCAAAACCCCCTGCCAAATCTCTCAGGTCGAAGCTTTATACATGAAAACCAACGAAACCAAAAACCTTATATAGAACTCTATTGCGACGTAAATGGCGGGATCTAACCCCAGTCAATATGCTCGTGCTCAAGGTCAGTTTAAACAACCTGCATATATTTCCACCAATAAGCAAAGCCAAGAGTACCGATCATTGGTAGAAGCAAAAAGACAAAGCCTGATACATGTTTGCCAGAAATGACAAGACGTGGAACAATGATAAAAAAGAAAAATGCGGCAACAAGAACGAGCGCTGTACCCATTGCATAAATTGGCCATTCAAGGTCCGCGAAAGCCGCCGCTATACCGATCGCACATAATATCAAGACATTGATAAATCCCAATAATCTCATTGGCATGCGAATCTTGGCTGGAAGGGCATCAATGTCGCTTTTCATCGTCATTTTTTTACTCACAATGCTTGATTTTAAAAAATATTTATTGGCCACCGCTTGAGAACCCGGTCGCTTTGTCGCCGGTAATTGACGATCTATGACACAAGACATACTAGCCTCGCACAAAAACATCTTAAGATGACAATCATCACGATGCAAAAGCAATCTGCACCCAAGCATTGGCGCGACAGACCATCTTACGCATGCCATTCACTCATGTCTCGACATCTCGGATTGCAAAATCCGCCGACACCCGTTTTAGCGTTAAGGTCGATTTAAATTCTTGAAAAAACCATGTCAGTCGGCCTGTAAGCCGGGTTCTGTACGAGATCGCTCTCGTGATGACTATTCATCTGGGACGATTGTTACCAATCGCCTCAAGCAACCAACCCGGGCAGCTAGCGTGAAAACGCGCCTGCTTGCTTGCGCAAGAAACACTGCCCCTATTTGGTCTTGCTCCAGGTGGGGTTTACCTTGCCGTTTTTGTTGCCAAAAACGCGGTGCGCTCTTACCGCACCCTTTCACCCTTACTCTTGTCTCATCGGCGAACCGATGCGACAGAGCGGTTTGCTTTCTGTGGCACTTTCCCTGGGGTCACCCCCGCCGGACGTTATCCGGCACCTTGTTTCCATGGAGCCCGGACTTTCCTCTGCACACCAAAGCGTACAGCAGCCATCCAGCCGACTGACATAGTCTGGCTTATTTGGGATGTTTGCGCGCCAGCGTCAAGCAAATCAAATAGGCCAGATAAAAATCTGCCCCTCTCAATGCTCACAACAGCCTTTTGAATTGATGCCCTTTGATAAATAAACCCTCTGTTCACCAACAAATGAAACGGGACCGTCACCATTTTTAGTTAGCATGTAAAAAAAAATGGGGAGTAGTGAGTTTGAACAAGACAATATGCGATCGATTTAACCATCGGCTGGACTTTGGCAAATATAGTTCTGATGCGCTTGTTATGGAACAGCACAAGACACTTGCCAAACAGCTCCCCCCTCTTTATCTGGTCATTATTCTTACGACCATTGGTCTGATCATTAGCGCGTGGAATACCGCCCCGAACTGGCTGGCTATTTATTTCCCCGTATTTTTGATGCTTGTCACCTTGATGCGTCTTGTTGTCTGGGTCTCAAAAGGCCTGAAGATCGACGATTTCACCATACAGCAGCGCAAACGCGATCTGCTCAGCGTTATTTTCTTTGCGCCAACACTTGGCCTGTCCTACACCCTGCTCGGCATCGCTCTTTTCCATTATGGCGGAACGGGCACACAGCAGGAAATCGTTTTTTTACTGGTGATCGCTTGCTATGTGGCATCCTATTGCCTGGCATGCCTGCCAAGAGCATCGATACCAACAGTCGTTCTGGCCACCGTCCCACTGATACTGACCATGCTGATGAGCGATAATCGCTCCATGAGCATATATGGACTTGTCCTTATTCCAGTCACCCTTCTTTTGACCTATATGTTGCTGAACAGCTATCTGTCTCTTGTTCACGTGCTAAAATCCAGGAATGAAGTCGCAGAGAAACATGAAGAAGCGGAAAAGGCTCGCCAAGAAGTCTCTTTTATCGCCTTCACTGATGTTCTGACTGAAATTCCCAATCGCTACAGGTTTTTTGGCTTTTTAAAAGAACGCATTGAAATCGCAAAAACCTCCCGCCATACTTTTGCTGTCGGCATGCTGGACCTCGATGGGTTCAAAGCGGTCAATGATCTGTACGGACATGCAGGAGGGGACGAGGTCTTGAAGCAGGTTGGCTCACGCCTCAAATCCATCATGCAAGACAAAGGAAAAGTCGCCCGCCTTGGCGGTGATGAATTTGCCATTCTTGTCGATGATGCCTCGACCCCCAAAGAAGTCGAAGAGCTGGGTGAGATTATCAATGAAGCCCTGTCGGCACCGTTCAGTATTTCTGGTCGCTCGGCCATTCTCTCCGCCTCCCTGGGCTTCTCGTTTTTCCCCTCTAGCGGCCCGACAGCGACCCGCCTCATAGAGCATGCAGACCAGGCGCTTTATGTTGCAAAAATAGACGGACGTTCCAATACCGCGATTTTTTCCAGAGAAATTGAGAAAGCCACTCTTTTGCGATCAAGGATCGAACAAGATTTGAAAAATGCAATCCTCAATGACGAGATCGTCGTTCATTTTCAACCGATCATTGATATGCAGACCAGAGACTATGTGAGCTTTGAGGCACTGGCTCGCTGGTTTCATCCCGAATTGGGCTATGTACCTCCAGATACATTTATCGAGATTGCCGAGCAGGCTGGATTGATTGCCAGTCTGACAGATAATCTGTTACGCAAAGCGGCCAAAGTTGCCAAGCAATGGCCATCCCATATCAAACTTTCATTCAATCTGTCAGCCGAACATCTCGCCTGCCCCAGTGCCGGGTTGAATTTCCTGTCCATTTTGACCGAAGTCGGACTTCCTCCCAGTCGCCTGGAAGTTGAAATAACCGAAACCGCCATTATGAAAGATATGGATAAAGCACTCAAAACCATAAATAATTTAAAATTGGTGGGTATTCAGATCGTCCTTGATGATTTTGGCACGGGACATTCGAGCCTTGGTCAGATCAGGGATCTGCCATTGGATAAAATCAAGATCGACAAGAGTTTTATCGACAATATCTGTACGGACAAGAAAGTGCACTCCATCGTGCGCTCGATCTTTGACCTGAGTACAAATCTTGAGCTGAAATGCGTGGCTGAAGGTATTGAAACAGTGGAACAATACGAAACCCTACTGGCCTGCGGCGGACTGTTGGGACAAGGCTACCTGTTCTCCAAGGCCGTCGAACCGCAGGAAAGTATCGACATATTCCAAAAAGATCGCATGGCACTCACAGCCTGATCAAATCAGACGCAGCTTAGGAAACAGCTTCGCCAGCGACGGGAAGTTTCTGGATCTTGATGATCGGCTTGCCATCTTCGCCTCGTCCCCTGACTTTCAGGGGACGGCCCTTGAAGATATTTTTATGCAAATTATCGACGAGATCGCTGAGAACCTGGGGCGGCCCAATCGCATCAATCAGCCAGAGTATATCACCACTTTTCCATTCATCGGGACGCAGCCTCAAGGGACCAGATGTCATCGCCATAAGCTTTTCATCGACCTCGCTGGAAACGCTCGCCCACAAGGCAACAGCGATCGGGGCGGGAATACCATCCTCCCCCTTACGGGCCTCTGCAAGTACGAATTGCTGCGTCAACACCGGTGGTATCACCAGCCATTCGAGATCTGACAGCGAGAAATGCTTATAGGCGCTAGAGCGCATAAGCAGACTGACGATTTCGCCGAACGAGGCAACCACCAACTTGGCACCAAGAGCACGGCGAGCCCGCAAATCCTGTTCTTCGCTTGTTGCCGATGATCCAGCTGAAGCAGGTGCCGCAGAGCTGGCTGCTTTTGCCGGAGTTGGAGTTGCTGCGGCTGGAGCTGGGGCCGCTGGAGCTGGAGATGCTGCAGGCGGTGTCGCAACGGACGGCGGCGCGGCTGGGGTCGGTGTAACAGGTGCTGGTGCAACCGGCTTTGCCACTGCGGCGGGTTCAGCTGCAGCTGGCGTTTGCGCCGTTTCCGTTTCCGTTTCCGTTTCCGTTTTCTTCTTACGCCCAAAAATCATCTCGTGCGACCCTCCATTAAAAGATTAAGTATATTCAAGTCTAACTCATTATAGGCCGATCCTGAAGCCAAATTAACCAAATTAACCCGCCAAAACCCGCAGAAATGACAAAAAACATAGCCTATGGCCAAATAAATCATTAGTCTTCATATCAACACATAATAAGCCCACGAATTTTCCGGGGCACAGACGATAATTGCATAAACACGCTGATGCGTGAACAATACCAAGGCAACAAATTTCGAATGTCGAACAACTCACCTGCGCCAAATGCTGCGCAAAAAACTAAAAAAGTGCCCCCTCAATATACGACATTGAGGAGTGCGATGAGTGCCAGCAAGGGCGCTTTTTTGTCGATTGGTTTGTTTAGCTTTTTCATCAATCTGCTGATGCTGACCGGCCCCTTGTTCATGTTGCAGATCTATGACCGGGTCCTGGCTTCTCGTAGCCTGCCAACATTATTCGTGTTATTTGCGCTGGTTGCCGGCTTATTCATTTTCTTGGGTTTTCTTGAGTTTATTCGCTCGCGTATTCTGACCCGCATTGGCGCCAATATTTTTCAACGCATCCACCAGCGGGTATTTGATGCCGTCATGCGTCTTTCATTGCTTACCACCGGTAGCAACAGCTCTTCAAAACCCTTGCAAGATCTAAATGTTTTCCAGCAATATATCGCTGGTCCCGGCCCCTCTTCCATGTTCGACAGCCCCTGGGTGCCTGTCTATATTTTTGTCATCTTCATGTTTCACTGGTGGCTGGGCATTCTGGCAATTGTCGCGGCAGTGTTACTGTTTATCATCGCCTTGCTCAATGATCTGCGGGCACGCAAACCAATGGCCAAGGCTAACATGGCAACAAGCATGGGAAATCAGTTCGCGGAAGCTGGTCGCCGCAATGCCGAAGTGCTGACCGCTTTGGGAATGTTGGGGGCCATTCGCCAGCGCTGGCAACATAACCTGTTGGAAGCCCTTGTGCACCAGACCAATGCCAGAGACCGGGCCGGCACGCTGACCTCTATTTCCAAATCACTGCGCCTGTTTTTACAATCCGCCATGCTGGCAGCCGGAGCGCTGTTGGTCATTCGGCAAGAGATCACGCCAGGCACCATGATCGCCTCCTCCATTATCCTTGGCCGCGCCCTGCAACCGGTTGAGCAGGCTATTGCCCACTGGCGAGGCTTTGTGCAAGCGCGTCAGGCCTATCAAAGTCTCAATGAGCTACTGACCAAAATCCCTGCGGAAAAAGAAAAAATGCCCCTGCCCCGTCCAACCGGGCGCCTTGAGGTACGCGGCCTGTATATCGCCACTCCAAAAACAAAAAAAATGATCCTCTCGAACATAAATTTTGGACTTCCGGCCGGGAAAATTTTAGGCGTTGTCGGCCAGAGCGGCGCGGGCAAATCAACACTGGCGCGCGCCTTGATGGGAGTATGGGCTCCAGCCAATGGTGACGTGCGGATTGATGATGCCACATTTGATCAATGGGATCGGGAAATCCTGGGCCAGCATCTTGGCTACCTGTCTCAAGGGGTGGAGCTGTTTGGCGGTAAAATCAACGAAAATATCGCCCGTTTTCAATCTGGTTTTGACGAAAATGACATCATCAAAGCTGCGGAACTGGCCGGTGTTGACCGGCTCATCAAACATCTTGGCGGCTATGACGCAGATATTGGCGACATGGGCTCCAATCTTTCTGCGGGACAAAAGCAGCGCATTGCCCTTGCCCGCGCCATGTACAAAGATCCAGCGCTCGTTGTCCTTGATGAACCAAATTCCAATCTCGATGAAATTGGCGACGCTGCCTTACTGTCAGCGCTGTTGGCCATGCGCGACAATGGCCAGACCGTTGTCATCATCACACACCGCATGAATATATTGAATATTTCCGACTATATTCTTGAACTGCACGAGGGCAAACAAAATGATTTCGGTCCACGCCAAGAGGTCGTCAAGCGCATTGTAGAGCGCAATAAGCAGGCTATTTCCGGTAGCACACACTCGGCAGCTCCGCGTTCACCTGACCAGCCCTTTGAAAAAGTAAAAATGACCGTCGGCACCGTTGGCTGGTCTCCCGAGGATCCCGCAAAATGACCAATCAGACACAAAAAGCCCAGCTACATACATGGCCATGGATCGTGCTTGGCGGGATAGGTATTCTGGGGCTGTTTGGCGGCCTTGGCACTTGGGCGGCGACGTCGCAAATTGCGGGAGCTATTGTCACGCAAGGCACGCTGGGAGCTGAATCTCGAATCAAAACAATCCAGCATCTCGAAGGCGGCATAGTCGGTGAAATCCTCGTTCGAGATGGCGACTTTGTGAAAGTTGGCGCCTTGCTGCTACGCCTCGATGATACCTCAAAACGTGCCAACCATGCCATTGTCACCGGCCATTTGAATGAACAAGAAGCCAGTTTGGCACGCCTTCGCGCCGAGCGTGACGGCACCAAAACAATTTTATTTCCCAAACATCTCCTCGCAAAAAAAGCTGATCCAGCGATTGATGCCATGATCCGCGGTCAGGTCTCCTTGTTTGAGATCAGACAAAAAAGCCAACTGGGACAGGTCAGAATTTTTCGCCAACGCATCGTCCAGCTTAACGAGCAAATCAAGGGACTGAATACACAGCGCAAAGCCAAGCAGGAGCAGGCCGATATTCTGGCCAGAAGTATCGAGAGAAAAAGCTTCGCAGCCTTGACCGGCATTGTCAGCGGCGACACCATGGATACCATCAGACGCCAAAAATCCGAGCTGACCGGCGACATCGGCGATCTGCAGGCGCGCATGGCGCAAGCCCGTGGGTCCATCGAGGAGATTGAGCTGCAAATTCTACAAGTCGACAAGGAATTTCGCGAAAAAGTGCTCTCTGAAATTCGCCAGAATCAGACAAGCTCAGGTGAACTGCGGGAGAAATCGATTGCCCTTCAAGAACAGTTGCGCCGGATCGATATCCGCGCGCCGCAAGCTGGACGCATACACAATATGTCGATCTTTACCGTTGGTGGTGTGATCTCGCCAGCCAAACCCATTTTGCAGATCATCCCGGCAAATGCCAACCTCATCATCGAGACCAAGATCGAACCCAAAGATGTGGATCAAATCAAAATCGGACAACCCGCCGCCATTCACTTGTCCGCATTTGATAGCCGCACAACGCCGGTCCTCGATGGCAAGGTGAAAAATATATCGGCAGCCCAAAGCGTTGATGCCGCCACGCAGCAATCCTATTTCACAGTCAAAATTCTCATTCCCAAAGATCAACTTGAGCGCCTGCAAGAAGGACAAGAACTTCTTCCCGGCATGCCCGCCGAAGTGTTCATCGCAACCGGCGAGCGCACCCCCCTGAACTATTTCCTCAAACCCTTGATGGTACAATTTGCGCGCGCGTTTAAAGAAGAATAGCGGGTGGGGGAGTTGGAATTCAATCGCCTGCGCGGCGAGCGGAAAAGGGCATATTTGGTTGCGCTACCGCTTCGCTATTTGAGCGCGAGCCCCTTTCATCCCCGATTTGTAGGGTGCAATGCATTGCACCGTCGCGACCTCTCAACTAATATCTTAAATCGCGGATAGTATCTTCGGCGCAATACATTGCGCCCTACGGTTTATTCCTGTTTTCGAGCCACCGAGTAAATGAGGCGGAGCTTTCTTTTGACGCATCTCCGGCGATCAAACCAGCGATTGAAATATCTTCATCAAGATCGGGCCAATGTATTCCCTCGCCGCACCCGATCAACTGCCAATTGTCACGTTCGGCTTTTGAGCCGTTTTCCAATCGCGGATACCAAAGCAGCGGCACAGTAATGGCACGCCCATCGCGCAATTCCACAGACAGGCTGTCATCGCCGACCACAACGCTCAGCGCATCGGGTATCTCAATCTTCCTGTCCAAAAAACTCATTCCATGCCTCGATTAGCTCGTTTTGTCGGTCTTTAATGATCGGCTGTATTTTTGCAGGTTACTAAGCTCTGCTTGGGAACCTGAGATACTGTACATATTGAATCAGATTAAGCCTTCGATAGATCAAACCATATCCACAATGGATATTTTCCCGGGAATACTCGTGTCTAGCTTAAGCTTCACTAAACGGTCTTCAGCCACACTGCGGAATAATTCAATAATTTTTATAAGCTGAATGTAATATACCTTTGTTTTATATGTATTATCTGATGAAAAATAAATCCCCATCACTCCAAGTTCCTCGACAACAAATGGTGAATAAATTCTGCTATGGATGATCAAGTTAGATAGATCTTTCAAACTTAACTGCTCTTTTTTCCCCTGAATAAAATTATATGCGTTATGCCATTTTTCATTAAAAACTGCCTCGAAATCAATATTTTCAATTACTGGATAAGTATAAATATTAAAATTTAGTGCGTTGGCAGAATTATTCAGATGTTTGTCTTCTTGCAATTTCCGAATTCCATAAAACCCATAAAATATGTGTTTTTCTATTTCAAATTCATTTTTGACAGATGGATCCCAAGGTGCATATTTTTCTTGAAGCCAAATAGCTGATTCAGAAAAATGGTTCTTCCAAAGGCCAACTGTAGCTGAATCGATACTCACCGTAGCCTCCTTCCCCCTCAAAAAATAAATTGGGATTGTTAAGGGACGCGTCCCTTAACCGCTGTCCGCGCAGGACATTCCTTCTTGCTGTCTGGAAAATATGTGCAGGCAGTGAGGTCATTCCCAAACGAGAGACTTACCCCCTCACCCCGGCCCTCTCCCAATGGGAGAGGGAGTAAGAGGTGCTCAGCTGACGTTTAGAGCTAGGCCCTGTTCTGCCTATTTTCGATGAGGTCATCGACGACGCCGGGGTCGGCGAGGGTTGAGGTATCGCCCAGATTGCTAAAATCGTCTTCGGCGATTTTGCGCAGGATGCGGCGCATGATTTTGCCTGATCTTGTTTTGGGCAGGCCGGGGGCGAACTGAATTTTATCGGGGCTGGCGATGGGGCCGATCTCAGAACGCACTTGCGCGACCAGTTCGGCTTTTAGCTCATCTGATCCCTCTAATCCGGTCATCAGGGTAACGTAGCAATAGATGCCCTGCCCCTTGATATCGTGAGGATAGCCAACAACGGCGGCTTCGGCGACTTTATCGTGGGCGACGAGCGCGCTTTCGACTTCGGCGGTGCCCATGCGATGGCCCGAAATATTCAAGACATCATCGACACGTCCGGTGATCCAGTAGAAGCCGTCTTCATCGCGGCGACAACCGTCCCCCGTGAAATAGACATTGTCATAGGTGGAGAAATAGGTTTCTTCAAACCGCTTGTGATCGCCATAGAGCGAGCGCATCTGCCCCGGCCAGCTATCGGTGAGGATGAGATTGCCCTGCCCTGGCCCCTCGACCGTGTTGCCGTCCGCATCGATCAGCTCTGGCTTGACGCCAAAGAATGGCCGCGTGGCGGATCCGGGCTTCAACTTGGTGGCTCCAGGCAGTGCGGTGATCATGATACCGCCGGTTTCCGTTTGCCACCAGGTATCAACGATGGGGCAATTATTATTGCCAACGACCTCATTATACCAGTTCCAGGCTTCTGGATTGATTGGCTCGCCCACCGTGCCCAAAAGCTTGAGCGAGGAGCGGTCGGTCTTGGTGACAAAATCATCTCCCGCCGCCATGAGGGCGCGGATGGCCGTTGGCGCGGTATAGAAAATATTGACCTTGTGCTTGTCAATGACCTGCCAGAAACGCGACGCGTCTGGGTAGTTCGGCACGCCTTCAAACATCAAGGTTGTGGCGCCATTGGCGAGGGGTCCATAAACGATATAGCTATGGCCGGTGATCCAGCCAACATCTGCCGTACACCAGTAAATATCTACATTTTTATTGGTCCCGGCGTCCGTGGAGCGAGCCGGTTCGTTATGATAGTCGAACACATATTGATGGGTCATGGCGGCATAGACCAGATAGCCACCGGTTGTGTGCAGCACGCCTTTGGGCTTGCCGGTGGAACCAGAGGTATAGAGAATAAACAAGGGGTCTTCGGCGCTCATTTCCTCTGGCGGGCAGTCAGCATCGACATTGTCCAGCGCATCGCTATACCAGACATCGCGGCCCTCGACGAAATCGACATCGGCGTTGGTGCGCTTGATGACCAGCACTTTCTCGACCATATCGCACTGCGCGACCGCCTTATCGGTATTGGCTTTCAGCGGCACTTTTTTGGAGCCGCGCAGGCCTTCATCGGCGGTGATGACAAAATGGCTGTCGCAATCAATAATGCGCCCGGCCAGAGCGTCAGGTGAAAAGCCGCCAAACACCACGGAATGAACGGCACCAATGCGCGCGCAAGCCAGCATGGCATAGGTGGCCTCGGGGATCATCGGCATATAGATGGTGACGCGGTCGCCTTTTTTAACGCCCATGTTTTTGAGCACGTTGGCGAATTTGCAAACTCTTATATGTAGCTGTTTATAGGTGATTTTTTGATCATGGGCCGGTTCATCGCTTTCCCAGATGATGGCGGTCTGATCAGCCCTCGTGGCTAGATGGCGGTCGATGCAGTTGGCGCTGACATTCAATGTGCCATCTTCATACCATTGGATCGAGACATTGCCGGGGGCATAGCTGGTATTTTTGACCTTGGTATAGGGGGTCATCCATGTGAGACGCTTGCCCTGCTCCCCCCAGAATGTTTCGGGGTCATTGATGCTTTGCTCGTACATTTCCAGATATTTGTCATTGTCTGCAAAGGCCTTTTTGGCCCATTCTTGTGGTACTTCAAAAATTTTACTGTCTGACATATCTGAAAGTCTCCTTGCGGCCTTTGGGGCTGCCTTATGGTTGGCATCTCGTTGCTGACGAGATTTTTTTAAAGGATGGGTTCGTTTGTTTAAGCCGCGTCACCTGCGCTATTTCGTAACGTGATGCACGACCGCAAATAAACGGCCCTGCGACAACTTATCACCGTCCGAAAAAAAAGCAAAAGATTGATCATATCATCAGTAAACCAGCCTATTGGTCGAACTGTGAAGGATCATAAAAAATCTTTTCGCCCGATACAATAAGGTCTACGGGCTGCAGCATATCCCCGCGGCACGGCCCACGGGTGCACTCGCCATCAGACATATTAAAGCGTGCCCCATGGGTGGTGCAAACAAGCTGCTTCCGCGTTTCATCGAGAAAGCGATTGGCAAACAGCTCCAAGGGCAGGCGCATATGAGGGCAACTATTGACATAAGCACGGACCTTTTTGCCATCGCGCACAACGACAATTCTTTGGGGCGGACCATCAAAGCTGCCGGGCGGCGCATTGACCATCTCGCGGCGATCCGGCGCATCAGGGCGCTCAATGCCATAAGCACCGGTGGCCTCAAGGTCGCTCATGTGACACAGAAATTCATGCAAATTATTTGACAAATCAAACCCCGAAAGCGCCAATAATGACCCCCATCAATAGCAATACAAATAGCCAGTGGCCCGCATCAATTATGGTCAAGGCCAAAGGCTTCATCAAAAACGCGTTATTGACGCCATTGGTCGTCACCACAAAAACCGCCAGATAATTTATGCCTGTAAAAGACATGATGCACTTCCTCCCAACAAGCGGTATTAACTCATGGACAGACGCAAATATTTGATCCCCCACAAGCTCATTATAGCAAGAGGGAACACATTGCGGGAAGGAAAACTTTGTTGTAAGGTCCCCTCACTTCTCGTCAATTTAGCCACAAAAATTGGCCCCAATGCACCCGTAGCTCAGCTGGATAGAGCGCTGCCCTCCGAAGGCAGAGGTCGTGAGTTCGAATCTCGCCGGGTGCACCATTGCTTTTGAATCACCCT
>JAJRPI010000055.1 GCA_024280895.1 Alphaproteobacteria bacterium | reverse complement strand
TGCTCGATATAAGCGGGCTCCAGCGTCAAGCGATAGGCTTTCTTGTCAGATACAAAATGGCGTCTAATCGGCGCTGCCGTTCAATCCTCATTCCGTTTGATAATCCCGGCGCGACCACGCGCCACGATAAAACGCGGGATGCTCTCATAAAAGGCAAAAGAATTGGTGTAGGCACTGTCAGAAACCACGCGAAACAATTCCAGCTGTGCCGGTTGGTCCGTCAGGGATGCCAGCTTTGGCGGCTTATTGTTTTTCATTCTGCTTCTTGTTGAAGGTTAAAATGAGCTTACGCAAGGCATTGGAAAAAGTCTCGCGTCCAATATGGCTGACAAAATACTCATATTCTGACGGCTTGATATAGGTGTGGACCTTGCGAGAACGCTTTTCGATCAGCTTGGTTTTTTTTACCTGGCTCGGCGTGGTCAAAACGGCGTGCTCGAAATTGATCTCCTGGCCCTCGGCCATGTCGAGGGCTTTTGTAAATTTACTCATGTCATTTGTAGTTAGGGAATAATTCCTGGACATCCAGGTGCTCATAAAATGCTTCAATCTGCGGTAATAGGCGTCTCAACGCATATCTGTGCAGTCCTCACATCTCGAACAGATCAAATATGGTCTTGCCCTCGTCAGCAAGGCGGGCGATATAACGCGACTGGTTGATGATGAAAATACGATAGTTTGGGAAGCGCTTCGATAAAACCGATTGCAGCTCCTTGGTGTGAGCTGGAGCTGTGTTGTTGATGAGAATGACGATATTGTCATTGTGCTTTTCCAGCGTCAAAATGGTTTTAACGGCTGGCATCAAATCGGCAGTGGATTGATAATAAATCGGCACCACGCAGACATCGGCCATTTTCGCAGCCTGCAAAACGCGGCTCTCAACCCATCAACCAAAATCAAAGACGATGTGCTCATCCTTGGGAACGCTTAGCTCTTGCCCCGGTGCAATGGTAACGATCTGGCTCTTCTTGGTTTTTGGGTGTTCTAGCACAGAACCATAAACATCAGCCGTGCCGTTCTCAAAATCATTAGTCACAAGTTTCGCGCCAAGATGCTTGGCGTATCAAACGGCGTGGGTAGTTTTTCCCTGTCCGCCCTTGATGGAATAAAACAGTATTTTCATGTGTGTGAAATTAGATGGTAATAGCCCCATCATACTGAACATATCGAGAATGCAAGAGTTTGTGCGTTTAAAACCTACAAACGCTGTAACTCACAGACGCTGTCATCAATTGGCAGGCACCAGCGTCAAGGGGCGAAGCCGAATGGCCGAGATTTGTGAGTCCCAAAAGCGCAAAATGGCGAACGGAGCTTGGTTCACGAGCACCTGACCCAAATCCAGTAGTACCTGCAAGAAACTTGTAGGTGGGAGACGCCCGCAAGAAAAAAGGGGAAACGCCAAAATGGCATTTCCCCCGAATAATTAAGGTTTGGGTGGGGTGTTGCTATACTGTGGAGGGATTTTCCAACTTGCAATTGAATACAGAGGAAGTCCCAAATCCCGCTCTTTTTTGCGGTCATCCATCCAAGCGAGAACCTCACTTAAATACCAGCCAACACGACTGCGGCCAAGATTAGCTCTTCCAGGGAAATGGCCTGATTTTTCCAGCCTTGCGAAATGCTGGGCTACAAATTTCACACGTTCTGTTACTTCGTCTTTATTCAATAATCTTTCGTCTTTCGGGTCCAGCTTCATATAATTCCTCTCCATACTGCTCTTCTATATTCCGAAACATCAAATCAGCGTCAGATGAACACACCACATGCATAGGCACGCGCCGGTCACCGCTGATAAACAATTGGTTGTTTCGGGGAAAGAGAGGGGAGGAAAAAATAAGCTTCATAGACGAAGAACTCCTTAACGATTCACTAACGAATAATTCACATATACAAGGAAAGGGTTAATATTCCGTTAACGCTGAGGAAGTTTCTTGCCCTGCATGTCGATCTGTATTGCGGACTTCTCAGTCTGCGATCTGGCAATTCACGCATGATCCACTGGCCGAGGAAGCGGGGCCGCTCTTAAAAGCTGGATGCTCGAAATTCATCCACCAAATCCGCCCAGTCTTGCATCAGAATGGTTCGTTTGTCCCAGTAGGTTGTCCTGTTATAGGTTCGGCGAATAGTGTTTTTATCTTGGTGCGCCAACGCCGCTTCAATGACATCTGCATCGAAACCTCGTTCATTCAATATGGTACTGGCTGTTGCGCGAAAGCCGTGGGCGGTGACTTCGGTTTTGGAATAGCCCATTCGCCGGATGGCGGAGTTGAAGGCGTTCTCGGACAGCCATTTTCGATTTGAGCTGATAGACGGAAAAATAAGTTCAACACCCTCTACGTCTATCCAGTGCGTCTGAACCAATTCCAATGCTTGATCAGACAAGGGGACGATATGATCCCGCCGCATTTTTGTGCGTTCCGCCGGGATTGTCCATTTTCGTGCCTCCAGGTCGAACTCCTGCTGCTTTGCGCCACGTACTTCTCCTGGGCGAACCATCGTCAGGATTTGGAACAGAATGGCGTTCTTGATCACTCCGGCTCCGGTGTAGTCGTCCAGATCGCGGAGGAACTGCCCGAAGAGTTTCTCGTCGGTTATCGCGGCTCGGTGAGTTGTTTTGACGGGAAGTAGTGCGCCTTTCAAAGCCTGTGTCGGGTCGTTGTCGGCGCGCAGGGTGACAATGGCCAAGCGGAAAATAGCCGAAATGGTACCGCGCAGTTTTTTCGCTGTTTCGCGTCTGCCGCTCCGTTCGACTTTTTTGAGGAGGTGGAGAATTTCGGCAGAGGTGATGTCTTTAATCTGTCGGTGATGAAGCGGGGCGGCCAAGGTATGAACCTGCCAGATTTTCTTGCGCATGGTGGCATCGGCCAATTCTCGCTCATAGGACATTTGCAAATATTCTTCGGCAACCAACAGGAAAGTATTACGCGCCTGGGTCTCGGCTTCAATCTGATCGAGGCGTTTTTGAACCGAAGGATCACCCCCTTTAGCTAAAACTGTACGAGCTTCATCACGTTTTATTCGAGCTTGCGCAAGGGACACATCTGGGTATCGCCCATGCGATAGCATTCGCTCGGTTCCTTGATAACGATATTTCTGTTTCCAAAACTTCGAACCGTTGGGTTTGACGAGCAAGTACAATCCGCCGCCATCCGCTAGTTTATAGGGTTTTTCTCGCGATTTGGCTTTTCTGATTTTTAGGTCTGAGAGGGCCATTGGGGGTTTCATCCTAAGAGCAAGGGGGTGGAACCCCCAAATAAACCCCCTTTTGCATGTTTTTTGGGGGTATCGAGTGTTCAGCTATGTTTAGGATGATAGCTCAAAATACCAAAAAGCTCAATGATTATGAGCACTTATGAGTATATATGAGGAGAACAAATGGTGCCCAGGAGAAGACTCGAACTTCCACGACCTTACGGTCACTGCGACCTGAACGCAGCGCGTCTACCAATTCCGCCACCTGGGCCCCGCAGACCCGTTCAAGCAAGCTTGAAGAATCTGTCAAGGGAGCAACTCGTAGGACGAAGCCGCGCTCTTGTCAATCGGGCAATGGGGGGAATTGCCAAAAGCGAGCCTTCGTGCACAAAAACTGCAAAAATTTTGGCTTTTCTCTCAATATTGCGGCCTTGTTGGTGCCTCTAAGCTCTTGCATCTGTTGGGCTGGTTGATTTTAACGCGCAGGAGCAATGAATATGAGTGAAAATACGGGCGGTTTCTGGGGACGGATTTTTCGCTCCCCGGGGTTCAAGTTCGCACTAATCGGCTTTCTTGTTTTAATGCTGATGATCCCGCAATTCATGGTCTGGGCCATGGTTGCTGAGCGTGAAAACAATGCCCGCAATGTGCGGACACAAGTGGCGAGCAGCTGGGGTCTGGAGCAAAATATCAAGGGACCGTTTTTGATCATTCCCTTTATTGAAAAGAGCACGGTGATTTCTGATGGCAAACCGGTGGAACAGCTGATCGAGCGCCGCGCGATCTTTTTGCCTGATGTGCTCAATATTAATGGCAAGGTGCGCTCCAAAGTCTTGCACCGCTCGATCTATGAGGCGACGGTGTATAATGCCGATCTCAAGCTGTCGGGGCGATTTAAAACGCCAGATTTTGCCAAGATCGCGCCCAATGCTGTGGAGATCAGATGGAAAGATGCTGTATTTTCGCTGGCCTTGTCGAGTGTTTCGGGCCTCAAGGAAACCGCAGATCTGACCATTAATAATAGTCATAAGGTCAATTTTGAACCAAGCATTGGCATGCCAAAAGCGCGTGGCATGAGTGGTATTCATGCGCGTCTGTTTCCAAGCAGTGGCAAGCCGGAGGGGCCGATGCCTGGATTTGATTTTGCAACCAATCTAAGTTTTGCCGGGTCGCAAGCTTTGCGCTTTTCGCCAGCCGGCCGCGATACCAAAATCACGCTCACATCAGACTGGCCGCACCCAAGTTTTGATGGGGCGTTCTTGCCCAAAACCCGCTCCATCAGCAAAGACGGGTTTAGCGCTAGCTGGCAGGTGCCGCATTTGGCGCGCTCCATCCCGCAAAGCTGGGTCGGCGATGACGTGTCGGTGTTCAATGGCTTTCCAAATGCGGCCTCAAGGGATGTTGCGCGCAGCAGAAGCATGTTAAGGCGAAAAATGCTGTCGAGCCGATCTTCTGGCCGCTCGCTGGATCAATTCGGGCGCACTATGTTTGGTGTTAAATTCTATATCCCGCTCGATCACTATGACCTTGTTAATCGTGCCTTGAAATATGGCCTGATGTTTTTGGTCACGGCGTTTGCAGGCGTATTTGTCATGGAGCTTTTATCGGGCAAACGGGTGCATGCGGTGCAATATTTGTTTGTCGGTATCACGATGGTGTTCTTTTATGTTTTGCTATTGTCCATGTCAGAGCATATCGGCTTTTTTAAAGCCTATCTGGTCTCGTCTCTGGCGACCGGCAGCATATTGTCGCTCTATGTCGGCAAGATCCAGCAAAGCCTCAAAAAGGGCCTTATCATGCTGGCGATCTTTCTGATCATCTACGGCTTCTTGTACATGGTCTTGAGCCTTGAAGACTATGCGCTGCTGGCCGGTGCACTGCTCGGCTTCGTGATGCTCTGCACCACCATGTTCCTGACCCTGCGCGTTGATTGGTCAGGAGCCGGGCGCGAGATTGGCAAGAGCTAGAAATGATCAACCATAGGCGGAGTTAATCCGCCTATGGTTTCACCTATCCCAAATGCTTCTTGTAAAAATCCAATGTACGTTGCCAGGCTAGTGCGGCATCGGTGTTGTCGTAGCGTGAGCTGGTGGGGTTGGCAAAAGCGTGGTCGGCTTCGTACCAGTGAACGGTGAGATCTGTTTTGCCAGCCTTTTTCATCTCGCGTTCAAAGCCCGCGACCATATTTTTGGTAATCCAATTGTCTTTGGTGGCGAAATGACCAAGTACGGGTCCTTTGAGGCTTGCCAAGTCACGGGCAGATTTTTTGACATTGCCATAATAGATGATGGTGGCGTCGACTTTTGTTGCGGTGGAGCAATTGAGTGACCAGCCGCCGCCAAAGCACCAGCCGACCGTGCCCAGTTTACCGGTGCTGTCTTTGTGGGTGCGGAGATAGTTGGCCATGGTTGTTAGTTGCGAGGTGGCAAGTTTGGCGTCCGTTGCGCCCATATATTTTCGGGCATCGGTGCCATTGGTGGCGACCTTGCCGCCATAAAGATCGATGGCGACGGCGATATAGCCTTGTGCGGCGAATTGTGCGGCCATGCTCTTGATTTGATCATTGAGCCCCCACCATTCATGGATCAACAAAACGGTTGGGGCGGGCAGGGTGGTTGGCATGGCAATGACGCCGGTGGCCATATCTCCGCCTGGCATTTTAACGCTGATTGGTTTGGTGGTCTCGGCGGCCGCTTTGGTTAAATCTGGATAGGCGAGAACAGTCGCCACCGGCAGGGCAATGGCACCCTTTATAAAACTGCGCCGATCAGCGTTTGATAATTCTGGTTTGGGTTTGCCCGAAGCATCGTTGCCGCATCCATGTAAGTCACACATCATATTTCCCCTTTAAGTCGCAAGTTTATGTCGTTAAGTCTGTTTTTTTCAAGTTTATCATTGTCAAACGCCGTGATCTGCCTATGATTTTGCAACAACAGGTTTGGTTTGTCGCAATATTACACATGGGTTCGCAGAAAGCTGGATTAAAGACATGGTACAACTGACACTCCCCAAAAATTCGAAAGTCGGCAAGGGTAAAAAATGGCCGGTACCGTCAGGGGGATCGCGCCTCAAGAAATTTCATGTCTACCGCTATGATCCAGAAAAAGAGGATCCGCCCCGCCTTGATATTTATACCATTGATCTGGATGATTGCGGGCCGATGGTGCTTGATGCGCTACTGAAAATCAAGAATGAGATCGATCCGACCTTGACGTTTCGCCGCTCCTGCCGCGAGGGGGTGTGCGGGTCCTGCGCCATGAATATCAAGGGCCTCAATACGCTGGCCTGTACGACGAGCATTTCAGATTTTCGCGGCAATATCGGTATTTATCCGCTACCCCATCTGTCGGTCGTCAAGGATCTGGTGCCTGACATGAGCGGCTTTTTTGCCCAACATGCCAATATCACACCGTTCTTGCGCACTGAAACTCCCGAGCCACAACATGAATGGCGCCAATCGCGAGAAGAGCGCGCCAAACTGGACGGGCTCTATGAGTGTATCTTGTGTGGTTGCTGCTCGACGGCTTGTCCGAGCTATTGGTGGAATGGTGATCGCTATCTTGGCCCGGCCATCTTGTTGCAGGCCTATCGCTGGCTGATTGACAGTCGCGATGAGCTAAAGGGCCAGCGCCTTGATCGCATTGAAGACCCGTTCCGACTATATCGCTGTCATACCATCTTGAACTGCACCAAAACCTGTCCCAAGGGGTTGAACCCCGCCAAGGCGATTTCAGAGATCAAGAAGCTGATGATCGAGCGGCAGTCGTAAATTAGGGGGGAGAAAGGGCTAGACCAGCCTATGTTCTTAAGTATATTTGAGCTGTTCAAGGTGGGGATCGGGCCGTCGTCTTCGCATACGGTGGGGCCGATGGTGGCGGCCAAAAGATTTGTCGAACGGCTCAACCGCCAAAATATCCAGCCGGCTCGTATTCAATGTGAGTTTTATGGATCATTGGCCTTGACGGGCAAGGGGCATGCCTCTGATACGGCGATTATTCTGGGCCTGCTTGGCGAGCGCCCGCACACAGTGTCTCCCGACCAAATTCCGGCTCTTTTGGAAACGCTTGCGAAGCAGAAATGCTTGCTCGTTCCTGGCTGTGGAACGCTTGCGTTCGATCTTGAGCGAGACATCATCTTTAAATTTGGCGAAACACTGCCAGCTCATGCCAATGGCATGAAGTTTGCCGCTCTGGACGAGGGCGGTCCGCGACTGCTTGAGGTGATTTATTATTCCACTGGTGGTGGCTTTGTTCAAAGCGAGCGTGAAATGAGTGGGCAGGTTGAGGTCTTGGAGGGGCCAAGCTTGCAGTCTGATGTACCCCATCCCTTCAAAAATGCAACGCAGATGCTTGCAATGGGGCGTGCAAGTGGTTTGAGCATTGCCCAGATGAAACGGGCCAACGAGCTGGCACGCGGGGCCAGCGACCTTGACGGTGGACTGGATGAGGTCTGGCGCATCATGCACGCCTGTATTGATCGCGGACTGGCGGGCGAGGGGCGCTTGCCAGGGGCTTTAAAAGTTGAGCGACGAGCCGCTAAACTCTATCAACAATTACTTTCCGAGAGTGGCAATAACCGCCCCGAACCTCATTTGGCAATGGATTGGTTGAGCGTTTATGCGATCGCCGTCAATGAAGAAAATGCCGCTGGCGGGCGTATCGTGACGGCTCCAACCAATGGCGCAGCCGGGGTTATTCCTTCCGTCCTTCGTTATTATAGCGACCTTTGCAATGAACCAAGCAAGCAAGGGATACGAGACTTTCTTTTGACCGCGGCGGCAATCGGCGGGGTGATCCGCCATAATGCGTCCATATCGGGGGCAGAAGTTGGCTGTCAGGGGGAGGTGGGTTCAGCTTCCGCGATGGCAGCGGCTGGTTTCGCGGCCGCCAATGGCGGTACCAATGAGCAGATCGAAAATGCCGCTGAAATCGCTCTTGAGCATCATTTGGGGATGACCTGTGATCCGATTGGCGGGCTCGTGCAGGTGCCGTGTATCGAGCGCAATGCGCTGGGGGCTGTTAAGGCCGTAACAGCTGCATCCTTGGCTCTGCGCGGCAATGGCTCCCATTTTGTCCCGTTGGACAGCTGTATCGAGACCATGCGTCAGACGGGCCTCGACATGAAAGCGCGCTATAAAGAAACAAGCCGCGGAGGGTTGGCGGTTAATGTGGTGGAATGCTGAATTTGAAAATTTAGACATCAAAAAAGCCGCCCCCAATCTTCAGATTGAGAGCAGCATTTTTTATTTGGCTAAAACTATTGTTTGACCCAATTTTCGCCTGGGCAGATAAAGCCAAAGCAGCCTTCTACATTGAGGCCTTTAGCTGTTTTGCGGATTGTACCGTTAAATGTACCAGGAAACTCAGGGTGTTTCATTGTTTTGCTTTTCCAGGCACTGCCACTTTTCTTGGCGCAGCGAAACATCACAGTTCCATTGGCTGCAACGGCGCGCAGGCCACCAGCACAATTTGAAACGGTTGCCATTTTACCATTTGGACGTTTGTATTTGCCAGCGACACCAGCCATGGCGCTTGTCGAAACAAAGGCAGCTACAGCGGTCGCGGCGATAAATGTGCCAAGTACTTTTTTGATTGTCATGATCTCTTAAACCTTCTCGCAATTATGGTGCCTGTTTTCCCCCAAAAACACAAAAATGCGAGTTGAAGGTTTTTCAGACTTTTCTAATGAGGGGCAATATTATGATTTATTGGTTAGCGCCCATGAACGAACTTATCATTTGTGAGAATATTTGGCAAACCGTAGCTTATGATAGATAAGAAGGGCGCAGCTGGGAGGTTATTCCCGGCTGCGCCCCTATGAGGCTGATCAATATCAGCTCCCATATCTCCATCATGTGGAGGCCTTAGGTTCTTTGGTGTTGTTTGAAGGATGTAATGGAGCGAGAGAAGCGCTCAAATATATCCATCAGCGTGAAGCGGGTGCCGCCGCCCTTCAGGGCCAACACCAATCCACCCGCAAAGAAAGCGAATTCGCGCTTTATGCCATTGAGATTGCCGATGATGGACTTCGATAGAGTGAGTTTTGTCATGATGTAATAAATCATGAATCCCATGACAACAGCTCCAAGTACACGAACGCTGATCCCGGCCACAAGGCCCGCACCAACGATGACCAGGAAGAAGGTCGGAATATCAAAGGTCTTGATATTGGGCATACCAGCGAAAAACCCAGCAACAATGAATATGATGCCGATGGACAGTCTCATTAGCAATCCCAGACTTTCCCAGTTGACCATTGGTTGGGTGGCGCTTTTGCCAAACAGGCGCTCGTCGACGCTATGAGCACCTGATCCAAGATTGTAAAGCACGAACATCATACCAGACAGTGCGATGTCGCGAACCTGCACGAACAAAGCGGGTGCCATATAGGTCTTGCCGGCAAAATCGGCTCCTGGGGTCGTGATGACCGGTAAGGAAACCACAAAGGTCCACATTAGAAAGGCATAGATAATCGCCAGAGGCCGTACCATCAGGCCGACCAGTAATGCAATGCCGCTGACCAACTCAAAAGCCGAGAGGGCCGTGAGAAAGCCCCATTGTGTAAACAGGGCATCGGCCCCAAACATCCAGTCCGTAAAGAACTGGTTGATATAGCCGGTGGTGCCGGTATAGCTGGCAATAATTTTATCTTGCAGCCCCGATGACAGGAGTTGATAGAGCTTGTTCCAGCCGCCGATGACAAACACTGATCCAATCCCGATGCGCAGGATCAGCGCAAGTTTTTCCAGTTCCGCGTAAGCTTCAAAGCCTTGCGCAGAGTATTTTGATTTTGACATTTTTTGTAAAGTCTCCCAATGGCGCACCCTTTTTATAAGGGGCGCGGGTGTCAGTTAAATTATGATTTTGATTTAATCGTCGGTCAAACTTTGGGGGGAGGCAAGGGAACAGCTCGACTGCTGCCAATAATGGCAATCTCCGGCAAAGCGGAATATCTGGACTTGCTGCTTGCAACAAAGCCGTTTGTGAAAAGATAAAGTCCGGTGGGAATTGAATCAACACAACTCGCAATGGGTCGGGCCTTGCAATTACACGGGGTCTTGTCAGATCTACTGACAGTGGCCATTTGTGTTCTGGCAATTTCAAACAATGGCCCCTCCACAGACTGAGAGGCGCTTTCAACAGAAAACGCCCTCAGTGGTAGCAGGGAAAATAGAGCGATAATGGCAATGATGCGGATCATCATGCCAGTATTATTATCTAACCCCAAAAGGGAAGACACACTCATTCACGATCGCGTGACGGGGAAAGTTTTGGCGACCTTCAGCTTTTCGTGCATGTTCAGGACCGGCAATCGCAGGCGGCCTTGCATATAATTAATGCACGCTAAGCGGTTCCAGATCATTGTCGAGGGCGTCAGCCAATGCTTCGGCGCGGCTGTCGGTGAGCATCAACGGGGTGCCATCGGCAGCATGCAGGGAATAAAGCGGGCTATCATCTTCGATTTCCTCAAGGGCTGGAAACAAGCGATAGGCTTCATCCTTGGCCAGAGGCTTGATGTAAGCAACCTCACCCTCTCCCAGGTGAGTAAACTCAAGCAGGCTCATGGCATTGTCAGAGGATTCAATCCCCAGTTTTTCATATTCTTCCATTTGTCCGGTCCTCCTGCTCACGACGAGATACAAACATACGGGCGCTAGTTTGGTACTCAGCAACCCATCATATGCGCTCGGCCTACCATTAAACCCTGAACTTGCATGCAAGGCAATGGTCTTGACCTTAAAATAAGAGCTATTTGCGGCCAAGTTAGGGTCGCGGCTCGTTCAATATATCAATTTTGTTTGAGCACAGAGTAACGCAAGGTGCCCGATCGTGGTTGGTATTAACCAAGGTCGCTGATATTGATCTCAACGATCTGGTGTTTTGCAGGTGGGCGGTGAAGCGCGATTGACAATAGCCCATTTTTGAGATCGGCATCGATAACCTTGATGTCTTCGGCGAGGACGAAGGTGCGCTGAAATTGCCTTGCCGCGATACCTCGGTGCAGATAGTCGCCCTTTTGTTCATCGCTTTGGTGCCCTTTGATGGTCAGCTGGTTATGTTCCAGAGTGATGGTTAATTGCTCGACCTTGAAACCGGCGACGGCCAGAGTGATGCGTAACTGTTCGCCCGTATCATCTTCGCGCTCAAAGCGTTCAATATTATAGGGGGGATAGCCATCGCCCGAACCGTTTCCTGCGCGGTCGAGAAAGCGTTCTATTTCGTCAAATCCAAGCAGCAAGGGGCTGCCCAGGGATGTGAGGCGCGGCATATTATAAGTCCTTTAACAAGCAACCGATGATATTATCATATCTGCTGCAAGCCCTTTTGAGTCCAGGATCTTGGACAGGCACTTGCGAGCAACTTGAATATGGAAATTGCCGCTCCTTTTTTCAAGATGCAGGAGTGGGGGGCCTGGTGGGCGGCGCGGTGCTCTGTCTAGGACAGATTATTGCGCTGGCGTTCCATGCCCTCGAGAATGAAGGAGGCATAGCGCTTGTCCGTGCCCATAATATGCTTGGTCAGCCAATCTACGAGGAATTTGAGCACTTGCGGTCCAAGATTTTCTTCGCCGGCATCAAATCTTTTTTTGAGGGCGTTCACTTTGTCCAGTAGGGCCTGGTGGCCTTTTTTATGCTCGACCGATTCAGGATAGCCAAAATGGTCAAACAGCTCCTCTTCATAGGCAAAATGAGTGGCGGTATAGTCTGCCAGAGTTTCGAAAATGGCCGCCAGCAATTCCTTTTCGCTGTTTTTCTCAATTGCCATTGCAAGCAGATTGATCGCGCGCACCAGAATCATATGCTGTTTATCGATGATATCGATGCCAACACTTAACTCATCTGACCATTGTAGAAGCGCCATATTATCGTTCTTATACCTCACCTCGCAAAGGGACAATCTGTCAGCAGAATATAGCTTTTGTGAGATGAGATCTACTGATATATGCAGATCCGATTTTGGGGTTGGCGTGGACCATTATACGGCATCAAGCAGCACCCGGTCTGGAGGCATATGCCCATCCATGAACATCTTGATATTGATGACCACCTTGTCGCCCATCGCTTCGCGCCCCTCAAGGGTGGCGGATCCCAGATGCGGCAGCACCACAACTCGATCATTTTTAAGAAGTTTGGGGTTGATGGCTGGTTCATGCTCAAACACATCAAGGCCAGCGCCAGCGATCAGGCCTTTGTCGAGTAATTGTGTGAGGGCATTTTCGTCGATCACTTCGCCTCTGGCCGTGTTGACGATATAGCTGGTGGGTTTCATCAAAGCGAGGCGGCGTTTGGATAATAGATGGAAGGTCGCCGGGGTATGAGGGCAGTTGACCGAAACAATATCCATACGCGCCAGCATCTGATCAAGACTGTCCCAATAGGTCGCCTCAAGGCTGGTTTCGAGTTCCGCAGGTACAGGGCGGCGATTGTGATAATGAATTTGCATGCCAAATGCGCGGGCCCGCTGGGCAACGGCGGTACCGATGCGGCCCATGCCGACAATGCCAAGGCGCTTGCCGGTTATGCGGTGGCCGAGCATCCAGGTGGGGGACCAACCCTCCCATTCGTCGATGCGTTGTTGCAAAAATACGGCGCCTTGCACCAGGCGACGCGGTACCGCAAGAATGAGCGCCATGGTCATATCGGCGGTGTCTTCGGTCAACACGCCGGGCGTATTGGTAATCGTAATGCCTTTTTGTTTGGCAGTATTCAGGTCGATTTTGTCAATGCCGGTGCCAAAATTGGCGATCAGTTTGAGATTTTCTCCAGCCGCATTGAGGATTTTTTTGTCAATATGGTCGGTGACGGTGGGCACCAGCACATCAGCGCGCGCCACGGCGTCGAAAAGTTGTTTTTCACTCATAGGCTGGTCTTTGATATTGAGTTCGGTGTCGAACAGTTCGCACATACGTGTTTCAACGCGTTCAGGTAATCTGCGCGTCACAATGACGAGTGGTTTTTTTGTGCTCACCAGTAATTCTCTTCCCGCTTGTGCTCCGTTCAAGACAAACATTGCCAAATCCGTTTATCAGCCTATGACCTTGGATCAGCGCGGTCTCATTTGCATCACAGCTTTGAGTTATCCAGACAATCATTCATACATAACATCATTAATCAGACATGATAGAAGAAATGTTGCGAAGCGGTAAAGCCTGCCTTAGGAAGAAAGCACTCATGGGGAATTATCAGATGAATGCAAACGGTTCTTATCTATTTGGGTTGTTGGGATTGGCTATAATGCTGCTTGTCAGCAGCGTTTTGGCGCTTGCAAGTGCAGGGCCCGTTAATGCCGCGAGCGCTCCCTACACCCCGCATTTTGCCGCTCTCAAGTCCGATGAAGTGCATGTGCGCAAAGGCCCGGGCCGTAAATATGATATTTTGTGGACCTATCGCTCGTTAGGCTTGCCGGTTGAAGTGACCGCCAAGCATGAGCATTGGCGCCGGGTGCGGGATAGCACGGGTGCCGAAGGCTGGGTCTATTTCCGGCTTTTGTCGGCACTACGCATGGGGCTCATCAGTCCCTGGAAAAAACAAAAGATTACGATCTCTTTATTTCAAAAGGCCAGCGCGGCCTCGGCAGTCGTGGTGCGCCTGGAATCAGACGTCAAAGTGCTGATCAAATCCTGCCGTAGCTCCTGGTGCTTTGTGACGGTCGGTGGCTTTAAGGGCTGGATCGAGCAGGCCAAACTTTGGGGGGTCTATCCCGGAGAGACTTTCGAATAGATCGATATAATCCAAGAAATTTATTTCTTGGCGATCCGCACTGTGACGTCGATTTGCGTCACTTTGGTGCCGTCTGGGGCATCAGGGAGATTATTGACGAGGACCATGTCGGCGGGCATATCAATCAATTGCCCGTTTTCTTCATGATAAAAATGAAAATGCTGGGTCGTATTGGTGTCAAAATAGGTTTTGGCTCCTTCGACGGCGACTTCGCGCAGCAGGCCAGCAGTGGTGAACTGGTGCAGCGTGTTATAAACGGTGGCAAGCGAAACAGGTACACCAGCGCTCATGGCCTCGTCGTGCAGCCGTTCTGCAGTGACATGACGGTTGCCCCCTGAAAACAGTATTTTGCCCAGAGATTGCCGTTGGCGCGTCGGACGCAAGCCAGCGCGGCGCAACCGGTCAATCAATTCATGTTTTTTATCAGTCAATTTCACGCGTCCTGTTTACATGGTTCATCAGTTGATATGAATGAGAACCTTCCGTGTTGTTAGTTTGGAGTTATTATAGAGTAAAAACCAGATGTTTTGCAAATATCTCTCGATAGAGTTGATTTTGCCCCTCGTTGTGATTACCGACGTGGGTCGCTTTGAGATAAGTCTCGTGGCATTTTGTTATTTCGGCTGGATAAACAGGCATTGTTCGTGGTAGGTCGTTAATGAATAACACCCTCCTGCAAAAAGAGAGGGTGGGTCAGCAACGCGGCCCTGACAAGGGCCTTGGGGGATAGTAGATGAGTGAACGTCAAAGCAGCTATAATTACGAAGAAATTCTGGCCTGTGGCCGCGGAGATATGTTCGGCCAGGGCAATGCCCAGCTGCCACTGCCTCCCATGTTAATGTTTAACCGCATTACCCAAATCAGCGATGATGGCGGGGCCAATGGCAAGGGCCAGATTGTCGCTGAGTTCGACGTGACCCCCGATCTGTGGTTTTTTGATTGCCATTTTAAAGGTGACCCGGTGATGCCTGGTTGTTTGGGCCTTGATGCCTTGTGGCAGATGACCGGCTTTTTTCTGGGCTGGATCGGTGGTAGGGGCAAGGGGCGCGCCATCTCGACGGGAGAGGTTAAATTTTCCGGTATGGTGACACCAGAAACAAAGCTGGTGGAATTCATCGTTGATTTTAAACGCGTTGCCAATAACCGCCGATTAGTGATGGGGGTGGCTGATGGTGTGGTGAAGGCCGATGGAGAAGAGATCTTTCATGCCAAGGACCTGCGTGTGGTTCTGTTCCAGCCAGAAGCAGATAAAAAATAAACATCCAAGAAGGAGTACGCCATGAGGCGCGTCGTTGTCACCGGTATGGGCATTGTATCCAGCATCGGCAATAATACAGATGAAGTGTTGACCTCCCTGCGTGAGGCGCGCTCTGGTATTGTGCGCGCTGATAAATACGCGGAACTTGGGTTTCGCTCGCAGGTGTTTGGCATGCCAACTCTCGATTGGGAAGAAGCACTGGATCGCAAGACCCGCCGTTTCATGGCGCAAGGTACGGCCTGGAACTATATCGCCATGCAGCAGGCCATCGAAAATTCCGGCCTTGAGAAAAGTGAAATCAGCGATGAGCGTACTGGCATTGTTATGGGGTCCGGTGGGCCCAGTGCAGCGCGCATTGTCTGGGCTGCTGACATTACCCGTGAGCGTGGTCCCAAACGGGTCGGCCCGTTCGAAGTGCCAAAATGTATGAGCTCGACGGCCAGCGCGACCCTTGCGACGCCCTTCGAGATCAAGGGTATCAACTATACCATCACCTCGGCTTGTTCCACGTCAGCTCATTGTATCGGCAATGCAGCCGAAATGATCCAGTGGGGCAAGCAAGATGTGATGTTTGCAGGTGGCTCCGAAGAACTCGACTGGACCTTATCCGTTCTGTTCGATGGCATGAAAGCCATGTCCTCCAAATATAATGATACGCCGGCAACGGCCTCTCGTGCCTTTGATCTTAATCGCGATGGCTTTGTTATTGCGGGTGGTGCTGGTGTGGTTGTGCTGGAAGAGCGCGAGCGGGCGATTGCGCGCGGCGCGACGATTTATGGTGAACTGGTTGGCTATGGCGCCAACTCGGATGGTCACGATATGGTGGCACCATCAGGGGAGGGTGCTGTACGCTGTATGAAGCTGGCGCTTGGCGATATTGATCCCTCAGCCATTGACTATCTTAATCCTCACGGCACCTCAACTGGTGTCGGCGACAGCCGCGAGATTGAAGCCGTGCGCGAAGTATTTGGTGATAATATCCCTCATATCTCGTCGACCAAATCTTTGACCGGTCATTCGCTTGGCGCGACGGGTGTGCAAGAAAGCATCTATTGCCTATTGATGATGAATAATAATTTCTTGTGTGAAAGCGCCCATATCGAGGAGCTGGATCCGGTGTTTGCGGATGTGCCCATTTTGCGCGAACGGTTGGATGACGCGAAAATTAACCTCGCTATGTCAAACAGCTTTGGATTTGGTGGCACAAACGCCAGTCTGGTATTCAAGCGTCACGAGACCTAAAAGCGGCCCCTGCAACCGAACGTAACAATCAGAAAAATCATGTGAAGCGCCAATTCACTCGAAGCATGCTAGAAAGCGGCCTCAAGGGATTGGCGAATGAGCCTATTATCAAGAGCGAAAAAGAATGACCGATACACCAACACAAAAAACCAATGGTCTGATGGCCGGAAAACGCGGCCTGATCATGGGGGTTGCCAATAATCACTCCATTGCGTGGGGTATTGCTGAAGCCCTGCACATTGAGGGCGCCGAGCTGGCCTTTTCCTATCAGGCCGGACCGCTGGGCCGACGTGCTACCTCGCTTGGCGAAACGCTGGGGTCCAAACTTTTTATCGAATGTAGCGTCGATGAGCCCGGTGATATCGACAATCTGTTCGACACTATAAAAAAAGAATGGGGTTCGATTGATTTTGTTGTTCATGCTCTGGCTTTTTCCGACCGTACCGAGCTGAACGGCCAATATGTGGATACGACACGTGATAATTTCACCAACACCATGATCATTTCATGCTTCTCGTTCACCGAGGTTGCCAAGCGTGCCGCTGATTTGATGACCGATGGCGGCAGCATGATCACCTTGTCTTATTCGGGATCAACGCGCGTTGTACCGCGTTATAATGTGATGGGCGTTACCAAGGCGGCGCTTGAAGCCTCTGTACGCTATCTGGCCGCCGATCTTGGACCTCGCGGTATTCGCGTTAATACGCTGTCGCCTGGCCCCATGCGCACGATGGCCGGTGCGGCGATTGCAGATGGTCGTCAGATTTTCAAATATATGGAAAACCTGTCGCCACTTGGACGCAACCCCACATTGAGCGAAGTCGGTAATTCTGCCGTTTATCTATTGTCGGATGCGGGCGGCGGTGTCACTGGACAAAATCTGCTGGTGGATTGCGGCGTCACTTCTGTGGCCATGCCAAAGATCGAAAACCTGGAATAGGGGACATAGCGGGTATCATGAACTTCTTGTTTCTTGAAGACCTGCTCCCCGATCCTGACGCTCTGCTCAATGAAATATCCCCGCATATTGGCGATGATGTTCTTCATTTTATCGCGCACGCAGACTATGGAAATGACGCGGATGAAAATTTTCACAAATTAAAGCAGATACGAGATGGCGGGGCGATTGCGCAGCCTTTGCCGTGGTCGCCGCGAGAAGTTCTTGAACTCACCAGATGGTCAAACCCTGCTAGCAAAGACTGGATGCAACAATCTCATGGCATAAGTCGCCCCAAAGGGCATCTGGCTGTCGTGTTTTCTTGTGCCGTGCTGATGCGGGCATATGGAGATGCCAAGACACGAGAATATTGTGATGGGTATAATCAAACCCTTATTCAGCTCTTGAGCAATCTGGAATATGTGGACTTCGATACCGCTCGGGCGAACATGTCCTTTTTGGTATGGTTGATTGCTCAATTGGAGGAAGAAATGGCCGAGCGCGTATTTGTCGCCGTAGCCCTCCTTTTTCTCTGTGTAAAATATAACGCCAAGCTTTCAGATGAACAGCTCCTGGCCTTTTCCAGGTGGATAATTGGGCAAGAGAAAAAGGCCGTTGAATTCTGGGAGGGGGGGATTGGCGATCAGCATTATCATTGGTTGTTGCGGACCACTTTTTTTAATGCACATTATAAAAAATGGATTGCTTTAGGTGCGGAAATGGCGGTTTTTTCCTTGTCTGGAGACGCTGGTGATGTGGTGCGGGAAATTGGCCGTTGTCTTGCGGGAGACGACTGGGAACCAACGCTCCATTTGGCCTAACAGGGCTCTGGCGCTACAAGAGCGGCTGGGAAGCATCAAGGTTTTCACATTCTATTGTCTTGAGCACATTTACTGATTTATGTATCTTTGAAGTGCTTTGCCATGCGCGTATAAAGGGAATTCATCCATGAGACAGCCCCATTTTCTTACAGCAATTCTATTCAGCATCATTCTGCTTGTTCAAGGAGCGCTGATCGGTGGGGCAAAGCAGATCGAAGGGGATGGGGTTGCGAGCCAAGAAGCAGGCGGCTTCAAACTCGATCGATTATTCTTGCGCTTGAAACAGGCCAGAGGCGAAGCGCAAGCCCGTTCGATTGAAGCAGATATCTGGGCGCACTGGACTAATTCTGGGGTGTCGTCAATTGATCGTTTGATGAAGCAGGCAAAGCTGTTGGCGTCGCGCGGCCATTATGAGCCATCCCTTGGCCTTCTTGATCGCATCATTTTTGAGCAACCCACCTATAGCGAGGGTTGGAACCGCAAGGCGACCGTCTTGTTTTTCATGATGCGAGATGATGAGTCGCTTAAAGCGATTGCCAAGGTTTTGTCTTTGGAGCCGCGCCATTTTGGATCACTTGCTGGTAAGGCGATGATCGAAATGAGGGCTGAAAGGTGGGCAGATGCTTTGGCCACCTTGCGTCGTGCGGTTAAGATACATCCCTTTTTGAAAGAGCGCCACTTCATCAAATTTCTTGAAAAACAACTGAATATTCGCGAGCTTTAGGAGGTTTGGCAAAACAAAAACGGCCAGCTGAAACAGCTGACCGCCTTGTTACGCAGTACATTTTTTACGCAATACCAAACGCAATACTCAACGCATGACAATTACTCAAACTACGCACTACATAGATCCGGCAACGCTAAACAAAAGGCCGGGGAACTGGAACGACTAACGCTTGGCAGTAGTCTTTGGTGCAGCTTTGCGAGCAACCTTCTTTGGAGCAGCTTTTTTAGCGGCAGGCTTGCGTGCAACGGTTTTCTTTGGAGCAGCTTTGCGAGCAACTTTCTTTGGAGCAGCTTTTTTAGCGGCAGGCTTGCGTGCAACAGTTTTCTTTGGTGCAGCTTTGCGAGCAACTTTCTTTGGAGCAGCTTTTTTAGCGGCAGGCTTGGGAGCAACAGTTTTCTTTGGTGCAGCTTTGCGAGCAACTTTCTTTGGAGCAGCTTTTTTAGCGGCAGGCTTGCGTGCAACGGTTTTCTTTGGAGCAGCTTTGCGAGCAACTTTCTTTGGAGCAGCTTTTTTAGCGGCAGGCTTGCGTGCAACGGTTTTCTTTGGAGCAGCTTTGCGAGCAACTTTCTTGGGAGCGGCTTTTTTAGCGGCAGGCTTGGGAGCAACAGTTTTCTTTGGTGCAGCTTTACGAGCAACTTTCTTTGGAGCGGCTTTTTTGGCGACAGGCTTGCGAGCAACTGTCTTTTTAGCTGGGGTCTTTTTGGAGACTGCTTTCTTGGCAGTGACTTTTTTAGCAGGTGATTTCTTTGCTATAGCTTTTTTTACAGCAGCTTTACTTGCGGCGCGTGTGATTGTGGAAGATTTCTTGGCGGCGGCTTTAACAGCACCTTTAGCGATGGTCTTGGTCATGATGTCCCTCATATACAATATAATAATTTTACGTAACAAATTGATTTAAAAAATATAAACCTGATATCTGCTACCTGACTGATTGTGGTGCTGATGAATGCAAGACAGTTAGATCCGACCTGGAAAGAGGTTCTAATGATGTGCTCGCCGTACGTCTGCTCCGTTCCGATAAAAGTAATATTGTCCTAATACAGTTAATTCAAAGTAAAAAAACACATAAAAAACAAATGGATAGGTTTATTAACTTATAAAGCTCGTTTATTCATAAGTGTTAATGGGGTTGGTAATAAGTATTACTAGAATATTTATAAAAACGGGGTGTTTTCCCTGTTTATCTATATAAACCAGTTATTTGACAGGTTTATTGCTGAGTGAAGGCCGAATCGAGAAGCGAATCACCTGCCTGGTCCGATGCCGAATCTGGTCTGCCAAACAATTATTTTATAAAAAATGAGATAAATGCAGAGGCAGCGGCTTATTTTTTCGAGCGGGGATGGTCTGCGTTGCTCTCGTCTACGCTATTTTGCAAGATAGGGTGTCGCGGCGGGGTTGTGTACAATGACCCGAAAAAGATCATTGGCCACAGATTTTCAAGGATGACGAACGCGGGAGACCTCCCTTGATCGTCATCTTAGAAAATTTGTGGCCATGATGATTGTGTTGTTGGCTGGCTTAGAACCAGAAATTTATCGAGGATCCATCTAAAGCAATCGCTCGCCTTGCTGTTTAATCACAGTTCAAAAGACTAACTGCTCTCGAAAAAACAAAACTCTTCAAAGCTTTGCGCCCTCACTCCTATATATATCGACAGCCAGTCCTACTTGCTTGATAAAGCCTGCGCTTTTTTGATGGCGGGTAGCAATTGGCTTTCAATGATCTGCGCATCGACGGGGCCAGGGATTTTGTAGCGAATGATGCCCTTGCCATCCACGACAAAGGTTTCGGGGACGCCGTAAACGCCAAAGTCGATACCGACCCGGCCGCGTCGATCCATGCCAACGGCTTTATAGGGATTGCCAAAGCGCGTCAGAAACTTGCGTCCAGCAGATGCGGTGTCTTTATAGTTGAGGCCATAAATATCGATGCCCGAACGCTTGGCGAGGCGATCTAAAAATCTGTGTTCGGCGCGGCATGAGACGCACCAGCTTGCCCAGACATTGACGATGCTCACTTTGCCATTGGCAAGAGTGCTTGAGGAGAAGCTTGGCATGGGTTTGCTATCGGGACCATTTAGTCCTTCCATTTTCTCCAGCGTAAATTCTATCTTTTTGCCAATGAGGGCTGAGGGAATATGTTTGGGGCCATTGGGATTGAATTTAAGACCCCATATGAACAGCGCAGCCAGCAGGCCCATAAAGATCAGCGGCAAAAACGTGATAAATTTCGACCTCACGGCGCGCTCGGTTGGTTCGTCTTCAGGGGAGCTATTGGTGTCGGGCATAATCTGTTGTTCCATCTGGTTGTCTATGAGCGTGTTTTGTCGTCTTGCTCGCCCAGTTCATCAAGTAGCTGATTTTGTTTGCGCTCGTCGCGGAAAATCCACAAGGTCAAAGCAGCGACAAAAACACCAACAAGGAGATAGCAGGCAATTATAAAGTCGGCGTGTTTCCAGGCTTCCAGTTCGCTCATCAAATTGTCTTTCCTATATATAGTGTATCTGTTGCCGTGTTTTTGCTATCGATTGGCACGTTCGACACGGCGCAATTGCATAGCTTCCACCTTGCGTCGCAGCACCTCGGCGCGCATGGCTTTGAGGTGCAACACGACAAACAAAAGGGTGAAGCCAAGCCACATGACCAGCAAGGGGGTCAAAATGTCGGTGTGAATGGTGATGCCGGATGGCTTGATACTGGCGGGCTGATGCAGAGAATTCCACCAGACAACGGAAAACTTGATAATCGGCAGATTGATGGCGCCAACAACAGCCAGGATGGCGGCGGCGCGACCCGCGCGGGAATGATCGTCAATAGCCTCCCAGATGGCCATCAAGCCAAGATAGAGGAAGAACAGGACTAGCATACTGGTCAGGCGCGCATCCCATACCCAATAGGTGCCCCACATGGGTTTGCCCCACAAGGAGCCGGTGACTAATGCCAGAAAGGTGAAAACCGCGCCAATGGGCAAGGCTGCCTTGGCAGCAACATCGGCCAGAGGGTGTCGCCAGATCAGCGAGCCAATGGAGGCCACCGCTATCAGCGCATAGACCATCATGCCTAATGAAGCCATCGGCACATGGATGAACATGATTTTGACCGTGTGGCCCTGCTGATAATCATAAGGTGCCTTGAACCAAGCGAGATAGAAGCCATAGACAAGCACAAGGGCGCTGGCAGCCATCAGCCATGGCAGGATTTTACGCGAGAAGCGCATGAACCTGGTAGGGTTGGCGAGATATTCGATCAGCGCGTTCAGTTTGGTTAGCAAACGGGCGAGGGGTGATCTGATTGTTGGTGTATTTTCCATATGGTTTATCTAGGTTATTTTACGTGCCTTGGCAAATTCAAGCCGATAGTTCATCGGTTTGAACACTGGTTTCAATATGATTAGTCAATGTGACGAGATCGTGGGCTGGCCTCAACACACTATTGTGATCAGCGACTATCAGGCATTGCGTCCGGCAATCAGCCAATAGAATAGACCGCCGGCAAAGCCAGCTGTTGCGAATATGGTCAAGGCATGCAGATTAAAGCCGGTATCTCCCGTGCTGGCCAAAAGCGGCAGGGCCGCAACCGATATGCCGCCGGTGATCAGATAAAATAGCACGTTGCGGACCTGTATGACCTCGGCAATAATCACTGCCAGCAGCGCTGGTAATATGCTCAGAACAGGTGTCACCACCATCAAAAACGACGCGCCGCCAAAGAAAAAGGATATGAGATTGACGATGGTTCCCATATCGTCATCTGGTTGATAATCGCCGCGCAATTCTTCGCCCATGGAGTAAGAGCCAAGCAGTAGCAAGATAATCAAGGCAAGCGAAACGGCCAGGCAAAAAGCAAAGATCACCCACAGGGTACGTCCAAGCAGGCCGGTTATGGTGCGTTTTTTTTCGGTCATGTTACTCGTCTGCATGCTAGAAGTTTGAAAAAACCTGCGTTCTTTTGCGTTTGCGGCCCAACCAGAGCAGGATTACGCCGAACAGGGCAAACAGGGCCCAGCTTGGCCAGAGCAGGAGTGCGGTTATGAACGGATCCCAAATGAGCGGATGAATATGAGTTTCCACAGATTTTTGCGCGGCCTCTATACTCTCCTTGTGGAATTCATACCATTGTTGACCAAGCGACGTGATGACCATTTTGTTGATGGCCAGAGATTTTGTGGCGTCGATGACCAGCGTGATGACCGATGCGAGCAGAAACCAGACACCTATAATACGTATTATTATCACGTCGATCGCTCTCCAGATTGTGGCCCGATTATCTAAAACAAGACAAGGGCGCTCATTATATTGTTCAGTTTAAAGCAGTATGCTGGATTTTTGCGCTAATTATGAATTTCTCAGGCAATAGCATGTATAAATTTGTTGCCATATATTGGTGTGAGAATCAATCTGGCGATGAACCCTGCGACGACATGGCTACTCATGGTCTGCTCATTGGGTCCTTCATGGGCGGCGCTTTTTTTGCGAGGGGCCGATACAGTGTTTGACGCCGTCGACCAAAGGCGCTCATACCAAGCAAGCTTGCTCAACGGGCGCTCATTTGAGGGGCGCTTTGATGCCAACAAGCTTGCGCCGCTGATCTGGTTATGTTACGGCCTGCCGGTGGACAATTTGCTCTTTGTCGCCATTAGGCGATCAGGCAAACAGGAGAGGTGGCCGAGTGGTCGAAGGCGCACGCTTGGAAAGCGTGTAGGCGGGTAACCGTCTCGAGGGTTCGAATCCCTCTCTCTCCGCCAGCAGCCCCCAGA